>NZ_SNWS01000009.1:0-351752 GCF_004362255.1 Kribbella sp. VKM Ac-2571
CCGCCGTACTGGCGCCTCGCCTCGCGATACATCTCCAGCAGCACACCGCGGACGTAGGGATAACGCACCCGGGTCGGCGAGTACGTGTACCAGGAAAACGCCGCGCCCCGCGGACAACCCCGCGGCTCGTACTCCGGCCGGTCGGGCCCGACCGACGGATAATCGGTCTGCTGGGTCTCCCAGGTGATGATGCCGTCCTTGACGTACACCTTCCACGAACACGAACCCGTGCAGTTCACGCCATGCGTCGAACGGACCACCTTGTCGTGACTCCAACGATCCCGGTAAAAGTCATCAGCCTGCCGCCCACCGGTCTTCGTCAGCGTCCGCAGGTCAGCCGACACCGCGCCTTTCGTGAAGAACCGCCTCGTACGCACGAGCGCGTCGCTCAGACCTCCGTCCAGCCCCACCTCGCGACCGGCTCCCGTGCCTTCGGGCTGGACCTCAGTGCTCACAGGGAAATCCTCTCCTCGACGCGGTCAGGACTCAG
The DNA here is from genome assembly GCF_004362255.1 of Kribbella sp. VKM Ac-2571. Lineage (NCBI taxonomy): Bacteria > Bacillati > Actinomycetota > Actinomycetes > Propionibacteriales > Kribbellaceae > Kribbella > Kribbella sp. VKM Ac-2571. The sequence continues at coordinate 491 of NZ_SNWS01000009.1, forward strand.
GCGACGTTCTTGGAAGCGTCTTGTTCGCCGGGCGACGCAGGCCGGTGTGCGCGCTCGGTCGCACGCACGAGGGTCAGAGTCAGGGCGAGGGTCAGAGCCGCCGTCACCGACAGCAGCCACAGGCCGATCGCGTAGGACTCCGTCCGGCCGTAGACATAACCCATCACCAGCGGCGGCACGAACCCACCGAGTCCGCCGGCCGCACCGACCAAACCGGTCACCCCACCCACCCGGGACGGTTCCGTCACCTCGGCGATCAGCGCGAAGGTGGCCCCGCTGCCCGAGCCGAGCGCGGCAGCCATTCCCAGGAACGCGATCGTGCCGATGGGCTCGAGCAGCGGATGGGTCGCCGCGACTCCCGCGCCGGCGACCACGACGGCGTAACCGACCGCCAGCACCGGAACCGGCCCCAACCGGTCCGACAGCCACCCACCGAGCGGACGCATGATCACCGCGACCGCGACGAAGCCCGCCATCCGGTTCGCGGCGTCCGCAGGCGTCAAGCCATAGTCCGTCTTCAGGTAGGCCGGGAGATAGACCGAGAAGGCGACGTACCCGCCGAAGGCCACCGCGTACAGTACGCAGGCCTGCCAGGTGATCGGGAGTCTGGCGTTGGCCACGAGGCGCTGGACGAGTGAGGTCGTCGGGGCAATACGTCCGGGGGCGTCCCGAAGGAACATCCAGGCGACCACGGCGTACACGGCGAGCACGGCTGCCGTGATCAGGAAGGGCGCCTTGGAATCGACGTTGTTGTACAGCTTCACGGTGGTCAGTGCGCTGATCGCCGTACCGCCCATGCCGGCACCGAAGACCCCCACCGCGAGCCCCCTCCGCTCAGGCGGAAACCACGCGTTCACGAACGGCACCCCGACCGCGAAGGCCGTCCCGGCGACGCCCAGGAAGAACCCGCCGACCAGCAGCAAGACATAGGAGCCGAGCGCGACGAACGCGATGAACAGGATCGGCACGATCGTCACCGCGGACACGATCGGGAACATCACCCGCCCGCCGAGCCTGTCGGTCAGCGCACCGACCACGATGCGACCGAGCGACCCCACGACCACCGGGACCGCGACCAGCAGCGCGACATCCGACTCGCTCAGTGTGCCCAGCGACCCGTTCTGCCGGAACAACGGACCGAGCGGGCTGATCAGCGCCCACGCCCAGAAGTTCACGGCGAAACCAACCGTCGCCAGCACCAGCATCAACCACGGCGAACCCACCGTGTCCCCGGTACGCCGCTCCGCACGAGTCGTCATCCCTCGTCCCCATCCGAGATCGTCACGCTCTCCACCATCACGCAAGTTGCTCGTGTTGCCAATGGGCCGAAAGTCCCGCCTGCGGCATTTGGGCGCGACTGGTCAGATGAAGAGGAGTTGGGCGCCTTCGGTCTTTTCGATGAAGTCGGCGGCGCTGATGATGGCTTCGACGTCTTCGTAGAGGTCGGACTCGTCGAGGCGCATCATGTCGGCGGACATCCGGCAGGCCCACAGGTGACCGCCCGACGCGACGATCTGCTCCAGGAACTCCGGTACGTCGGGCACGCCGACGTCCTGGATCTGCTTCTTCATCTGATGGGTGGCCATCGCGGTCATACCGGGCAGGCCGCCGAGGCCTTGCGGCAGATGCGTAGCGGTGTTCCCGAGCATCGTGAACTTCAGGTCGTGCATTCGCGACTTGGTGATCATGTCGAAGCCCCAGAACGTGAAGAACAGGTGGGTCTCCACTCCTTCGCCCAGGGCGGCGTTGGCCAGGATCAGGCCCGGGTAGGCCATGTCCAAGTTGCCTTTCGAGCAGATGATGGCCAGCTTGCGGCCCTCGGTTGCCTCGTCCCCGAAGTTCGGGACGGTCAGCGGCATCGTGGTGGTCATGTCGGTTCCTTCTCTCACACGCAACCGCGGGGCTTCGGCAGGCCGGCGACGTACGCCATCTTCTTGGCCGGCTTGCCGGGGAACAGGGCGAACAACTGCTTGACCGGAATGCCGGCCAGCGTCGACACGCGGCGCAGCGTGGCGGTTTCGCCATGCGTCGGGTAGTCCTCGCGTAGGAAGCGGATCGCCTTCCAGTGCTCGTCGGTCAGCTCGATCCCGATCCGGGCCGCGAGCTGTACGGCGAGTTCCTCGGACCATTCGTCGTACACGGTCAGGAAACCCTCGGCGTCGGTGTGGATCTCAGGGTGGACAGTCGTCATGGTCGGACCTCCTCGTCCGGTCGGTGTTTGCCGTTCATCGACATCCGGCTCGGAATCGGCAACCAGCGGCCCTTGACCAGCAGGTTCCAGTAGATCCAGCGGAATGCGAGCTTGCCCCAGTGGTTCGCCTTCGTCTCGCGGAGCAGGGACAGCGGCCCGAGACGTCCGAACGGGAAGCGTCCGGGCAGCGGTTCGGTGTCGTAGTTGAAGTCGATCAGCAGGCCCCTGCCGTCGCCGGTCTCGACGAAGCAGTTGGCGTGCCCGTCGAAGCGGTGCGTCATCGCCAGGCCTTCGGCGTACTGGAAGAAGTTCTCGACGAAGATCTCGCTCGAGAAGTGCGCCACGGATCCGGCCTTCGAGGTCGGTATGTCGTTGGCGTCTCCAATGGCGAAGATCTCGGGGTGCGCGCGCGACTGCAGTGTCTGCTTGTCGACCGGCACATAGTTCAGCTCGTCGCCCAGGCCCGAAGCGCCGATGAAGTCGGCGCCCATGTTGAGCGGCACGGTGACCAGTAGGTCGTAGCCGATTTCGCGCTCGTCGTAACTCACCAACGTCTTGCGCTCGGCATCGACCCGTTCGACCAGGAAGTCGGTCTCGACCTTGATCTTCCGCTCGTCGAGCAGCCGGCCGAGGTACCGCGACGCGATCGGCTTGGTGAACGCGCCGTCGAGTGGCGTCACGTACACGAGCTCGACCTGGTCCCGCATCTCACGCCCGCGGAAGAACGCCTCCGCGAGGAACGTGAACTCGAGCGGCGCTACCGGGCACTTGATGGGTTGCTCGACCACGTGTACGACGAGGCGCCCGCCGGTGAACCCCTGCAAGGCGTCGCGCAGGGCGAATGCTCCGTCGTAGGTGTAGAAGTCGTGGATGCTGCGCCGCCACTCCGCGCCCAGCATTCCTGGAGTCTGGTCCGGCCGCGGGCTGGTGCCGGTGGCGATGACCAGGTAGTCGTAGCAGATCACGTCACCGTCGAACAGCTTGACCGACTTCCGCTCCGTGTCGACAGCCGCGACCTCACCGATCAGCAGCTGGATCCCGTCACGCAGCAAGCGGCGACGGGGTTTCAGCAGATCTTCCCGGCCCCCGAAGGGGACGAACAGCAGCCCCGGCTGGTACAGGTGGTCGCGATCCCGGTCGATCACCGTGATCCGCCAGTCGTCGCGCGCGAGCCCGCGACGCAGCTTGTTGGCCACGACCGTACCGGCGGTGCCACCGCCCAGGATTACCAACCGCTTCATGACGCGTCCTCTCACGACGGGGCCCGGCCGGATGCGGCCGGCCGGACCAGGGTGGATATCAGTCGGTGTGCTCGATCGTGATCGCGCGCGTCTCGGCCGGTTTCGCCGAGATCGGCACGGTCACTTCGAGGATCCCGGCCGTGTACTTCGCGACCACCGCCTGCTCGTCGGCTCCGTCCGGCAGCAGCACCCGGCGGGTGAGCGTGCCGTAGTGGAACTCGGAGCGGGCAGCGTCGTGCTCCTCCTGCTGACGAGTCGCGGAGATGGTCAGCATCCCGTTCGCGACCTCGACCTTGATGTCCTTGTCCGGATCCAGACCGGGCAGCTCCGCACGAACGACATACTTGTCGTCGTCGGTGAACTCCTCGATCCGGACGCCGCGCATCGTGGCCGGCAACGTGAACAGATTCGGCAGGCCCTCGGCCCAGTCGAACAGATCCGCGAACTGCCGCCGGGTGTCGCGGTGCTGAAGTGTCGTCACCATCGTGTCTCCTTCCGGTCGCCCTTCCCTACATCTCCACCTCACCCTGCGACGCGCCACGGCAGCAGGGCCTTCCGCACCGGATCACCCCTGACCTTCGGCCCTCCCGCACCGCCGTCCGGGCAGGCAAGCTGCACCGTGGAAGGGAGCGACCCATGGACGGTGCGACCGGGCCCCGGCCTGCTTGGCACCGGCGCGTCTGGTCCGCGGCTTCGCTCGTGGTCGTGTTCGCCGTGGTCGAGTACGTCGTCCTCCCGAAGCTCACCTTGGCCCGCGAGTCGCTCGACCGGGTAGCACATCTCAACCCGGCCTGGGTGATCGCCGGAATTACGCTCGAGACCTGCTGCTTGGTCAGCTACTCGCTCTTCACCCGTGCCCTGCTGGGCCGCGGCCAGGTGCGGTTCTCCTGGATCCTGCGCACCGACGTCACGGGCTACGGCGTCAGCCACGTCATTCCGGGCGGCGCGGCGACGGCGACCGCCCTGCGGTTCCGGCTGCTGCGTGCCGGTGGCGCGCGACCGGCCAACATCACGGCAACCATCACGGCCGAAGCAGTCGGCTCGTACGTTGCGCTGCTCCTGATCGCCTGGCTCACCTCGATCCCCGCCCTGTTCCTGCGGGACGCGACGTCGGCGTACCTGATCATGTTCCTGATCGGCCTGGCCGCCCTGGCCTGTGGCGTACTCGCTGTCCGCGAGCGGTCCGCACTCGAACGATTCGCCGCGGGTGTTCTGCGCGCGTCGCTGTCTCGACTGCCTCGCAGGACGCGGCCCTGGATCGCCTCGGTCGCGCTCCGGCTCCGTGACCTCCTGGCCGATCACGAGGTACGCCGGGCGTTCCTCCTCTGGGCAACGTTGAACTGGCTGCTCGACGCCTGCGTTCTCTGGACGTTCCTCGCCGCCTACGGCGAGCCGATCAGCCCGATCCCCTTGCTCCTCGCGTACTGCGCCGCCAACCTGGCCGCCGCCGTACCGTTGACCCCCGGCGGCATCGCGGTGGTCGAGGGCATCGCGATCTCCAGCCTCCTCGGGTTCGGCGTCGACAGCCAGGCCGCGGTCCTCGCCGTACTGTCCTGGCGCCTCGTCCAGTTCTGGGGGCCGGTTCCAGTGGCCGGCCTGTGCTACCTCAGCCTCCAGGCGCAGAGCGCAACGGCCCACGCGAAGCAGGACTAACGCCCCGTGCGCCGCGTCCGGGCAGGACAGATGCTCGAAGTGCGGAGTCTGTCCGTTCGTCTGAGGAAGGAGCAATCATGTCCAAGTCGTCGACCGCCGAGGTCCGTCGGGCTCCGGCCTCCTCCCAGGGCTGGTTCGTCTGGATGACCGGACTGTGGATCGTCTTCTTCGTCCTGATGCAGAAGGGCCAGCTCGACGATCTCGCCGCCTGGATCCGCGACCTGCCGATCGTGGTGGAGATTCTCACCTGGATCGTGTTCTTCCCCCAGGTCCTGGCCACAGCCGTCTGGACCAGCACCTGGTCCGAGGGCCTGCGGGTCACGCTCGTGGTGCTGTTCGTCCTCGTCTGGACGCTGCTGTCGCTACCACGGCCCAAGAGCTCCGGCCGGCGGTGAGTCCGGTGAGAGTACGGGTTCGCGATGCCGTTGCGGGGCTTCTGCTCGTTGCTGTTCTCGTTCCGTACATCGGCTACCTCGTCAACGGGGATATGCCACTGATCGACAATCCGCGGGCGATGGCCTCCACCGGGCTTCTCCTCGGTGGGGCGGCATTCTGGGTACTCCGAAGCGGCGTCCATCCGGCGCGACTCGGACGCGCCGAGGGCGTCGTCGCGGCTGTGGCGCTCGTGCTGTACGTCTTCACCATCGCGTTCGCCGCGACCGCCACGGCCGAGCTCTTGCTGGCCGCCTTTATCTGCAGCCTGATGGTGGTGTTCACCTTCGACGTGATCGTCCGTGGCAGGCCGCGGCGCCACGCCGAAGGTCGCCGATGACCGTTCAGCAGGCGTCTCCGCGCGGCCTGTCCTCGGACCAGGCCGCGCTCGCGCTGGTCGAACACGGGTCGAACACGATTCCGGCAGCCCGCCCGCCGTCGGCCTGGCGGCGCGTACTGATGCAGGTCCGGGATCCGATGATCCTGCTCCTGCTCGCCGCCGCGGTCCTCACCGCAAGTCTCCGTGACCTCACCGACCTGGCAGTGATCCTGGTCGTGGTTGTCCTCAACACCACCGTCGGCGTCATCCAGGAGGTCCGGGCCGAGCACGCACTCGCCGCCCTCAACCGGCTGGCCGCGCCGCAGGCGACCGTACGGCGCAACGGCCGCACCACCGTCATCCCGTCGGCCGAGGTCGTGCCGGAGGACGTGATCCTGCTCCAGGCCGGTGACGTCGTACCCGCCGACCTCGAGCTCTTCGAGGCGGTCCAGCTCCAGGCTGACGAGTCCACTCTCACCGGCGAGTCCGTCCCGGTCGAGAAGGACCCGCCGGACGAGCTGTACGCCGGAACCGTCGTGACCCGCGGTCGCGGCACCGGCGTCGTCACCCGGACCGGACCTGGCAGTGCCCTCGGGCGAATCGCCGCGCTCCTGTCGAACCAGCGGCCGCGGGCGACACCGTTGCAACGCAGACTCGCCGCGCTCAGCCGGGTCCTGAGCATCGTGGCCGTCGCGCTGTCCGCGATCGTCGCCGTCGCCGGTCTCGTCCGCGGACTGCCGTTGCCGAACATGGTCGTGACCGCGGTCAGTCTCACAGTGGCCGCCGTACCGGAGTCCCTGCCCGCGGTCGTCACGCTGGCCCTCGCCATCGGCGCCCACCGGATGGCACAGCGCGCCGCGGTCGTCCGCAAGCTGCCCGCGGTCGAGACGCTCGGCGCGGTCACCATGGTCGCGACCGACAAGACCGGCACCATCACGGAAGGCATCATGCAGGCCGAACGCCTGTGGACCGAGTCCGGCACGGCCACCGCCACCGGCGCCGGCTACGATCCCGCCGGCCGCCTCGTACCACCCGGCGGCTCTCCCGACGTCCAGCACCTGCTCCGTGATGTTGCCTTGTGCAACGATGCGGCCCTGCGGGCGCCGACGGACGACGACCCGGCGTGGCGAGCCATTGGTGATCCGACCGAGGCCGCGCTCCTCACCCTGGCCCATCGCGGAGCCGTCGACCCCGACGAACTCCGCGCCGCGTACCCGCGGACACACGAGCTGCCCTTCGACAGCGTCCGCAAACGGATGACCACCTTCCACCTGCCGCCGGGTAGCAACGACGTCCTCGTGATCGGCAAGGGCGCCCCCGAGGTGATGCTCACCCCCGACGTCACGCCGTACGGCGACCTCGATCGTGCCAAGGCCATCGCCGCCGAGCTGTCGGAAACCGGCTACCGCGTGCTCGCGGTCGCCGACAAATCCGTGCCGCCGGACGCTCCCCGCACCGAGAACGGACTGCACCTCGTCGGCCTGATCGCGATCACAGATCCGGTACGGCGTAACGCCGCCGACGCCGTCGCCACCTTCGGCCGGGCCGGTATCGGCGTCCTGCTCATCACCGGCGACGCGCCCGGCACCGCACTGGCCGTCGCGAACCGCATCGGCGTGCACGACGGCGAGGTCGTCACCGGCGCAGACATCGACCACGGGAAGGATCCGACCACCGGGCACGTGTTCGCCCGTATCCGTCCGGAGCAGAAACTCGACATCGTCCGCGCCTGGCAGGACCACGGTCACGTCATCGCGATGACCGGCGACGGCGTCAACGACGCCCCGGCACTCCGTCGCGCCGATATCGGCGTCGCGATGGGCAGAGGCGGCACCGAAGTCGCACGGCAAGCGGCCGACCTGGTCCTCACCGATGACGACCTCGGCACCATCGAGGCCGCGATCGAGGAGGGCCGGCGGATCTACACGAACATCCGTACCTTCCTCCGCTACGCCTTGAGCGGCGGTCTCGCCGAAGTCCTGGTGATGTTGATCGGTCCGCTGCTCGGATTCGCCGTACCGCTGCTGCCCGGCCAGATCCTGTGGATCAACATGCTCACCCACGGACTCCCCGGCGTCGCCATCGGCGCAGAGCCCGCCGACCCCGAGACGATGCAGCAACCGCCGCGCTCACCCCAGGAACAGATCCTCGGTGCGGGCCTGTGGAAGCGAATCGCGTGGACCGGCGCACTCATTGCCGCCGTCACCCTGGCCGCGGCGGTGTGGGCCCGAAGTGTGGGAGCACCGTGGCAGACCATGAGCTACCTCGTACTCGGTCTCGCCCAACTCGGTGTCGCCATCGCACTGCGCCGACCGAGTCCGCCCAATGGCCGGCGGCTGCGCTTCCTCGACCTGGCGGTGGCCGGCGCCCTGGCTGCTCAGATGCTTCCCCTGGCGCTCGCACCGCTGCAAGATCTGCTCGGCCTGCAGGCCTTGACCGGCACCGAGATCCTGTGCGCGCTGGCGCTGGCCTCGATACCAGGCCTGGCCACTGCGATCGGCCGTTACATCGGCCCCGCTCGAACCAGCCTCCACCGGACCTGGACATGGTGGCGCGCCGGCCGCAGACGCCTCCCGAAACGATGACCCCGCACCCCTCTCCCCGACCCACCCAACTTTGAGAAGCCACCAACCATTTCACTGGCGCCGAGATGGTCGGTGGCTTCTCAAAGTTGGCTCAGCCAGCGGGGGACGGTGGCGTTGATCGTGCAGACGGGTTGTTGCCGGCGGAGGAGGGCCGTCCGGTCCACCGCGCACAGGAACTTCTGCCCTGTCGGGTGAGCACCGCCGGGTGTGTGCTGATGGTGTGAGAAAGGAGCCGGCCATGAGCGACCTCGAGAACAAGCGCGTCCAGCGCGACGCGCAACGCTCCGCCGCAAGCCGCCGATCCAGCAGCTCGACCGCAGCCGGGCAGGCACTCATCCGCCACCTCGGCGTCGAGATCTACAAGGAACGCCACCAATCCGAGCAGGCGCCGACAACGACCGGCGACGAGGCCGGCGAGTCCGAGTCCGAAAAGCCGGCGGGGCGATCGAGCGATCGGTGACCTTCGTCGTACAGCGGCGGGCGGGTGCCGCTCGCCGCCGATCGAAGGAGAAGCGGATGAACAAGCACCGAACCGGCGCCGACACGGAGAAACTCCCCCGGTGGAGCCGACCCGTGCGGATCGGGATCCGACTCATCGCGATCGCTGTCATCGCGATCTTCGTCGCCCTGACCGTGGCACAGCTACTGGACTTCTGACGGAAGTCCATGGACAGCCCGCGGCCCCGGAGGGGCGTGCGGTACGACGGCCCGCTCAGGTACCTGGGTCTCCTGATCGTCGACGACGTCGCTTCTCGTCAGCTGCACGGTTCGGTCCGCGTGCCACTCGGCGTCGGGCTCCGACTGCGAGGTGACCAGTACCGCCGCGCCGCGGGCAGACGCTTCGTGGAGCAGGGCCGGCAGGACTCGGCGGGCTTCGTCGTCCAGCTCGGTCATCGGGTCGTCCAGCACGATCAGTTCGGGCTCGTGCATCAACGCCTGGACGATGCCCAGCCGCCGCAGCTGACCACGGCACAGCTGCCCCATCGGACGATCGATCTCCAGCCCGAGGCGGGCGGCGATCTCGTGCGCGTACGCCGTACCGCAGCCGCGCACCGCGGCGCAGATGTCCAGTACGTCGCGAGCCGTCAACGAGCCCATCGTTCCAGGTCCTTGACCAGATAGCCGACCCGCCCCTTCAGCTCGGCGGCGGCCGGATCCGCGCCCAGGACCTGGACCGATCCAACGGCCGCCAGCTCGCCGACGATCACGCGGCTGATGGTGCTCTTGCCGGTCCCGTTCGGCCCGGTCAGGACGACCACTTCGCCGTACCGCACGGCCAGATCCGTGAACCGCGCGCCGTACGCCGACACCCCGCTCAGCCGCACCGCCTCGTCCAACTGCTCCACCGTGCTCATCACAGCCTCCTATCGACTGCTTCGAGTCTCTGGCGCGGCCTGTGACTCGCACCACAGCCGTCCGGCCGATCTCCAGCAGTCAGAGGTCCACGGCGCGGGGCCGAAGGACCCAGCCGCCCGAGACCGTTCGCCGCTGCCGATCGCCGGCCGGCGGCGAGACGCTGAACGTAGAGCATCCGGAGGAGGAGATATGCACATCGAATCACGATCGGTCCCCACGCAGCGCACCGCCGTCGTCAAGGCCACGCTGCGTCGCGAGGAGCTGAGTGGTTGGTGCCCGGCTGCACTCGACCGTGTCGCGACGTACCTGAGCAGGCACGAAGTCGCCCCGTGCGGCTTCCCGTTCGTTCGGTATCACGTCCGGCCGGAGCACCGGTTCGAGGTCGAGGCCGGCTTCCCGGTCGCCACCCGCATCGTGGGTGACGGCAACGTCCAGCCATCCACACTACCGGGCGGCAACGTCGTCGTCGCGTGGCACATCGGTCCGTACGACGGACTGGGCGAAGCCCACGAGGCCTTGGACGAATGGCTGAAGGACGAGGGCGCTGTCCGGTCCGGCGACGCCTGGGAGGTGTACCACGATCCTCCGACCCGCGACCCGCACTTCTGGCGCACCGAGGTCATCCAGCCCTTCGTCCTCACCGCAGCCCGGTCGGGCCTGCAGCAGTCCAGCCGGCAGTGAGCGTCGAGTGTCAGCTCTTCAGGTGGACGTGCTTCTTGGTGATCTGCTCGATGTCGGACGCGGCGGCGTGGATCAGTTCGTGGGACAGATTCGACAACGCTCGCGCGACCGCGAGCTCGTCGCCGATCTCGGCGACCTCGGCGTCCTGGGGATGGCGGTGCGCGCTGCCGCGACCGACGAGATGGGTCTTGTCGTTCGTGTGCAGACGTGCCTCCGCGTTGGTGATCCGCTCGTCCTCGTGCTCGTCGATGAAGATCTCGACACTCCATCGCCTCGTCGCAGCCATGGCCGTCCCCTTTCAGTCAGCTCAACCTGTGTCCACCCTCCGCTCCCGAGACCCTCACGACCAGGGCCGTCCGGTCCAGCGGCACGGGCACTTCTACCCTGCCGGTCCGGTCGCGCGCTCGGTGGCTCGGGTGATGTCGTAGCCGGTGATCAGGCCGACGAGCTGCAAGCCGTCGGACACGAGAGCGACGCCCTCGGCGTCGACGGGAAGTCGCTGGAGGTCTGCCAAGGTCGCTTGCGAGCTGACGACCGGCACCTGCTGCAGTGGGACCTGGATCTCGCCGAGGGTCGTGGTCGAGCGCAGGCCGGACGGTACTGACGCGAGGCGGCGGAGGCTGACCACGCCGGTGGCACGGCCATCGGGTCCGATGATCGGGAACAGCAGTTGTTCCTCGTCCAGCACCCGCGCCAGGAACTCGCCGACGGGTGTCTCGACCTTCCCGGTGATGTCCGCAGCGCGCATGAGCTGACTGGCAGTTGTCCGTGCCGGCGCGCCGTGGGCACGCGCCTGCCGGCCTTCGGCGACCGCGGCAAGCACGATCACATAGCCGACGGCGATCAGCCACAGGCCCCCGGCGTCGCCGTTCAGCAACTGCACGACGCCGAGCGCGCCGATGACGCCACCGACGACGCGCCCAGCGATCGCGGCAAGCACGGTGGCGCGGTCCGGGTCGCCGTACCACTGCCAGAGCAGCGCACGTAACAGCCGGCCGCCGTCAAGTGGTACGCCGGGCAGCAGGTTGAACACACCGAGCGCGACATTCATGACCGCAAGCCACCACACCGACGCCCTGAGGAGATCGGGGGCGTCGAGGGGTCGCAGCAACAGCCCACCACCGCCGCCGAGCACTCCGAGTCCGATGCTGGTGGCCGGGCCGGCGCCGGCAATGAGAAAGGCCGCTCGCGGTGTCGCCGGGTCGCCGCCGAGCACGCTCACTCCCCCGAGCATCCAGAGCGTGATGCGCTCGACGGGCAAATCGAGTCTGCGTGCGGTCAGGGCATGGGCGAGCTCGTGGGCGAGGAGCGACGCCACGAACACGACGGCGGCCAGCACCGCCGTCGACCAGTACGCCGCGGCGCTGTGGCCGGGCACGAGCTGCGGCAGCGCGTTCGAGGCCAGCGTGTCGCTGACGATCAGCACCATCAACAGAACCGACCAATGGGCGCCAATCGGAATGCCGGCAATCCTTCCGAACCGGAACGTCGCGTTCATCGTCACCCCTGCTCTCACGATCCAGCAGGCGACGACTCTTCCCGCAGAGTCGTTCGGTCCCCCGTCACTGGGTCCTTGTCCCCAGGTTCAGGCGTACTGGCCGCGCTGTGCCGGTTCACTCCTTCGGTTCGCTGACGACCGGCCCGCGACACGAGCGTGACGCGGGCCGGTCCGGATATCAGGCGGTGATCGCCGTCATGCTGTTCCAGCCTGAGCCGACGAGCACCGGTGGCAGGATCCACCCACCGGTACCGCTGCCGCGGTACATGTACAGCTGACCGGACGCGTTGCGGACGAGCAGATCCACCTTGTCGTCGCCGTTGAAGTCCCACGGAGTCACGATCGCCGTCAGGTTCTGCCAACTGGTCCCGATCAGGGTTCGGCCCGGCAGCCAACCGCCGGTGCCGTTGCCCCGGTAGAGCCACAGATCTCCGTTTCCGTCACGAGCCGTCAGATCGACGAAGGTGTCGCCGTCGAAGTCACCAGGCCCGCGCAGAGAGGTCATGACGTTCCAGCCGTACCCGTAGGCCACCCGGGACAGGAAGCCACCTGTGCCATTGCCCGGGTAGAGCCACAGTTGCCCCGTGTTCTGCCGCGCCAGCAGGTCCATGTGACCGTCACCGTTGAAGTCGCCCGGCCCGGACACGGAGGTCATCGCGTTCCAGCCGCCACCGAAGCGCTTCCAGCTCAGCCATCCCCCCTTGCCGTTACTGGAGTACAGCCGCAGGTACCCCGTGCTGTCGACCGACATCAGGTCCGCGTTCCCGTCCCCGTCGAAGTCACCGGGTGCCAGGATCGCTGTCATCGCATCCCAGCCGTAGCTGTAGCCGATGCGTGGCAGCCACCCAGCAGCACCGTTGCCCGGGTAGAGCCACAGGCGTCCGGTGGTGTCGACGGACAGAACGTCCGAGTTGGTGTCACCGTTGAAATCGTTGTTCTTGACGACCAGTGCGGCCGGTGTGGCCGTCGTTGTCGCCTTCTGCTCGGCTGCGGAGGAGATCGACGTACCGGCCAGCAGCAGGCTCATGCCCGCCACCATCGCCAGTCCCGCTCGTCCTCCAAGGCGCAAGCTTCCACGCATGGAAATTCCCCCTCGTCCTTCGGTTCGGCGGCATGCCGCAGAGAGGCCCGGTCCGGGCACATCCGATTGGTACGCAGCGGCTGCCCTTCGACCCCCACCAAACCGGACTAGTGCGGAGTTGCTCTAGGGCCAAAGGACCCAACAGCCCGTGACAGTGGTCCTACTCACAGCTCTGGAGCACGTCTGGGCCGCGCGAGGCCGGAACAGGACCTTCGGCTCTACGCGAGTCCCGGAGGGCAGCGCACAGTCGAGGCATGAGCGTCGGCCCTGAGTGGATACTCGCGTTCAGCGGATACGACCCGGCGGACGAGCGCAGGCGAGAGGCGCTGTGTGCGACCGGCAACGGGTACGTCGCCACACGCGGCGCGTGGGCCGGATCGGTCGCGGGCGACCATCACTACCCGGGAACATACCTGGTCGGCTACTACAACCGTCTGACGGACCGGGTCGACGGAATGTGCCTCGACAACGAGAGCCTCGTCAACCTGCCCGACTGGCTGCCGCTCATGATCGCCGTCGACAACGGAGAATGGCTGACGCCGGACAACAGCGAGGTGCTCCAGTACGACCTGGAGCTGGACGTCCGGCGCGGCGTCGCGACCCACCGGTTCCGGCTCCGCGTCGCCGACGGCCGGGAGGTACGTGGCATCGAACGCCGCTTCACCAGCATGGCCGATCCACATCTCTGCGGCCAGACGCTCGCCGTCACGGTCGTAGGCTGGTCCGGCCGACTCCGGATCGGCTCCGCGGTGCACGGCAACATCACGAACTCCGGCGTCGAACGGTACCGCAAGCTCGCTGCCCGCCACCTCACCGAACTCTCCCCACTGGTTGCTGATGGCAATCTCCTGGTCACGGCGACGACGAGCCAGTCCCGCCACAGGGTCACCGTAGGCACCCGAACCGTCGCCTCCCACAACGGGTCGCCCCTGCCCGGCTGGACCACGTCCATCAACGGCAGCACCGCGTCCGCGGAACTCACGGTCGACGTGACCGCAGGCGACGTCGTCACCGTCGAGAAGGTCGCAGCCATCCACGGTTCGCGGGATGTGGGGATCTCCGAACCTCAGCTGGCCACCCGGCGCGCGCTCGACACCGCACCAGGTTTCCGCAACCTGCTCGAGGCACATGTCCTGGCATGGTCCCAGCTGTGGCGCCGCTTCGAGGTGGCTCTCGAAGAGTCACACGACGGGGCCCTCGCTGCGCTCCGGTTGAACATCTTCCACCTGTTGCAGTCGGTCTCACCGCACAGCGTCGACGCGGATGCCGGCGTACCCGCGCGTGGACTGCACGGCGAGGCCTATCGCGGACATGTCTTCTGGGACGAACTCTTCGTCTTTCCGGTCCTGACGCTCCGGACACCGGAACTCACCCGGGCCCTCCTGCGCTACCGGCACCGGCGCCTTCCCGCGGCCCGGCTGGCAGCGCGGCAGGGAGGCTTCCCGGGCGCGATGTACCCCTGGCAGTCCGGCAGCGACGGCAGCGAGGAAAGCCCGCGACTGCACCTCAATCCCCTGTCCGGGCACTGGACCGAGGACGCGAGCTTCCGCCAGCGGCACGTCGGCCTGGCCGTCGCCTACACGATGTGGCAGTACGTCGAGACCACGGGCGATCTCGACTTCCTCAGCGACCATGGCGCCGAGGTGATCATCGAGGTAGCCCGGTTCTTCGCCGGCCTGGCCGAGTACGACGCGGCGCGCGACCGCTACGTGATCAAGGGCGTCGTAGGTCCCGACGAGTTCCACACGTCGTACCCGGACTGCCCGGGTCCTGGCATCGACAACAACGCCTACACCAACGTGATGGCCGTCTGGCTGTTCGGCGTGGCCGCCCGCGCACTGGATCGGCTGCCGGCCTGGCGACGCATCGAACTCGTCGAGTCACTCGGACTCCGGCAGGAAGAGCGTAACCACTGGGACGAGCTAACTCGCCGCATGTACGTGCCCTTCCACGACGGCGTGATCAGCCAGTTCGAGGGCTACGAGCAGCTGACCGAGCTCGACTGGCCGCGGTACCGGGAGACGTACGGCGACATCCGGCGGCTGGACCGGATCCTCGAGGCGGAAGGCCACGACGTCTCGTCGTACCAGGTCTCCAAACAGGCCGACGTCCTGATGCTGCTCTATCTCCTGTCCCGCCGGGACCTCTACAGCTTGATGGAGCGGCTCGGATACCCGCTCTCCGCCGATATCGTCCGCAGGACTGTCGAGTACTACCTCGAGCGCACCTGCCACGGCTCCTCGCTGAGCGCCGTCGTGCATGCCTGGGGCCTGGCGACCCTTGATCCCGACCGCGCGCTGGCCTTCCTCGAGCAGGCCCTGCACAGTGACGCCGGAGACGCGTCGCGCACCGGAACGACCGCCGAGGGCATCCACCTCGCCGCGATGGCGGGCAGCGCCGACCTGATCCAGCGCTGCTTCACCGGACTGACAACGTCCAACGACGTCCTGCGGTTCGGCCCCCGCTGGCCGGCCAAACTCGGCACACTGCGCATGGCACTGCGCTACCGCGGCCATCGGCTGGTGGCCGAGGTCTCGAGCACGGCCGTCACCGTCACCGTCGATCCGGGGCCGGGCCCTGCCATCACCGTCCGATGCCATGGACACACCCAGGTGCTCAAGGCAGGCGACAGCCATACCTGGACGGGCCGCGCTGAAAGGCCCTCTCGGAGGTGACCTTTGCCCCTCTGGCGTGGCGGTTTTCCGCGCTGTACTGAAGGTGGGCGAGGGAAGCCTGGCACAAGGGTACGGAGTAGCGGTTCCCCAGCCGTTCACCGTACATCTCGGCCCGCTGCAGTAGCGGCGGTTCGCTTCCCCCGCTCCTTTCTATTGGGGCAGAGGCGACGTCAGCTCGCTGAGGACGGCGTCGACGAGTCTGGACAGCGCTGCGCCCACCGGGGCTGAGAGTTCGGCGCCGAAGCCGACGTCGGCAGCCTCGACCGCGTAGACGACGAGCCGTTGCGGCAGGCGGTCGAGCGCCTGCCCGAGCCGCAGTGCGTCCGGGATGCCGAGGCTGTGCGAACCAGCCGTGTGCGGGTGGCTCTCAAGTGCCGGGTCGCCTTGGTGATCATGATCGTCGAGGGGCACATCGGTGCGATAGAACTCCCCAGGTGTCGAGGGTTCACACAGGACTGCGTCCACGACGATCGCGAGTGGTACGTCGGCCCAGTCGTCGATCAGTCTCGCCGGCTCGCCGTCGGAGACGATCAGCTTCACTCCGGGCAGCCAATGCTCCTCGAGCGCGGCGATCAGGGCCGGGCCGATCCCGTCGTCGCAGCGGTACTCGTTGCCGACCCCGATCACCACAGCTGTCCTCACTGCCGCTCCACCGTGAGGTCGAGGAAGTGGGTCGAGCAGGAGATGCACGGGTCGTAGTTGCGGATCGTCCGCTCGCACAGCCTGGTCAGCGGCTCGTCGGCGAGGTGCAGGTTGGCGGAAACCATCCGTCGGAGGTCGTCCTCGATCGCGGCCTGGTTCTGCGAGGTCGGCGGCACGATCGTCGCCGACCGGACCAGGCCGTCGGCCCCGATGCCGTACCGGTGGTACAGCAGGCCCCGCGGCGCCTCGCTGACACCGTGCCCCACCCCTTCCCTGGCCGGTACGTCGACGTACGACGGCTCCGGCGGCCGGTAGGACTCGATCAGTCGTAGCGCCTCCTCGACGGCGTACACGGTCTCGACCGCTCGGACCACGATGCTTCGGAACGGGTTGCGGCACTCGCTTCCGAGGCCCGCCTCACCCGCGAGTCCGAGCGCCAGCGGCGACAAACGTTCGTGGTTGAGGGTGTAGCGGGCCAGCGGTCCGGTGAGGTACCGGCCGCCGTCCAGGCTCGCGTGCAGCGCGGTCGAGCGCTGCACGTGTTCCTCGACGACATGGTTGCTGAAGGCATCGACTACGAAGGCAGTACCCGCGGTGCGGCGCAGCGTCGTACCGCCCTCGATCGCGTAGCGGGCCGGATCGTGAACGGCCAGCAGTTCGTGATCCAGCTCCAGGTCGGGGAAATCGAATCCGGATACCCAGCGCACCGTCGCGATCGCGGCATCGAGCGCCGGCCGCAACTGCTCGGCCAACCGGGCGAGCTGAGCACGGGTCGGTGCCGAGTAGAAGCCGCCGACCCGGACGTTGATCGGGTGGATCGCCCGGCCGCCGACCAGCTCCAGGATCGCGTTGCCGGCCTTCTTCAGCATCAGGCCGCGTTCGACGAGCTCGCGATGATCGGTCGCCAGCGCGATCGCGTCCGGGTAGCCGAGAAAGTCCGGCGCGTGCAGCAGGTAGATGTGCAGCGCATGACTCGAGATCCACTCCCCGCAGTACAGCAAGCGCCGCAGTTCCCGGATCGCGCCGCCGACCGGGACCCCGCAGGCGTCCTCGATCGCGTTGCACGCGCTCGTCTGATAGGCGACCGGGCAGATCCCGCAGATCCGCGCGGTGATGTCCGGCGGCTCGGTGTAGCCGCGGCCGCGCAGCAACGCCTCGAAGAACCGCGGCGGCTCGTAGATCTGCAGGTCCGCGCGCTCCACGTCACCGTCTCGCACGATGACGTGGAGCGCGCCCTCCCCCTCCACCCTGGCCAGCGAACTCACCCTCAGCTGCCTTGCGCGGTGACTCACGACGACCAGCCTCCGGACGCGGCGTTGAAGGTGAGGAACACCCGTTCGACGTCGCCCTCGCTCATTCCGCACTCCCGCAGCCGTGGAATCAGCGCCGCCACGTTGGGCTTGGTCATCGGGCCGAAGCAACCGAAACAACCACGTTTGTACGCCGGACACAGCGCACCGCACCCGGCGTGGGTGACCGGCCCGAGGCACGGCGTACCGTCGGCGACCATCACGCAGGTCAGGCCGCGGCGCTTGCACTCGGTGCACACCGACGTGTCCGGCAGGTCCGGCGTGCGGCCGGCCAGGAACGCGGTCAGCACCTCGAGCAACTGGCGGCGGTCGATCGGGCAACCTCGCAGCTCGAAGTCGACTGTGACGTGGTCGGCGACCGCAGTCGAGGTGGCCAGCGTCTCGATGTAGTCCGGACGCGCATACACCACCGACGCGAACTCGGCGACATCGCCGAAGTTCCGCAACGCCTGGATCCCGCCGGCGGTCGCACAGGCGCCGATCGCCACCAGGACGCGCGACTCCGCCCGGATCTGCCGGATCCGCTCGGCGTCCGCCGGCGTCGTGATGGAGCCCTCGACGAGCGTCACGTCGTACGGACCGGGCCGGACCGCGCTCGACGCCTCGAGGAAGTGCGCGATCCGCACTCGCCCGGCCAACGCGAGCAGCTCGTCCTCGCAGTCCAGCACAGTGAGCTGGCAACCGTCACACGAGGCGAGTTTGAAGACCGCTAGCGTCGGAGTGTCCATCCCTGAGAGCACACCAGTTGACGGGCGCGCCCGCCAGGGACCGACGGCCACCTCCGCCGGGACCTTCGACCCTGGAGGGGTACGACGGTACGCAGCACGATCACGGCATGGGGCAAGCGACGATCGACACCAACGGACTTGGCACGCTCGTTCAGGTGCTGATCGCCGACGGTTACCAGGTGATCGGGCCGACGATGACCGGCAGCGCGATCGAACTGGCCGAGCTGACCGACGCCGGCGAACTGCCGGCCGGCTGGGGTGTCGAGACAGGTCCGGGACACTACCGGCTCAAGCGGCGTGACGACGACGCGATGTTCTCCCACTCGGCCGGACCGCAGTCCTGGAAGACGTTCCTGCATCCGCCCCGCCGCAAGCTGTGGTCCACGGATGCGGACGGCTCGTTCCAGGCCGCGGAGGAGGAGACGCCGCGATACGCGCTGCTGGGCGTCCGCGGGTGCGACCTGGCCGCGATCGGGAAACTTCGCGACGTGCTCGGCGGCGGCACGCATCCGGACGGGTCGTTCGAGGCCCGGCACCAGGCGTTGTTCATCGTGGCGGTGAACTGCACCGAACCCGGCGAGGTGTGCTTCTGCGCCTCCATGGGCACGGGTCCCGCCGCCGGACCGGGCGCGGACCTGACTCTCACCGAGATGAGCGATCACTTCGTCGTCGAGGCCGGTACCGACGCCGGACGCGAAAAGCTCGCCCGGATCACCTATCGCGACGCGACCACGGACGAGACGGGCGCTGCACGATCGGCGGTCGAGATGGCCGCGCACCGGATGGGCCGCGCGATGCCAGAGGTGGACCTGCGGGCACTGCTGGCAGGTAGCCGCGAGTCGTCGCACTGGGAGGACGTCGCCGAACGATGCCTGACCTGTGGCAACTGCACGATGGTCTGCCCGACCTGCTTCTGCACCACCACCGAGGACGTCACCGACCTCACCGGTGACCACGCCGAACGCTGGCAACACTGGTCGTCGTGCTTCGAACTCGACTTCTCCCACGTGCACGGCGGCAGCGTCCGCAGCTCCGGTGAGAGCCGCTACCGGCAATGGCTCACCCACAAGCTCAGCACCTGGTACGACCAGTTCGGCGGCTCCGGCCGCGTCGGCTGCGGCCGCTGCATCGCCTGGTGTCCCGTCGGAATCGACCTGACCGAAGAGGTCAGCCGACTCGCTGAGTCCGCCGATGTCTGACACCAGTCTCTTCGACGGTCTGACCGCCCACGAGCGCGAGACGCTGCTCCGTGCTTCCCGCGAGGAGTTCTACGACGACGGCGACCGGCTGTTCGACGAGGGCGGCCACGCCGGGTACTGCTGGCTGATCCGGCATGGGCGGGTCGCGCTCGACACTACCGTCCCCGGCCGCGGTCATGTGGTGATCCAGACGCTGGGACCCGGCGACCTGCTCGGTTGGTCCTGGCTGATCCCGCCGTACCGCTGGCACTTCGGCGCCCGCGCCGTCGGCACGGTCGAGGCGACGGTGTTCGACGCCGAGCAGCTGAGGGTGCTCGCGGACCAGGATCCGCGGCTCGGCTACGTGCTGACGCGGCAACTGCTGGCGGTCGTACTCGACCGGCTGCAGTCCACCAGGGCGCGGTTGCTGGACCTGTACCGCCATGACTGAGCCGATGCTGCCCGTCGGCTACCGGGTCATCGACCGCACGATCGAGACCCGCGACTCGGCCACGCTCTGTCTGGAGCCGGTCGACCAGCCGCTGGCTCCGTTCCGGCCTGGGCAGTTCGCCATGATGTACGCGTACGGTGTCGGTGAGGTGCCGATCTCGATCAGCGGCATCGGCGACGACGGGACCTTGACCCACACAATCCGGTCGGTCGGAGCGGTCAGCCGGGCACTGCACGACGCACAGCCCGGGACGGTGATCGGTGTCCGCGGTCCGTTCGGTACGACGTGGGCACCAGAAGGTGCTGCTGGCAACGATCTCGTCGTGGTGGCCGGCGGCGTCGGACTGGCACCGCTGCGCCCGGTGGTGCTGGCCGCGCTCGGCGCGCGATCGACGTACCGCAAGGTCGTGGTGATCGCCGGCGCGCGGACGCCGGACGAGTTCCTGTTCCGCGCCGAACTCGATGCCTGGACAGCACGCGACGACCTCGATGTCGAGCTCACCGTCGACCAGCCGGCGGCCGGTTGGGACGGTGCGGTCGGCTTCGTCACCGAGCCGCTCGCCCGGCTGCGGCTCGATCCGGGACGAACCGTCGCATTCCTCTGCGGCCCGGAGCCGATGATGCGCTTCAGCGCCCGCGTCCTGCTCCGCGCACACGTGCCGGCCGACCGGATCCACGTGTCGCTCGAACGTTCGATGAAGTGCGGGATCGCGTTGTGCGGGCACTGCCAGCTCGGCCCACTGCTGGTCTGCCGCGACGGCCCGGTGGTGCCCTACACCGTCGCCGAGCCCTTGCTGGCCGTACCGGAGCTGTGATCGCCGAACGTCCGTCGCAACTGGTGACGTTCGTCCCTACGCCGCAGCCGGCGGCGGAGCAACGATCAAAGTGAGGGAGCTGACCGATCCGGTCAGCGAATCAGCATGAAAGGGAGATGAGCGAAATGGCAGATCTCCAGTCGACTGCCTGGACGCGCCCGCAGGACTGGCTGAGCCTGCTCGCGGGCGGATACCTGGCCCTGTCCCCGCTGTGGGTCGAGATCGACTCCACCGGGACCTGGGCAATGGTGATCGTCGGTGCGGCGATCGGTGTGATGGCACTGATCGCACTTGCCGCGCCGGGCGCCTTCATCGACGAGTGGATGACCGCGCTGGGTGGCGCCGTCGCATTCGTAGCTCCGTGGGTCTTCACCTACACCGACGCGACGGCCGCATCGTGGACCTCGTGGATCGCTGGAGGCGTGACGGTACTCGCCTCGCTGGCCGCCGTACCGGCCAGCCGGAAGGTCTACCGGCACCAGCACCACATGGTCTGAGTCCGTCGATCGAAACCCGGCGTACGCGCCACTGACCGACGCGTACGCCGGCTCCTGGAGGTGACCTTCGGATGCAGCACACGACATCGCGATGGCTGCATCGGTTCGATCGGTGGATGTACCGCGGCGGCCGGCCGAACCGGATGGCGCGCGTCCTGAACCGGATCAGTGCGATCCAGTACGCGAGCGGGATCGCGGTACCTCAGCGGGCGGTCACTCTCGACGTGGTCGGCCGACGTTCCGGCCGGGTCATCTCGTTCCCGCTGGTCCTCACGCAGTATCAGGGCGAGCGGTACCTGATCGCGATGCTCGGCGAGCAGGCCAACTGGGTTCACAACGTCCGCGCCGCCCAGGGACAGGCGGTACTGCGCCACGGTCGGCGCGAGCCGGTCCACCTCGAGGAGATCGATCCAGCCATCCGCGCGCCGATCCTCCGCCGCTTCCTCGAACTGGCTCCGGGAGCCCGGAGTCACCTCCCCGTGGAGCGCAATGCGCCCCTCACGGAGTTCGAACGCATTGCGCCCCAGTACCCCGTCTTCCGCATCACGCAGGACCCGGCGACCTGAGCAGATCTGATGCCCGCCAAGAATCGTTCGGGTCGCAAATCGTCAGCTCTGCCGGTCCGCGTCGTACCCCAGTGCGGCGAGGTGAAGTGCTCACGACTCCCCAAACCAGTTTGGGGAGTCCCACCTACCCAGATCGGGAGGTAGGACTCCCCAGTCCGTGCACAGACCCTCCCCAAACCGGTTTGGGGAGGAGCGCGTCGCGCCACGGGGCATCATGCCGGTGCCGTGCAGCAGCTGGCGCCGCGAGGACTTCCGTTCTTCATTCGCAATGTGTTCCCTCGAGGGCGCTGCCTACTGCCGGTCGGCCGAGGGCGTGGTTGACGAGTTCGAGGAGCGTGGTCGTGGTTCTGCGTAGCTTGAGTGCCTGAGCCGGAGACAGGACGTCGCAGATCCAGTTCCAATGCAGTGAGACGACGTCGCCGATCTGCACCTCGCGGGCCAGCTGGTAACCGCGTGAACCGATCAGCATCCGCCGTACGACGGGTTCGCCGAGCCGGAGCCGGCCGTTGTCGTATTCCAGCGGCCGCGCGCGTACGTCGGCAATCTCCCCGTCGACGGAGGTCACCGTTCCCCACGAGATCCGGCAACTGTCGAGCACGCGCAGCGGCTCCGCGGCGGGTCCGGCCCGAAGCAGCCCTGTCCAGGGGTAGACAGCGAACACGTGGAAGTTGTGGTGTGGCCGGCCCCCGAGCAGCGCGAGCCGGATCGGATCGGTGAGTCCGTGATCGACGCGGCTGTCGAACCGGTCGGTCAGGTGCGCCGCCAGCAACGCGCCTGGCACGTGGTCGAGCAGTTGGTTGCCCACCCAGTACGCCTCGACGACCTCGGTGTCGAGCGGATCGCGGCCGGACGCAGCCGCGATCAACGACAGGTACGGCCACGCGCCCAGGAACCGCTGGGCGATCGCCGCGAGACCACGGTCGGACACAGCGTTGCCGGCGTACTCGAGCAGTTCGCCCGAGTCGCCCGGGCCGCAATAACCGAGGGCGTTCGGCGGATAGGCGTACCGCGCGAACAGCAGCGGCCCCGGGGTCCGGATCATTGCGCCAGGACCGGCGTACGGCGGGAGCGCGCCACCATGATCAAGCCCGCGCCTGCGGCGAGCAGCGCGATCCCCACACCGGCCTGCGGTGTGACGACCGTGCCTTTGACGATCGCGTCGAGGGCGGCCGTGATTGCGGCGGCGAGCACGAGTACCGCGGTCACATCCACCGCGGGTGCCAGAGCCAGGGCTCGGTACCAGGTCGCGACGTACCCGGCCAGGAACAGTCCGGTCAGCAACGCCCAGCGCCAGCCCTCAGCGCTCAGCCCGGTGAGCGCCGACCAGTGTCCGCTGACCGCCACCCAGCCGATCAACAGCAGGACGCCCAGCCCCATTCGCGCCACCGCGAGGATATCCGGCGGAGCCGCGCCGACCAGCCGCTTCACGACGATCACCTCGACCGCCCACAGCAACGTGGCAGCAAGAATCATCAGTTCGCCGGTGCCGAACGCGAACCCACTCAGCCCACCGCCGAGCGCCGCCTGGCCGACGAGCAGCAAACCGATCGCCGTGTAGTGCAGGAGGCCGAGCCGTTCACCCAGGATCGGTACGGCGAGCAACGCCACCCACACCACGAGCGTCTTGTGCACGAACGCGGCATGTGTCGACGACGCCCGCGCCAGACCGTTGAAGAACAACACGAACGGCACCGACCCGCCAACGACAGCGACCGCGACCAGACCGGCCCAGCTCCGTCGGGTCAGCACCCGCCGGCTCGCGACCGCTCTCTGGCGGGCGAAGGTGCGGGAACCGGCCGCGACCAGGATCAGGAGGACCGCGGCGACCAGGTTCTTCGCCGTCGTGTACACCGTGGCGTCGTGGACGACGCGAACGCCGTACGAGTTGACGAACACGGACACCCCGCTGATAACGGCCGTCCCGAAGGCCAGCGCCAATCCCTGGGTCCTTGAAGCGCTCATCGTTCTGCTCCTCTGTCGTCCAGCCGGTTGACCGCGAACCCGGAGTGCACGAGCACCAGTTCACCGACGGCGGCGTCGGGAAGAAACGCGAAACAGACCTGCCGTCGTCCTTCCTCCGTATCGACCGTGCCGGTCGGTGCTGCCGGCGGCGCGTCGCCGTCGAGCTCTACCACCCGTCCTACGATGCCGATGCACATCTTGTAGCCTCCGTTCGGCTCACGGAACGGCAACGCGAGCTCGGGATGCCTGCGGGTCGCGCATCCGGAGAAGGGGCACGCCGATGCCGTACGTGAGGAAGTGGTCCTCGGGGAAGATCTCGACGATTCGGCAGCTGGACAGGCGATCCGCCGGAACCAGGTGGGCGAGTTCCGCGGACATCGATCCCGGGGCAATATGGCCGCGTGGATGGACGACGGCCCGTGCGTGGAAGCTGATCGTCGCGGGCGGGATCGGCAGGAGCAGCGACAGCAGACCACCGCGGCGTACCGGAACCGTGACGGCGACCTGGCCGGTGGCCGGAATGTGCAGGGCCTTCCAGCTGTCGGGTGCCACCGCGACGTACAGCTGGTGCGGCCCCGCCGCGTAGACGACTCCGCTCGACCGGGGCTGACCCGTCGGCGTCACGTAACTCAGTACGGCGAAGGACCGCTTCACGATCGTCCGCCAGACAAGCTCGCCGGTCACCGTCGGGCCTCCCGCGACATGGTCCAAGTTCCGCTCCGTCGCCACCATCGCCATCCCTCCCAAGCCTCGTCGTACTCGAGAGTGGCCGTTTCTCAGCGACGCGACCAGGCCCAAAGGTCCGGAGGGTCGGGACCAAAAGGCCCTGTAGACGAAACGGCGGTGCCGCTCGCCTCAGTTGGGTACGACGAGTATCGGACGGTCGGCGAATTCCAGGAGGTGGCCGACGTTGACCGGCGTACTGCCGCCCTCGGTGGGATCACGACCGACGACGATCAGGTCGGCGGTGCACTGCGCGGCGGCGGCAAGCACCCGCTCGGCGCCGGGGCCGGTGAGGATCTCCTGCTGCGTCCGCAGCCCACGCGACGACGCGCGCGCGGTCATCCGTGAGAGCATCGCCACCGCGCCCTGGGCTCGCCGCTGTGCCGCCTCCGGGATCGAGGCGGCCCGCAGCCGTGCGTCGAGCACGTGGTCCTCGACAACCGCGACGAAGGTCAACCCGGACCCGAGCGCGGCCGCCAGGTCGATCGCCACCTGGGCCGCCCGCAGCGCCGCAGCCGAGTCGTCCACCACCACCAGGATCTGCTTCATGATCTCTCCTTCGGTACCCCCGCGGCACGACCGGCCGCCCAGCGCAGCCTCACGTTCTCCTCGCGCTCGGACTCGTCGAGGCGCTGCGCCAGCGCAGTCAGCTGCTTGTCCAGTTTCGGGATCCAGCGCAGCTCGAGTGCCCGCTGCTGCTGACGGGTCAGTGCGAGCTCGTCCGACACCAGCACGACAGCGCGCTGTGCGGCCGCCAGCTGAACAGCCGCTGCGAGCGCCTCGCGGTGGGCCCGCATCGTGTGGACCAAGGCGGAGCTGCCGGCCAGATCCGGCTCCGGGCCGAAGGTGACGTCGGCGCTGGTCGGATGCCGGACGCCCATGGTCGCGTCGTACCCGACGGCGACCTCGGCGGTTTCCTCCGGCGCCGACGCGAGCAGCCTCCGCTGACCGTCCAGCGCGACACATCGCCGCGCCCAGCGCGCCGCGGCACCTGCCTTGTGCTCGAAGTCGTCGGCGGCACGTCCCGCGACCAGCTCGAGCCGCTCACACTCCACAGCGAGGGCGCGCTGCTTGCGATCCAGCAGTTCGACAGCCCGCTGTGCCGTGGCCAGCCTGGCGGTCAGCGCCAGCCTGCCCGCCCGGCCGGTCAGCCGTCCGCCGCTCATCGGACACCATCCGGCGGAAGATGCTCGTCCAGCAAGGCTTTCGAAACCATGGTCAGCTCACGCCGTGGCAGTACGGACACTGCCTGCCACAACCGGTCGAGGGTCTCGCCGAATCCCCGCGCCTCGTCCGGGCGCTGGCGCAGCAGCGAGTCCTCGAGCGACGTGGCGTAGGCGAGGTAACCGCGGTCGGTGTCGCTCAGCGCCGCGGCGCCGATCAGGTCGGCCAGCTCGGCCGCCTGCCGAGCCCGGGACAGCGCGGCGACCGCCTGCGCGGCGATCTCGAGATGGTCGTCCCTGGTGCGACCCGGCCCGGCACCGTGACGCATGAGGCGGGACAGCGAGCCGAGGACGTCGAGCGGCGGATACAGACCGCGAGCGTTCAGGTCCTCGGCGAGGACGATCTGCCCTTCGGTGATATAGCCGGTCAGGTCGGGCACCGGATGTGTGATGTCGCCGGCCGGCATGGTGAGCACCGGCATGATCGTCACCGATCCCGGACGTCCCCGGATCCTGCCGCAGCGTTCGTAGAGCGATGCCAGATCGCTGTAGAGGTATCCCGGATAGGCCCGCCGCGCCGGGATTTCCTGGCGTGCGGCCGCGACCTCGCGGACCGCATCGCAGTAACTCGTCATGTCCGACATGACCACCAGCACGTGGCTGCCCTCGGCAAAGGCTAGATGTTCGGCGACCGTGAGCGCGATTCGAGGGGTCAGCAGCCGCTCGATGACCGGATCGTCCGCACTGTTGAGCACCATGACCAGCTCGTTCGCGGCCGCACGCTCCTCCAGCGCCGTACGGACGAAGTCGATATCGGCGTGTGGCAGCCCCATCGCCGCGAAGACCACCACGAACGGATCACCGGCCGCCGACGACTGTGCCGCGACCTGGGTGGCCAACTGCAGGTGCGGCAGCCCCGGCACCGAGAAGATCGGCAGTTTCTGCCCGCGGACCACCGTGGTCATCGCGTCGATCCCCGACACCCCGGTGAGCACCGGCTCCAGCGGTGGCTCCCGTTCGACCGGGTTCAGCGGCCAGCCGTTCACCGCGGCCGTCGTCGCACCGAGAACCGGCGGTCCGCCGTCGAGAGGCTCGCCCCGCCCGTCGCAGGTCCGGCCGAGCCATCCCCGGCCGAGCGGTATCCGGAACGGGCTGCCACCGAACCGCACCCGAACCCCACCGGGCCGCATCCCCACCGTGCCTTCCAGCACCTGCAGTACGGCGAGATCGTCGGCGACCTCGAGTACGACACCGTGCCGCTCGCTGCCGTCGTCGACCTTGATCACGGCCGATTCGTCCCAGCCGACACCGCGGACACCCCGCACCACCAGGAGCGACCCCTCCATCGACCGCACGTCGCCGTACTCGAGATCCTTCACACCAATGCCTCCAGTGCTGTCGTGAGCCTGGTGCGGCAGCCCTCCAGGTCCGCGGCGGACGGGGCTTCCTCGCGCGCCCTGACCAGCGCGCCGAAGTCGAACTCCTCGATCTCCGTGGCGGCCACACCGCGATCGATCAAGGTCATGCAGCGGTCGAGGATGTCGAGGACGAGCTGCAGCAGCGCCGCTCCGCGCTCACCGGAGCAGGTGGCGTCGACCGGACTCAGCGCACTCTGCGCGAGGACCGCGTCCCGGAGCAACCGGCCGCCGAGGATCACCATCCGCTCCCGGCCGGGCAGCGTCCTGGTACCGACGATCTCGGCGAGCTCGCTCAGCCGCGCGGCCTCGGCGAGCACTTTCATGGCTCGGGCCCGGCGCGACGCCCAGCCCGGATTCTCGTGACCTGTCTGCCAGGCAGCCACAGCATCGGCGTCACGCGAGTACGACGCCGACCAGCTCACGGCCGGATAGTGCCGGGCGTACGCGAGGTCGCGATCCAGACACCACACCCCGCGGACGAACCGCTCGGTCGCCGTGGTGACCGGCTCCGTCAAATCCCCGCCAGGCGGCGAGACCGCGCCCACCACCGTAACCGCCGCAACCCGGCCGCCCTGGGTGCGGACCCGGCCGGCCCGCTCGTAGAACGCCGCGAGCGACGAGGACAGGTCCGCCGGATAGCCCTCTTCTGCAGGCAGCGCACCCACGCGGGAGGCGAACTCGCGCAGGGCCTCGGCCCACCGCGACGTCGAGTCGGCCACCACGACGGCGTGGTACCCCATGTCCCGGAAGTACTCCGCCACCGTCATCGCGGTGAAGACGCTGGCCTCGCGCGCCATCATCGGCATGTTGGAGGTGTTGGCCAGGATCACCGTGCGATCGATCATCCGGCCGCCGGTCCGCGGATCCGCGAGCTCGGCGAGGTCGGCGAGTACGTCGGCCATCTCATTTCCCCGCTCGCCGCAGCCGACGTACACGATGATGTCCGCGTCACACCACTTCGCGAGCTGCTGCAGCAGCACGGTCTTCCCGGTACCGAACCCGCCAGGCACCGCGGTCGTCGAGCCGGCGCCGATCGGAAAGATCAGATCCAGCACCCGCTGCCCGGTGTGCAGCGGCACGAACGCCTCCTCCCGCGCAGCGAACGGCCGCGGCCGCCGGACCGGCCACTGCTCGAACAGCCCGACCTCGACGTCACCGACCCGCGCCACCACCTCCCCGTCGGACACCTTCCCCGCACCGGCCAGGAACAGCAGCTCGCCACTCACTCCCGGCGGCACCAGCACCCGATGCTCGATCGCTCCGGCATCGGCGACGATGCCTAGCACTGCCCCGGCTCCGAGCTGCCGGCCGAGCACCGCGCCCGGTGCGAAGCTCCACCGGTCGGCCGTCCGCTCGCCCAGTGTCAAGGTCTGCGGTACCAGCCAGGTCGGTGCCGACGACAACGGCCGCAACAGCCCGTCGAAGACCCTGCCCAGCAAACCCGGCCCGAGACGCGCCGACAGCGGCCGCCCGGTTCGACGAACCACGTCGGCCGCCATCAGCCCGCCGGTGTACTCGAACGCCTGCAGTGTGACGGTGCCGCGGTCGATGGCGACCACTTCGGCCGGAATCCGATGATCGCCCAACTCCACGACCTCGTACATGAACGCATCCGGTACGCCGGTCGCTTCGACCAGCGGGCCGTTCACCCGCCGGATCCGGCCTGGCCGCGCCGATGTCACGGTGTCCACAGTCCGGCCACCTCCGGTCCGGATCGATCCAGCGCGCGATCCGCCAGTGCCGGCAGGCTCAGGTTGACCAGCTCGCTCCCGGCGGACGCGACGATGCCCCCGTCCGGGCTCTCCTCGATCACCGCATCCGGGCCGAGCTGCTCGCGGGCGGTGTCGATCAGCTGTCGGCGGAGTCGTTCGTACTCAGGGGTTCTGGCCAGCGCCGACGCGGCGGCACGACATCGGCGCCGAAGCTCGTCGTACAGCTCGCGCTGCGCCGACAGCGCCGATCGGCGGGCGTCGCGCCGGCCCTGCGCCAGGCGGACCGCGACGGTCGCCTTCGCGGCAGCCTCCCCGGTCGCGCGCGCCTCGGCGACGAGATCCTCCGCCGTACGGCGTGCCTGCTCGAGCAGCTCCCGGCGCTGCGACTCGGCTTTCTGCAGAACATCGGCACCGTCGGCCTGGGCCGCGGCCAGCAGCGCGGCCCGGACCGGGGCCAGGGCCGCGTCGGCGGCGACGGACAAGGGGCTGCTCATGGCGGTAGCACCACCGTCAGCACGGCGCCGGACGCGAGGCGATCCAGGCCGAGGGCCTCGGCCGCCGAGGCGGTCAGCACGACGATGCCGACGTCCGCGGGCAGGTCGCTCCACTGCCGCCGTACCTCCGCCGCCGTCGTTGCCGTCAGCAACTTGACCCCGGTCAGCCCGTAGCCCGCGGTGCGAATCGGCTCGCCGAGCACCGCCACCTGCGTCCTCATGCCTTTCCCACCAGAATGATCGCGACGATCAGTCCGTAGATCGCGATCCCTTCGGCGAGGCCGACGACCACCATCGCGCGCCCGAACAACTCCGGCCGCTCGCTCATCGCGGCCAGCGCGGCAGCACCGGTGTAGGCGACAGCGATCCCGGCACCGATTGCGGAGCCGGCCACCGCGATCGCCGCGCCGAGCAGCGCGGAACCGTTGGCCGGTACTGCCTGGCTCGCGGCCGCGGCGGCGTCGGGCCGGCCGGCGGCGAACCCCCAGTCTGAGGTCAGAATGGCGATCAGCAGCGCGACCGCACCCGTCAGCAGCACGACGTTCGCCACGGTCAGCAGCACCGCTGCCCATGGATGCCGGCGCAGGAAGTCTCTCACGATGTCACCTCCAGATCCTCCGCGGGCAGTCGCCACGGCCGGAACGGTCGTCCGTCCGTGTCGAACACCCGGGAGAACAGTTCGTAGTACTCGAGCCGAAGTGCCTGGATCCCCGCGACCAATGCCTCGAGGGCGAACGCGACGCCGGTCCCGACCACCAGCACCAGCACCGCTCCCAGGCGGCCTGGCACCGAACCGCCGTTCCACAAGGCCACGGTCCCTTGCCAGACGATGGCTCCCAACGCCGCGTGGGTGAGGCCGAACGCGGCGAGCCGGGCGAACGAGACGACGTTCGATCCCAGCCGGACCACGACGTCGAACAGCTCGACGATCGCCTGCAGTACGCCGGCCGAACCGCCACCCGCCGCCGCGAGCAGGCCGGCGAACGTGAGCACGAGACCGGCGAACCCGAGGAGCACCGCCGCGAACAGCAACCAACCATTGCTGAAGTAGAGGCCCCCGGCAACGCCACCCAGCGCGAGGAACAGCAACGCGCCGGCGATCCCGGTCCGCGCATAGAGCGCCAATCCCCAACCACCTTCGCGGAATCGGTTGACGATGCCTAGCGCGTAGGCACCGCCGAGCAACACCGCACCTACACCGATCGCGGTCAGCAGCAAGGTGATGACGTCGTCGACCGGCGAAAGCCACACGACCGGCACCAGGCCGGTCGGCCCGAACATCTCGCCGTACAGCACTCCGAACACGACACTGGCGGCGCCGGCGCCGGCGAGGAACGGCCACGCCGGCCGGACCTTCGCCAGTCGGGCGATCCGCCCGCTCCGGACGATCACCGCGCCGAGCAGGAGCAGCAGCCCGTGGCCGACGTCGCCGAACATCATCCCGAACATCGCCACATACGCGAGCCCGGCAACGAGCGCGGGGTCGACGTCGGCGTACGGGACCGTGGTGTAGGTCTGCACCAGTACCTCGAACGATCGGCCTCGTCCCCGCTGCCGCAGCAAGGTCGGCGGCTGCACCCCAGGCGGCGGCGGAAGCGGTACGGCGGCGGCGCCCGCGGGCGTCAACGCCTCCGTCAGCTCGGGCAGGAGCGCGGCCGGTGTCCAGCCGAGCAGCGCCGTTACAGGTCCGTGGGGGACCGACTGTGCCGTCCGCCGGCGGAGCTCCAGTTCGCGGTCCGACCAGTCCGGCCGACGGTCCGCGACAACGGCGAGCTCGATCTCCGGTCGAACCGGATCCAGCTCGACGACGCCCGTCGAGCTCAACCGGTCCAGTAGGTCCCGCTGCCGCTGTGTCGGCACGACCAGTGCGATCCGTTCCATCCGGACCGGGCGAACAGCGTCACGCCACGACACCGAGCACCTCCCCCGGTCCCGCGCCGTACGACGCGTCCCCGAGCGCAACCCGGACCCGCCAGCCATCGACTGCGAGGACTGCTACGGCGCCCAGGAATGCATCCACATCCGGCGTTCCCTGCCTCAGCAGGCGGAAGCCGTCCGACTCGATTCGGGCAGCCAGTCCCGCTTCCGCCCGCCAGAGCTCCGCAGGAGAGCCGACACCGTCCAGGGCCCATCGCCCGGCGACCGGCGTCGCCGTCCGCAGGTCCGGCACCGACCGGGTCCGTACCCATTCGGAGCCGATCAGCGGGACAGCGGCCCGGACGACACTCTCGGCCGGGCCTCTCGTGGCTACCAGCAACTGCTTGGCCGCCACGAGGACGGCGGCGCCAGACACCCACTCGGTTGCCTGTGGCGCCTCGGCCGCGACCATCCGCAGCCAGCGCAGGACCAGGATGTCGTGCAGTGTCTCTGCGGACGCGTCGCCGGGGTCGCCCCACGGGGACGCCGCGAGCGCTGCCCGCAACTCCGGCACGGAGATCGTGGCTGCGATCCTGGGCCAGGACAAGGCCAGGCTGCCCAATTCGTAGTACGCCTGCCGACGGCCGGGCGCCGCCAGCGCCCGGGCATGCGCCTCGATGTTCGCGAGTTCGTAGCGCGCGCCGAGAGCCCTGGCCAGACCGACCGCGGACCTCGGCAACCAGCCCGACAGGACGCGCAGCTGCCAGACCTCCGCGGCGGCAACCTGTTGCTCGGCCTCCGCGAGCGTCGTACCCGGTGCGGCCGCACGAGCGTAGGCCGTACCTTCGAGCATGCTGAGTGCGTCGGCCAGGCCGGGGGCCGACGCGAGCCGGCGTGCGGCACCGGCACCGAGACGCCGGCGAGCCATCGCCTTCGCGCGGACCATCGCCGCCACCCAGCCGGCGCTCATCGGCCAGTCCCCCGAACGTCGGCACGCAGCCGGTCCAGGACCACAGTCACCAAGCCGTCCATTCGCTGCAGACCAGCCTGCCGGAGGTCGC
Source organism: Kribbella sp. VKM Ac-2571 (assembly GCF_004362255.1). Lineage (NCBI taxonomy): Bacteria > Bacillati > Actinomycetota > Actinomycetes > Propionibacteriales > Kribbellaceae > Kribbella > Kribbella sp. VKM Ac-2571. The sequence continues at coordinate 32,779 of NZ_SNWS01000009.1, forward strand.
CGACATCCGCGGTCGCTGCTGCCCGAGTCCGGTCCACCTCGGCGTCGCCACGGGCCTGGATCGCCGCGGTGATCTCCGCCCGCTCGCCAACCGCGCGGGTACGGGCATCGGCCACCAGCCCGGCTGCCTCGTTCCGCGCAGCGGCGACGAGGTCCGCAGCCTGCTGTCCCGAGCGCCGGCGGACCTCGTCGCACGCTGCGATCGCAGCGTCGAGTGCTGCGAAGACGGCAACGAGTTCCGCCGGTACGCCGGCTCGCGTGTCCTCAGGTACGCCGACCGACCGCACGCCGCCCGGGGTACCAAGAGGGCGAAAGCGCCGCAATCGATCCAGTGTGGTGCTCATCCAGCACCTCGTGCGCGGCGGAGCACCTTCGACATCGTGTCGACCAGTAGCAACACGATCGCGCCGGCGCAGGCGTACAGCCAGCCCTGGAAGGACGGCCAGCCGCCGCCCAGGAGGTCCGCCACCGGCGGGACGCCGAGGAAGACCGCCAGCAGGACCAACTCGATGGCGAGCGCCAGCAGGAGGGTCCGGTTGGTCGTGAAGCCGACCTTGAAAACCGTGCTCCGCTCACTACGGCAGGCAAGGGCGTTCGCCATCTGCATCAGCGCGATCACCGCGAACGTGGTCCCCGAGGCGACCGCCAGTGCGGCGGCGGACGGTTCGGCACCGAAGTGCCAGCCGTGACCGGAAAGGATCAGGACGAACGCCGTCATCGCCACCACGGCCTCTGTCAACCCGAGCACACCGAACGCTCTGACCACCAGCCCACGATCGACCAGCCGGTGATGCCGGGCCGGGCCGTCCAGAACGTTCGGTCCCGGCCGCTCGACGCCGAGCGCGAGCGCCGGCAGTACGTCGGTGCCGATGTCCAGTGCCAGCACCTGCAGTACGCCGATCGCGAGCGGAATCGAACTGCCTGTCAGCGCCCAGGCCACGAACGGCGCGAGCTCCGCCACGTTGTCGGCGAGGTGGTACGTGAGAAACCGCCGTACGTTCGAGAAGGTCGCTCGGCCGAGCCGGATCGCGGTCACGATGCTCGCGAAGTGATCGTCCAGCAGGACCAGGTCGGCCGAGGCACGGGCGACATCGCTGCCGGAAGCGCCCATCGCGACGCCGACATCGGCCTCGCGCAGCGCCGGCGCGTCGTTGACACCGTCCCCGGTCATCGCCACCACGTGACCGCGCTTGCGCAACGCCCGCGCGATCCGCAACTTGTCCTGCGGTGTCACCCTGGCGACCACGACCCCGTCGTCACGGTCGAGCAACTCCCCCAGGCGCTCGTCGTCGTCCGGCAGGTCGGAGCCATTGACCACCAGGCCGCCGGACCGGAGCAGGCCGACCTCCCGTGCGATCACCTCAGCGGTCGCAGCGTGATCGCCGGTCACCACCGCGATCCGTACCCCGGCCTGCCGACAGGCCGCGAGGGCGGCGTGAACATCGGTCCGTGGCGGATCCTCCAGTCCGACCACGGCCATTAGCTCGAGTGCGTCGGCGCTGAGCTTCAACTGGCCGTCGTGCACCAGTACGCCGGATGCCTGCGTCACCGCGAGCACACGCCGCCCGCGCCTGGCCAGACTGTCCACCGCGGCCGTCGCATCCGGACCGCCGTTGGTCCGGCAGTACGGCATCAGGGCGTCCGGCGCACCGATCACCACAGTGTTGCCGTCGACAACTACCGCGCTGTACCTCGTCTCGCTGGTGAAGGTGACCCGGTGGGTAATGGTCGCCCGATCCACCGGCGGCACCCCGAGGCGTCGGGCGAGCACGTCGACGGCGACCTCCATCGGATCACCTTCCGCGACCCACCGGTCCTTGGCCCGCGCCGCTCTGCCCCTGATACAGGCGATCGCCGCCGCGGCGGCCCTCGCAGCGGCCTGGATCGCCGCCGGATCCCCCTCGGCCGGACCTTGCGGATCGTAGCCGTGACTCTCCATCGCGACCGATCCACGCGGCGTCCAGACCTCCAGGACCTCCATCTGGTTCATCGTCAACGTGCCGGTCTTGTCGGTGCACACGTACGTCGTCGCGCCGAGCGTCTCGACCGCGTCCAGCCGTCTGACCAGGGCATTGCCGTGTGCCATCCGCTGCGCGCCCCGGGCCAGCGACAACGTCACCGTGGGCAGCAGCCCCTCGGGGACGAGCGCCACCATCACCCCCACCCCGAACAGGAGCGCGTGGGAGACACTCAGGCCGAGCACCAGCGACACCGCCGTGAGTGAGACGCCGACGGCTACGGCGATCACCGCGATGACCCGGATCAGGCGATGCAGCTCGACAGTCAACGGACTGGGCGGGCGGTCCGCGCTCTCGGTCAGAGACTGGATCCCGGCCAACCGGGTGTTCCCGGCAACCGCCGTGACGACAGCGTCTGCCTCGCCCTGAACGACGAACGTTCCCGCGAACACCTGCTGTCCGTACGACGGCCGGACCGGGACCGACTCGCCGGTGAGCATCGACTCGTCCACTCCGAGCGCATGCACCGTGACCAGCCGCAGATCGGCCGAAATCCGATCGCCGGCGCTGAGCACGACAAGATCGTCGCGGACCAGCTGGGTCGCATCCACAGTCGTGACCTGGCCGTCACGGATCACCTGGGTGCGCGCCGGCAGCAAGTCACGTAGTCGTTCGGCGGCGCGGTCGGCGCGGTACTCCTGGGCGAACGAGAAGAGGCCGTTCAGGACGATGATGACCACGATCGCGACCGCGAGCGGCGCCAGTCCCGCGGCCAGCGCCAGTGCCGCGGCGACCCACAGCATCAGCGCGAACAGATGCGTCAGCTGCCCGGCGAGGATCTTCCAGGTCGGTGTACGCCGCGGCGCGGGCAACTCGTTCGGCCCGTCGGCGACGAGCCGTCGCGCCGCGTCCGCCGCGGACAAGCCGCGAACTATCGGTGCCTGCACGCTGGGCATGACCACCTCCCCCATGAGGATCCCGGCTCTCGCTACCACCGCAGCAGGGCCTAAGGTCCCCAATTGGTTGCCGAACGGACCGCCAGTCATGACCCGCGGGTAACGCGTTGTGGTGCATTCTGACGGTGACTTCCCGTAGTGTTGACGCGTGACTGACGGCACAAGGTCAGGGCGTGGGGGCTGGGACGAGGGCGCACTGGAGTACGCAGGCCTGTCCCGGGTGCGTCTTGATGCGCTCTTGCAGGAGCTGCTCGGGCGTGTCGACGAGATCATGGAGTACCAGGAACGCCTGCGGGCGCTCCTCGACGCGGTCGTCGGCATCGGTGCGGATCTGGATCTGAACAGCACCCTGGACCGCATCGTCACCGCGGCCTGCGAACTCGCCGGGTCCCGGTACGGCGCGCTCGGCGTCGTCGGGCCCGACGGCAGGCGGCTCGTCCGGTTCATCACCCGCGGGGTCACCGATGAGGAGATCGCCGCCATCGGACCGTATCCCGAGGGCCACGGCATCCTCGGCCTGCTGATCGAGCACCCGGAGCCGATCCGGATGCACGATCTGGCGGAGCACCCCCAGTCGTACGGCTTCCCGGCCAACCACCCGCCGATGAAGAGCTTCCTCGGAGTCCCGATCCGGACCCGCGAACACGCCTACGGCAACCTGTACCTGACCGAGAAGACCGGCGGCGCCGACTTCACCGAAGACGACGAACGCACCGTCACCGCCCTGGCCGCCGCAGCCGGCGTCGTCATCGACAACGCCCGGCTGTACGCCGACACCGAACAGCGCCGCCGCTGGCATGAGGTGACCGCTGAGATCACGCAGCTGATGCTCGGCGAATTCGATCCGGACCAAGCACTCCAGCTGATCGCGCGGAGGTCTCGCGAGGTGTCCGGCACCTACGTCGCGGCCGTGCTGTTCGCGGACGGCAACGACTTGGTGGTCCGGGCCGTCGACGGGCCGCCGGAGTTCCAGCGCTTCCTCGGTGAGCGGTTGCCTGCCGACCTTCCGGTGCTGGGTCGTGCTTTGACCGGCGGCGAGCAGGTGACGATCGAGGACCTGGCCGAGTTGCTGAAGGACAACGGCAGCCTGACCGAGTTTCCCGAAGGCGCGCGGCTCGGCCGTACGACGATGGCGCCGCTGCCGGCAGGTACTACCGGCACCGGTGGCCTGCTCGTGGTGGCGTCCGCACAAGGCCCGGACACCGGGATGTCCGACGGCGCCGACCTGGTCCGGATGTTCGCCGGCCAGGCCACGCTGGCCCTGGAACGTGCTCAGTCGCAACGCGACCGCGACATGCTCGCGGTCCTCGAGGACCGCGACCGGATCGCACGGGACCTGCACGACCTCGTCATCCAGCGGCTCTTCGCCACCGGGCTGCAGCTCCAGGGAATGCATCGCCTGGCGCGTCCCGAACACCAGGAACGGCTGGCCCAGGCGGTCGACGACATCGACGCCACCATCCATGACCTCCGGGCCGCGATCTTCGGGCTCCAGCAGGCCCCCGGCGCCAGCACGCTACGCGGCGACATCCAGGCCCTGGTCAACGAGTACACCGAGCCGCTCGGGTTCCGGCCGCGCCTGATCTGCAGCGGTCCGATCGAAACCGCCGTACCCGCCGCGACCAGACCACAGATCCTCGCCACGATCCGCGAGTCACTGTCCAACATCGTCCGCCACGCCAAAGCCTCACAAGCGACCGTAGAGGTCTCGGTCGGCGACGGTCTCGTCCTGGCGCGCATCACCGACGACGGCGTCGGGATCGGCCCGAGCGCCCGTCGCAGCGGCCTCCGGAACCTCACCGAACGCGCGCAGACCCTCGGCGGCACCGTTCGGATCACCAGCAACGATCCCCGCGGCACAGTCATCGAGCTCCAGGCACCGACCGACTGATCAGATGTCGAGCTCGTGCTCGCGAAGACGGGCACGAGCTTCGTCGAAGTCTTCGCGGGTGATCTCACCCGCGGCGAAGCGGCGTTCCAGAATGTCCAACGGGGACGGAGGGCTGAGCGGACGGGACGGCCGGGTTCGATGGATCAGCCAGACAGAGCCCCACACCGCGGCTCCGATCACCGCGACCCACAGCACCAGCCCGATCACCATCCAGCCTGCGCCGCCACCCATCCAGTGCATCATGGTTGTGTACCTCCTTCTGTTCACGCGGGTTCGCGGGGCCGCGCGTCAGCTTGTACTCGCCGCCGGAACGATTGCCAGTGGGCAGGTCGCGTGATGCAGGACGCCTCGGGTCACCGACCCGAGCAGGAACGAGGCGACCCGCGTGGGGTGGCGAGTGCCGAGGACCAGCAACTGCGCGTCGCTTTCCTCGGCGGCTGTGACGATCCCGTCCACCGCATGACCGCGCCGGACCTCCACCTCGAGGACCTGCTCGGGGAACTTCTCGTGCCATGCGGCCACCACGTTCGCAAAGCGACGCTCGGCAGTCTCGGCCATCTCGGCGCTGACGCCCGCGACATTGATCGCGTCCCAGCTGTACATGGCCGGTAGGTCCCAGACATGAACCAGCCGAATCGGCAGTCCTCGCTCCGCCGCCGCGGCAACCGCGAACGCCCTCACGGCGATGTTGTCGTCGTCCTCGTCCAGGGCGACCAGCACCGGCCCGGCGTGATCGGACGGCTTCCAGTACTCCGGCACAACCACCACCGGGACCGTCGCCTGTGCGACAACCGCCTCCGACGTCGAACCGACCAGCAACCGCTTGAACGTTCCCAGCCCGCGGCGGCCGACGACCAGCATCCGGCTGTCCGCAGCCGCCTGGGCGAGTTTCCTCGCCGGCTGGCCGACCATCAGGTCGGCCTCGTTGTCCAAGGTTCCCGGGCTCTCGTCCAGGTACTTCTGCACGTCATTGACCAACTCCATCGACGCGTCGTCGACGGCGTCAGCCTCCCACCCGGGAACGTGCCGGAGCTTCTCGTCGATGACGTGCACCACCTGGAGGGGCTCTCGCCGGAGCAACGACTCCTCGAGGGCCCACTCCAGGGCACCGGTGTCACGCCAGGAGCCGTCAACCCCCACGTGGATAACCGGCTTGACAGTCATCGAGCTCACCGGAGCCACGGGTACTTGCGGACGAAGTCCAGACCGCTCCACCACTTGCCGAAGCCCCACACGTTGCCCGCAGCAACCAGCGCAAGGACGATGACCGTGACGGCGCCGACGATGTGGTCGTCCAGCACCGGGTTGTTCTCCGGCGGCAGGTTCGCGGACCACATCAGCAGGTACAGCAGCGTGCCGGCGACGGCGGCGATCCGCATCCCGATACCGAACGTCAGGGCCAGGCCGATACCTGCCAGGCCGACCATGAACAGCGGACTGACCCACCAGTCACCGACCAGCGTGTGGTAGAAGTCCGCGAACGGGCCGCTGGTTCCCTTGCCGAGGAACCCGGCCGTCGGGTCACCGCCGTCGATCCAGCCCTTGCCCGACTTGGTCGCGTAGCCGAGGCCGAACAGCTTGTCGACGAAGGCCCACAGGAAGGTCAGGCCGACGACAATCCGCAGGACGGCGAGCGCACGGCCGGCCGCGGTAGTGATGATCGGGTGCCGATCACCGTCCGGCTCCATCGCAGGAACCGGGAGATCGTGCCGCTGGCGCGAGGTGGTGCTCATGATGTTGTCCTTCCACTCGAATCTGATACTCCGATCCTGAGATCTCCCGGCTCCGATGGTCAGAGCCCTTGTCACCCATTCCTCAGCCGAACGGCCCGCCCTGTCCGGGACGTATGTCGCTGTCCGGCACGCCGGCTCGGGCGGATGGTGGAATCGGGAGAACTGCCCGAGGAGGTACCGATGCTCACCGACCAGCTGTCGACCGAGGCTCTCGGTGTGCTGCTGCACGCCGCCGATGCCGCCGGCCCGCACCTCGCCCGGCCCTGGCGGCTCGAGGTGGACGGCCACTTGATCGACGTCCATCTGGACGCGGCAACCGCCCTCCCCGAGCCGATCGCACGCGCCGAGCGCATTGCCACCGGCGCAGCGCTCTTCAACGTGCGCTGCGCCGCCGCCTCACTCAGCCTCCAGACCTGGTTCAGCCTGTATCCCTACCCGCAGAATCGGTCCCTCGCCGCCCGGATCGTCATCGAACCGACCGGTCTACCCGACGAGGAACTGCGCAAGCTGTACCGCGCGATCCTCTCGCGCCATCTGCTTCGGCCCCCGAGCGGTCCGGACGTCGCGGCCCGGTTCGCGCTCGAACGCGCGGCCGAGCTCGAGAACGCGCATGTCCAGTGGCTACCGGCAGGGGTCCGGTCCTTGGGCCTGATCACCACCGACCTGGACCAACCTGCCGACCAGATCCACCTCGGCATGGCGCGGCAACGCGTCCTCCTCACCGCCTTGTCCCACGACGTAAGGACGACCTGCCTCAACCACACGCTGATCCGCTTCGGCGAGTCTCCGGCAGAGGCGGACGCCCGCGAGCAAAGGAGTGACGCGTCATGACAACCACGCTCACGCTTCCGCTGCGGTTCAGTGCAGAGATGGCGCGGCTGGCCCGCTTCCACCGCGACGTCCACTGGACCGGCACGATCCAGGCCGGCAGCACCGGCCCTGACAGTCCTGCGATGACCGCAACCGGGCAAGCCCGGTATCGCATCATCCAGGACGGGCTCTGGATCGTGGGCGACCACGAGCAGGACCTGTACCTGACCGACGGCACGTTCGTCCGTCACTCACAGCTTCACTGGGTAGCCGGCTGGGATCCCGAGGCCTGCGAGTACCGCGCCTCGGCCGCCGACAGCGACGGTCACCTGAACTTCCTGTCCGGCACCATCGGCGGCCGCTTGCTCACGTTCGAGTCCATCGGCCGCCCGCGCGTACGCACCCGCCTGTTCTGGCATGTCGCCGACGCCGAGACGATGACCTGGCGCAACGAGGTCTCCGTCGACGGCGGCCCCTTCCAACTGGTCGAACGCTACGTCTGCACAAGCTCAGCTTGACTGCTCGTGCCGGCGGACGATCGCGACGGGCGAGTCCGCATGGTGCAGAAGGCTCTGACTGACAGATCCCAGCAGCAGTCCGGCGACACCGCCCCGGCCACGCGAGCCCACGACCATCAGGGACGCGGTCGTCGACAGCTCGACGAGCACGTCGCTCGGCCGGCCGTTGAGCACCGACGCCCGTACGTTGACGGTCGGATACTTCTCCCGGTACGCCGCGAGGTTCTCGACGAGCCAGTTCTTCAACAGCTGCCTGGTAGTCGCGATCGGTGCGATGTGCTGCTCCGGCGCCTGCCAGCAGTGGACGACCTTCAGCGCCTGTCCGGTCCGTGCTGCCTCCTCGAACGCGAACGCGACGGCGTCATCCGACAACTCGGAGCCGTCGGCACCGACGACGATGGGGCCGGTACGGCGTTCGCCGCGCACCACGACCACCGGGCACGGCGCCTTCGCCGCGACTGCCGTCGCCACCGACCCGAGCACCGCGGCCGACATCTTGCTCCGCGACCGCGAGCCGAGCACGACCATCTCCGCGCCCGCGGCCTCGGTCAGGATCGCGTTCGCCGCGTCACCGTGGACCAGCCGCCCGGACACATCGTCGTACCCGAGCTGGTCGCGCGCGAACTCGACGGCCTCGTCGAGCCCCTGCCGGAAGACATCAGGCTCCACCGGTAGCGGCACGTACCCGGCCATCCCGATCGCCGGCCACTGCTCGACCTCGTTCAGGTAGGCGCGCACGACCCGCATCGCCAGACCCTGCTGCTGCGCCGTGTCGACAGCCCAGCGCAGCGCGATCTGGCTCTCGGGTGCGTCGTCCACACCCACGAGGATGTACTTCGTCATTGTCAGTGATCCCTTCATCGATAGCTCAATCAGCTGTGCGGATCGCCGTGACCGCGAAGGCCTCGACGCCCTGGTAGTGGCCACCGGTCGAGGCGACGATCACCACGGCCGGATCAGTTGCCCCCTGGAACGTCACCTGTGCCGACCACGGCTGCCCTTCGCCGCCCGCGGCGACGCAGCAGAACGTCCCGAGCCGTGCGCCCGTGGAGGCCTGGCGTACGTCGACGCGAATCGCCTCGTCGACACCAGTGATCCGACCACCGACGGTCAACGGCGAGCCGGCCACCGCGCCGTACCGCGGCTGTGTCAGCGTCAGGCTGCTGTCGCGCGTCCCGACGACCTCCCACGGCGCGTCGTCCCCCGGGCCGAGCCGGGCGAGGTGAATGACGGCGGCGACCGACGGCGGGTTCTTGTCCGCCCGGTAGCCGACCGATACGAAAGCTTCGTCACCCCGGACGGACTTCGCCACGACCAGGCCGATCTCGTCGAAACCCAGGAATCCGTTCGTGAACGACAGCGCGGTCTGTGCCGGGTCCAGGTGCCAGGGCTGCTTGCCGCCACTGCGATACGCCTGCTGCCAGGCCGTCGCGGCACTCTCGGATGTGAACGGCCACAACGGCTGGTACCGGAATGTCCGGTGGTCAGGGCTGGTCGTCGGCGTCCGCGACGACGTGGGCTCCGGCGTGGCAGTGACTGTCACCGTCGGGCCGGGCTGCGTGACGGTCGGGCTGGGCCCGGGCGCCGTACCGGACGGCTCGTCGTCGTTGTTGAGGACGACGACCGTCAGCACCGCGACCGCGATGATCGCCAGACTCGAGAGCACGATCGCCCACCGAGCACGCAACCCGACGGCCTGGCCGTCCGGGGATCGCTCAGGACCATTGTCAGTCATGGCTTCCTCCTACTTCTGACCGCGGAGCCAGCGGGGGGCGACGGCGAGCCATTCCTCGGCCCAGTCACGCGAGCGACGGCGGTCCAGCGGGACGCAGGCGAGGCGTACCGCGCCCCACAGGAGCAGCCAGGAGCCGGCGACCAGGAGGATTCCGATCCAGCTGCCGATCGCGGCGTTGTCGCCTGGCGATCGCGGTGCCGCAACGACGTCGCCGGCCTGGTTGAGCCAGACCGGCACCTCGGCATCGGCCTTGGTCCCGATCACGACGTTCGTCGCTCCCTGGCGCTGGAGACCCGAGGGATCGACATAACTGATCTGGACCCGCGTCAGTACGTTTCCGGGCGTCGTCGGCACCTGGCCCTCGGTGCTTTCCAGGGTCCGTGCCTTCACCTCGTGCAGACTCGCGCGCTGCCGTTGCGCCGAGGCGTCGCCCGCGTTGCGGTACGACGTCCCGACGGCAGCGCCGATCGGGATCACCAGCAGTGCGGCAACGAGTGCGCACCACAACACAGCCGTCTCGATCCGGTCGGATCGGCGACGCAGCGGATTCCGCCCGAACCCCAGCCGACGGGCCAGCATCAGCACCCACAGCTCCCCGGACCGCTTCTTCCCGGTGCTCATGACAACCCCCTCAACCCGGTGACCGACATAGAGCCAGAGTCACCCCGGCGCCACCGCGTGGGTCAGGGCCTAAGGTCCCGACCCGCCCGGCCCGTGGTCCCCACGACGACAGGGGCTCGCGGCGGACGCCTGCCGATGCGGGTCGCCACGAACAAGCCGAAGAGGGCAAGGGCGCCGCCGACCAGGCCGTCGAACAGGTAGTGGTTGGCGGTCAGGACGATCGCCGCGAGCATCAGCAGCGGCATCAGCCAGCCGAACAAACGGATGATCCAATGACCGCCGAGGCCGGCCACCGCGATCCCCATCAGCAGGTTCCAGCCGAAGTGCAGGCTCGGTACGGCGGCGTACTGGTTGACGAACGCCGGTGGCTGTAGCACCCGGTACGCCGAGGTCCGCTCGGTGACCGTGTCGACGAAGCCGTACATCGTCAGGAATCGTGGCGGTGCGACCGGGAACACGGCGAAGATCACCAGACCGATCCCGCCGGAGATCAGCATCGCGTTACGAAACCGCAGGTAGGCCTCGCGATGCCGGAACAGCAACCATCCCAAGGTCGCCAGCAGCACCGGCCAATGGCCGTAGATGTAGATGTAGCCGACCAGTTCGGCCAGCCAGCTGTGCGCGGTCACTACTCGCTGCAGCCTCGGCTCGACGAACACGCCCGCGGAGCGTTCGAGGTCCACGACGTCCTCGGCGTTGCGGTAGGCGACGTCGACGCGGGTCGTGATCAGCCCGCGAACACCGAAGTACAGGACGATCGCGGCCGTGATGACCGTCATCTCCCGGACAACCTGCCGCCTGCGGCTGATCACGCGCAACATCGTCGTCCCCCTGTCCTGTCGACACCCTGTATCCAGACTCGCGAGGACGGGCGCGCCGAGACAGGGCCGGACCGCCCGCCGATCCGCGGCAAAGGTCCAGAACGGCAGGCCTTGCGCAGGCCGGTTATCTTCCAGATAGTGAAAGGCCAGGCCCGGAAGGAACCCTCATGCAGTTGGGCCGTCAACAACTCCTGCGCGGTGTGCGCGCGCTCGTCACCAACCGCGGCCTGCGCATCACCGCGCTGGTCGTTGCGGTTGCGCTCTCGCTGTGGAATGTCGAACGTGTTCCGCACACAGTGATACTTCCGGCCGTCGTCGGTCTGCTCCCGTTCGCGATCGGCAAGTACCTGCTGTGCCCGTTGCGCTGGCACGCGATCTCGACGAGCGGCCGATCGCGGCGATGGCACCTCCGCGCCTACGCGGAGAGTGAGGTCCTCGGCCTCATCTCGCCCTGGCATGCCGGAGCCGACCTGTGGCGCGTACACCGGCTGGAGACAATCGGCGTACGGCGCTCCGGCGCGGCTGCCGAGGTCGGGCTGGACCGCTTCATCGGTGCCGTCGGCCTCGTCACGGCCGTCGTGATCACCGGCGTGACCCTTCCGGCCGCGGTGATCGCGGCCGCCGCCGGTGCCGCCGCCGTGGTGCTCGTGGCGGCGCTCGTCGTACGGCGCCGCCGCCCGAGTCTCACCAGCCGCTGGCCTTGGCCGTCGCCCAAGGTGTTCGCTTTCGGCATCCTGTTGTCGATCGGCTATCAGGCCACGATCCTCGGCCTGCTGCTCGGCTCGATCGACGCCGTCGGGGGCTCGGTGCCCGCTCTCCAGCTGATCGCGGTCTTCGGCGCCAGCCAGATCGCCGGCGTACTTCCGGGCGTGCACGGGGCCAGTCCCCGCGAGGGTGCTCTGGTCGCGGGCCTGGCCTCGATCGGGGTCTCCTGGACGGCCGCCTTCGGTGCGGTCGCGCTGACGGCCTTGTTGTACTGGATTCCGGCGCTTCTGCTGGGCGGCAGCTGCCTGTTCTTGCGGTGGCGCGGCTGGTTCACCGAACCACAGCCGGCTACGCCGTGAAACGTCTACTCGTGATCGCGCACCGCGCCGGCAACGACCTCGACACGCTGCGGTCCGCGCTCGACCACGGCGCCGATCTGGTCGAGGCTGACGTGCATGCGTACCGCGGCCGCCTCGAGATCCGGCATCACAAGACCCTCGGGCCTTGGTGGCTGTGGGAGTGGGGTGAGCTCGTCCGCCGCCGCCAGGTGCCGGAGATCCGTGGGCTGCTGACGGCGGCCGCAGGTGATCCGCGGCTGATGCTCGATCTCAAAGGCCTCCATCCGCGCCTCGCACCCAGACTGGCCGACATCCTGCCGGACACGACCACGATCACCGTGTGCACGCAGCATTGGTGGATGCTCTCGGCCTTCCGCGACCGCGCGAACGTACGACTCGTTCTGTCGGCCGGCAGCCGCCGCGGACTCCGGCGGCTGAGATCCCGCCTTCGTCGGCAATCGACGTACGGCGTCTGCGTCCACCGGCGCCTGCTCACTCCTCAGATCGTCACCGAGCTCCGGCACGGTGCCGAGGTGGTCCTGACCTGGCCTGTGGACAGCGCCGACGCCCTGGCCGACGCCCGCCGTCTCGGCGTCGACGGCGTGATCGGAAAGACCTCATCAGCTGCTCAGTCGGCGTTGGAGGAGGACCGAGGCGAGGCCGAGCATGCCCACGGCGAAGGCCGCTAGTACGGCGAGGTCGGTGGCGATGTCCACGACACCGCCGTTCCGGGACAGCACGGTGATCCAGGCGTCCACGGCCCACGCGTGCGGCGTGACGTGTCCCAGCGTGCGGACCGCGTCGGGCACGATCGCCAGCGGCCACATGCAACCACCGAGCATCGCGAACCCGATGCCGATGACCGGACCGATCGCGGAGGCCTGGTCCGGCGTTTTGAAGACAGCTCCACTGAGCATGCCGGCACCTGTCCCGACAAGCGCCCAGACACCGATCAACGCGGCCGCGGCGAACGGATTGCCCCAGCTGACCCCGAACAGCAGCGCGCCGACCGCAACGATCAGCAGGGACTGAAGCACGGAGAACGTCAGGTAGCACAATGCCTCCCCCAGCACCAGGCTCCGTACCCGGATGGGCGCCGCCTGGGCCCGGTTGTAGATCCCGAGCTGCCTGGTCTGCACGATCGCGGCACCACCGGCCAGAGCATTGATGAAGACGAAGAGCACGAGCATCGTCGGCGCGCTGTAGCTGAACCCGAGCGGGAGGAAGTCGCTCCCGGTCGCGACATTCTCGGTGCTGATGTCGATCCGCGGGGTCACCTGCTGGAGTGCGGATGCTCTCGGCAGCTGCTGCGCGGCCGCCGTCCCCGTCGTGCGGGCCGCGAAGGCCGCCGCCTGGACGCGTTCCGCATGCCGTGCGACCGCAGCCGCGACCGCAGAACGGACGGCCGCTTGCGTCGACTCGGCGCCACCGGCGAGCACGGGGATCCGCACCTCCTCCCCGGCGAGCAGGCTGGTGTCCAGACGTTCCGGAACAAGTACGACGGCGTCGAGCTCGCCACGGCGCAGCGCCGTACGAGCGGTTGCCTCGTCGGGCATGGCGTGCAGCGGCCCAGCCTTCTTCAGCTCGTCAACAAGGCTCGCCGCGAGTCCTGTCCGTTGGCCGTCGAGTACGCCGATCCGGAAACCGCCCGGGTTCTGCACGACGGCACCGATGATGACGATGATCAGGACCGGTAGCACCACGATGAAGAACAGTGCGGTCCGGTCGCGCAGCATTCGGCGCAGCGATGCCCCTGCCACGGTCAGTACGGTCCTCATGCCGGCCTCCAGCGGGCGATGAGGGCAGCCACCGCTCCGAGAGCGGCCGCCATCCCGAGAATGATCAGGACGGGTTGGATCGCGCTGGTCGCCGCAGCACCGGTAGCAAGGTCAGTGAACCCACGGAGCGCCCAGCCGTTGGGCGTCAGCAGGGCAAGTCTGCGCAGCGTCTCCGGTGCCTGGCTGACCAGGACGAAGTTGCCACCGACCAGCAACAGCACGAACGTCACGATCGTCGCGAAGCCGTCGGCCTGCCGCTCGGTCCGGGCCACCGCAACAACTAGAGCCGTCAGGGCCACCAGCACCGCAGACATCGCGATGATCAGCGCCGCCGCCGGGAGCACCGGACCCCAGCGTGCGCCGAACGCCACCGACGACACGACCGCGAGCGTGCCCAGACTGACAACGCTGTAGACGAACGCGGCGAGCGACTTCCCGAGCAGTACGACGCCACGGCGTACCGGCGCCGCATTGATCCGTTCCAGGGTCCCGGTGCGCCCCTCAGCGAAGTAGCTGTGCGCGGTGAAGCCGATGGCGAACAGCACGAACATGATCCCCATCGCCGGTGCGTAGTAGCTCGCGGTCGTGAGTTGCCGGTACCCGGTCGGCCGTGCTTCCACCGATTCGGGCAGCCGGAGGCCCGCTACCGCCGCCGCGAGCTCGTCGCTGCGGTTCCGCGGTACGCCCGCCGCCAGCGCCGTATGCACGGAGAGCCGGTCGGCGTTGAGCTGCGTGACATAGGCGTCCGCTACGGCCCGGGCCACCTCCGCCTGCAGCGGTTCGTCCGGATCAGCCAGGACGCGGAGACCGATCGGTTCGTCCCCCACCGCGGCGGCGCTGAACCCCCGGGGCACCACGAAGGCCGCGCCGACGTCGCCGTCGTCGATCATCCTGCGCGCCTCGGCCTCGTTGCCGGCCTGCCGAATCGTGAGCACGTCGGACAGCTCCGGTCCGGTGAGCGCGGTCTTCAGTGCGGCCGCGATCTGGCCCCGATCGTTGTCGACCAGGGCGACGTCGGCGTGGAAGTTCTCCACACCTGAGAAGGCGAAGCTCATCAGCGCCGCGACCGCGATCGGCGCGACGAAGCCGAGGACGAGGGCGGACCGGTCGCGGAAGCGCTGGCGGAGATCCTTGGCGGCGATCACCAGTGCGGCGAACATCATCACTCCCGCAACGCCGTACCGGTCAGGTGCAGGAAGACGGCCTCGAGATCGGGCTCGTCCACGTCCACCGACCGAACCGACACTCCAGTCCGGTCAGCTGTCTCGAGTACGTCGGGGAGCAGGCGGCGCCCTTCGGAGGCGATCAGCTGCACCGCACCGTCCTTGACGTCCGCGCGGTCGACACCGGCCAGCACCCGGCATCTGTCGGCCAGCAGGGACAGGTCGCCGGTCGCGGACAGGTTGATCCGGTCACGCTCACCGAGCTGCGCGACCAGCTCCCGACGGGTGCCCTCGGCAACCAACCGGCCGTGGTCGATGATTCCGACGCGGTCGCAGAGCCGTTCCGCCTCTTCCATGTAGTGGGTGGTGTAGAGCACCGCCATGCCGGCAGCGCCGAACGACTGCACGCTCTCCATCACAGCGTGCCTGCTCTGCGGATCCACACCGACCGTCGGTTCGTCGAGAACAAGCAGCGAGGGCTCGTGCAGCAACCCGGCCCCGATGTTGAGCCGTCGTCGCATCCCGCCGGAGAACGACTCCACGCGGTCGCCGGCCCGGTCGGTCAGGCCGATCAACTCGAGCACCTCGCCGACCCGGCGACCCAGTGGCTTGCCCCGCAGCCCGTACAACCGACCGAAGAACCGCAGGTTCTCGCGGGCGGTCAGGTCCGGATAGAGCGCGACCTCCTGCGGGACGTACCCGATGTGCCGCTTCGCGTCGGGCATCGCCGGGCCGACCGGTGAACCGGCGACGAGGACCTCGCCCCGGTCGGCCGTCAACAAGCCGCACACCAGACGGATCGTCGTGGTCTTGCCGGCCCCGTTCGGACCGAGCAGACCGTAGGTCTCCCCCGGGGCCACCGTGAAGCTCACGTCGTCGACCGCGACCCGGTCGCCGAACCGCTTGCCCAAGTGCGCTGCCGACAGCGCCGGGGACGACATGACAGCCGCCTAACCGACTCGGTAGAGCGAGCCGCCGCCGGAGATGGCGATGGTCGCCGGACGGCCGCCGACGTTCAGGCCGACGATGAATGTCGTACCCGACCAGCGGGTGCTGTAGGTGACCGAGCCGGAGGCACGCACCGGGACGACGAACGACAGGATCGAGGCCGTCTTGGCAGAACGCGCCATCATGATGGTCGGCGCCGACTTGCGCACATAACTGCTCGGGTAGGTCCAGCCCTGGATCGGGCTCGTCTGCCCCTGCTTCACCAAGGTCGCACCCGCCGGGAGCGCCTGCTTGAACGGGACCTGGAAGACGACCGTTCTGGTGGAGTCGCCCGGCGCCATCGCCACCGCAGTCGTCCGCGAGTAGACCGTCGCGCGCTGATCCGCGGGCAGGTGCCACAGCGTCTGGAACGCCTGTGCGGTCGTTGCCGACGCGCTGTCCCACGTGACCATCAGGTCCGGGTCCTTCAGCACCAGAACCCTCCGCACGCGGCTGATCCCCGCACCAGGTGCATCGGCGAGAGTGTACGACTCCGAGGTGTTGTTCACCGCGTACGAGCTCAGCTTCGTCACCGGATTCACATCGGTTGACAGAGGTGTGGTCATCACGCTGTGCGCACTCGGGCTGAGAGTCCACGTGCGCCACACACCGGCCGAGTAGGCGGCGTACCCGCCGTTGATGACGATGTCCCGGCCACGGGCCGTGTAGGTGATTCCCGTGTGATCGCTGTGCCCGTGGAACGCCCGCGCCGGGCCGAACCTGATGCTGTACGCCGACTCGCCGGCGAACCCTCTGGCCGGATCGGTGCCCCACCCGGTACGGCCGAAGACGTACCCGTTCGAGTAGACGCCGACCCGCCAAGGCGGCACGGTGCCGGACTTGCCGAGGGAACCGGCGTACTCCATCGGTGTCCCCGGCCAGGGGTACGTCGCCTGCAGTTCGGTGTCACCGATCTGGGGCAACTTTCCGAGCGAGTTCGTTGCCAAGGCCAGCCACTTCCCCAGCAACGCGCGTCGCGTCGACATCGTCGTCCCCGGATCCACGCCGCCGTTCTGCAGCACGGTGATCGCACGCCCCCAGAGCGAGTAGTTGAAGGACGCGTACCCGGTGGACTGCTCGTTGGTCGACCCCTGTGCGTCGATCGACGTGGTGACACCCGCCGCCAGTCGCTGTACGGCCAGATTCTTGTAGTCGCTGCGGCCCAGCGTCACTCCGACACCGAACAGCGCAATGCTCTCGTCCGTGCCGTGGTTCCACGCGCCACTCCAGTAGTTGGTGAGGAACCTCGCGTGGCTCAGCAGCGCGGCATCGAGCCACGCGTACCGGGTCGGCAGCGTAGTGACCTGCAACCCGGACAGGATCGCCTGGCGCAGGCAGATCAACACGTTGGTCCGGTGCATGGTGGACTCCCACGCGCCGACGTTCGCCTTCCACGAGTACGGGTTGTCGCGGTACCAGTCGTACGCGATCGTGTTCACCCGCGTCATCGCGGTCAGATCACCCTTGCCCGCGGCAATGATCCCCTGACCGAGCCAGCGCAACGAGTGGAACCACATGTACCAACTCGCGTTCTTGTACGGGTTCAGCGCCCAGTTGATGTTGCCGCCGCCGTTGCCGACCTTGTACGCCGCGTACGGCGCCCACGTGAACTTGTCGGCATACAGGTTCGCCAACGGGTTCTGCGCGTCGAGCCCGCTGAATCCCGGACACGCGTAGAACGGCGCCGCCGCCGACTGGATCTTGTTCTGCCCGACGTCCGTCGCCGGTGCCGCCGTCGGCGGTACGACGTTGCTCGCACCCGGCACGAACTGTGCCTCGCCCGGACTCTCCGGCGCCGGCACGATCGTGATGCCGGGCGGTGCTGCGGCGGGCGCACGGTTGACCCCCGCCGACGTTCCGGCCCCCAGAACCAGTACGGCGATCCCCACAACCACGCCTGCAGTCGTCCTGAATCTCATCGATCTTCCCCCTCATCATCTCCGCCCGACCGCGGCGGTGGTTCGAGGGTCTGCCCGCTGCCGCACGCAGGCCAGAGACGAACGTCCCGTTCTGGACAGGACCAGTTGGCCCTTGGGTGTTCAGTTGCCTCACGGACCGTGACGAACTTCGGGCGCCGGTGGACGCTCGGTCGCCGAGCCGACCGGTTCGGCGCGGCCGTTCATCCCGGCCCGCCGGATCAGGTCGGACACCAGCTCCTGAGCCTGGCCGAGGGTCTCGTCGAGGATCTTCAGGCCGGGGTCCACCTGACCGGCCTCGAACGACCACCGGGCGGCGGCCATCCCCTGCACCAGCGAATCGTTGATCTCGATCGCCTCGCGGTGCAGCAGCGCGGCGGCTTCCAGCCGGACACGCTCCGCCTCCGCCCAGCGCAATCGATCCGCTGCCCTACCCAGCAGAAGCCCGAGCACCAGCAGCGGTGCTACGCGCGCCGCCCACCCGGCGGTGGAGAACGAGATGTCACGCGCCACGACCCAGACCACCACGAAGGCAACGGCTGACAGCCCTGCAACAGCGCCGGCGCGCAGGCCGAACGCGATCGCGATCAGCGCGACCGGGAAGACGTACAGCAAGAAGTAGTCGTCGCCTGGTGCACCGGCGAACAGAGTCAGGAACAGAACGACGCCGTACAACCCCGCCGCCACCACGAGGGCAACGGACGGATGTTGCCGGAACCACGGATTGCGCGGCGCCGACCTGTGCAGAGGCCAGGCGAAGTCGGTCATGCGTCTAGCTGTAACCCGCACCCGCGTCCGGCCCCAGGGCCGAAAGTCCTGTCAGTGAGGAGTGGACAGACTGTCCCGGTTTCGGCGGCCGATTCGGGACGTGGTCTCGACCAGAATGATGCCGACGGCAGCAAGCACGAGGGCGGTGAGCAGCCGGACCGGAGTCAACTCGAGCAGGAACAGACCGTGGCCGATAGCCGGCACGAGAACAGCGACCGCCGCGAGGGCCACCATGGCGGCCAGCAGTGCGACCTTCCACGATCGCAGGGGCCGGGCAAGGACCGACAGCGTCCAGAGTGAGATGGCCAGTACGACGACGGTGGTGACCGTCCGAGCGCCGGCAACGCCCGCGCCCGGATCGAATGCTCGCATCAGGCGGTAGCCGGCGAAGGCACAGACGGCAGTCACCACACCGACCGGAACCGCGAACCGCAGCGCACGGCCGAGAAATCCCGGGAGATAACGCCTGGTGTTCGGGCCGAGCGCCAGGAAGAACGCGGGGATCCCGATCGTGAGGTTCGAGATCAAGGTGAGCTGGATCGGTTCCAGCGGATACGCCACCAGCGCGATCGCGGTGATCAGCGACAGGACCAGTGAATAGACGTTCTTGACCAGGAACAGGTTCGCGGCCCGTTCGATGTTCGCGATCACCCGGCGACCCTCGGCGACCACATCGGGCAGATGCGCGAACCGCCCGTCGAGCAGCACCAACTGTGCGACCGCCCGGGTCGCGGGCGAACCGTTGCCCATGGCTACGCCGATGTCGGCATCCTTGAGCGCGAGCGCGTCGTTGACGCCGTCGCCGGTCATCGCGACCACATGCCCGCGACTCTGCAGCGCCTTGACGAACGCCCGCTTCTGGTGCGGGCTGACGCGCCCGAAGGCCGAAAACCGGTCGAGTACGTCGGCCAGCTCGTCGAGGTCCCCGGAAAGGGTCCGCGCGTCGACCGTGTCATCGGCGCCGTTGACACCTGGTACGCCGACTGCCGCGGCGACCGCACCGACTGTCCGTGGATTGTCACCCGACAACACCTTCAGTGCGACGCCCTGCTCGGTGAAGTACCGCATCGTCGCGGCGGCGTCATCGCGGATGTTCTCCGTCAGCACCACCAGCGCGATCGGCACCAGATCCGCGGGCAGCTCCGGGGCGTCGCCGGTGTGCGGGACGCCGCGAGCGAGCACGAGCACCCGCTCTCCCCGAGCTGCCAGGTCGTTCGCGCGGCGCCGGGCCGCGATCCCCGGCCGGTCGCCCTCATCGACCAGCACCATCTCGGGCGCGCCCAGTGTCCAGGCGATACCGCCTGCCGTCACCGACTGCCACTTGCGAGCCGAGGAGAACGGCACCCGCGCGGAAGCCGTCGACGTGGCCGGGCCGAAGGCGGCCCGCAGCGCATCCGAGGTGGCGTTCGAGTCTGCGCCGGCGGCGATCAGGGCGAGGACCTCGTCGACGTGCTCGTCGATCAGTGATTCGACACGGTCGAACACCATGTTGCCGTGCGTCAGCGTGCCGGTCTTGTCCAGGCAGACGACGTCGACCCTGGCCAGTCCTTCGACCGCGGGCAGTTCCTGGACGAGGGTCTGCCGGCGCGCCAACGTCACGATCGCGAGCATGAACGCCAGGGACGTCAGCAGTACGAGCCCTTCGGGGATCATCCCCACGATCGCCGCGACAGTTCCGGTGACCGCGTCACGCCAGTCCTCGTTGTCCGTGCTCCGGAACTGCGACCACAGCAGCACCGGCGCGACGACGAGCAGGACCAGCGAGATCCACCGCAGCAATCTCGTCGTACCGGCAACCAGTTCGGAGCGGGTGATCTGGAATCGACGTGCCTCCGCGGCGAGTCGAGCGGCGTACGTATCGGCGCCGACTGCGGTCGCCTCGAACTCGCCCGTCCCGGCGACGACGATCGAGCCAGAACGCACCTCGTCCCCAGAGGCCTTCTGCACCGGATCGGATTCCCCGGTCAGCAACGACTCATCGATCTCGAGACCGTCAGCAGCGACCAGCGGACCGTCGGCCAGCACTTGGTCGCCAGTTCGGAGCTGTACCAACTCGTCCTCGACGACGTCGGCGGCGTCGATCTCGGTCGGTGCACCGTCGCGCACGACGCGCGCTCGGGTGACGTTGAGCAGCGCGAGCCGGTCCAGGGTCCGCTTGGCGCGCACTTCCTGGATGATTCCGATCCCGGAGTTGGTCAGGATCACCAGCCCGAACAGCGCGTTGCGCCATTGGCCGGTGGCGATGACGGCGACCAGGAGAAGCCCTAGCAGCCCGTTGAAGAAGGTGAACACGTTCGCCCGGACGATCTGCCCGAAGGTTCGGCTGGTCCGCACCTGGACCGCGTTGGTCCGTCCGTCCGCGACCCGCTCGGCGACCTGTTCCGCGGTCAGACCGTGCGTGCGTTCAAGCGCCACAACGCCGCGATCGGCAGGCACCTCGTCGCCCCTCCAAGTAACAGCGTTCCGGTCCAGCACCACGATGCCGCTTAAGCACCGCTCGTCCAAGGGCCGAAAGTCCCGGTCATCGGGGACAATCCCGTGGGCTCCGTCGGACGGCGCTCGCTTCAGAGGTCGTTGCCTGCGTAGGAGAGGTTGAAGCTCTTGTTGGTGAGAGGGAAGTCGGGGACGATCGTGTCGGCCAGGGCGACCGGGAGGGCCGGCCAGTTGAAGAACGACGGGTCGACGATCTTCAGCCGGGACACGGTGCCGTCCGGGGCGAACTCGATCCGGTGCGCGATCGTCCCCCGCCAGCCTTCGACCAGGCCGACACCGGACGACCGTCCGGCGGCCAGCCAGCTGGGCTTGGCCGTTTCCGCGCTCGAGGGCGGCCTGGTGGCCAGCAGTTCGGTGATCAGCGCGACGGATGCGTGGATCTCGTCGACGCGGGTGAGGAGCCGTGACAGGACGTCCCCCGCCGTGTGTGAGGAGGCGATGACCCGGGCCGTCAACGGAGTGAACGGGTGATCGCGGCGGGCATCGTGGTCCAGTCCGCTGGCCCGGGCGACGTACCCCAGGGTTCCGATGTCGCGAGCCTGTTCGAGGCCCAGAACCGCGGTGCCGGTCATCCGGTCCAGTACGACGCTGTTGGCGAGCGCGATGTCGACGATCTCCTGGACATCGGCGGCGATCGCGCTCACCACCTCCGGGGCTGGGAGGCTGCGGACGTGCACGCTGCCCGGGGCGATCGCACCGCGCAGCAGGCGGTGCCCGGTGACGTCCTTGTTGAGCCGGAGGAGTTGCTCGCGGATCCGTTGCGCGTGGGCGTTGGCGATGCCGTAGCCGACGTCGTTGCACAGGGCACCGATATCGGACACGTGGTTGTAGAGGCGCTCCAGCTCGAGCAGCACCGCCCGCAGATCCTGCGTCTGTGCTGAGACACGCCAGTCCCGGGCCTCTTCGACGGCGAGGCAGAACGCGAGCGCATGCCCGACGGCGGTGTCGCCCGAGATCCGCTCGGTCAGCGGCAGGACGTCGGCAATCAGCTTGCCCTCGGCAAGCTTCTCGATCCCTTTGTGCACGAACCACAACCGGGCCTTGAGTTTGAGGATCGTCTCGCCGACCACCGAGAACCGGAAGTGGCCGGGTTCGATCAGGCCGGCGTGGATCGGTCCGACCGGGATCTCGTACACACCGGTGCCGTCGACCTTGACGAACGGGTACGGCTCGTCGACGTCGCCGAACTCAGCCGGCTCCCCCGCGTCGCGGCGCATCGGGAACCAGCCGTCCGGCCAGTGCTGATGCAGCACGAGCCGCCGCGGCATCGGGTGATCGGTCACCTCGATTCCGAACAGGTCGTGCAGTTCACGCTCGAACCGCCCGGCCGGGAACGACAGCGACGCCAGGCTCGGGATCTGGGGCGCGGAGCGACTCGTGGCCAGGATCAGTTCGACGCGCCGGTCAGGCTGAGCAGCGACGAAGAGGTAGACCACGCGGAAGCCGTCCGGATCGTCATGCGCCGAGATCAGTGCCAGGCGAAAGCCGCTCTCCAGCAGGGCAGTCGCCCGATCCGCGAGGGTCGTCACGGTCACCGTGGACTGACGGCGGTTCGGATAGGTCCTGACGTCCGGGCTCATCGGGTCCCCACGATCTGGGCGGCTGCGTGCAGCAGCGCGCCGAGCGGCCAGTCGACTATTCCCAGTACGGCGACCACGACGAGTCCCGCCGTCAACGGCACGACGGTCGACAGGCGCAGCGCCTTGGCCGGGACTGCCGTTGCGATTCCTCCCCCACCGGCTGCCCCTGCGACTTCTCCGCCGGTCGGATCGGGTTCGCCCGATCCCAGGAGGAGACCGGCGGCCTTGGTGGTAACAGCGACGAAGACGACGAGCAGCAGGACGAGGACGGCGGCCATCACCCATCCCAGGTGGGCATCGATTCCGGCGCGGATCAGGCCGATTTCGCTGACGAACAGGCTGAACGGCGGGAGCCCGAGCAGCGCGGCCAGGCCGGTCGCGAACAGCCCGGCGAGTACCGGTGTACGCGCGAACAACCCACGAACTGCATCGATCCGGGTACTGCCTTCGCGGGCGAGGATCTCCCCCGCGCCACAGAACAGCACCGCCTTGCCGAGACCGTGGCCGACGATGTGCAGGAGCGCGGCCGCGATCGCGAGCGGCGTACCGATCGCCAATCCGATGACTGCGAGCGCCATGTGCTCGATGCTGGAGTACGCGAGCAACCGCTTGTAGTCGCGTTGCGCGATGAGCAGTCCCGCCGCCAGCACCAGCGACAGCAGGGCGACTGCGAGCAGCAGGCCGCGGACGAACCCGGCATCGACGCTGGCGACCGCGATGACCCGATAGCGGGCCAACGCGTAGACGGCGACCGGCAGGAGTACGCCGGACATCAGCGCGGAGACCGGCGCCGGCGCCTGACTGTGGGCGTCCGGCAGCCAACTGTGCAGCGGCACGAGCCCGGCCTTCGTGCCGAATCCGAGCACCAGCAACGCGAACGCGAGCCGCATCACGCCAGAGTCGAGCTCACCCGCATGCGCGACGAGCTCGGTCCAGTCGAGCGTCCCGTGCTCCACGACCCCGGCCTGTTTGGCCGCGTAGTTGACAAGCACCGTCCCCAGATACGCCAGCGCGATCCCGACCGAGCAGATGATCACGTACTTCCAGGTCGCCTCCAGCGACTTCCGCGATCGGCCGTGACCGACGAGGAACGCCGTGACGATCGTGGTGGCTTCGATCGCGGCCCACAGCAGGCCCAGATTGTTCGCCAGCACGGCGACGACCATCGCCGCCAGGAAGAGCGGCACGAGCACCCCGTACCACCGGGCACGGTTCGCGTTGGTGTGCCCAGTCGCGAGCTCGTCGTCCAGGTACCCGATTCCGGCCCAGGTCGCGACAGTGCCGACGGCGCCGATGACGATCAGCATCACGCCGGACAGTGCGTCGATCCGCAACCAGTTCCCGGCCTCGACCGCACCACCGTCAGCGGTCCACACCGTCGTACTCGCACCGACGGCAAGGACGACCAAGGCTGCCACAACCGTGCCGATGGCAACGGAACGCCGCCACCCGAGCCTGGCCGCCGCCGCGGATGCGGCCAGCGGAGCGACGATCGGCGCAGCGACGAGAAGCGCGGTGAGACCCATCAGTCGTGCAACTCCCGCAGCTCGTCGATGTCCGTTCCGCCGAAGGTCGTGCGGAGCCGGGCGGTGAGGACCTGCAGCACGAGCACGACCAGCAGTACATCGAGGGAGACGGCGAGCTCGACGATCCCGGGCACACCGCCGGTGATCAGGAACGCGGTCGTCGCGATCCCGTTGTCGAGCAGCAGGAATCCGACGATCTGCGACAGCGCCCGGCGCCGCGTCACCAGGACGAAGAACCCGATCAGCACCATCGCCAGCCCGACCGGCACGGCGTGCGTCTCGGCCGACGGCGACAGTCGTACGAGTGGGCGACTGGCGGCGTACGCGAGCAAGGTGAGCAAGGCTGCCGCGACGATCGACGCCGTCACATTGGTCAACGGCTCGGTCTCTCGTGCTTCGCCGCTGTCCCGCAACACCCGGCGCAGGATGCTCGGCACCACGAATGCCTTCAGCGCGAGTACGCCGACCGCGACCACGCCGAGCTCCACGCTGTCCAGCCGTACGGCGAGAACCCCAGCCAACCCGCCCAGCAGGACTCCTTGCAACAAGAGCAGCCGAACGATCGCGGACAACTCGCGCCGCCACAGGACCATCACCGACGAGAGCAACAGCCCGCCGCAGATCAGATAGAGCCCTTGAGTCGTCATGATCACGCCAGGAAGAAGGAGGACGAAACGGCCAGCAGACCGAACAGGAACGATCCGGCCAGCAACTCCGGCACCCGGAAGAGCCGCAGCTTGGCCATGAACACTTCACCGGCCGCCAGGACCGTCCCGAGTACGGCGACCTTCGCGACGAACGCGACCACGCCGATCAGCAAAGCCACCGGTGAAGCCGACGTTGCGACGCCCCATGGCAGGAACAGACTCGACCACAGGCCCAGCAACACCGCCAGCCGCAGCGCCGAGGCGAACTCCACCAGCGCCAGATCCCGGCCGGCGTACTCCAGCACCATCGCCTCGTGGATCATCGTCAGCTCGAGATGTGTCGACGGGTTGTCGACCGGCAACCGCCCCGCCTCGGCGATCACCACGACCGCGAGCGCGACCGCGGCGAGCAGCGACGCCGGGGACAGTACGTCGCCGGGCGCCTGCTGACCACGTTCCACGATCGCGGCGAGGTTCGTCGTGCCGACGCGAGCGGACAACGCGAACCCGGCCAGCAGGATCGTCGGCTCGGCCAGCGCCGCGACCGTGATCTCCCGGCTCGCGCCCATGCCGCCGAACGCCGTACCGGTATCCAGACCGGCCAGTGCCAGCGCGACCGTCCCGAGCAGCAGCAATGCAACGATCGCGAACAGATCCGCGACCCCGTCCACCGGTGACACCGCGGCGACGAATGGCGCGACCGCTGCGATCACCAGAGTCGTCGCCACCAGCACAGCAGGCGCGGCAGCAAAGACCCAGCTCGATCCGGTCGGGGTGATCGGCTCCTTGCGGAACAGCTTGCGCAGGTCATGCCACGGCTGGCCGATCCCGGCGCCCGCGCGACCCTCCAGCCGGGCCCGCACCTGCCGCATCAAGCCGACCAGGTACGGCGCCAGCACGACCAGCAGGACGACCTGGACAACAACTCCAACGGTGCTCACGTGGTCAGCCCCACGACAACGATGATCGTGATCAGACCGGCCAGGCCGAGCGCCAGATACCTGTGCACACTGCCGTTCTGCAACCGGCTGAGCAGCATTCCGAACTTGTTGCCAGCAGCAAGAACAGGCGGGTACAGCGCGCCCTCCAGCCGATCGTCGACGCGCTGCCGGTACTGAACACTCTCGATCAGGTACTGCGACTCGGCGTGGTGCGTGACATCGACGTCGTTCTCAGGACGCAATACGTCGTCGAACACCCGTGTCAGGGGCTCGGCGAACGAGGTGGCCGTGTACTCCATCCGCGGGTCGAGCCGCGTACCACCGCAGCCCCACACCAGCGCTTCACGACGAGGTAGCCCACGCCGTACCAACACGACTACGAGCAGCGCTGCCACCAGGAGCCCCGCCAGGATCAGCAACGGCGACATCGACCCCTGGATCCCCGCCAGCCGCAACGTCACCCCACCGCGCAACGGTGAGCCATCACGCACGGAAGGCAACACCTGCAACACTCGAGCCAAGGTCGGCCCCAGTGAGGCCGGCACCACCGCCAGGCCCGTGCACACCACCGCCGCGAGCACCATCGCGCCGCGCATGCTCATCGGCGACTCCTTCGCCGCCGCGGCCGATTCCGAACGCGGGCGCGCCAGGAACCCGATTCCGAACGCCTTCACGAACGTTGCGACGCCCAGCCCTGCGGTCAGCGCCACGACCCCGACCGCCAACGGCATCGAGACCGCGATCACAGCGTCGGCTCCCGGCAGGCCGTGGATCAGTCCTTGCACCAGCAGCCACTCGGAGACGAATCCGTTGCCCGGCGGCAACGCCGCAGCCGCCAACGCCCCGGCACCGAACAACGCCGCCGTCGCCGGCATCCGCGACACCAGCCCACCCAGGCTGTCGAGATCGCGTACGCCGGTCGCCCGAAGCACCGATCCCGCTCCGAGGAACAGCAATGTCTTGAAGCCCGCATGGTTCAATGCATGCAGCACCCCGGCCGCGACGAGCAAGCCGGCCAGGGCGCGGTTGCCGTCCGTGGCGAACATGCCGCCCGCGCCGACGCCGAGGAAGCTCAGACCCATGTTCTCGGTCGTCGAGTAGCCGAGCAGGCGTTTCAGATCCACCGCGACGCTGGCCTGCAGTACGCCGTACAGCGCAGACACACCCCCGACGATCAGTACGAGCAGCCACCACCAGCGCGGGCCACCGCCGAGCAGGTCGAACCCGACGCGCAACACCCCGTACAGGCCGAGCTTCACCATCGCCGCGGACATCAACGCCGACACCGGGCTCGGGGCCTCCGGATGGGCCCTGGGCAACCACACGTGCAGCGGCACGAGACCGGCCTTCGAGCCGAACCCGATGAAGATCAGCACGAAGACGATCGAGCGGGACGCCTCGGAAAGGTGCGCCGTGCGGAGCGCGTCGAACGACTCGCCGCCGGCCTTCGACGCGTACAGCACCAGCCCGAGGAGGATCGCGATCAGGCCGGCATGCGTCATCGCGCCGTACCAGACACCGGCATCGCGGACCGCGGGCCGCAGCCTGTGCTCGGCCAGAACCAGAGCGAGGGACGCGAGAGCCATCAGCTCCCACAGCACGAGGAAGGTCGTCACGTTCCCGGCCGTCGGAACCAGGATCATCGCTGCCACGAACAGAGGCAACAGCCCCTGCGCCGACCGCGATGCAGCGTGTCCCCCACCGAAGTAGCCGACACTGTAGATCCCGGCCACGATCGCGACGCCACCGATCAGCAGGCAGAACAGCCCGGACAGCGCGTCCACAGCGACCGATGCTTCGCTCAGCGGCAGCAGGGCGGGGATCGTCGTCGAGAACGACCGACCGGCCAGCGCCAGCACTCCCGCCAGCACACCAAGAACCCCGGCAGCGACTGTCGACAACCCGGCAATCAACGCACGGCGCCGAGGTCCGGCGATGAAGACGCCCAGCGCACCCAGCCCGGCGGCCACCAGCACGCCGAGCAGCGCCCAACCGATCGTCATCGGCCGGTCAGGTCCCGCAACGCTTCGATGATCTGCGGCGGCTCGGGCGGACATCCGCGTACGATGACATCGACCGGGATCACGTCCGCGACAGCACCCTCGACGCCGTAACCACCCGCGAACACACCACAGTCGTGCGCGCAATCCCCCACCGCCACGACCCGCTTCGGCGCCGGCGTCGCGTCGTACGCCTTCCGCAACGGGTCGGCCATGTTCCGCGTCACCGGCCCTGTCACCAGCAGGACGTCCGCGTGCCGGGGCGAGGCGACCAGGCGCGCGCCGTACCGCTCCCCGTCGTACACCGGTCCGAAGGCCGAGCCGATCTCGATCTCACAGCCGTTGCACGACCCGGCGTCCACGTGCCGCACCTGCACCGATCCCCGCAGGACGTCGTCCTTTGCGGGCTCATGCTCCGGGGCAGGCTCCGCGACTCGTCCGGTCGAGTGAATCTTCCGGAACAGAGCTCTCACCGGGCTGCCTCCCCTCGCTTCGAAATCTTGCGCAATTCATGCGATCACGAATTGAAGAATTCTGCAACTCGCCAGGATCACTCGGCGGCCCGGCGGTCAGGGGCGGCGCCGGAGTTCCGGTGACGGCTGCAGGTCCGGCGCCGGGGCCAGGTCGTCGTACACCCAGGCCAACTGGTTGACCACACTCACCACACCGTCGACCTCGCGCGTCAGCTTCGCGGCGACATCGGCCGTGCTGCGTTGCTCGACCTCGCCGGACAGTGTCACGACACCGTCCTCGGCGCTGACCTGGATACTGAACGGGTCGTCCCACAACGCGTGGACGACGACCTCCCGGCGGACGCGCTGGAGGAGGCGGTCGTCCGGCTCCAGGAACGCTTTCAGCAGATCCGACCTGGTGACTATTCCGGCCAGTACGTCGTCGTGGGTCACGACGAGCCGGGTGATCCCACGTGCCGCCATCAAGTGCGCGGCCTCGGGAATGGTCGCCGTCTGCTCGATCGTCACCGCAGGGTGCGACATCACTTCGGCCGCCCGCAGCCCAGCGGCCTTCGACCGTGCCGCATGCCGCCACCAGCGCAGTGCCCGTGGTGTCCGTCGGCGCTGGAACTCCTCCTTACGGACCAGATCCGTCTCCGAGACGATCCCGCCGATGCCGCCGTACTGGTTCACCACCGGCACGGCGCTGATGTGGTTGGCCGCCAGCAGGGAGACGATCTCCTTGTACGGCGTGTCCTCGGTGATCGTGATGACGTCTCGCGTCATCACGTCCGACACCTTCAACGGATGCCTCATCGCGCCCGACCTCCAGTTCCTTCGCAGCTCGTGCGTCAGCCGAACCGCCCTTCGAGACGACACCAGTCCACCGCGTGGCGGCGTACGGAGGCAGTGCCGTTGGGTCCTGAGGAGCCGGGCCCTTCGGCACTGCCGACGCGGCGCTCCGCCTGGTGTCCTGGATCCGACCCCCGAAGGAGGTTCCTATGTCCAAGAAGATCTTGGTCGCCTACGCCAGCAAGATGGGCGCGACCGCGGGCATTGCCGCGGCGATCGGTGACGAGCTCCGTGCGCACGGGCACTCCGTCGACGTCGTCGAGGTGGCGAGCGTGAAGGACGTCGCGCCCTACGACGCCGTCGTCCTCGGCAGCGCGCTCTACATCCGCCGCTGGCGTCGGGACGCGGTGCGGTTCCTCCGCCACAACGTCGAGGCGCTCCGTCAGCGCCAGGTCTGGCTCTTCCACAGCGGGCCGGTCGGACCCGACAAGGACGAGGACCAGGCGATGCCGCCGGCCGTCTCCCACCTCGCCCACGAGATCGGCGCGACAGCGGCCGTCACGTTCGCGGGCCGCCTGGAGCCAGCTACCGCGAAGGGCTTCCTGGCCCGTCGACTCGCGGCCGGCAACCTCGCCGGCGACGCGCGCGACTGGGACAAGATCCGTCGCTGGTCCGCCGACATCAGCGCCGCCATCGAAGCAACCCAACGCAGCACCTGGCACCGCACATCGGCCGAGCACGCCCCCAGGCGCCCAGCCGGCCACTTCCTCGGCTGATGAGCACAACTCCGATCCGCCGGCTCACTGAGGAGATCCACCGCTCCGGCGTCAGGCAGCCGTGAGCCGCTCGCGCCCGCAGTGGGACCAACGGCCCTGATTCAGGGCCCAATGGACCTGTACCGGTTCCGGTAGGCGGTGGCAGCGTGAAGCCATTGAGACAGGAAGGATCTGGTCATGAAGGCGACGGCAGGTAACTGGTTGGTGGTCGAAAGCAACCATCAAGGTGCTCCGCCACGGCGCGGCATGATCGTTGAAGTGCACGGCCTCGACGGCGCCCCGCCGTACCTCGTCCGCTGGGACGACACCGACACGGAAACCCTCTTCTTCCCGGGTCCCGATACGCACGTTCTCACGACCGAGCAACTGCACCGGCGCTGAGGCGCCTCGACGGGGGGATCATGAGTACGGAAAGCCAGGTAGTCCTGCCGTTGCGGCCCGGCACGGAGATTCCGGTCAGTACGACGGGGATCGTTCCGACCGACGCCGCGACGGTGCTCCACGAACACCTCGCGCCGATCCTCGGTCGACGGGCGGCATACAGCCGGGCGCGGCTCACCCGGCTGGCGGAGCCCGGTTTACGCCGACCGCTGGTCGCGCAGATCGACGTACAGCTGAGTGCAGGGCACCGTGTCCGGGTTCAGCTGGCCGCCGCGACCATGTCCGAGCTCGTCGCCGTGCTCGCGCTGCGCACGATCGAGCAACTGCGGGTGTACCCGAGCGCGCTGGCGGCCTGCCTCCGAGGCCACGTTGTCACTGATCTCATGCCCTCTCCGCCGGAGCTGCTGCCACCTGAACGGCGCCGGCTGGCCCGCCGGAAGATCTGCCGCCCGGCTCCGATGACCGTCGCCGAAGCCATCGTCGTGCTCAACGCGATGGACTACCGCTTCCACCTGTTCCGGGAGAAATTCAGCCGCCAGGACAGCATTGTGGTCCGGAGCGGTCTCGGTCGGTACCGCGTCATCCAGTCCCGGCCGAATCCGATCGGTCTCGAGGCGACGACACCGATCGCGCTCAGTCCCGCCGAGCGCAGGAGTCCCGCCGAGGCGACAACACGGCTCGACCTCACCGGGGCGCCGTTCGACATCTTCACGAATCGGGCGACCGGCCGCCTGCACGCCTTGTACGCGAGGTACGACGGGCACTACGGCCTCCTCGGCGCCGAGGCGGCGATCAGAAGCACCCGTCGATCCTGGTGACGTGAACCTCAGCGCACGTAGGCCTGAAGTTCGCTGATCAGCGCCGTCAGTACGGCCTTCGCATCGCCGAACAGCATTGCGGTGCGCGGGTTGGTGTACAGCTCGTTGTCGACTCCCGCATACCCGTGTCCGAGCGAGCGCTTGATCACGATCACGCTGCGGGCCTTGTCCACGTCCAGGATCGGCATCCCGGACACGGCGTTACCCGGCCGGCGGGCGGCCGGATTGGTCACGTCGTTCGCGCCGACGACCAGGACGACGTCGGTCGCCGCGAACTGCGCGTTGACCTCGTCCAGGTCCTTGAGCTGCGGGTACGGCGCGTTCGCCTCGGCCAGCAGCACGTTCATGTGACCGGGCATCCGGCCGGCCACCGGGTGGATCCCGTAGCTGACGTCCGTCCCGTGCGCGGTCAGTGCCTGGGCAAGCTCGACCACCTCGTGCTGGGCCTGCGCGGCGGCGAGTCCGTATCCGGGGACGATGACGACCTTCCCGGCGTACGCCAACTGCAGCGCGGCGTCGTCGGCAGTCACGGACCGAACGGCGCCTGTCGCCGTGACGGCGGGGTCGGCTTGTTCGTCACCGGTCCCGAAGCCGCCGGCGACGATGCTCAGCAGCGAGCGGTTCATGGCGACGGCCATCAGCTTGGTCAGGATGCCACCGGCGGCGCCGACGAGTGCGCCCGCGATGATCAGCGGCGTGCTACCGATCACGAACCCGGCCATGGCCACCGCTGTGCCGGTGCAGGCGTTCAGCAGGGAGATCACCACCGGCATGTCGGCGCCGCCGATCGGCAGCGTCATCAGTACGCCGACGACCAGAGCGGCACCGGTCAGAACTCCGAGCGTTCCCAACCCGCCGATGCGGGCCGTGTAAAGGACACCTGCGCCCAGGGCAGTCAGGGCGAGCAGCAAGTTGAGCGCGCGGCCGCCGCGGAACGTCAGCGGGCGACCTGGTACGACGCCGGCCAGCTTGCCCGCGGCAACGAGCGATCCCGAGAACGTGATCGCGCCGATCAGCACGTCGAGGAACGTGGTCAGCGTAGTACTGATCGACTCGTCAGCCGCGCCAGGGAGTGCATCGGTGAACGCGATCAGGGCCGCCGCACCACCGCCGACCGCGTTGAACAAGCTGACCAGCTGCGGCATCGCGGTCATCTTCACCCGCCGCGCGGCGACCAGCCCCGCCATCGCACCGGCGAGTACACCGACGGCGAGAACAGCCGCCGCGGTGGCCGTGATCGTCCCGTCGTCGACCAGCACGACGACGGTCAGGGCGATCGCGACCGCCATCCCGAACGCGGACAGCTGGTTGCCCCGTCGTGCGGTCGCCGGCGAGTTCATCAGGTGCAAACCGAGCACGAAACAGATCGCCGTACCCAGGTAGAGAAGGTGCGTCGCCGTGTTCATCGCTGCCTCTTCGGCGTCGCGTGGAACATCTCGAGCATCCGGTCGGTGACGACGTACCCACCGACCACGTTCGCGGCCGCGAACGCCGCGGCCACGAACAGCAGCAGGTAGCCGACGGTCGTATCGATGCTCGCGGCAATGATCATCACGCCGACCACGACCACGCCGTGGATCGCGTTCGCGCCCGACATCAGCGGGGTGTGCAGGGTGGCCGGGACCTTCGAAATGACCTCGAACCCGACCAGCACGCTGAGCACGAAGACCGTGATGTCGGCCAGCAGCACAGCTGTCATGACACTGCCTCCTTCGCAGGCACGAGCAGTCCGGCCGCGATCTCGTCCTCGGGATCGAGTACGACGGCACCGTCGTGGATCAGATACTCGAGCAAGGCCGCGACGTTGCGCCCCCACGCCGACGACGCGGCACGCGGAACCTGCGCCGGGAGGTTGCCGGCACCGAGTACGACCACGCCGTTCTCGGTCTCGATCCGGCTGTCCGGCACCGAACCAGCCACGTTGCCGCCCAGCGGACCAGCTGCCAGGTCGACGACCACCGACCCAGGCGCCAGTGCCGCCAGCGCTGCCGCCGGTACGAGTTCCGGCGGGCGGTGTCCCGGTACCTGAGCTGTCGTGATGACGACGTCGAAGTCCCGGATCGCGTCCACCAGAGCCTTCTGCTGTTCCGCTTGTTCGTCCGCGGTCAACGTCCGTGCGTAGCCACCCTCTCCCTCGGCCGTGACCTTCAGATCCAGTACGGCGGCACCGGTCGAGGCGATGTCAGCGCGGGCAGCCGCGCGGACGTCGTACCCGGTCACCAGCGCGCCCAGGCGTCGCGCCGTACCGATCGCCTGCAGCCCCGCGACTCCCCCACCCAGCACGAGGACCTTGGCCGGACGTACCGTCCCGGCCGCGGTCATCATCATCGGGAAGAAGCCGCCGAAGGTGTCCGCGGCGAGCACCGCGGCCTTGTACCCGGCCACGTTGGCCTGCGAGGTGAGCACGTCCATGGACTGCGCCCGGCTGAGGGTCCGGGGCAGCCCTTCGAAGCTGAGCGCCGTAACCTCCGCCAGCTCCTCAGGAGCGTCGTACGGGCCGAGCAGACCGATCACGATCTGACCGGGGCGCAGGCGCTGACTGTCGGGCCGGTGGATGACCGCCAGGATGTCCGGCTGTGCGAAGACCTCGGACCGATCCGCGACACGCGCGCCGGCCGCGACGTACGCCTCGTCCGGGTAACCGGCCCTGCGTCCCGCACCGGCCTCGACGATCACGTCCAGGCCGGCCCGGCGCAGCCGCCCCACTACTTCGGGTGTGACGGCTACGCGGGTCTCGTGCCACTCGGTCGCCGCCGGGCAGCCGATCAGCAGGTTCATCAGAACTGGAACACGACTCGGGCGGGGACGTCGCCGGCCAGTACGTCGGTGATCGCCTGGTTGACGTCGTCGAGCTTGCGGTCGACGGCGATCACCCGGGTCCGTCCCGCGGCGTGCAGGGCGAAGACGTCGGCTAGGTCGTTGCGTGTACCAACGATCGAACCGATCACGCTCTTGCCGTTCAGCACGGTGTCGAAGATCGGCAGGTTCATCGCTCCGTCGTCCCCGGGCAACGCGACACAGACGAGACGGCCACCGCGGCGCAACGACTGGAACGCCTGGTCGAACACCCGCGGGTTCGCGGCCAGTACGACGGCCACATCGGCGCCACCGAGCGCCTGGATGGCCTCGACCGGATCGGTCTTCGCCGCGTTCACCACGTGGTCCGCGCCGAGCTCCGTGGCCATCTCCAGCTTGCTGTCCTCGATGTCGACACCGATGGTGATGCCGCCCACGATGCGCGCGTACTGCAGCGCAAGGTGCCCCAGTCCCCCGACGCCGAAGATCGCAACCGTCTCGGCCGGAACCACATTGGCCACCCGGATCGCCTTGTACGTCGTCACTCCGGCACACGTCAACGGTGCGGCGTCCCGTGACGAAACACCATCCGGCACCACGGTCGCGAAGGCGGCGGGTACGACGGCGTACTCGGCGAAGCTGCCGTTCACGGAATACCCGGAGTTGCGCTGCTCCAGGCAGAGCGTCTCCCATCCGCTGATGCAGTACGCGCACTTCCCACAGGCGTAGCCGAGCCAGGCGATCGCGACGCGGTCGCCGACGGTTCGCTCGGTCACGTCGGCGCCCAACCGCTCCACCACGCCGATCCCTTCGTGCCCCGGGACGAACGGCGGCGTCGGTTTGACCGGCCAGTCCCCGTGAGCGGCATGGATGTCGGTGTGACACAGGCCGCTGGTCTCCATCCGGACCAGCACCTCGCCCGGCCCCGGCTCGGGGATCGGCAGCTCCTGGATCTCGAGAGGCTTGCTGAAGTCGGTGACGACTGCTGCTTTCATGACTGTCCTTTCAGGGACACGAGTGATTGATTCGGGGATGCAACTGGCCGAGCGAGTGACGAAGTGCCCGCCGAGCCCGGCCGGCAGGGAGAAGCCCTCCGGACCGCCGGGCGCGACATCGAGCAGGAACGTCGTCTCGCCCCAGGTCCGGTCGAACAGCCGGTCGATGTAGAACGGGCTGCCCTCGACCTCACCGAGCAGAACGTCACCGGGGCCTACCGGGAATTCGTTCTCCGGGTAGCACATCGGCGTACTCCCGGCGCGACCACCGCCGGACTGGACGAACATCACCGGCGCGCCGCGGCTGTCGCTCAGATGACGGATCGCCTCGCGAGCAACCGCGGTGGCCGTGATCCGGGTGCTTGGCATCGGTCCTCCCTCAGCTCGGCGGACTGTTCCCCTCGAGCCAACCCCGGCCCGGCCGACGCCCATAGAGTCGAAAGACCTCACTGCCGGAGGACCGATCGGCCGGTGCGCGCCCCGTCCGAACGGGCGATGCTTGAAGGAGAGGAGCTCAGGAGGAGGCATGAGACACAAGCCTGTGGTCGTAGGCATCGACGGATCACCAGCCGCTGACATCGCCATCAAATGGGCGGCCGTGGAGGCGGCGTCGTTGCGCAGCAACCTCCGCATGCTGCACGCCGTCTCGGCGCATGAGTCGGCGTCCAGCGCCGGCGAAGTCGTGTATCGCGCGGTCCGGCTCGCCCGCGGGCTGGCCCCGGGCATCGAGATCGACACCCGCATCGACAAAGGCACGCCGTCAACGGTTCTCGTCAAGGCCTCCGGCGACGCGGAGGTCGTGGTGATCGGCAGCCGCGGGCTGGGCATGATGGCCGGCGCGCTCGTCGGTGCGACCGGCCTCGACCTCGCAGCGAACGCGCGGTGCCCGGTGGTCGTCGTACGTCCGGACCTCGCCGAACTCGACGGAGCCCGCGTCGTCATCGGGTACGACGGATCGCCTGCCGGCGACACGGCCCTCGACTACGGCATCGGCTACGCCCGCCGCCACAATCTCGCCGTACGCGTCGTCGCCGCCCAGCCCGCCGGGACCGAGCTCCACCGGATCACCGAAGACGAGCTCCGCGAGGCCGTCCAGAAACGCGACGGCCACGACGCCGAGCTCATCCAGATCACCGGCCACCCGGCCGAGCACATCCTGCATCTGTCATCGGACGCCGGCCTGATTGTCCTCGGCGCCCGCGGTCGCGGCGGCTTCGCCGGCATGCTCATCGGCTCCGTCAGCCAAACCGTCCTCCACCACGCCGACTGCCCCGTCGCAATCATCCCCGCCGCCGCCATCGGAGGCTGACATGACGACTCCCGCCACCCAGATACCTTCGGCAACCACCTGGCGCGCGATCCGGTGGGGCTTCGTCGCGCTCTTCGGCTCCGGCGCCGGAATCCATGCCGTGCTGGCCGTGACCACACCGCGCTCGTACGACGGATTCGCCGACGCCGCGTTCTTCAACTGGACCACCGACGCCTGGCAGAACATCTTCATGGCTCACCCCACCCTGTGGGCCTTGCTGCTCGCCGGGTCCGAACTCGCCATCGCCGTACTCCTGGTCAGGGCCCGCCGCCTCGGCTACCTCGCCGTGATCGTGTTCCATCTGGCGCTGATGCTGTTCGGCTGGGGCTTCTGGCTCTGGTGCGTCCCCGCCCTCGCCTTCGCCGTACCAGCGGCCTGGCACGCCTTCCAGGATCCGAGGAGCATCTGATGTCCAAGAACGTTCTGGTCACGTACGCCACCAAGATGGGAGCGACCGCAAGCATCGCGGGCGCCATCGGAGCCGAACTCCGCGCCGCCGGCCTCCAGGTCGACGTCCACGAGATCGAAGCAGTTCAGGCCGTCACGCCGTACGACGCCGTCGTCCTGGGCAGCGCGATCTACCAGGGACGTTGGCTGCCCGAGGCGGTCCGATTCCTCCGCCGGCACGAGCGCCAGCTCCGCACTCGCCAAGTCTGGCTCTTCCACTCCGGCCCGATCGGTGCCGCCCGTGACCAGGAGCAGCCCGTCCCACCCGACGTGAGCCGCCTGGCCCGCGCGTTCCAGGCACCACCGATCAAGACCTTCGCCGGCGACCTCCAGGCAGACGCCGTCCTGCACGACCACGACCTCGAGCGCCTCGTCGGCGACTCCCGAGACTGGCGCGACATCCGCACCTGGTCCCACCGAATAGCCGCCGCCCTGACGACGCCCGAACCCGCCACCTGAGCGCGCCGGCGTCGGCTCACGCCAGGGCGAGGAAGAGCTTCTCCATCTTCGCCACGTCGACGTCGCTGTTCTCGTCGGCGAGGCAGTGCTGCAGGCCCGTGCTGACGACCGCGTACCCAGCCCGCGAAAGGGCCTTGTTCACGGCGGCGAGCTGGGTCAGGACCTGCTCGCAGTCGGCGCCTTCCTCCATCATCCGGATCACGCTGCCGAGATGCCCGTGGGCGCGCTTCATCCGCGTGATGATCGGCTTGATCTCGTCCGGCTCGAACTCCATCGAATCTCCTCTGTCCACACCACGATGCACTGGATCAGTGTCGTCCCTACCGATTCTATATCCCCCTGGGGGGATGTGTTACCGTCGGAATCGGAACCCCCTCCGGGGATGTGTCCAGGAGCAGCTCCGGGCACCCCATCCGCAAGTGAGGACACGATGACCGACCACAGCGCGCTGCCTGCCGCACTGACGATCCGCACCGTCGAGACACCGT
Source organism: Kribbella sp. VKM Ac-2571 (assembly GCF_004362255.1). Classification (NCBI taxonomy): domain Bacteria; kingdom Bacillati; phylum Actinomycetota; class Actinomycetes; order Propionibacteriales; family Kribbellaceae; genus Kribbella; species Kribbella sp. VKM Ac-2571. The sequence goes on from NZ_SNWS01000009.1 coordinate 70,376, forward strand.
CGCTCGGTGACCGCAGCTACCTCGTCCACGACGGCGACGTCGCGTTCGTCATCGACCCGCAACGCGACATCGACCGGATCCTGGAGATCCTCAGGACCGACGCCGTACGCCTGACCCACGTCTTCGAGACCCACATCCACAACGACTACGTCACCGGTGGCTTCGCCCTCGCCCAGGCCACGGGCGCCGCGTACCTGGTCAACGCCGACGACCACGTCGCGTTCGACCGGACGCCCCTGCACGACGGCGACACCATCCAGATCGGCGACCGGATGCGGGTCCGCGCCATCCACACCCCCGGCCACACCTTCACCCACCTGTCCTACGCCCTGGCCGACAACGACCAGCCGATCGCCGTCTTCACCGGCGGCTCCCTGCTGTACGGCGCCACCGGACGCCCCGACCTTCTCGGCCCGGACCACACCGACGCCCTCGTACGGCACCAGCACCACTCGGCGCACAAACTCGCCCGGGCACTTCCGGACGAGACCGAGGTCTACCCCACCCACGGCTTCGGCTCGTTCTGCTCGGCAACCCAGTCCGAGACCGCCGCATCGACCATCGGGCAGGAGAAGCGCTCCAACCCCGTCCTGACCCAGGACGAAGAGGACTACGTCCGCGACCTGCTCGACGGCCTCGGGGCCTGGCCCGCCTACTACGCACACATGGCACCGGCCAACTCCGCCGGGCCCGAAGCTCCCGATCTCTCACTCCCCGAACTCGCTGACGCCGCTGAACTGCGCCGCCGCATCGAGGCCGGCGAGTGGGTCGTCGACCTGCGCACCCGCATCGCCTTCGCGGCCGGCCACGCACCCGGCACCCTCAACTTCGGCCTCGACGGCTCCTTCTCCACCTACCTCGCCTGGCTGATCACCTGGGACACCCCGGTGACACTGCTCGGCGAAACCGCCGCAGACGTCCAACAAGCGCAGCGCGAACTGGTCCGGATCGGCATCGACCGCCCCGCCGCGCATGCCACCGGCGGACCCGACCGATGGAGTGTCGAGACACCCGTCTCCTTCCCGACCGCCACCTTCGCCGACCTCGAGCTCGTCCGCCACCATCGCGACGTCGTCGTCCTCGACGTACGCCGTACCGAGGAACACCGCGCCGCCCGGATCGAGGGCTCGGTCAACATCCCCATCCACGAACTGCCGCGACGCATCGCCGACGTACCACCCGGAGAAGTGTGGATCCACTGTGCCGCCGGCTACCGGGCGTCGATCGCCGCCTCGTTCCTGCACGCCGCCGGCCGCACCCTCGTCGCCGTCGACGACCAGTTCGAGAACGCCGCGAAAGCCGGTCTGCACCTCGTCGGCCCGCAAGCCTGACAACCCAACCCAGCAAGGAGAAATCACCATGTGCCGGCCCGTCACCTGCAAGACCTGTTCCAAGACCACCTGGGCCGGGTGCGGCCAGCACGTCGCACAGGTCAAGGCGATGGTCCCAGCCGACCAGTGGTGCCCCGGCCATCCCAAGGCCGAGCGCCAAGGCGGCACCTGGCTCGACAAGCTGCTCGGCCGCTGACGAAGGTCCCGTTTGTTCAGGGACACAGGACCCTTCTACGGACGCGTGGGAGAGGCAGGCTGGTGGTAGCCGAATCACAGGAGGGTTCGAATGACCACGCAACCTGATGGCACCCCGATCCAGTACACGGCACGGGGCACCGTTCCGCGCGGCGACGCCGCCTACGCACTCCAACGGATCGAGCACATGCTCGAGAAGGTCTCCGGCCGGGTCCTGCACGTCCGCGTCACCCTCACGCACGAACCGAATCCGGCACTCGAGCACCCTGCCCGGGCCGAGGTATCCATCGACGTGAACGGCAAACCGATCCGCGCCCGGGTCGATGCCGGCGAACTCCGGGAGGCCGCCGACCTTGTCGTGGACCGGCTGCAGCGCCAACTCGTCCAGCTCCGCGCAAGAGCCCGCACACGGCACCGCTGGCTCGCCGTCGCCACCGAACACGAATGGCGACACGGCGGCGCACCTCAACCGGCGCAGGCAGTCTCCGGCGACCGACCGGTGATCCGGTGCAAGACCTTCGCACTCGAACCGATGACGCCCGACGAGGCGGCGTACGAGATGGACCTCCTCGACCACAACTTCTACCTCTACACCGGGACCGACGACGCGGAAGCACTGACCTACCGCACGAACGACGGCGGGTACGCCGTACTCGGCCCGGACGGAGTCCCGGTACTGACCCTGGCGGAAGCCGAACTGCGCCTCCGCAGCGGCCACGAGCCCTTCGTCTTCTACCGCGACCCGGACCGGCATCGTGGCCATGTCCTCTACGCCCGCCACGACGGTCGCCTCGGCCTCATCACCTCGACCCACCGCGATCCTCGGCAGCGGGTCTCGTCCTGACCCGCGTCGAAGCTCTCCTCCTCCTCGCCGCCTACGCACTCACCATGCCGCTGCTGCTCTCCACGTGACCCACGGTTGCGGGTGAGGTTCAGTGTGGCTGCTCGCGGCGGTCGAGCACCTCGAAGTGGGCTGATCGCTTGTCGAAGTCCGCGAGTACGGCCTGGGCGGCTGCCGGGACGTGGGCCGTCTCGTAGTCCTCGCCCATGAACGTCCGTACGGAGTCCAAGGACTCGAACCACATCAGGGTCATGAACTCGACGTCCTGCTCCCGCTCGCGGCGGACCAGATCGATCGAGAGGAAGCCGGGGATGTGCAGCGCTTCGATTCCCGGGATCACCTGTTCCCGGACGACGCGCTCGTACGCGGCGGCGTTCTCCGGCGTGGTCCACCCTCGCCACTGACGACAGATCATGGTCGGAGCATAGCCCGCACTCGGTCATCCACCGCTCTGTCCGAGGAGGTGGCAACTGGTTGCCGACGGCATTGGCCGCTACGTAGACGGTCGCAAGCTCGTTTGCGCCGAATGCCTGTGATGGGAGAGGCTTGGCGACGGTGCGCCGGGAAGTCTGGTCGGCAGTGCCCGCCCTCGGCCGAGGTGCGGGTCGATCGACGACCCCGGAGGCCGCACGATGCTGGAAGGACCGCACGCTCACGGTTACCCGACGTTCGGTGGTTCCGGCGTATGGTGCAGGTGTGCACGGAGAGCAGATGGCCGAGGCGTTTCCGGTGGTCAGCCTGGACACGGACGCGCGCGAGGCTGCCGAGCTGCTCGCCTCGCGGCGCTTGCCGGGGCTGATCGTGGTCGACGAGAAGGGCCGGCCGCATTCGGTGCTGCCTGCGTCGCAGGTGGTGCGCTTCCTGGTGCCGACGTACGTGCAGGACGATCCGTCCCTGGCCCGGGTGATGGACGAGTCGCTGGCCGACCAGGTAGCCGACAAGCTGGCAGGAGTGACCGTCCGCAAGCTGTTGCCGAGGGAGCCGGTCGAGCTGCCGGTGGTCAACCACGACGACACCGTCATCGAGGTGGCGGCCATCATGGCCCGGCTGCGGTGCCCGCTGGTCGCGGTCGTGAAGGACGGCGAGATCCTGGGCGCGATCACCGCGTCCCGACTGCTGGAGCTGGTCGTCGCGGCGCACTGACCGACCTACCGGCCGACCTACTGGCCGACGGACCGGTGATCACGTGACAATGATCGCCGTCGCGGTGTTCGTGGTCGCCTATGTGCTGATCGCGACGGAGTGGACGCACAAACTGCTCGCCGCACTCGGCGGTGCGGCCGTGCTGCTCGCTGTCGGGGTCACCGATTCCGAACACGCGTTCTACTCCCACGACACCGGCATCGACTGGGACGTCATCTTCCTGCTGCTCGGCATGATGATCATCGTCGGCATCCTGCGCCGTACCGGAGTCTTCGAGTACGTCGCCATCTGGGCCGCCAAGCGGGCCAAGGGATCGCCGCTGCGGGTGATGATCCTGCTCACGCTCATCACCGCCGTCGCCTCGGCCTTCCTCGACAACGTCACCACCGTGCTGCTGATCGCACCGGTCACGCTGCTGGTCTGCGACCGGCTCGGGATCAATCCCGTCCCGTTCCTGATCGCCGAGGTGATGGCCTCCAACATCGGCGGCGCCGCCACGCTGATCGGCGACCCGCCGAACATCATCATCGCCAGCCGCTCCGGCCTCACCTTCAACGACTTCCTGCTCCACATGACCCCGCTCGTCGTCCTCGAGCTGATCGTGTTCACCCTGGTCCTCCCCCGCCTGTTCAAGGGATCGTTCGACGTCGATCCCGACCGGGTCGAGAACGTCCTGCGGCTGAACGAGCGCGAGGCGATCCAGGACACCCGCCTGCTCATCAAATGCGGCTCGGTCCTCCTGCTCGTCTTCACCGGATTCATCGGCCACTCGCTCTTCCACGTCGACCCGTCCGTGGTAGCACTACTCGGCGCCGGCCTGCTCGTGCTGATCTCCGGCGTACCGACCAAGGACTACATGGCCAGCGTCGAGTGGCAGACGCTGCTGTTCTTCGCCGGCCTGTTCGTCATGGTCGGCGCCCTGGTCAAAACCGGCGTGATCGGCAGCCTCGCCGATCAGGTCGGTAAGGCGACCAACGGCAAGCCCCTGCTGGCGGTGATGCTGATCCTGTTCGTGTCGGCGGTCCTGTCCGGCATCGTCGACAACATCCCCTACGTCGCCACCATGAGCCCCGTGGTCCTCGAACTGACCAAGAACATGCACGACCCGACCCACGCCAACGCCCTGTGGTGGGCGCTCGCCGCGGGAGCCGACTTCGGCGGCAACGCCACCGCGGTCGGCGCCAGCGCCAACGTCGTCGCCATCGGCATCGCACTGCGCGCGGGCAACCCGATCACCTTCTGGGAATTCACCCGCAAAGGCGTCGTGATGACCGCGATCACCATCGCCGTCGCGGCGCCGTACCTGTGGCTGCGGTACTTCGTTCTGTCCTGACCGGCGGCGGCTCACCGAGCAACTCTCCGTGATCGTTGCGCACGGCAAGCGTCAAAGTAGGCCCTTGGATCGTTAAAGACCGCGATCGCTGTAACGCGACCGGGCTCTTGCTCGATGTCAGGAGTAAGCAGTCTGGTGTGCCGGGAAGTCTGGTCGGCGACGTCTGGACCCCACATCCCGCCTGGAGGCGCATCGCATGCCACAACCTGACGAGAGCCTCACCACCGCCGATCCGTCCGGGACCATCCCTTGGCCAGGACGACGACCCGACACGCTCGGAGACCGCCTCGGAGCGGGAACCGATGCAAGCCTCGTGCCGGTGCTGTCCGGCCCGGAGGCACTGATCGTCGCCGAACTGCTCGAACAGATCGCCGACGACCCGGCCAGCGACCTGAGCGCGATCGCACAACTACTCATCATGCGAATCCACGACCGGCTCGAGATCTTCGAAGACCCCGCCGGCGCCCCGAAGCCCCGGCAGCCGGGCAAACTCATCTCGCTGTTCCCAACACCTCCAGCTCCGCCCCAGCAAACCTGACCATCGGAGCTCAGTGGCCGGCGCCGGCGGCGTTGAGCGTTCGGTCACAGTTTTGTCACTGGCGTAACGTTGGGCGGCTTCAAACGATTCATTCAGTGAGTGCGGTCCCAGCGGGACCGCAGTTGGTTGTTCTGGTGTGCCGGGAAGTCTGGTCGGCAGCGCCCGACCCATGCCCTTTGTCACCAGGAGACCCCCATGACGAACTCCCTTCGCGCTGTTGCCTGTTCCGCGGTTCTCATGCTCGCGTTCACCGCTTGCTCCGGCGGGAAAGACAGTGGCTCTTCCACGCCCTCGAGCGCCCCTTCCTCGACGCCGGCACCTACCAGCACGGCACCGAGCAGCACAGCACCGAGCAGTACGCCGCCTGCCGTCACGCCGAGCGCCGTACCGTCGTCGAACCCGCCCGCCGCACCGGCACGCACGGCGGCTCAACTCACGAAGGCACTGCTCGCGCTGGCCGATCTGCCGCCGGGATTCTCGCTCGAGAAGGACGACGCGGGCGACGACTCCGACGTCAGCGTGTCGTCGAAAGACAGCCGCTGCGCCAAGTTGGTTGCCTTCACCAACGCGGACAACCCGCCCGGATCGAAGGCGTCCGCCGGTCAGTCGTACTCCGGTGGCGCGCAAGGCCCCTTCGTCGACGAGACCATCGACGCCATGGGATCGCCGGCGGCCGCCCGGGCACTCCAGAAGTCCTTCAAGCAGGCCGTCACCACGTGCCGCACCATGACCTTGAAGGTTCCGGGCGAAGGAAGCTCGCCGATCAGCGTCCGTGAGGTCTCCGCGCCGGCGGTCGGTACCGACCCGGTCGCCGTCCGCTTCACCGCGACCGGCGGCGCGCTGGAGGGGTTCGAGGTCACCATGGTCACCGTCGCCGTCAATGACGTCGTCGTGGCGGTCACGGTGATCAACGGGGTGCCCGAGGACATCGAGGGCGCCACGACGGCGGCGGTGGAGAAAGCACAGGCCACCCTCGGCGCCTCCCGCTCCGGCACCTGACAAACTGCCAGTCGGTCTCACAGCTTCTCGTCTGTAACGTTTCGGCCCAGCGAGCGGATAGTACGAGTGGGTCCGTCGCGCTCTCGCGGGACGGACCACGGTGTGCCGGGAAGCCTGGTCGGCGACATATTTCGTCGTCGACCGAAAGAGGCAAGACATGCCGGCAATTCCCTGCTGTGGGCTGACCGGACGGATTCGTCGTGTCGGCCGGTAGGCATCGTGGAGCAGACGGTCCTTGGCTCGAGCGCGTCATACTGTCGACCCCTGTCGGCGAATTGTCGACGCTCCGCCTGGTCCTGAGCCTGCTGTGGATCGCCGGAATGGCAGGCCTCTCGGCGTCCTTCGTGTACGACGACCTCGTACTCGACCACCGTGGTCAACTCGTGACCGCACTCGTGCTCCGCGCCAACTACGACCAGCGCGGACCCAGCTTCAATGCAGAACTTCAAGCGCCCTTCGCCGGTGTACGGGTTTTGGTCGAGGACATCCACCAACGCCCTGCGGCCGGGGATTTCATCGACCTCGAGGTCGACCCGCGCAAACCCACCCGGGTCCGCGATCCGCAGTCCTGGCGCTGGAACCCGGCTGACGTCGCCTTCATCGCGCTCTCACCCACCGGCGTCCTCGTCGCCTGGGCCCGGCTCAACCACCACCGGCGCCGAAAGCACCAGCGCCCCTAGGATGCGCAGCATGCCGAACCGCCGCGACTCCGATGTCGCCAAAGCTGAGCTCGATGAGCTGATGCGCCTGTTCTTCAGTGCGTTCACCAACACCGACGGGCCGCCCCGCACGCACCGGATCCACGAGGTGTTCATCCCGGAAGGGACGATCATCAGTCAGACCGGGGACAAGACAGTCGTCTACGATCTCGGCTCCTTCATCACGCCCCGGCAGCAGATACTCACCGATGGCACGCTGACCGAGTTCGCGGAGTGGGAGGTCGGTGAGCAGACCGAGGTTTACGGCTCGATCGCCCACCGCTTCAGCGAGTACCGCAAGTCGGGCGTCCAGAACGGGCGGCGGTTCGAGGGCGGCGGGCACAAGACCATCCAGTTCGTCCGCACCCCGGCCGGCTGGCGCATCAGCTCGATCGCCTGGGAAGACGACGACGCCACAAACTAGGCGTACGTCGCCCCCACCCGGAAGTAGCGGTGGGGGCGACGTCGCGGATCAGGTGAAGATGCTGACACCACCGGGTCCGACCAGGAGACCGAGCACGATCAGCGCGATACCCCAGATCATCTGGCCACGGAACAGCGACACGATCCCGGACACCACGAGGATCGCGGCGATGATCCACAGAACGAGTCCCATGGTCATTCCCCTTTCCACGGCCGGGCCTCGACCCGGCAGGTTGAATCCCCGAGTAGGCCTCCGGTGCCCGCGCCGTTCCCCGGCAAACCCGCCAACCCCCGGCCGTGACCTCCGGACGCCGATGGGTACCGGATCAGCACTGGAGGTGGGTCACATGTACGACGTGGTGATTCTGGTCGAGGAAGAACTGAGCGTAGCCGACGCGGAACAGATCGTGCAGCTGTACGCCGACGCTCCCGATCGAGTGCAGTTCCACGTGGTGATTCCGTGCGAGGACGCCAAAACCCAGGTGGAGGCGTCGCTGGCCGACCTTGCCGGATCGGATCTGTTCGGCATCACGACCCAGCGGTTCGCCGTCCGCGCCGACGACGAGGTCCGCGTAGCAGCCGAGGAAGCACAGCGTGCCGTCGATGCCCAGGCCACTGAGGCACTGAACCGCAGCGTCGGCCGCCTGCGTTCCTTCGACCGCGAGGCAGAGGGCCTGATCACCCGCAAGCACCCGATCGACGAGCTGGCCGACTACATCGGGCGGGTGAACGGCCAAGAGGTCGTCGTACTCACCCGGCCGCACGTGATCGCGGAGCTGCTTCACATCGACTGGTCAGCGCAGGCCCGCCGCCATCTCGGCGTACCCGTGCTCCACCTGCTGGAACAACATCGCGACAGCATCGCCGACCGCACAACGTAACCGAAGTAACCGAACGCTCTGCAACTTCTCGATAACCGGCCTCCAGGGCATTGTCTGGGAAATCGATTTCTGCGACACTCCCTCGCGTGAGCAGCGTTGTAGTACCCAAGCGTCAAGGGAGCATCGACATGCGTCAACGGAGACTCAGGATCGTCGCAGCAGCAGCCGTGGCCGCGTTGATCGCCCTCGCGGGCTGTAGCTCGAACTCCGGCACCTCAGGGGGCTCCGGGGGTAACGGAGGACCAGCCGAGATCACCTTCTGGCAGTCGCAGTTCGAGCCGTACCAGCAGAAGTGGTTCAAGACGTACGTCGACAAGTTCAACGCGTCGCAGACCGACGTGAAGGTCAAGTACCAGGTCGTCCCCGGTGACACGTGGCAGCAGAAGCTCAAGGCCGCACAGGCCGCCGGCACGCAACCGGATGTCGCGACGACGAACTACGGCGGCATCCCGGCCGGCGTCGCGAACGGCCAGTTCGCCGAGCTCGACAAGCTGCTGCCGGACAAGGCGTGGAGCGACATCAAGCCGAACGTCGCGGCGTTCGTCCAGGTCGGCGGCAAGCACTACGCGTACCCGATGCTTGTCGAGCCGTCGACCGTGCTCTACTACCGCACCGATCTCGTCAAGGCCGCCGGTCTCGACCCGAACGCGCCGCCCAAGACCTGGGACGAACTGCTCACGTGGGCGGAGAAGCTGACCAAGGGCAAGGTCAAGGGCATGAGCATCGCCTCCGTCGCGACCGACCTCGGCTGGTCGAGCTGGGGCCTGCAGTACAACGCGTGCGGCCACCTGCCGATCAACGACGACTGGTCCGCCGCCAACGCGAAGGACCCGTGCTACACGAAGCTGTTCGAGTTCTACCAGACCCTGTTCCAGAAGGGCTGGATTCCGCAGCAGCCGAAGGTCGGCTATCCCGACGCGACGCCGTACGGCCAGGGCCAGGTCGCGATGATGGCGAACGGCTCGTGGGCGGTCGGCCAGCTCAAGCAGACCTTCCCGGCGATGATCAAGAACACCGCGGTCGCTCCGTTCCCGTCCGTCGACGGCGATCCGAGCAAGCCGACGGCGACGCTCGGCGGCTGGACGCTCACGGTCGACGCCAAGTCCAAGCACAAGGAGGCCGCGGCGAAGTTCATCGACTACCTGCTCGCGGGCGACCCGGCGATCATGGCCGACTTCTTCCGGCAGAGCGGCTTCTCGAAGTACACCGTCCGTACGTCGGTCGACCAGGCGCTCGCCGGTGACCCGGCGGCCACGGCCGACCCGTTCATGAAGATCATCAGCGACAAGGTCGTCGCGACCGGCAAGGCCGAGCCGGCGTACCCGTTCGACATCTCGCTGGCCTTCGCGACCGCGATCGAGTCGGTCATGAAGGGCAAGTCCGACATCCCAACGGCGACGCAGAAGGCGAGCGACGCGATCGACCGCGTCATCAAGCAGCAGCGCCTCAAGGGCACGGCACCGAAGGGCTGACAGAGTATGTCCATGATCGACACGCCGGCGCAGCCGACGGCCCAGGCCGGTGCGGCGACCGACCCGGGCCGTACGTCGGGCCGACGGCGCCGGCGTCCTGCGAAGATCACCGAACAGGTCCCGCGGCATCTGCGGGCGCATCTCACGGCGTACCTGATGATCACGCCGATGGTCGTGCTGCTCGGCATCTTCGTCATCTGGCCGCTCGTCTACGCGTTCTACCTGAGCTTCTTCGAGATGAGCTTCTACAAGGACGCCGAGTTCGTCGGGTTCGACTTCTACAAATACGTGCTCACCGACCCTGAGTTCTACGAGTCGCTCCTGGTCGGCCTCAAACTCGCCTTGATGGTGGTGCCGACGATCCTGGTGCTGGCCCTGCTCCTGGCGAGCTTCCTCGCGACGCTGTCGAAGCGGATGGCGGCCTTCATGAAGACGACCGTCTACGTGCCGGCCGTCGTCTCGAGCGTCGTGGCGGCCATCATCTTCGTCTTCATCTACCAGGACGAGGGTTTCGCGAACTGGTTCATCGGGCTGTTCGGGCAGGGCCCGCTCGCGTGGCTCAACACGGCGTCGACAGCGCTGCCGGCCGTGGCGATCCCCGCGATCTGGCTCGGCTTCGGCGTGTCGACGCTGATCATGCTCGCCGGCATCCTCGACATCCCCGAAAGCTACTTCGAATCGGCCAGGCTCGACGGCGCGAACTTCTGGCAGCGCACCCGCTACATCACGATCCCTTCGCTGCGCAACGTCATCCTGTTCCTGCTCGTCTCGGGCCTGACGTTGACGATCCAGGAGTTCCAGCTGCCGCTCGTGATGACGAACGGCGGACCGGTCAACGCGACGAACACGCCGAACCTCTACATCTTCAACAGCTTCCGCGACGCCACGCCGTACGCAACGAGTTACTCCCTGACCGCGGCGTTGCTGCTGTTCCTCGTCATCGGCACCATCTCGCTCATCATCTTCCGGGTCGTCAGCTCCGAGAAGTCGTCGGACGCCTGAGGTGGCGTCCCCGAAAGGACACCGATGAACCGCTCGTGGTACGCCCCGCGCCGGCTCCTGTCGTACCTGCTCGTCGCCGGCATCGCCGTCACCGCGCTCTTTCCGCTGGCGTGGATGGCGATCTCCGGGTTCAAGGGTCAGGACGAGGTACTGCGCAGTCCGTTCCAGTTCTTCCCCGACGTCTGGCGGATCGACAACTACCGCCTGATCCTCGCGGATCCGGCGTTCGTGCGCGCCATGGTCATCACCTTCGTCGGCGCCGTCATCTTCACCGTCGCGAGCCTGGTGGTGAACTCGATGGCGGCGTACGCGTTCGCGCGCCTCGACTTCGCCGGGAAACGGCTGTGGTGGCTTGTCTGCATCACGCCGATGTTCGTCCCGGCGATGGCGATCCTGCTGACGTCGTTCGTCGTCGTGAGCAAGCTCGGCATGCTCGACACCCTGGCGGTGCTCATCATCCCCGGCGTCGCGGCGAGCGCCCAGATGTTCTTCCTGCGGCAGTTCTACCTCAACATGCCGGCCGCGGTGGAGGAGGCGGCGCTCATCGACGGCGCGACCCGCTGGCAGATCTTCGTGCAGATCTTCGTGCCACAGTCGCTCGGGCCGTTCGTCGTCGTGGGCATCGCGTCGTTCCTCGGGTACTGGAACTCCTACGTCTGGCCGGTGCTCGTCGTGTCGAACCCCGACCTGACCCAGATCATGCAGTACCTCGCGACGTTCCGCTCGGCGCGCGGCAACGAATGGGGCATGCTGATGGCCGGATCGACCCTCGCAGCGCTGCCGACGATCCTGCTCGTGCTCATCTTCCAGCGCTACATCGTCAACGGCGTCCGCCTCGCGGGCCTCAAGTGAGAGCCTTGAGCAGGGCGGTGGAGAACGCCGGGAGATCGTCCGGATTCCGGCTCGTGATCAGGTTCTCGTCGGTCGCGACCTCCTGATCGACCCAGGTGGCTCCGGCGTTGCGGAGATCGGTCTGCAGACTGGGCCACGACGTCAGCGTGCGCCCACGTACGACGTCGGCCTCGACCAACGTCCACGGAGCGTGGCAGATGGCCGCCACCGGTTTGCCGGAGGCAACGAACTCCTTGACGAAGGCAACAGCCTTCTCGTCACGCCGCAAGGCGTCCGGATTGGCGACTCCCCCGGGCAGCACGAGCGCGGCGAAGTCGTCGACTGGCACGTCGGCGACAACCTCGTCGACCGGCAGTTTGTCCGCGGCCGTCAAATGGTCGAAAGTCTGAACCTCACCGCTGTCCGGACTCACCAGAACAGGCTCGTGCCCGGCGCTCTTGACCGCGTCCCACGGCTCGGTCAGCTCGACCCGCTCGATCCCTTCGGCGGCTACCAGAAAAGCGATCCTGCCCACTGTGTCCTCCTCGGTCATCCGGTTGTCAGCACCCTGTACCCACACGAGCTAAGGCGTCACCATGATCTGGGCGGCGTTCACCTTCAGGGAGGCGTTGGCCCAGCGAAGTTGACGCAGGGTTTGGGGATGACAGGTCTTGGCGAGGTTGAGCAGCTCGGAGTCCTTGAGGGCCTGGGCGGTCTGGGCCAGGACCTCCCAGTCGAGTGACACACCCGCCGCCTTGCGATGGATCTCTCTGAGGTCCTTCAGGAGCAGGAGCGACGGATCGTGGTACCCGCCGATCAGCTCCGCACCCTTCTGCCGGACGGTCGCCAGCAGGCCTGGTTCGTCGTGCGCGTCGGCGTCGAGATCGACCTCATAGTTCTTGCCGTGCTTGGCGAGCTCCCGCACATGGTCCTGCGACCACCTGGCCAGATCCCTGCCGAGGTAGAAGATGTCATGATCGGACTTGTGCCGGCTGGACACCTGCAGCAGTTCCGCGGCCAGGTCGTTCTCCGCGCGGTGCAGTTCCCGGATCGCCAGGCCCACCTTGTTCGTCATCGATTGCCCTCCTCCGCCGGGAAGTGCTCGAGAACAACGGCGTCGACGCCACCACGCGTCGGCGGAACGCCGCTCACGACCGGCTTGGACGCCGTCGTGGTCGGCGCCGACGAGGGCGCGTTCCCCACGCTGATCCGTTCGACCCTGGCGGCCGCGCACTTGAACAGCGGCTGCTTCGAGCACGGATCCCAGTCGGTGACGGTCAGCTCGTTCGCCGCCCGGGCCGACTGCTCGTCGGGCGCGTCCCAGTATCCGTAGTGGAACGGCAGGAACAAGGTCGCCGGCCGGATCCCGCTGATCCTCAGCCGCGCCCTCACGCTCCCCCGCGCCGTACTGATCTGCAGGAGATCGCCCTCGTTCCATCCCTGCCGCTCTGCGTCGGACGCCGACATTTCCACCCAGACCTCCGGGGCGGCGTTCTGCAACTGCCGCACCCGCCCGGTCTTCGTCCGCGTGTGGAAGTGGTACAGCGTGCGCCCGGTCGTCAGCAGGTACGGATACTCCGACGTCGGCGGCTCGTGCGGCTCCAGATATTCCGCCGCCTTCAGGACCGCCTTCCCGGACGGATTCATCGCTTTGTACTCGACCGGGTCCAACGGCGCGCCCGTCACCAGATCCTTGCCATAGCTCTCGCAGTACGACGGTTCACTCCAGAACTCGCCATTCGTATAGATGCGCTCGGTGCCGTCCGGATGATCCGCGTTGCACGGCCACTGGATCCCGCTGCCGCCCCGCAGCTTCTCGTAGCTCAAGCCGCTGTAGTCGCACGGCCGCCCCGCGCTGCACTCCTTCCACGCCTCGAACGCGCCCTCCGCGTCTGTCCACTTCACCAGCGGTTCGCCGTCCTTGTCCGTCAGTTCGAGCCGGCGGGCGTAGTCGAGGAAGATGTCGAGATCCGGCCGCGCCGTACCGGGCGGCTCCACGGCCTTCTCCGACAGATGCACGGTACGGTCGGCGTTCGTGAACGTGCCGGTCTTCTCGCCCCAGGTGGCCGCCGGCAGCACCACGTCGGCCAGCTGCGCGGTCTCCGACAGGAAGATGTCCTGGACGACGAGGAACAGCCGCTCCTGGCCGAGGAGCTTCCGGACCCTGGCCAGCTCGGGCAGCGACACCGCCGGATTGGTCCCGCTGACGTAGAGGAAGCGGATCGACCCGTCCTCGACGTACCGCAGCATCTGCATCAGGTGCGTGGGCTCCGAATAGTGCGGGATCTGCAGGGGGTCGACGTTCCAGACCTTCGCGAGGTCGGCGACCTGGTCGTCGTTCGCCCAGTTCCGGAAACCCGGCAGGTCGCCGTCGGCGCCGCACTCCCGGGTGTTCTCCGCGGTCGGCTGGCCGTTCATCTGCAGGATCCCGCACCCCGGCCGGCCGAGCATCCCGCGGAGCAGGTTGACATTGTTGACCTGGACCGCGGCTGCCGTCGCCTGATGAGACTGGTAGAAGCCTTGCAGCACCGTCGACAGCAGCCGTTCCGCGGTGCCGAGCAGCCGGGCCGCGTCGCGGATGTCACCGGGCGGTACGTCGCAGATCGCCGCGGCCCACTCCGGATCGCAGTCCGCCACCTGTTTCGCGAGTTCGTCGTACCCGACCGTGTGCCGGTCGACGTAGTCGCGATCGACCCACTCGTTCGCGATGATCTCGTGCAGGAGCGCGTTCATCAGGGCGACGTTCGTCCCGGGTTTCGGCGCCAGGTGGATCGTCGCGGCCTCGGCCACCGGCGTACGGCGCGGATCCACGCACAGGATCGTCGGCGGGTTCGGGCCGGCGAGCCGGTCGAGGACCCGGGTCCACAGCACCGTCTGGGTCTCGGCCATGTTGTGGCCGTAGAGCGCGATCACGTCGGCGTGATCGACGTCGGTGTACGAGCCAGGCTGACCGTCGCACGCAAACGTTTCCTTCAGCGCTGCCGCCGCGGTCGCCGTACAGAGTCTGGTGTTGCCGTCCAGGTGATTGGTGCCGATACCGCCGTGGGCGATCAGCGCGAGTGTGTAGTACTCCTCCAGGAACAGCTGCCCGGTGGTGTAGAAGCCGATCGAACTCGGGCCGCGCTCGGCCAGCAACTCCCGCGTTCGTCCGGCGACCGCCGCCATCGCGGTGTCCCAGTCCGTCTCCACGAGCTCCCCGTCCCGGCGTACCAGCGGGGTCGTCAGCCGGTCCGCCGAGTTGTTGGCCTGGTAGCCGAACAGGTCCTTCGGCCCCAGCCGGCCGTGATTCACCCGGTCGTCGGCCCGGCCCCGCACCCCCACGATCCGGCCGTCCTTGACCGCGATGTCCAGCCCGTCACCGTTCGAGTGCAGGATGGTCGCGGACTGTACCCACTCGTCGACATCGGCCGGACGCACTCCGTCGTCCAGCCGCAGGTCCACCCGCACCGGCCAGAACTCCCCCGGTCCGTACGCCGCCCGTGTCCCCCAGGGCTCCGCAATTCGATCGATCTCACCCATTTCGCCCCGGTGCCCTCGGCGTACCCCTCGAAACGGCTTCCCTGCTGGGTTCGGCGCGTGCTGCGGTGCATGATAGGGACGTGACGGACACAGGCCGGCGAATCACGGGTACCGAGGACGATGCGGGCGAACCTTCGGCGCGGACAGACCTTGTACCGGCCGCCGAAGGCTTCTCCCGGCTCGCTCTGGAGATGCACGAAGCGGAGGGTGTCGAGGAGACTGTCGAGGCAGTGGTCGAGTTCGCGTTACAAGCGCTGAACTGCGATTACGCCGGCGTCGCACTGCACACCGCCGGCAACCGGCCGGAGGTGCCCGCCGTCACCGCCCCTGTCGTCGCCGAGATCTATCGGTTCCAGCTGGCCGGCGGGGACGGACCGTTGGTGGAGTGCATGCGCGACCGCACCACCGTTTCGATCCCTGATCTCGTCCAGGAGGCCCGCTGGCCGGATTGGACCAAGAAGGTTCTCGGCCTCGGGGTTCACAGTGTTCTGGATGTCCCGCTGTGGACGGGGTTCGGCGCCGTCGGCGTTCTGGGCCTCTACAGCCATCAATCGGGAGCCTTCGGGCCCGACGAGGAGGCCGTCGCCCACATCCTCGCCCGGCACGCGGCGGTCGCGGTGGCGACCGCGCGCCGCGAGGAGAACCTGATGGTCGCGGTCGACGCCCGGAAGCTGGTCGGCCAGGCGATGGGGATCCTGATGGAGCGCTACGACCTGGACAGTGACCGTGCCTTCCAGGTCCTCAGGCGCTACTCCCAGGACACCAACACCAAGCTCCGCGAGGTCGCTCAGCAGCTGATCGACAGCCGCCGCCTCCCCACCGTCTGACCCAGCCACGGCGCAGGAACGGCGCATGAATCGTTCGGCCGCGGGTACCTACCGCTGTGCTACGCACACCGGAGGAGGCAGTGATGCCCGGAAAGTCGGCGAACGTCAAGAACGAGAAGCAGTACGAGGCGCTCAAGGACAACGGAATGTCGAAGGAGCGCGCTGCCAAGATCGCCAACGCGCCCAAGTCCAGCGAGCACGGCGGGAAACAGAGCGGCAAGGGCGGCAACAGCAAGCAAGGCGGTACGACGGCCCAGAAGAAGGAAGCCGGCCGCAAGGGCGGAAAAGCCGCCGCCAAGAAGTCCTGAGTTCAGCTGTTCGTCAGCGCTCGCTGTCGGCGTCGTGGTCGGCGTCGGTCTCGGTCTCGCCGTTGTCGTCGTCGGAGAATCGCAGGCGCCGGCTGGTGATCTGCTCGGCGACGTCGGCCAGGGTCGTGTTGTGGGAGAAGGCATGCGCCCGCATCAACGCCATCGCGTCGGTGGGACTGATCCGCAGCTGCATCAGCACCATGCCGGTGGCCTGATGGATCTTCGTCCGCGTCGACCACGGCCCGGGGCCGAGATCCGACTCGACCGGTGGCGGCGGGTCCTGCATGAGCGCGGCCCCGATCGCATCGGCCAGGAACTGCGCGCGGTCACCGTCCGGCAGTTCGCCGTCGTTCTGATGAACCGTGACCACGCCGATCGTGCGCTGGCCAGGACGCATCGGTACGGCGTACACGGTCCGGGCACCCGCCACCTCGCGGGCGGCCTCGGTGAACAACGGCCATCGGTCATGATCGACCCGCAGATCGGTCGCCATGGCGGTCTCGGCCTTGTAGGCGGCAGGGCCGGGGCCCTCGCCCAGCACATCCTGCAGATCTTCCAAACGCGCCGCCACGTCGTCCGTGGCGCACAACGTCACGCGGCTCGGCTCGGTGTAGGACAGGGTGATCGCCGCTCCGTCGCCACCGACGAGCGCCAGGAACGCGCGGCACAGACGGGCCACGAGCGACAGCTCCGGACCGTCCTCGGCGATCTTCCTCGCCAACCGCGCCAGCAAGGCCGTCCGATCCACCAGATCCATCTGCCTCATCCCCGAATATCGCCGGCCCTCGACACCCACCGGTCACTGAAGCGCAGCTTTTCCACCTCGTCGCAGGCGACCCGCCTGCTCGGCGTCGGCTAGCTCGGCTCGGAGATGTCGCTGACGGTCCCGCCGGCGCGCCCGGGCATCGCCTGTACGACGTCCGCCTGGGCCAGCATCCCGACGAGGTCATGACCGTCGATGACCGGAAGGCGGCGTACCTGATGCGCCTCCATCGTCTGCAGCGCCTCCTCGATGCTGTCGTCCGCACCGATCGTCACCGGCTTTCCCTGCCCGAACGAGCCGGCCGTGGCCTTCGTCGGATCTCCGCCGTCGGCGATGCACTTCACGACGATGTCACGATCGGTCAGCATGCCCTTCAACCGGTTGTCCTCGCCGCAGATCGGCAGCGCCCCGACGTCCAGATCCCGCATCTTCCGCGCCGCCAGGACCAGGGTCTCGTTCTCGCCGACACACTCCGCACCCGGCGTCATCAAATCCCGTGCAGTCGTCATGTCATCACCTCTCGAGCAGATTCTTCCCTGATACCCACGCGGTTCCCACCGCCACGAGCAGTCATGCGCTTTCGGAATTCGTCGCCTGCCGCAACCCCGGGGGCCGCGCAACGGCTGCTTCAGCCGCCCGCGTCGGACAAGAAGCGCCGCGGATCCCCGCCCGCGCTCGCCACCGAGGACAGCCAGGCGTGCAATCCCTCGGGGTCACGCCGTTCGAGCTCGTCCAGGCAGCGTTGACGCGCCATCACCACCCGAAGCCGCGCCGCACTGGAGGTCGCACGGCTCAACTCGCCGTAGCTCTCGATCCACTGCCTGCACAGCTCGGCCGTACTGGCGGAGGTCGGCGAGGGTCCTGACCTCGGGCGGTCCCAGCCGAGCCTCCGCGCGTACCACCCGATCGCGGCCGGGGAGCCGGCGGCCAAGAACGCCAGAACCACCAACGCCCCGAGATCGATGAAGACCGCAGCCGCCAGAGTTGCGATGACACCCAGGTACACCACCAGCACCAACGCCGCATTTCGTGTCGGCGCAGGTTTGCCGTCGTCGGTGACCAGTTTCCGCACCGAGGACGCCAGCCAGAGAACCAGCGCCGGAAGCCCGAGAGCGATCCAGACCGCGAGCGGGAGTACGACGGCCCCGGCGGCAGCACCCAGCACGATCCAGAGGCCTGCGATCGCGCGCCAGATCCATCGATACGCCCGCATGGTCGTTAGTCCCGAGGGCCTGGCTGGGAGCGCTCGCACGGCAGGCACAGCCTGATGGTCGGGATCGCTATCAGCCGGTAGCTGGGGATTGCCTGCCCGCAGAGCTCGCAGACGCCGAAGGTGTCCCGGGAGAGGCGGAAGAGTGCGGCATCGATCTCCGCCAACGCCCGCCGCGCGCCGGCCGTCAACGCGGCCCGGACTTCGTCGAGAGCTGTCGAACACGGCGCGTCGGCCTGGTACGACAGGCTTATGAGTTGCTCGAGCCTGAATTGCCGCTCGTGCTCGAGTTCCCGACGGAACCACTCCACGTCGAGAGAGTGCTTGCCCCTCGCGACCTGATCCGAAACGACCATCGGCCCTATCTCCTCACCCTGCAGGACGCACATCGGCAGGTACCCAGGCCGGATCAGGTCAATTCGCCGACTGCTGGAGCCGCGCGTAGAGGAGTTGCAGGAAGTCCGAACCGGCGGTCGCGGTGAGTGCCGAAGCCGCCACGCGGGTGAAGCGCGGTGCGAAAAGGTAACCGATGCTGAAAGCTGTCGCGACCCAGATCGCCAGGCAGAACGGGCAGGTCACCAACTCCCCGATGGCATGCTGAAGCGACCCTTCGGAGCGGACGTCCTCCATGACCTCGGCCGGTCCGCCCGGCTCGCGATACCGGGTGAACGGCATCCGCAGCGGGCTGGTGACCGCATCCTTGCTGACCAGCCGCGCGAGTTTGTGGGTGCCTGCCGTCATCAGCAGCAGGTCGTACGGCGAGATCCGCCGGCCGTTCGTCCCTCGCACCGCGGCGACCGCCCCCGCGATACCCACCAGAGCGCCGAACAGCGTCATCAGCACCGCATAACCACCCAGCGGCCGGTCGGCTCCTTGCCGGTACTCCGCAGCCTCCGAACGAACAGTTCCTGACATCGTCGTCACCTCAAGTCGTGGACGCCCGGCCAGTACCCGTGGGTCCGGTGTGGAAACGCGCGTACCGACGTCCGGTGGCGGGTACCGCGAGGGCTACGCGACGACGAAAGGCATGCAATGGGCAACGATCCGAGGACCAGGTACGCCGGACCGGAGCAGCAGGAGCCGCAGAAGCAGGAGCATCCTGGGCATGGCAGCGCGATGACGCCTGAGCCCGACTACGGCGAGAAGACCTATCGCGGGAGCGGGAAACTCGCCGGCAAGCGGGCGCTGATCACCGGCGGCGACTCCGGTATCGGGCGCGCCGTCGCACTGGCGTTCGCGCGCGAGGGAGCGGACGTGATGATCTCGCACCTCGAAGCCGAGGAACAGGACGCCGACGAGACCTGCCGGCTCGTCCGCGAGTCGGGGTCGACGGCAGCCGCACTCGCCGGCGACATTCAGGACGAGCAGCACTGCAAGCGACTCGTGGAGCACTGCGTGGAGGAACTCGGCGGACTCGACATCCTCGTCAACAACGCGGCGTACCAGATGTCGCGTGAAGGGATCGCGGACATCTCCACCGAGCAGTTCGACCAGGTGCTGAAGACCAACGTCTACGCGATGTTCTGGCTGTGCAAGGCAGCGCTTCCGCACCTGTCGGAGGGGTCGTCGATCATCAACACCACGTCGATCCAGGCCTACGAGCCGTCGCCGAATCTGCTCGACTACGCCACCAGCAAAGCCGCGATCCTCAACTTCACCAAGGGACTTGCGCAGGAGTTGGCACCGAAAGGCATCCGGGTGAACGCCGTCGCGCCGGGGCCGGTCTGGACACCCCTCATTCCGGCGACCCTGCCCGCCGACAAGGTTGGCAAGTTCGGGGCAGACACACCACTCGGACGAGCCGGCCAACCTGCCGAGCTGGCACCGCTGTACGTGTTCCTCGCCTCGGACGACTCGACGTACGTCACCGGCGAACGCATCGGCGCCACCGGCGGCCGCCCGCTCCCCTGACAGACTGCCGATTGCAGGCATACCGCCGAGGGCACCCGCAACGGTATGCCGACTACAACTCAACGCCCCAAGGAGGTCGGGGACCTCCGACTGGCGACCGTTTGTGTGAACGCTACCGACATGGATCGCGCCGCCGACTTCTGGTCCGCGGCGCTCGGATACCAGCGCCCCGAACGGATCGGTCCCGACGACCAGTTCGCCAAGCTCGAGGATCCAGAAGGTACGGGGCCTACGGTGCTCCTGCAGCGCGCACAGGACATCCCCTCCGTGCCGACGCCCGTACATCTCGACCTGTACACGTCGGACCGCGATGGCCACATCGAGCGACTGCTCAAGCTCGGCGCCGCGCGGGCCGAGGACTGGCCGTACCCCGAGCGCCACGACTTCGTCGTACTGCGTGACACCGAGGGCAACGCGAGTTCTGCGTGATCGCGGTTTCACCGCCCAACGGTCAGTCCTGACGGAGGCTCGCCGGTTTTCTGGGGTGCTCCGCGGGTACCGGGTGATTTTCCGCGAGTGATCGGAGCGTTCGATGTCGATCTGGCAGCGGTTCAAGCGCTGGCGCCTGTCCCACACGATCAACGAGGCCGACGCGCCGGCCGACGACACCACCGCGATGACGCGGGCGACGGGCGGAAACCCCGACCACGGTACGCCGACCACGACGGGCACCGGAACCAACGCCGAGTTCGTCGGTCGCGTCGCCGGCGACGACACCGACGCCGAGGAGACCGGGGCCGAGCGGCGGGCGGCGCATCGCGCGCACCCTGCGGACGGGTGATCTGTCCGCCTGGCTTGCTATTGCTCGTGGTGGCGTCGTTCGGCTTCGGCGTGGCGTTCCTCGTCCGGTGTGGTTCGTTGGGTCAGGTCGATGCGACGGGTGCGCGTCAAGTAGAAGGTTCCGCCGCCGACCAGTGCGACGACGACCACCGCGGCGACCACCACCCAGATCGCACCGCCGTAGTCATTTGGGCTGGAGTCCGACGCGCCCGGCGGCTGGGGTCGGCTGGAGTTGGTCGAGCCCAGGGTCGGAGACGGTGTCGGAGCGACCGCCACCTGCACGGTCGTGTCCTGTGCTTGCGCAACCGCCGGGGCCGAGGCCACGAACGCGAGGCCCAGCACCGCGGTTGCGGCCAACAATCGCCACGCTGCGCTGATCATCCTTCCCCGGTTCCCTGACCACCACCCCGTCATTCGCGCCACTGAGCTGACAACCGACGAGCGCGACGACGGTCATGACCGAGCCCCGTAGTCCGGCACCTGGACCTCCGCGCCGCCCTGCAGGGCCGATTGGTGGGCGCAGATCCCGGGAGCCGTCCAGGTCGCGGCGGTCCGGGCGTCGACCCGCGGAGCCCGGGCATCGACAATGCTCGACACGAACTCGTGGACCAGGTGCGGGTGCGATCCGCCGTGACCGCCGTCGGTGAACGGCCTGAGTGCCTCGGGCAACAACTCCGGCGCTCCGCCGGGTCGTACGTCGACCTCGGTCACCGGCCGTCCACGGCGACCGTCCGCGAGTGGCTCGAGCTTGAACTGCTTCATCGGCCCGCCCTCGAGCTGCGGCCATTCCAGCGCACCCTCGTCGCCGTACACCGAGAAACCCTCGAGATAGCTGCGGCCGAGCTGGAAGAACGACATCGTGACGTTGGCGACCAAGTCGTCACCAGCCAGCTTGAACAGCCCGGCCTCGGTCCCGAACCCCTCCCCCGCAACGCCGATGTGATCAGGCGTCAGCCGGCTGGAGCCCAGGCAGCGCACCGACTCGACCCGCGTGTTCGCCAGCGCCAAAGCGGGCGAGAGTGCGTGCGTGACGTAGTGCATCGGCGGGTAGCCCAGCCAGTAGTCCGGAAACCCGTCGAGGTTCTGGAGGTGGTCGCCCTTGAAGTACGTGAGCCGGCCGAGCTGCCCGGTCTCCAGCAACTCCTTGGCGTGGAAGTACTCGCGGGAGTAGACCGCGGTCTCCATCATCATGTAGTTGCGCCGGGCATCGTCCTGCGCCGCGATCAGCGCATCCAGGTCCTCCAGGGTGGTCGCCATCGGCACCGCCGACGCACAGTGCCTCCCGGACTTCAGCACCTCCTGGACCTGCGCGGCATGGAACCGCACCGGCGTCAGCAGGTGTACGGCGTCCCACCCCGGAGCAGACAGCGCGTCCTCGAGCGACGCGAAGCGCTCCGTGATCCCGAGCCGGTCCGCGACAGCCGCCGTACGGGCGGGATCGGCATCGACGACCGCGACCCGGCCGACGTCGGGGTGGGCCTGGTAGATCGGGACGAACGCCGCGCCGAACCCGAGGCCGACGACGACCACGTCAACACTCATCGGACCAGCACCTCCCGCTCCCCACCGAACAGAAACACCGCTCCACCTTGTACATGTCAGCCTTTCAGTCCGGTCAGCGCGATACCCTCGACAAAAGTACTTCTGCGAAGGCGAACAACACGATCTGCTGACCCGAAGTCAGGCGGGATCCGGGAGGACGCCGGTCAGCCCGTGGATCGATCCGGGCCGGGACAGCGCTTTCGTCAGCGCGTTGAGCGGTCTCGCGAAAGCGCCGAGCCCCTGGTTGCGGATAGCGCTCCGCCCGGTGCGGTTTCGTCAGCCTCAAGCAGGTACGACGGCCAACGGGCAGCCCGCGTGGTGCAGGACACCGCGAGTCACCGAGCCGAGGAGGATGGCCGCCAGCCGGGTGTGATGGCGGGTTCCGACGACGAGAAGCTGGGCATCGGACTGCTCGGAAGTCGTGACGACACCATCGACGGCATGACCTCGCCGTACGTCGATCTCGATCGCAACGTCGGGGTGCTTCTGCCGCCACTCGACTGCGACGTTCTCGAAGTACCGCTGGGCGTTCTCGGCCCACTCGGCGCTGACGCCACCGGTGTCCATCGCGTCCCAGCTGAAGACCGCCGGCAGGTCCCAGACATGGAGGATCCTGACGGGCACCTTCCGCTCGGCCGCTGCGGTGATCGCGAACTCCATCACGGACGGAGTCTCGTCCTCATCCAGGGCGACCAGCACCGGCCCGGCGTGATCGGACGGCTTCCAGTACTCCGGCACAACCACCACCGGGACCGTCGCCTGTGCGACAACCGCCTCCGAGGTCGAGCCGACCAGTAATCGCTTGAACGTTCCCAGCCCGCGGCGGCCGACGACCAGCATCCGGCTGTCCGCAGCCACCGCGTTCAGCGTCCGGGCCGGCGGGCCGACCATCAACTCAGCCTCGTGCTCGAGCAGGCCGGGAGCCTCGTCCAGATACTTCTGTACTTCGTTGACGAGGTCGGTCGCCGCGTCGTCGACAGCGTCGGGCTCCCATACCGAGACGTCACGGAGCTTCTCGTCGATGACGTGCACCACCTGGAGAGGCTCTCGCCGGAGCAACGACTCCTGCAAGGCCCACTCCAGGGCACCGGTGTCACGCCAAGAGCCATCAACCCCCACGTGGATAACCGGCTTGGTACCCATCGAGCTCACCGCAGCCACGGGTACTCGCGGACGAAGTCCAGACCGCTCCACCACTTACCGAAGCCCCACACGTTGCCCGCAGCAACCAGCGCCAGAACAACAACCGTGACAGCGCCGACGATGTGATCGTCCAGCACCGGGTTGTTCTCCGGCGGCAGATTCGCCGACCACATCAACAGATACAGCAACGCACCACTGACCGCCGCGATCCGCATCCCGATACCCAGCGTCAACGCCAGACCGAGACCGGCCAGACCGATCATGAACAACGGGCTGACCCACCAGTCACCAACCAGCGACCGGTAGAAATCCGCGAACGGGCCACTGGTTCCCTTGCCCAGGAACCCGGCCGTCGGGTCACCGCCGTCGATCCAGCCCTTACCGGACGGGGTCGCGTAGCCGAGACCGAAGACCTTGTCGACGAACGCCCACAAGAACGACAGCCCGACAACAACCCGCAATACAGCCAGCGCACGACCGGCCGCAGTAGTGATGATCGGATGGCGAACAGGCTCCGTCGCAGGAGTCTGCAGATCGCGCCGGTGCGACGTGGTGGTCATGATGTGTCAACCCTTTCCCTTGAACTTCTGACACCTCGATCGTCCGATTTCGCCACCAGATCCGGCAGAGCCGTTGTCGCCTCTCTCAGAGAGGCGAAAGACCCGTCTGCGGCGTGACCGCTGTGTTCTCGGCGGCGGATGGGGCATCGTTCTGGGATGGGCGCTATGAAGCGATTGCCGAAGAAGCGGTACGAGCGGGAGCTGTTGCGGCTGCAGGCCGAGCTGGTCAAGCTGCAGGAATGGGTACGGGTCGAGAAGGCCCGGGTCGTGGTGATCTTCGAGGGCCGTGACGCAGCCGGCAAGGGCAGCACGATCAAACGCGTCACGGAGTACCTCAATCCCCGCGTCGCCCGGATCGCCGCCCTGCCCGCACCGACCGAGCGCCAGCGGACGCAGTGGTACTTCCAGCGGTACGTCGAACACCTGCCGGCCGCCGGCGAGATCGTCCTGTTCGACCGCAGCTGGTACAACCGCGCCGGCGTCGAACGCGTGATGGGATTCTGCACCAACCAGGAGTACGCACGGTTCCTGCACCAGTGCCCGCTCTTCGAACGGCTGCTCGTCGAGGACGGCGTACTGCTGCGCAAATACTGGTTCTCGGTCAGCGACAGCGAACAGGAGAACCGCTTCCGCAGCCGCGTCGAGGACCCGATGCGCCGCTGGAAACTCTCACCGATGGACCTGGAGTCGATCACCCGCTGGGAGGACTACTCCCGCGCGAAGGACGAGATGTTCGTCCACACCGACATCCCCGAGGCGCCCTGGTACGTCGTCGAGAGCGAAGACAAACGCTCCGCCCGGATCAACATGATCGCCCATCTGCTGTCGAGCATCCCGTACCACGAGGTTCAGCGACCGCCCCTCGAGCTCCCACCCCGCCCACCCTCCAAAGGCTACGAACGCCCACCCCGCGACATGCAAACCCAGGTCCCCGACCACGCCGCCCGACTCCGCAACTGAGTCCGAAGTCCCACCTCGAACCGGCGTCAGAGCTTGCTGACGTGGGTGGCGCGGAAGCGGAAGCTGTCCTGCTGGGCCTCCTCGTACTCGAAGTCGACGGACCTAGTGCCCGAGGTCGCTCGGACAGCCGAGCAGCTGCCCGTGCCCCGCCGTCAGAAGATGTAGAAGCCGGTGACGACGGTGGGGAGGATGCCGAGGGCGAGCCAGGGCGAGAAGGGGGTGCGCTGGTGGATGAGGCGCATGCCGACGACCGTCAGCAGGCCGATCACGCCCGACATCAGCCACAGACCGATCCCGCGGCCGCGCTCGGTGTCGGCGAAGCCGATGCTGTAGACGGCGAGGGACACCGTCGGGACGCTGCCGACGTGGAACAGAATGACCGAGGCGACCCACTTCTGGACGGTCTCGATCTTCATCGGGCGGGGCTGGCGCCGCTTCATAGGTCGTTCCCTGCTTCGGAGAGGTTGATGAAGGTCAGACATGTTCGAGGTCACCGGTTCGCACGCAGGCCGTCCAGCAGCTCGACCTGGTCCGACAGCACCGACGTCAGGATGCGCCTGGCCACCGCGAGCAGTTCGGCCACCTGCGGACTGGTCAACGCGTAGTACACCTGCGAACCCTCGCGACGGGCGGTCACCAGACCCGCGCGGCGCAGCACCGCCAACTGCTGGGACAGGTTCGACGCCTCGAGGCCGATCTCCGGCAGGAGCTCGCTGACCGCCATCTCGCGTTCGCTCAACAGCTCCAGCAGCCGGATACGCGCCGGATGCCCCAGTGTCTTGAAGAACTCCGCCTTCAACTGGTGCAACGGTGTCGTCATCCTCCGCCCTCCACTCGCTCCCTACCTTGCAAATTCATGCGATCACGAATTGAAGAATTCTGCAACTCGTGCATAAGGTAGGTCCACCATGGACACGTTCGCCGCGGAACTGCACCAGCGGATCACCTCCGCCCGGGAACAACTCCACGCTGCCCAGGACGCCGGAGACCTCGACGCCGAGCGCATCTACTCCGGAGAACTCGACAGCCTCCTGCGCCAAGCTCTCGAGAACGGCATCACCGTTCCGCCGGAGGACACCGGACAGCACGCCTGAACGACCGACACCGTCTGGGGGGACATTGGAGACCGCCGCTCTCTACGAAGTGACCTACACCGTGACCGACCGGGCCGCACCCACCCGGACCGTGACGGACGCCGCCGGCGTCACCGAACTCGTCCGCCAGGCCGCGGCCTCCGGATCGCGGGTGCATATTCGCCCGCTCCCCGAGGACGAGCGACCTCGACCAACCTGAGAGATGCTGAGACAGGTCAGCAGGACAGGGTGGCGAAGGTGTAGCCGCGGGCCGACAGGGTCGTCAGGACCTGATCCAGGGCGGCGACTGTCTGGGCGCGGTTCCCGCCACCGTCGTGCATGAGGATGATCGCGCCGGAGTGCGCGCCAGCCAGGGCCCGCCGCACGATCGTCGACGTACCCGGACGCGCCCAGTCCTGCGGATCGACGTCCCACAAGACCTGCTGCATGCCGTTGCGCCGGATCTCGGCACGGACCGCCGCGTTCGTCGCGCCGTACGGCGGGCGGAAGCACTTCGAGCGGACGCCGTCGGCGATCTGATGGTGCAACTGGCCGGGCGAGAGCTTGGGCAACTGCGGGTGCGACACCGAGTGATTGCCGATGGTGTTGCCGGCTGCGCGGACCTGGTCGACCAGGTCCGGGTGCTCGTTCGCGTGTTCGGCGAGCATGAAGAACGTGCCGTGCGCATTGTGCGCCTGCAGTACGGCGAGCACCTCGGGCGTCCAGTGCGGGTCCGGGCCGTCATCGAAGGTCAGGTAGACGACCTTCCCGCCCGCCTGCTTCACCGGTCCGGCCGACGGCGTGTGGGAGGGCGTGGCCGACGGTGACGTTGTCGGTTTGACAGGAGTGTTCGTCGCGACGGCACGCGGCGCCGTCTCGGCTGCGCTCGCCGGCTGACCCTCGCTCGCAAACGCGGTGTGCAGGCAAGCAATCGCCACTGCCGCACCCAGCGCGAGCCCGATCGGCAACCCGAACCTGCTCCCCATCACTTCCCCCGAATCTCCGCACCGACATCGTCCTGGTCACCACCATCGACGCTGCCGCCCACCAGAAAGTTCGGTCGCGGCGGTCAGGTGAGGTCGGCGGCGTAGGCGGTTGCCAGCGGTTCGTCCCACGGCTCGGATTCTGCGGCGAGGGAGTCGAGGACTGTTTCCGGTCGGGTCGCACCGGAAACGACGGACAGCACGGGCGAGGACGCCAGCAGGGCACGGACGTACAGGCGTTGCAGCGAGACTCCACGTTCGTCGGCGAGCGCGGCGAGATGTGGCGACGGAGCCGCGGACGCGGGCCGAAGCGGCGAGTAGGCGAAGAACGGGACCTCGTTGGCCTCACACCACGCAAGCACGTCGAGCGACTCGCGCCCCATGGCGCTGTGGTGATTCTGTACGGCGTCAACACGCGCGACCGCGGCCGCCCGCTCGAGGTCGGCGACGCTGACGTTCGACAGGCCGACCCGGGCCACCTTTCCTTCGTCGCGCAGCTCCGCGAGGGCCGAAACGCCCTCTTCCACAGGCTGTTCGGCGAGATCGACGCGATGCAGGTAGTAGAGATCGAGTGGCTCACGGCCGAAGACCCGAAGGCTCGTCTCGACGTCGGACCGGATCCGGCGCGCACTGATGTCGGCGTCCCAGGTGGACTCGCCGGTTCGCGAATGACCACCTTTGGTACCGACGATGACGCCCGTACCCCGTGCTGCCTCGGCGGCCAGCTCCTCGCCGTACAGCGGCGCGTCGACCTGCGCGTAGGCACGCGCGGTGTCGAGGATCGCCGTGCCCGCGGCGATTCCGGCCCGGATCGTCGCGAGATCGGCGGCGCGATCCCTCGGCGCGAACGAGAATCCGGCAACCCCGAGTGCGACCCGCCCGACAAGTTCCTCCATCAACGCCTCCCGCCGACGACGCTACACGTCCATGCGAGGCTCGCTTGACTATTTAACTGAGTGCGCTCATTATTGAGGCAACTCAGATTGGCTTGATCTGGGCAAGTCATCGGAACGAGAAGGAAGTCGCCGTGCGCGCGTTCGTCGTCAAGGAGTACAAGGGGCCGGTTGAGCAAGCGGACGTCCCCGAGCCCGTGGTCGGGGAGCACGACGTACTCGTGCAGGTCGGGGCAGCCGGGCTCAACGTGCTCGACGAGAAGATCCGGGCGGGCGAGTTCAGGCAGATCCTCCCGTACAAGCTGCCGCTGATCCTCGGTAACGACGTCGCCGGAACGGTGCTCGGCGTCGGTGCGAAGGTGCGGGGATTCAGGCCCGGCGACGAGATCTACGCGCGGCCCGGCAAGGACCGCATCGGAACGTTCGCCGAGCGCATCGCGGTCGCCGAGGCCGACCTCGCGCTCAAGCCCGCATCAGTCAGCCTCGTGGAAGCCGCCTCGCTACCACTGGTGGCTCTGACCGCGTGGCAGGCACTCGTCGAGCGGGGCAACGTGCAGCCGGGGCAACGGGTCCTGATCCACGCCGGCTCCGGCGGAGTCGGGACGATCGCGATCCAGCTCGCCAAGTACCTCGGCGCAACAGTCGCCACCACTGTGAGCGCCGGCAACGCCGACTTTGTGCGCGAGCTCGGGGCGGACTTCGTGATCGACTACCGCAGCCAGGACTTCGAACAGCTCGTCGAAGGGTACGACCTGGTGCTGGACAGCCTCGGCGGCGAGAATCTCGAGAAGTCGCTCCGCGTGCTGCGCCCGGGCGGCAAGGCGGTCGGGATCGCAGGACCGCCTGACGCGGCGTTCGGCCGCGAGGTCGGCGCGAGCCCGGTGCTGCGGCTGGTCATGGCCGCCCTCAGCAGCCGCATCCGACGCCAGGCACGGCGCCTCGGCGTGACGTACGAGTTCCTCTTCATGCGCGCCAGCGGCGATCAGCTTCGCCAGATCACGGCCCTTGTCGACAGCGGCGTACTGCGCCCCGTCGTCGGACGGGTCTTCGACTTCGACCAGACCGCGCAGGCAGTGCAATCACTCGACAAGGGCGGCATCCGCGGCAAGGCCGTCATCAGCATCGCCTGACAACCCACTCAGCAGGAACCAACCAGCACAGGAGAACGTCATGAACACGAACGACCACGTCATCACCGCCTACAAGGACGCGCCCGCCCGCACCGTCGACGCCGGCGGCGTCACCTACGCCTACCGCGAGCTCGGGCCGAAGGGCGGCATCCCCGTCGTCTTCTTCGTCCACCTCGCCGCCACCCTCGACAACTGGGATCCCCGGATCATCGACCCGATCGCCGCGGAGCACCACGTCATCGCCTTCGACAACCGTGGCGTCGGCGCCTCCACCGGCCGCGTTCCCGACAGCATCGAGGCCATGGCCGACGACGCCTATACCTTTGTCAAGGCGCTCGGCTTCGACAAGATCGACATCTTCTCCTTCTCCCTCGGCGGCATGATCGCCCAGGCCCTCGTGGTGAAACACCCCGAGCTCGTCCGCAAGCTCGTCCTCACCGGCACCGGCCCCGCGGGCGGCAAGGACATGGACAAGGTCGCCGGCATCACGTACTACGACATCCTCCGAGCGACCCTGACCCGCTCGGACCCCAAGGAGTTCCTGTTCTTCAACCGCAACGCCACCGGCAAGCCCGCCGCCCGCGCCTTCGTCAACCGGCTCAAGGAACGCACCACGGACCGCGACGCGCCGATGGCGCTGAAGGGGTTCCAGACCCAGCTGAACGCGATCAAGAAGTGGGGACGCTCCACGCCCGCCGACCTGTCCAAGATCACCCAACCCACCCTGATCGCCAACGGCGACAACGACCGCATGGTGCCCTCGATCCTCTCCGAAGACCTGCACCGGCGCATCAAGAACAGTGAGCTGATCATCTACCCCGACTCCGGCCACGGCGGCATCTTCCAATACCACGAGCAATTCGCCCCCGTCGCCGTCGAGTTCCTCGCCCGCTGACCGGCCCGCCGAACTCCGCGATGCGAGAGCTGCTGTTGTCGCCCGTGGAAGAATGAACGCCGGCACATTCGAGTCCAGCCAGCCGGAGCCCGCACAGCAGACAAGGAAGGCAGCCATGCCCCTCGCCTCCCAACGAGTCGGACGGCGCGAGCGGAACAAGCAGGAGAAGCTCGACCGCATCACCGCCGCCGCCCGAGAGCTGTTCGCCGAGCGCGGAGTCGACGAGGTCACCACCCAGGAGATCGCCGACAAGGCCGACATCGGCGCGGGCACGCTCTTCCTCTACGCCAAGACCAAGGGCGAACTCCTCCTGCTCGTGCAGAACTCGTCGTACGCCGACGCGCTCGCCGAAGGTACGTCGGCTGCCGAGAGCATCCCCGACGTACTCGAAGCGGTGATGGCGATCGTCCGCCCGGTCGTGGAATGCAACCGCAAGCAGATCGACAACGGGCGGACCTACCTGCGCGAGATCGTGTTCGGCGACCCCGAGGAGCCCCACCACCGCACCGCACTCGGCCTGACTGTCCAGACCGAGAAGGCGATCGCGGATGTGCTGCAGCGAGACGAGCGCAGCAGCGCCACCGACGCCGCAACGCTCGCCCATATCGTCTCCGCGATCATGTTCGTCAGCATGGCGGCCACCATCAACATCGCCAAGCCGGTCGACGACGTCGTCCAGGAAATCAGAACCCAGGTCCGGGTTCTGCTGCCGAGGTGATGTCAGGCTGACTTGACCTCGCGGCGGAGGAGTCGGAGGAGGCCGAGGGTCAAGGGTAGGAGCACCCAGATGGCGCCGGAGACTGCGATGTGGGCCCAGTCGCCGGCCTGGAACGTCCGCCGGTCGAAGGCCGGCGCCATGGCAGTGTTGACGTCGAGCCAGGGCGCGACCTTCTCGAGGCTGCCGACCATCGAGAAGAGCACCGTCCACGCGATCGGGATCACGTAGTAGAGCACGATGGCCGCGGCGGTGTTCATCAGCAGCATGCCGAAGGCGAAGCCCTGAACGATGCCGATCAGTTGTACGGCGAAGAAGTCGCGGACGTTGGCGACGCCAATGTTCCAGCTACCGGCGCCGTCCATGAACGCCATCCCGGCGAGGTTGCTCAACGCTGCCACGCCGAGTGCCACGACCACCGCGAGCAGGCCGACCAGGACCACCGCGACCAGTTTGGCGACGGCGATCCGGATCCGGCTGGGCTCGAGGGTGAAGGTGACCAGGCCGGTGCGCTGGCTCCACTCGGCGGTGACCGCGAGGATGCCGAGCACCGGGAGCAAGATGCTCTGCGGGGTCGCCGTCGCACCGACGAGGTTCATGAAGGTCAGCTGGTCCGGATCGGCGACGAACAGGAACACGACGATGACGGCGACCGTGATCAGACCGATCGCGGTGAGCAGCCAGAAGCCGGCCCGGGTGTCGACCAGTTTGCGCAGTTCGGCCCGCAGCAGGCGGCTGAAGGGTACGGACGCCACCCTCGGATCCGGTGACAGTTCGATGTGGTGGGTCGCGGTACTCATGCGGTGACCTTCTCTCGTGCGTCGTCGGCGGTGAGCTGCAGGAACATTTCCTCGAGTCCGGAGCCGTCCGCGCCTCGCAGCTCGGCGACGGCCACGCCATGCCGTGCGGCGGCCGCGGCGATCTGCTCGCGGGGGGCATCCACGACGTACGCGCCGTCGGGCTCGAGCTGGTACACGAACCCGGCGGCGTCGAGGCAGCGCGCCAGCGCATCCGGGTCCAGGCCGCGGACGAGGGTGCCCGCGGCGTTCAGCAGGTCGGCCTTGTTGCCATCAGCAACGATGACGCCGCGACCGATCACGACCAGGTGGTCGGCGATGACCTCGATCTCGTGCAGGAGATGTGAGGACAGCAGGACGGTTCCGCCCTGATCCGCGAAGCCCCTCAGCAGCCCCCGCATCCAATGGATGCCGGCCGGGTCGAGTCCGTTGGCGGGCTCGTCCAGGATCAGCACCTGCGGGTCGCCGAGCAGTGCGTGCGCGATGCCGAGACGTTGCCGCATGCCGAGCGAGTAGTTGCCGACCCGGCGGTTGCCCTCGTCGCCGGACAGCCCGACGATCTCGAGCATCTCGTCGACCCGTTGAAGGCGAAGGCCCATGACGATGGCGCCGAGGCGAAGGATCTCGCGCCCGGTCCGCCCGGTGTGCTGCGCGGACGCGTCCAGGAGGACCCCGACGTGCCGCCCCGGGTTGGGAAGTTCGGCGTACGGGACGCCGAGGATGGTGCTGCGACCCGCCGACGGCGGGGTCAGCCCGGTCATCATGCGCATCGTGGTCGACTTGCCTGCCCCGTTGGGACCGAGGAAGCCGGTGACGGATCCGGGCTGCGCCCGGAAGGACACGCGGTCGACGGATTGGTGCGCTCCGTACCGCTTACTGAGTTCTTCGACTGTGATCATGTGGTCGAGCCTGGGCCTCCGCACCGGCCCGGCACATCAGCCGCGATGCCATGACCTCGAACCACGGGACAGAGCTGAATAGCCCACGGTAGGGGTCTGGCCGAACCGTGGTCTCTGCCCGGAACGGCAGACCTCCCGTACCGTGAGCAAGGTGGACGCCATCCAAGCCGCGCCACCACCTCCGCTGAGCCACTGGCAGTCGACGTGGCGCTACCTCTTCGCCATCGTCACCGGCGCCGGCTTCTGGATCGCGAGCTACTACAACACGTACGCCGGACAGATCACTGCGCTCTGGGCCACCGACCTGCTGCTCGGAGTAGTCAGCGTGGTCCTGATGCGCCGGCGACGTACCAACCCGTTCCTCGTCGCTCTGATCGTCAACATCTTCGGATCCCTCTCGACGGCAGCGTCGGGAGCTGTGGTCGTCACCACCGTGTCCCTGGCGACGCGCCGGCGCTGGCGCGAGATCGTACCGGTCGCGGTGGTGGGCTTCGCCGCATCTGTCGTCTTCTTCGAAACCCACCCCGGCGCGGAGGACTCGCTGCTCTTCTCGCTGTTGTTCACGATCGTCTTCGTGAGTGCCGTGATCGCTCCCGGCATGTACGTCGGTGCTCGCCGCGACCTGCTGTCCACGCTGCGAGAGCGAGCGGATCGCGCCGAACGCGAGCAGGGCCTGCGAGTCGAGCAGGCGCAGGTCACCGAGCGGGCAAGGATCGCCCGCGAAATGCACGACGCCCTGGCGCATCGCCTGTCACTGGTGGCCTTGCATGCGGGTGCACTGGAGTACTGCCGAAATCTGAGCGATGCCGAGGTGGCCGAGGCAGCCGCAATCACCCGCAAGAGCGCCCACCTCGCGCTGCAGGATCTGCACGCGATCCTCGGCGTACTGCGAACCCTCGAAACCGACGCACCACCGGAGCGTCCGCAACCGACGCTGGCCGACCTTCCGGCGCTGGTCCAGGAGGCCATCGGATCAGGTACGAAGGTCCGGTTGCACAACCGGGTCGACAACCTGGCGGAACCGCCCGAGGCGATCGGGCGCGGGGCGTACCGGATGATCCAGGAGAGTCTGACGAACGCTCGCAAACACGCACCGGACACCGCCGTCGACGTCACCCTCAGCGGCCACCGGGGCGGGCAACTGGTGCTCGAGGTAAGCAACCCGCTGCGGCTCGGCTCCACCCTGAGCTCGACGCCGGGATCCGGTCTCGGACTGCTCGGACTGACCGAACGCGCAGAGCTGATCGGCGGCCGCCTGGAGCACCTGAAACTGGACGGGCACTTCGTGGTCCGCGCCTGGTTGCCGTGGCCGGCATGAGCACCGCTGTCCGTGTGGTGATCATCGACGACGACGCGCTCGTGCGCGCGGCACTGGCCATGATCCTGCGCGACGACGCGACGATCGAACTGGCCGGCGAGGCGGACGACGGCCGGACCGGGCTCGACCTCATCGCGCGGGTCACGCCCGACGTCGTACTGATGGACATCCGGATGCCGCGACTCGACGGGCTCGAGGCTCTCGCTCACTTGATGGGCCGGCCCGCACCGCCCAAGGTGATCGTGCTGACGACCTTCGACGCCGACGACTACGTACTGCGCGCCCTTCGGGGCGGGGCGAGCGGCTTCCTCCTCAAACACACCCCACCGGCGGCGATCGTCGAGGCGGTACACAAGGTCGCCGCCGGCGAACACATGCTCTCCCCCACCGTGACCGCCCAGCTGATCGCCCGCCTCGGCGCTGATGAGCCAGAAGCCCAGCACGTTCTCGATGCGCGATCACTGGCCGGCACACTCACCTCCCGCGAACGCGAGGTAGCGATCGCGGTCGGCCAAGGCAAGGTCAACGCGCAGATCGCCGAAGAGCTCTACCTGAGCATGGCCACTGTCAAGGCGCACGTCTCGCGCATCATGGTCAAACTCCAAGCCACCAACCGCGTCCAGATCGCCAACCGCATCCACGACGCAGGCCTCACCTGACCGCCGCCCATCAGGCTGGCCCGGCGTGATTGTCCGGGCAACTAGGCGAAGTAGAGACCGATCCCGACGAGACAGGCCCAGACGAGGCCCGCGAGAAGGAGGACCGGGTCGCGGAAGATGTCGTGTTCGGGCTCCTCGCCCCGGCCGGTGGAGACGACGAGTGCGTAGCGGAGTAGGCCGGTGAAGAACGGGAGGAACGAGATCGCGAGGAGTTCCCGGTAGACGTCGAGGCCGAGGTACTGGAAGGCCCACATGCCGTACGACAGAGCCGTTCCGAGCAGCGCGACCGTCATGACCTGATCGAGCCACGACGTCGGGTACGCCGCGAGTACCGGGCGGCCCACCGCGTTTCCCGGCGACGCGTGCTCTGCCTTGCGTTTGCCGGTGACGAGGAACATCGCGCCGAAGAGCGAGACCAGCAGGAACCAGTGCGACACCGGCGTCCCCGTCGCTGCACCACCGGCTGCCGCGCGCAGGACGAAACCGAGCGCGACAAGGACAAGGTCGACTACGGCAACATGCTTCAGGCCGGCGACATAGAGCACCTGGGCAACCAGGTACGCCGCCGCGAGGCCGAAGGTCGCTCGTCCGAGCGCGCTCACGATCGTCAGCCCCAGAAGCGCCACGACCACGCCGAACGCCGCCGCTTGCGCCGGACTGAGTACACCTGACGCGACCGGACGTCGCCGCTTCCGCGGATGCCGTCGATCGTCAGGTGCGTCGCGGATGTCGTTGAAGGCGTAGATCGCCGCCGCGAGCAGAACGAAGCCCAGTGCGGCGATCGAGGCCTTGAGTACGACTGTCGGCGACTTGAGCGCTCCGGCCGCTGCCGGGGCCGCGAACACCGTCACGGCCTTGTGCCATTGCTGTGGGCGGCTCAGCCGCAGCAGCGCCCGCCCCGGGGCTTCCCGAGTTGCCGTCGAAGCCTGGAAGCCGGTCATTTGGCGGTCACGTAGAAGAAGTCGCGCTGGTCGTCGACAAGGTAGCGATCAGTGGGCGAGTTCATCGAGGCGAGCAGCCGCTTGCCGGTGACCGTGCCATTCGGGCCGGGCTGCTCGATGTCGAAACTCACCATCGCGGCATGGATGTCGAGCTCCATTCCCTGGACGATCCCGGCCTGCTGCATGGCCTCGGCCAGCGTCACGAGGGTCAGCTTGTTGCCGGCGACGTACATAAGGTTGCCATGGGCATCTGTCCCGATGCCGGACCGCCAGGTGTACTGGAACTGGCTCCGCACCGACCCCCAGCGCCCGTTCGCGTTCGTGGTCAGCCCGTCGACGACCCGGCCGTCGACGACGACCTGGTCGAGGTTCTGCCGGACCGCGATCACGTCGTGCGTCATCCGGACCGTGCGGTTCCAGGCGCCGACCTGTGCGGACCCGTCTCGGAAGATGACGATCGACGCACGCCCGTCGACGAGCGGCACGGCCGCTGACCGGTTGGTCCACCATCCTCCGTGCGAGTCGTGCATCTTGAACCCCGCGTTGAACGTCGCGACCAGACCCGAGCGGTCGGCGGCGGGAACGGAGTACCCGTTCGGGGACGGCATACCAGCCACCGGCTCACGCGTGCCGGGCATCAGCTTCAGCCGGTACGTTCCCCGCGGCAGCAAAGCTGCTGCGGCCGACACGGGCAGGTGACCTTGATCGGGCCGGAACCAGGTGGTCCACAGCAAGGGTCTTCCGGAGGCCGACCGCCGGGCCACTGACCAGGATCCCTCCGACGGCAGGCGGGTGACGCCGGGCACCGGGTGCACCGGCGGCAGTCCGGCAACCGCCGGGTGACCGCCCGGCCGCGCGGTGATCGGCGCAGCGCCGGCACCGGTGGTGTCGATCGGCGCCCCGGTCGTCGGCGGTTGCTGATGGGAGTACTTCCACGTCTCGATGGCGTCGATGAGCTTTCCACCGCCGTGGTCGCGGAACCACTCCACCGTCCGGACCGCGAAGCTCGCATTGCCGGGGTACAGCAGTGCCCGGACGTACGAGACCGCCGGCACGACCATCAGCAGGCAGCAGGCCGCCGCGATCCACCGCTTCCGTATCCGGCGACGCCTGCGCCTGGATGCGATCATCGCCACGTCTCCGGAAGCAGCCGCCGCGGCACCAGATCGACGGCACGGACCACGAGCCCCATCACGCCCGGCACCCACACGATCGTCTTGCGCGCCTCCACGGCTGCCGCCACACGCCCCGCGACCCGCTCCGGGCTCGTCGCCAGCGGCGGCTTCGGCAGGTCCGCCGTCATCCGGGTCGTCACGAAACCCGGACGTACGACGAGCACCCGTACGCCGGTGCCGGCGGTCTCCCGGGCGAGCAGGACCGCTGCCGAGTCCGCCAACTGCTTGCCGAGGGAGTACGCCGCGATCGATTGCCGGGGGCGTACCGCGGCGGCAGACGACAACACCACGATCTGCGCCGGTTTGCGGTGCACCAAGGCCCGCAGGAGGACCGACACCGCCAAGCCGTTGACGACCACGCCGTCGGCGAACGACTTCGACGCCATCGAACCCACCGCGACGATCGCGAGCTCCAGACGATCCTCGGCGCAAGCGTGTTCGAGCATGCCGTCGAGCTCATCGGCGTCGAGTCCTGCATCGTACTGCGTCGTGGACACCGAGTAGCCGGCATCACGAAGCTTCTCGGCATTCCACCAGAGCTCGCTGCTCGGCCGGCCGGCCAGGATCACGCGCCGCGGCACCGGACCTAGCAACCGCACCAGGACGGCCATCCCGATCTCCGACGATCCGCCGACGAGGAGCGCAGTCCCCGGAGTCATGCGACGAGTCCGAGACGTGTGCCCAGGGCGGAGGTCCAGCGCGCGGCCGGATCCAGCCGCCGCTGCGTGAGCTGCCACGTCCGCAGCCGCGGGTACATCACCGGAATCAACTCCGGATCGGTCACCGCGTCCTTGGCCAGATAGATGCGGCCGCCGGCACCGGCGACGAACTTGTCGACCGGTTGCAGCGTGCGGGGATGATGTAGCCAGCGCGCCGGAAGATCGACCGCCAGGGTCCATCCGGGCATCGGGAACGACAACGGTCCAGCACTGCCCGGGCCGAAATTCTTCAGGGTCGTCAGCGCTGGGGTCAGCCCGTGATCAGTGAGAAACGTGAGCACTTCGTGGATCGTCCCGACCGCGTCGCGGGGTACGGCGAACTGGTACTGGACCACGCCCCGCCGGCCGAAGGCCGCCGGCCAGGACTCCGCTCGGTCCAGTGGGCACAGGGCGGAACGCAACGCGACGAGTTGCGAATTCGACGATCTGCTGAAATGCCATCGCCCTGCGGAGGCGGCCGCGATCGTCGCCGTCGAGACCACACCGGGCCCGGGCAGTGACCGCCGTTGCCGGGTGCCGCCGACCCGCCGCTGCGGAAACGGCGCCACGGCACCGGGGAGGTCCGAGGTCGACGCACCGTAGAACTCGTCGACGATGCCGCGACCCAGGCTCGGACCCCGCGCATGCGCGTCCAGCCACGCGATCGCGTGTCGCCGCGGATCGAGTTCCTGCCGTACCGCCAGGGCCTGCATCGCCTCGATGGTCCGGTCCAGCGAATGGGTCCGCAGCCGGTTCCGGATCACCCAGCCGGTGTCCACTCGCTGCAGCTGGATCGCCGCCCGCAGGATCACACCGGTCAGTCCCATTCCGCCGATCGTCGCCCAGAACCCGTCGGCATCATGGCCCGCGGACAGTTGCGTGATCGTCCCGTCCGACTTCAGCAGAGCGATCCACAGAACCTGTCTGCCGAACGATCCGGCGCCAGGATGGTTCTTTCCGTGCACATCGCCGGCCACCGCGCCGCCGACGGTGATGCGTTCGGTGCCGGGCACGACCGGGAGCGTCCATCCCACGGGAAGTGTCTGGTCGATGACGCCCTTCAGCAGCGCGCCGGCCTCCACGACGACCACACCGCTGCCCTGATCGAACGACACGATCCGATCGAACGACGTCAGGTCGAGCACGATCCCGTCGCTCGGCAAGGCCGCGTCACCGTAGCTCTTGCCGGCTCCACGCACGGTGATCCGCGGCTCCGCCAGCACCGTGCCGATCAGACCGCCCTCGAAGGCCGGCCGCCGGACCTGGGCGGTGCGCTGGATCGTCCGGCCCCATCCGGACAAAGACTGTGTGCTGGGTTCATCGGGGGTCATGATGCCGACGTTAGGTACTGACCACTGAGAGCGTGCTGAGTCCGGTAGACCGCAAGATGCTGCCTGACCACGTGCTGCCAGGTCATCGCCGGAGCCGTGTCTGCGTTGAACCTCTGGATTCGGTACCGCAACGCGTCGTCGATCAGGAGATTCGCGACGGTCGCCACCATCTCGGAGTCGCCGTTCACGAGAAATCCCTCGACTCCCGGCCGAACGAACTCTCCGACGCCACCGGACGCCATGGCCACGACCGGCAGGCCGGCGCATCGCGCCTCCAGGGCCGCGACACCGAACGACTCGAGCTCCGCCGGCGCAACATAGACGTCCGCCGACGCGTAGAGCTGCTGGATGTCGGGTCGCGTCAGGCGCCCCGGGAGGTCGACCCACTCATCGAGCCCGCGGCGGCGGACCGCGGCGGCCGCTGCCCGTGCCCGAGGCCCGTCGCCCACAACTACGGCGCGGAGGCGAACAGTGGAAGGCACTGCCGCGCGGATCTCCTCCAGGATGCGAAGCAACGCCATCGGCCGCTTGCGGCGCGTCAGCCGCATCGTGCTCACGATGGTCAGCGGATGGTCCGTACGTCGGCTGTGCCGCCACAACACCGGGTCAACCCCGTTGTGCAGTATGCCGATCGGTCGATCGGGCAGCAGTCTTCGCAGTTCGCCCGCAACCGCTTCGCTGACGGCGGTCCAGTGCACGTTGCCGACGTACCGGGCTATGCCTGCTGCCGGCCAGGGCACTGACGCATCGGGTAAGGAGTGCAGGGTCAGGACCGCCCGGTCTGTCAGGCGCGCGGCCTTCCAGGCCAACGGTGACACCAGCGACGAGTGGCAGTGCACGACATCGAAGCTCGGCAATGCCGATCGCAGCCGGTCGACGGCCACAGCGAGCGGTACACCGGCGACCGCCGGCAACCGCAGGACCGGGACATCGCCCGCGGATGCCGGTCCGTCGGTGATCGTGAAGACCGTGACGTGATGGCCGGCGCGGATCAGGTGCCCGGCGAGATCGTGCACCTGGAGCTCGATCCCGCCGAGCCGTGGGAGATAGCAGTCACTGACCAGTGCGATCCTCACCCGGCCACCACCTCGAGCGGCTGCGTCCCGGGGGCCTTCCGGTGCTGCCGCCACGACCAGACGGCGAGCAGGAGCCCGCCGACCGGGATCTCCATCAGATAGGTGAATCCACGGAACAGCAGCAAACTGGCGGCGACGCCGGCTGGATCGCCACCGAGGGCGATCAGGGCGGCCGTCGTTCCGACCTCGACGACGCCGGCGCTGCCAGGCGTGATCGGCACCAAGGTCAGGAGTCGTTCGACCGCCAAGGCCGTGAACAAGACGGGGAGGCCGAGCGGCACGTGCAGAACCCGGAAGCACAGCCACAGGAGGGCCAACTGCAGCGCAAGATACGAGATCATCCCCGCGGTCATCTGTTGCCAGCCGTAGCGCATCACTGTCAGGATCCGGCGTCGCAACTCGGGCAACTGGTCCTTGAGACGAGTACGCCCGAGTGCGCCGGCAGCCTTGTCGAGCGCACCGCCGACGGCCGCGGCCACCCGCTCGTCCGCGAGGATCCAGATGCCGAAAGCCACTGCGACAGGTACTGGCAGAAGCAGGAGACTCGCCGAGCCGAACGCCGGAGCACTGTGCAGAAGCGGAACGAGGCCGAGCGCCAGGGCAATCACACCGAGCTTGGAGACGACGTTCAGCAACGTGGTGACCGCAAGGAACCCGCTGAACTGGCCGGGGCTGAATCCCCAACGGCGAACCATCGCGAAGTTCAGCGCAGTACCCACGGCCCCGCCCAGCGGGAGGACATTCGCCACGGCGCTGCCGGTGAGACTGAGCGTCAGTCCGCGCCGCCTGGTCAAGCCCGGCAACGACGCTGCCAGGACGAACGAGTGCGACCACAGCCCGGCCACCCACACCATCGTCAACAGGGCCAGAGATGCGGGCGAGACTCGAATCAGAACGGCGCCGACCCCGTCCCAAGTGGCGCCAACCGCACGCGGTAGCAAGACCACCAGGGCGACGGTCGCCAACCCACTGATGCCGGAGATCACCAGACGCCGTCGTCGTCTGCGGTCCATCCTCGCTCCTGGCCGCTGCTCGTTGTGACTCATCGGCCCAAGCGTGGATTCCGGGGCCTGAGAGCGTGCTGAGAGCAACTAGGCCGGGTGACGGTGCCCGTGCGATTCTCGAACCATGGCCTTCACTCTCGTGGCCTTTCACGCACACCCGGACGACGAGGCACTGCTGATGGGCGGTTCGCTCGCGCGGCTGGCCGCCGAAGGGCATCGCATCGTCCTGGCGGTGGCCACGGACGGCGAAGCCGGGGCGGCCGCTTCGGGGTACCGCGCGGGTGGCGGGCTGGCGGCTTGCCGAAGGAGCGAGCTCGACCGGTCGGCGGCGTCGCTGGGATGTGCGCGGGTCGTCCGGTTCGGTTTCAAGGACTCCGGGTCGTCCGGGTCACCCGCCGAGGGCGGCTTCAGCACCCTTCCGGTCGCGGAGGCCGCGGCGCCGCTGATCGAGCTCCTGCGCACGGAACGCGCCGACGCACTGACCATTTACGACCCGGCCGGTGGCTATGGGCATCCTGATCATCGGCAGGTGCACGCCGCCGGGACCTACGCGGCGGCCCAGGCGGGTACGTCGCTGGTGCTCGAGGCAACGATTGATCGGCGGCTGATCCGTCGGCTGATCCGGATCGTCGCCGCGATTCCGGCCGGCCTGCAGGTGTCACCGGCCGACTACGATCACGCCTACTCCGCCACGGCGGCGCTCACCCACCGCGTCGACGTACGGGCTCATGTGGACGCGAAACGTCGTGCTTTCGAGGCGCATGCCAGTCAGGCGAGCGCCGACGCGGGGGCGCGCACTCTGGGGTTGCTGCTCAAACTGCCGCGCTGGCTGTTCCGGTTGCTGCTCGGCCACGAGTGGTA
The DNA here is from genome assembly GCF_004362255.1 of Kribbella sp. VKM Ac-2571. NCBI lineage: Bacteria > Bacillati > Actinomycetota > Actinomycetes > Propionibacteriales > Kribbellaceae > Kribbella > Kribbella sp. VKM Ac-2571. The sequence goes on from NZ_SNWS01000009.1 coordinate 112,034, forward strand.
CGTCGAACACGGCCGGACACCGGGGGCTCCGCTCGACGACGTGTTCGCGACCCTCCGCTGACACCGGCCGGGATGATGGCGAGCAACGCGATCTTGAGACTGCGCCGCGCCAGCGTGCGGAGCAGGTCGACCGGCGCAGCGGTTCTCGTCGTCGCGCTGGCGATGGCGTTGGGCGCCGGCGTACTCCTGCTCCTGCTCCAGAGGGCGCTCATCACGACGGTCTCCGATGCCGCGGACGGACGCGCGGCGGACGTCGCCGGCCAGGTGGCCGAGGAGGGCGTCGACGTACTCGGCATCGATCTGGCCATGTCGACGAGAGCGAGCCAGATCGTCCAAGTTCTCGACAACACCGGCAGGATCGTCGCCGCGTCGTCAGCCCGAGCCGAGACGACGCCCCTGACCCACCTGCGACCGGCCGTCGGCACGGTGGAGCGGGCGGAGGTGGGCGAGATGCCACTGCTCGACGACGATCACGACTATCTGATCGTCGCGCGCGGCGTCGAGTACGGCGGCCAGACGTACACCGTGGTGGTCGCGTCGTCGGTGGAAACTCAGCGGTCCACCGTCGCCACTGTGGCGGAGTACCTGGCGATCGGCTTTCCGGTGCTCCTGTTCGTGGTCGGCGCCGCCGGCTGGATGCTGGCCGGCCGTGCGCTCCGTCCCGTCGAGCGGATCCGGACGCGGGTGCAGGGCATCGAGTCGAGCGACCTGACCGAACGCGTACCGGTGCCACAGACCGACGACGAGATCGCCCGGCTGGCCGCAACCATGAACGAGATGCTCGACCGCTTGCAGGCCGGCCAGGCCACCCAACGCCGGTTTGTCGCGGACGCGAGCCACGAGCTCAGGTCTCCCCTGGCGACACTCACCGCGGGCCTGGAGGTCATCGAGCCCTCGGCGCGTGGTCAGGCGTGGCAGGACCTGTACCGGTCGATGAGAGGCGAGGCCGAGCGGATGCGTCGGCTGATCGAGAACTTGTTGCTGCTCGCGAAAGCCGACGATGCCGCCCTGCCGATGCATCGCCACGAGGTCGACCTCGACGATCTGGTCGACGCGGAGGTCCTCCGGCTCCGCGAAGGCAACATCCGGCTCAAGGTGCTGGCGGACGTGCGCCCGGTGCGCATCCATGGCGACCCGCTGCGGCTGAGTCAGCTGGTCCGCAATCTCGTCGAGAACGCCACCTTCGCCGCGCACAGCGCCGTACGCCTCAGCACGTTCCAGCGTGACGGCCAGGCGATCCTGATGGTCGAGGACGACGGCGACGGCATCCCCGAGGAGGATCGGCTGCGCGTCTTCGAACGCTTTGTCCGCCTTGACGCCAGCCGGGCCCGCTCCAGCGGCGGCTCCGGCCTCGGCCTGTCGATCGTCCAGGAGATCGTCAAGGCCCACAACGGGACGGTGACCCTGGCCGCAGCCGCCACCGGCGGTACCACCGCCACGGTCGTCCTGCCGTTGCCCTCCACTGCGGCTTGAAACCGCACGCCGCCCCGACTCAGTTCCCTCTCAGCAGAGGTGACGGACACTGAACGAGTGCGGGTATTGATTGTCGAGGACGAACTCCCCCTGGCCGAGACGGTGCGGCACGGTCTGACCGCGGACGGGTTCGTCGTCGAGGTGGTCCACAACGGCGAGGACGGCGTCTGGGCCGCGACCGAGCACACCTTCGACGTCATCGTGCTCGACATCATGTTGCCCAAGCTCAACGGGTACAAGGTGCTCGAGCAGATCCGCGAGCGCGGCGTGTGGACGCCGGTGCTGATGCTGACCGCGAAGGACGGCGACTACGACCAGACCGACGCCTTTGACCTCGGCGCAGACGACTATCTGACCAAGCCGTTCAGCTTCATGATTCTCGTCGCCAGGCTGCGCGCCCTCGTCCGGCGCGGTGCACCGGAACGTCCGGTCGTGATGCGCGCAGGAGATCTCGTTCTGGATCCCGTCCGGCAACGGGTCGAGCGCGGCGGGCGGGAGATCACCCTGACCCGTCGCGAGTACGGCCTTCTCGGATACCTGATCCGGCATCGCGGCCAGACAGTGAGCAAGATCGAGATCCTGGAGAACGTCTGGGATCCCGCCTTCGACGGCGACGCGAATGTCGTCGAGGTCTACATCAGGTACCTGCGACTCAAGCTGGACGTCCCGTTCGGCCGTCACGCCATCGAGACCGTCCGGGGCCTCGGCTACCGCCTCGATCCCACCGGTGGCTGATATTTCCGGAAGTCACCAGTTCCTGCCTGGCAGGACGCTCACCCAGGTAGCTGCGGGAAGCAGGCGGCGACGGCGAGGCTGTCCACGAAGTCGTTCATTTCGTGGCCGGAGTGGCCCTTGACCCACTGGAAGGCGACGTCTCCGCGCTGGCTCACCAACTCGACCAGGGGCTCCCACAGGTCTCGGTTGGCGACCGGCTTCTTTGCCGAGGTGAGCCAGCCGCGCTCGAGCCAGCCCGTGTGCCACGCGTCGCGGAAGCAGTTGACGACGTACGTCGAATCCGACACGACCAACAGCGGGCCGTCGTTCGCCCGCACGGCCTCGAGCGCGGCCCGGATCTCCATGCGCTGGTTCGTGGAGACAGCCTCGTGGCCGGAGGCATGCACAGTCTTCGACAGCGCCCAGGCCCAACCTCCCGGCCCAGGATTGCGCGAGCAGGCACCATCGGTGAACACGGTGCGCGCCCCGGCGGGGACGGTCATATCAGCCGGACGAGGACGACGAGTACGAGTAGGAGACATCAGAGCGAAACCCTATCCCCCTGACGCATTCCGGCATACAGCCGCTGCCAGGCCGGTTATCCACAGATTGCGAAGACCGGCCGTTCCGGTGCCCGAAAGTCCATATGTTCTTGGGTAAAGGAGGTGCTCGATGAGCGCTGGCAAGGGCAGAAACGGCCGCCGGAGCGACCGCGGAGGTAGCAAGCGACACTACGGCGTCGACGAGGATCGGCTGCACCCGGTGCTGACGCCGCTGACCATGCGCCAGGCCGACCGCTTGGTCCGTCTGGCCGAGGCTGCGGTCGCGGAACGCGGGTTTTCGATGCGGTACGACGGCGCGGGTGCACTGGTACCGATCCGAGACGACGATGATCCGGTGGGCGCCGCTCCGACCGTCGGACTCGCGAACCTCGCGCGCACCCTCGGCGGGTTGCCACGACAGCTTTGGCGCTCGGCCGTGGCTTCGCATTTCGACCAGATGCTTCCTTCGGGCGAGAGGCCGATGGTCCCCGAAGACCTGGAGAACGAGCTCTACCTTCGGCTGGTCTGCGCGGCCACGATCGAGCGCAGCTGGACCGATCGGGTTCCGGAGTTCGTCCCAGGTGTAGTCACTGCGCCGGCAACCTACAGTGGGCGAGCCGTCGCGATGCATTTCGATGTCGACAGCCTTGGCGTGCCGTGGGAAGAAATCACCCGGATGGGCCTGGCGAACCTGCGCCACCTCAAGGACAACGTCGAGTTGGTGGAAGAGCCCGGCGAGAACGGCGCCCAGGTCGCCATGCTCACCGGAGGCATGTTCACCGCCTCCCGGGCGCTGGTCCTGGACACCGTGCTGCGCGAATCCCTGCGCGTCGAGAATCCCCCGTTCGGCTGCCTCGTGGCCATGCCGGCGCGAGACATGCTGCTCCTACATGTGGTGCGAGATCGGACGGTGATTCCCGCGTTCGGAATGCTCACCGAACTCGCCAACTGCTTCTTCGCGGACTCGCCTGGACCTGTGAGCCCGCACGTCTACTACGTGATTGGCAACGAGTGGGAACAGGTGACTGACTACAGCACCGGCACCGCGCGACTTCACTCCGGCGGCCGCTTCTCAGAAGCCCTCCGCCGCCTCGACGGCGAACCAAGCGGTCTACCGCATGTCAGCTGACGAGGCGGCTTGGAGGGCGGCGGTGGCGGTTACTACGTCGCACCAGGCTTCGCCGACGCTTTTGAAGAGGCGGGGTGCGCCGGGGGTGATGTCGAGGCGGCCGGTGGCGAGTTCGTGAAGGTCGGCTGTGATCGCGTCGGTTTCGGGTACGCCGTCCGCGATGGCGAGGATGATGTCGCCGGCCTGGCTCAGTGCTGAGGCTCGTGACTCGACCACGACGGTGGCGCGGCGGACGAGGTTCGTATCGACCTCGCGGACGGCTGGTTCGTGTGACCCGACGGCGACCACGGTCGCGTCCGGCTGGAGCAGCTCGGAGTCGAACAGCGGCTCGGTCGCCGTCGTACAGCAGGCGACCAGGCCGACGTCCGCGACGTCGTCGGGGACCCCGGGCCGAGCTCGGAGGCCCTGCGCTTCAAGCGAGCCGACGAGTGAGGCGACCGCCTCGGCCCGGCGGCCCACAACGACGACCTGGCCCAGCGGACGGATCGCGTTGATCGCCAGGGCATGGCTCAACGCCTGCGGCCCGGTCCCGAACACCAGCAACGAGTTGGAGTCCGGGGTCGCCAGCCGACGTACGGCGAGCGCCGAGAGACTCGCCGTACGTCGCAATGTGAGCGACTCGGCGTCGATGACGGCGACCGGCCGCAGCGTCGGACCGTCGAAGGCGATGTGGACACCCTGGATCCGGGGCAGGCCGCGGGCGGCGTTGCCGGGGCTGACCGACACGACCTTCACGCCGACCTGCGGGCCGACCTCGCCAGGCATCAGGATGAGCTGGCCGCCGGACACCTCCACGAACGTCCGCGGCGGCGTGTTCCCGGTCCCGGTGATCAGCGCGGCCTCGAGTGCGTCGATCGCCTGCGTCCAGCCGAGCGTGCGCTCGAGAGCCGCTTTGTCGATGAACCTGATGCTGTCCGGCATGGATCTCCTAAACCACGCGTCCGCCCTGGATGACGACCCGTTGCGCGGCCGGATCCCACAGGCATTCGGGCTGCTCCAACGGGTTGCCCGAGACTACGAGAAGGTCCGCGATCGCCCTCGGTCGCACCACGCCGAGGTCCTCCAAGCCCAGCAGGCGGGCGTTCACCGAGGTCGCGCAGCGCAGGGTGTCGAGGATGCCGAGCACCTCGCTCTGCAGCCGCAACCCGTTGAGCTGTTCTTCCTCCAACTCCCCCATCAGGTCGGTGCCGAACCCGACCGGCACCCCTGCGGCGACGGCGAGCTCGATCGCCTGCCGCCCGGCGTCGAGCACCTCACGGTTCTTGGCCCGCGACACCGCAGCCATCCCGAGGTCCACGCCGCGCCGGTCGATCGCGTCGTACGCCGCCAATGTCGGAATCAAGAACGCCCCGTACTCGGCCATTGCCGCAGCGGACGCGCTGTCGAGGAGGTTGCCGTGCTCGATCGACCGTACGCCGTTCCGCACCGAGTGCACGATCGCTTCCGGCGAGTACGAGTGCGCCGCGACGTAACTCCCCCGCCGGGCCGCTTCGGCCGTGACGGCGCGGATCTCGTCCTCGGAGTACTGCGGGATCCGGATCGGGTCCGTCAGCGAGACGACGCCGCCCGACGTCATGATCTTGATCGCGTGCGCGCCCTGCCGGAAACGCTCACGGACGGCGCGACGCAGCGGGTCCACCCCGTCAACGACCTCGGTCGTGTGACTGTGACAAGGACACGTGTCCCAGTGCGCCGGGCGCGCGTCGCCGTGTCCACCGGTCTGGCTCAGCGCCGGTCCGGTGAACAGGTATCGCGGCGCCTCCAGCCGGCCCTCGGCGATCGCCTTCGCCAGCCCGGCCTCGCCACCGGCGACATCGCGGATCGTCGTGAAGCCGCGCCGCAACGCGTTGCGCAACCGGCCGGCCGCGACGATCGCTATGTAGCTCAGCGGGCTCGCTTCGATGTCGACCATGTCGAGACTGATGCCGTACGGATGACAGTGCGCGTCGATCAGCCCAGGCAGCACGGTGCCGCCCTCGGCGTCGACGACAACGGCGTCGTCCCCGAGGTCCGCGGTGTCCCCGACCGCGACGATCCGTCCGTCCCGGACAGCAACTGGCCCGTCGACGAGCTCAGCGCTCTCACCGTCGAAGACCGTCACATTGGTCACGATGAGCGTGTCTTGCCCGGACCTGCCGTCATTGACGAGCACGTCGTCCTCCTTGAACTGGTTCGTTGGTTTCGGTGAGCAGTGGTGCCATTGTGAGGGCGAGGTGGAGAGTGAGGCGGTCCTCGCCGCGGTGCAGGTCGAAGCCGGTGATGGTCTCAATGCGGCGGAGCCGGTAGTACGCCGTCTGGCGGTGGATGGCGAGCTCCGTGGCCAGCTCCTGGATGTTGCCGGCCCGGTCCAGGAAGACCTGCGCAGTCCGAACCAGCTCACCGCCAGCGTCGAGCAGCCGCTGCGCCCGCGGATCGAGTACGGCGTCCACCAGGGCCGACCGCGGACCGCAGGAGATCAACCGGTGTACGCCGAGTTGTGACCAATGAGCGACTGTGCCGAGACGCGGCACAGCTCCCAGGATCTTGGTGGCGCGCATGGCCTGTTCATGGCTGGTCCGCGCGTGAGCGAGGCCGCGCTGCGGCTCGCCGACACCGACAAGCAGCCGCGCCGCGGCCTGGTCGCCCAAGCGTTGGGCGTGCAACTGCCGAAGGCGGTCGATCGCCTGATCGATCAAGGACATCCGCTCGTTCGCCAGGTCGACAAGCAAAGTCGTGAAGCCCTCCCCCGAAGTGGCGAGCACATGGCGCGGCAGCGACCAGAGATTCAGCGGCACGACCTCACGCGAGGGCTGTTCGGCATGGACAACCACGACGTACGCCGCCCGCTGGACGAGCCCCCTGCTGTCGAGCTCCTCGACCGCCCGCGCCGACACCGCGTCGTCAGGTGCCAGCAGGTTGGCGAGTAGCAGCGACGCGTCACGACTGCCGCGGGCCCGCTGCGCGAGCAGAGCACCCGCGTCGCGCGCGATCGCGGCGGTCGCCTCGAGCTGCTCCGGCGTACCCAGTCCGCCTTCGGGATCGAGCAGCCAGAAGTATCCGTAGGTCACGCCGTTCCATCGCACCGGCAGGCACAGCCGCGGGAGGATGCCGAGGCTCGGCTCGGACGGCGTACGGACCGGTCCGGTCGCGGTGGCGATGCCGAACTGCTCGAACCAGCTCCGGACGTCGGCGGTCGAACGCCGCCGCAGGATCGACCCGGCCCGGACCGCGTCGATCTCGTCGGCCTGCGTGTTGAACGCGATCAGGTTGAAGTCGCGGTCCTCGAGCACTGCCGGCGTACCGAACGCGTCCGAGATCGCGCCGACCAGGTCATCGAGGTCCATCCGACCAGCTTAGACATCTGTATGACGATCTGCCGCAGAGCATCTGCCAACTGCATAACGCCCGCCGAGCGTGATGGTCCTTACAGTGCACTCACATCCTGACCAGGAGGAGTCCGCCGTGCTTGGTACCGCTCTGCTCGCCGCATCCCGCAGTCGTCGTGTCCGGGCCGCCGTCACCAAGTCCCCGGTGACGCGCAAGGTCGTCAGGCGGTTCATCGCGGGCGACGACGTCAACGCCGCCGTCGACACCACCCGTCGGCTGACCTCCGGCGGCTTCGCCGTGACCCTCGACCACCTCGGCGAGGACACGCTCGATCGAGCCCAGGCCGAGGCCACCAGGGACGCGTACCTCACGCTGATCGAACTGCTGGCGGACCAGGGGCTCGCGTCCAGGTCCGAGGCTTCGCTCAAACTTTCCGCGATGGGTCAGGCGCTGCCCGGCGAGGGGGAGGCGCTGGCCGCCGACAACGCACACGCGATCTGCGCCGCCGCCTCCGAGGCCGGGATGACCGTCACGCTCGACATGGAGGACCACACCACGGTCGACTCCACGCTCGGCATCCTGGCCGAGCTCCGCAAGGACCACCCGTCGGTCGGCGTCGCGCTGCAGGCGATGCTGTACCGCACCGAGGCCGACTGCCGCGACCTCGCCACCACCGGGTCGCGGGTCCGCCTGGTCAAGGGCGCGTACGCCGAGCCGAAGTCCGTCGCGCACCCCGCGAAGAGCGACGTCGACCGCGCGTACGCCCGCTGCCTCGGCATCCTGATGGGCGGACTCGGCTACCCGATGATCGCCAGTCACGACCCGCGCATGATCTCCATCGCCCAGGCACTCGCCACGCAGCACGGCAAGGGTCAGGACGACTTCGAGTTCCAGATGCTCTACGGCATCCGGCCGAGCGCGCAGGAGCAGCTCCGCTCGCAGGGGTCCCGGGTGCGCATCTACGTGCCGTACGGCGACGACTGGTACGGATACTTCATGCGCCGCCTCGCCGAACGCCCCGCCAACGTCGGCTTTCTGCTCCGCTCGCTGGTCACCAAGTAGCGCGGATGTCGTATTTCGTGGTGCGCTGATCGTCATACACCTGAGGGCGGACAGCCGAGTTCGCCGAGGAGGTGGCACCACAGTGCTGGAAGACGACACCAAACGGGCGGCACAGCGCGCGCTCGTGGACCGGATCCTGACGGGCGACGGCAGGGCATCCGCCGAGCAGCGCGCGCGTGCGTTCAACGCCGAAGGCCTCGTCCCGCCGCTGAGCACGCTGATCAGCAAGATCACCCGTACGCCGGTACGCGTCAGCCAGGCTGACCTGGCCGTAGCGGGATACACCGAGGACGAGGTGTTCGAGTTGGTGGTCTGCGCGGCCGTCGGGCACTCGACCCGCTTGTACGAAGCCGGGCTGGCGGCGCTGGCCGAGGCGGTCTCCGAGGAGGCGCCCGGTCATGCATCTTGACATCCTCAACCACGGCTACCGGCCCGGGACGAAGCTGATGTTCGCGCTCGTCCGGCTGTTCTCCGGGCAGCCGCTTCCGGACGCCGCCAAGCTGACCTTCTACCGGTCCGACTTCTACGGCAACCCGGCCAAGGAGTTCACCCACGAGGCACTGCGCGGGCCGTCCGACTGGTCCGTCGGCGACCGTGAGCTGATGGCGGCCTACGTCTCCAAGCTGAACCAGTCCGCGTTCTGCGTCGGCGCCCACACGGCGACCGCGAGCCTCGCCTACCAGGACGGTCCGCGGGTGGCGGCGATCCTCGACGACCTGGAATCGGCGCCCATCGATGAGCCGCTCCAGGCAACACTGCGCATGCTCGGCAAGCTGATCCGCGACGGACGCGTCGACGCCGACGACCTGCGCGAAGTCCTGGCCGCCGGTGCGTCGCCCCAGCAGGTCAAGGACGCGCTCGCGGTGTGCGCCGCGTTCAACACGACCAGCCGCCTCGCCGACGCCTTCGGCTTCGAGCTCCTCACCCCGAAAGGCTATGAAGCCGGAGCCAAATACCTCCTCAAACGCGGCTACCGGTAGTTAGTGCGTCGGTGATTCGCCGGCGAGCTGCGTAGTAGTGGTCCGGGTCGAGTACCGGGCGGTCGAAGCGGAGGGTTCGGTCGGGGTCGATGAGGTCGAGGGCGGCCGCGTTGCCGTGGGCCGCGCGGACGGCCTGGAGCGCGCGGTGGTCCCACATCGCCTGCGCGAAAACGCGGTGCCGAAGCGACGGCCACGGCGTGCCGTCCGGGCCGGGGTAGACGGCAAAGGGATCGCCGGACGGGAACGCGCCGCCGGCCGAGGTGTCCGCAAACGGATCCACGCGCCGGATCGAGTGCCACGTGTACCAGAAGTTGAATCCCCAGTGCAGGAACCCGTCCACGCCGGACGCGAACAGCTGGTGCCCGATCGCACGGTTCCGCGCCGAAGGCATCCCGATGAACCGGTTGGCGACGTCGCGATCCTGGCTGACGCAGTAGTACACCCACATGCGTTCCGGTCGCTCGGCCAGGAACGGCTCCACATGGTCGGTCGCGACGACAGGAACCTCTACGGCACCCGACGTGTAGAAGGAGTGCTCGCTCAGGGCGTCGACGACCGTCCAGCCCTTCAGGAGATCGGCGACGACGGCCTTCGCGGCGAGGTAGCTCGCCAGCCCGTCCTCCCCCGACGGCTCGTCCGAGATGTGAAAGACGACGTACTCACGATCCCACTCGTCGTCGAGCACAGCCTGCAGCGCCGGCAGCAGCGCCTCCATCAACTCCCGGTACCGTACGTCGGTCGCCGGCACGTCCCACCCGAAGACGCGCTCCTCGCCCACCACGATGCCAGGCGTGGTCTTCGCGCCCCACTGGGTGAACAGATGCGCGACCTCGACCCCGGTGATCCCGGTACGCCGACATACGTCGAGCCACCGCCGCAGCCGATCGAACCCGAACTCGTACCCGTCGCTGGTCGCGGTGATGTCGATCAGCTGCACAACAGTGCGATACGTACCGACCGCGGTGTCGAGCGGCGGTGTCCACACCGGTGCCAGCAAGGACGTCGCACCCATCTCGACCGCGGACGCCATGAAGCGCTCCACGATGGCCCAGTGCTCTTCGCTGAACACCTCGACGCCGTAGTGGTCCGCGAGCGAATCGAGGTGCATCCAGTGTCCCGACACGATGTCGAGCGGCGGCAACTCGATCCCCGTGATCTCGACGGCGACCGGAGCGCGATGCAACTCGGAGCCGTCGGGCGCGCTCACCACGACAGTGAGTTGGTGTACGCCGGCCCGCGCCGGATCGGTCGTGACGACGTCGAACCACACTGCACTCCAACTGCCGAACCGCACCGGTGCCTCACCGTTCGGCACCGGACGCAGCACGTCCGGGTACAGGCCGGGCTCGTCGAACTCGTAACCGTCGTCATGCCCCGGGAGGGCGACGAAAGCGCAAGGCACGAGGTCCACGCTCGACATGGCGACCAGGTCGGCCGCCGTACCCTCGACCCGCACCTGCAGCGGCCGCGGGTCGCGGAACGTCGGCTCGAGCGGAGGGCGGTAGGCGAGCTGGAACGATGCCCGCTCACCGAGGAAGGCCTGAAACCGGGTTTCGGCCGACACCGGGCGCGGATCCCGCACCGGGTGCACCTTCGCGAGCGCGTCGCAGAGCACGAACTCCCACTGGGCGGTCACTCCGGACCACTCCTTCCGACAGAACGGCATACACCATCCATGCGTATTAGTGGTCTCTATGATGCAGATCCGCGCACCAATGCACAACACTCGTCCCGCAGCCCGCTCACTCCGGGGCCGGGGTCAACGCGCGGGCCGAGTAGTCGTGCAGGACGAGCGCCGTGGTCACCGGGCCGAAGCGGGCGAGGCTGTCGATGATGGTCTCGAGGCGTCGCGCGTCGGAGCAATGAACGTCGCACAGCAGGCAGTCCTCGCCGGTGACCCGACGGATCGCGGTGATGTCAGGAGTCCGCGAGGCCAGCGCGAGCGCCTGTTCGAGTTGCGCGTGCGACGTGCGCAGCCTGATGTGGGCGGTGATGCCGAGCCCGAGCTTGGCAGGGTCGACAATCGCCCGGTACCCCGTGATCACGCCGGTCTTCTCGAGTCGCTGGACCCGCGCGCTCGCGGCCTGGGGCGACCACGCCGTACGGATCGTTCCGGCGTCTTGGAGCGAGCCCGAGCTGGACGACTGGGTCGCCGCGGTCCAGCGTGCGTACGACGATGCTCGCAGCCGTAACGATGACGTGGTGCTGGTGGCGCACAGCCTCGGCTGCTGGGCCGCAGCCGCATGGTTCGCCGCGGGCGGCTCTGCCACAGCTGCGCTGCTGGTGGCACCCCCGGACACTCAGCACCCCACGTTCCCGAGCGAACGCGCAGGCACGTTCCAGTCCGTTGCGGCACAACCACTTCCCTGCCCGTCGCTGCTGGTAGCCAGCACGGATGACCCGTACTGCAGCGCGGAACGCGCGACCAACTTCGCCGACGCCTGGAAGGCCGATTGTCATCTGGTGGAGCACGCCGGCCATCTCAACTCCGCCAGCAACCTCGGCGACTGGCCGCTCGGCCGCCAACTGCTCGACGACCTACTCACGCCCGCTTGATGGGAATAGCCGGTGGGTACCCTGGGGGCGACGTGCGACGGAAGGCTGGCTGATGAGCTCGGAGCCGCAGACGTATGAGCGTGATGACGAGAGCTCCGGTGAGCGCCTCGACCGGCACTGGAACGAGCTGCTGCAAGAACTGCGGCTCGTGCAGACCGGGACGCAGATCCTGTTCGCGTTCTTGCTGGGGATCGCGTTCCAGAATCAGTTCCACGCGGCGGACGGCTTCACGCACGCGGTGTACGCCTGCACGCTGATCGCCGCGGCGCTGGCGGTCGCGTTGTTCCTGGCGCCGGTCGCGCTGCACCGGCTGCTGTACCGCCACGGTTTGCGCGACCGCCTGGTCACCGCCGCGGACCGCCTGACACGCGGCGGCCTTGCGCTTCTGATCGTGTCGATGTGCGGCGGCATCTTGATCGCCATCGACGTCGTCCTCCCCCGCGCCGCCGCGATCGCCACGGTCGTCGGCGTACTGCTCTGGTTCGTGGCGTTGTGGCTCGCGCTCCCGGCGTACATCAGGCACAAGGGCGCGGACGGCCGAACCTGATCGTCCCCGCGCCGAGGACGGCGCGGGGACGCGGTTGATCACGTGAAGATGCTGACTCCACCTGGTCCGACCAGGAGGCCGAGCACGATCAGCGCGGCACCCCAGATCATCTGGCCACGGAACAGCGACACGATCCCCGATATCACGAGGATCACGGCGATGATCCACAGAACGAATTCCATGGTCCTCTCCCTTTCCAGGGCCGGGCTAGACCCGGCAGGTTGAATCCCCGTGTGACACCGTCCGGTGCCCGCGCGGATCTCCCGCAAACCCCGGCGCCTGGAGGCCGCCTAGCCGCTGATTCGGTAGAAGCGGCGGGCGGATACCGAGTAGATCTGTTCGCGGTCGCTGTCCGAGAGGTGCGAGAGGGCGTCGGACAGGCCTTTGAAGACTCGGTCGTATCCGCCCGCCGCGGTCGAGATCGGCCAGTCGCCGCCGTACATGAGTCGCTCCGGCCCGAACACCTCCAGGGCGCGGTCGAGGAAGGGTTGCAGCGAGTCCCGGGTCCAGCTCTCGGGGTAGAGACCGGAGACTTTCGCGTACACCCGCGGGTTCTCGGCGGCGGTCTTGATGAGGCTCCACCACGGCTCACGTGCGGCCTCGCCGATCGGTGGTTTGGCGAGGTGGTCGATGACGATCCGGAGTTCGGGGTGCCGTTCCGACAGTGTCGGGACGTGTTCGAGATGCCGAGGCAGTACGGCGACGTAGTCGAACGTCACGTCCGCCTGCTCGAGTACGCCGAGCCCCTCGTCGACATCGGGGCGCAGGATCCAGTCCGGGTCCGGAAGGTCGTGAATCAGGTTGCGGATCCCGACCACGCGAGGATCCTTCCGCAACTGCGCGAGGCGCTCCGCAGCGACACCAGGTTGATCGAGCGGAACGTACGCGACGATCGCCGCGACCTCCGGATGCTGATCGGCCACCTCGAGCATCAGGTCGGTGTCGCCGTCGTGATCGTCGGACTGCACGAGCACGGTCGCGTCGACACCGTTGCGCACCAGCTGCGGCTTGAGCTCCTCGAAGGTGAACGTGCGATTCCACTGCGGTACGTCCGGGCCGAGCCAGCGGTACGGCGAGCGCTCCAGATCCCACACGTGCTGATGCGCGTCGATGATCATGCCGGACCTCGCTTGTCGACCAGGTAGAGATGGGTGAGGACGAGAACGGTCTCCGCGCGCTGGTTCGTCACGCTGACCTGCTCGTGGACATAACCATGCGTCTGCGGCGTCCGCTTGTGGTCGGACTTCCCGGTGATGGCCGCGGTGACTGTGATCGTGTCGCCGATGAAGACCGGCTTGATGAAGCGGATCTTGTCGTAGCCGTAAGACATCGACCGCGGATTGATGTCGCCCGCGGTCATCCCGACGGCGACGGAAAGGATGAGCGTGCCGTGCGCGATCCGCTGCCCGGCCGGCTGCGTCGCCATCCACTCGGCGTCGAGGTGATGCGGGAAGAAGTCACCCGTCTGACCGGCGTGCAGCACGATGTCGGTCTCGGTGATCGTCCGCCCGACGGTCGTGCGGCTCTCACCGATCTCGTACTCCTCGAACCACCGCTCCGCGACCTTCATCGCTCTCCCAACAGCCGCTCGGCCAACGCGTTCGCGCGCCGTACCAACTCGGCATCGGTCAGCTCACCGCGGAGAGTCGCCGTGACCCACGGCGAGACGACGTCCTGGAACTCCATGTAGCCCGCCGTCCGCGGACGCACCCACGCGCCTTCGAGGGTCTGCCGGGTCCCGCGGAAGAAGTCCCACGAGTCCTCGTTCAGACGATCGTCATCCCACGAGGACGCGTACCCGGGCTGGCCGCCGGCGTCGTAGTACACCCCACTTTGGACCGTCGGCGAGGCCAGCCAAACGGCGTACGCGCGGGCCGCGTCGAGTTCCCGGGTGTACGCCGAGACCGCGATGCCGGCTCCCCCGAGCTGCGACCCGGCGACACCACGCGGCCCGGCGGGAATGTCGACGTACTTCAGCCGATGCGTGCGGAAACCCCGACGTGAGTAGTTCGTGTAGCCGTACGCCAACGGCACGTAGGCCCATTGCCCGTCCCCCGCCAGGGCCTCGGCGACCTCGATCGGGTTGGCTGCGAGGCACCACTCGGGGACCCGCTCCGCGAGGCGGTGCATCAGGTCGAGTACGGCACCCGCATCGTCGTCGGCGAGAAAGCGGCCCGGCTCGGCTGCGACCGGCGTACCGCGGTTGGCGGCGAGGGTGCACAGGCTCGAATACGCGTCGATAGGCTTCGCGGGCCAGAGGACTTTGCCTTCGCGGGCCAGCTCGAGTACGTCCTCCCAGTCCGTCGGCGGCGTGGGCAGCAGGTCAGGACGATGTACGGCGACCTGCGCAGCGGAGTCGGTTGCGAGTCCGTACTGGTGGCCGTCGTGGGCGTACGACGCGTGGTTGTTGCCCACGGCATCGTTCGCTAGCGCTGCTAGCTCTTCGTCGTGACCGGCTCCATCCAGCGGTGCCAGCAGTCCCTCGGCCGCCGCCAGCGGCACGTGCGGATGGTCGATGACGAGCAGGTCGTACTTGGCCGCGAGACCTGCGATCGGCTCGTCGGCGAAGGCCTGGAGCGACCGGTACTCCCACTGCACGTCGACACCAGTACGACGGGCGTACTCCTTCGCCGCCGCGACCTGGCAGTCGTACCCGCGCGGATGTTCCCAGGTCATGCCCCGCAACGTCGTCATGCGATCTCCTGTTCGACGGGATTGTGCTCGCCCAGCCGAGGTGCCGGCCGCGAGTTGGTCAACAGCTCGCCGTCGATTCTGATCGGGCTCCGCGTGGTGGTCAGCTCGAGACCGTCGCGGTGCAGCTCCTGCGTCATCGCGATCGCCCGGAAGCCGTCGTGCGCCACCAGTTCGTCCAGAGTGAGAACAGGCGCGCACCACACGTCCTCGGCATCGAGAACAGCCAGCCATTCATCGCGAGTCCGGGTGTTGAGCCTGGCCGACAGCAGGTCCTCGATCTCCTCCTGTCGGTCCCACCACGACTGCGGATCGGTCATCGCGGCGACCTCGGGCAGGTCGAGCAGCCGGCCGATGGTCGGGACCGGGTTCATCGCGATCGCGAGATACCCGTCGCTGGTCGGATAGATCCCGTACGGCGCCGGCAGGAACGCGTGCGCCGAGCGGCTGCCCTTCCGCTGTACGGCGATCGACGGGTCGTTCAACAGTGTCGTGAGGAGCTCGAACTCGAGGTCGAGCAGCGCCTCCAGCAGACTGGTCTGCGCGTGTCCGCCTCGACCGGTGCGGAACCGCCGTACCAGCAGCGCCGTGATGCCCTGGGCGAGATGACAGCTGGCGAGATGATCGGCCACGGCCAGTCCGACCGGCACCGGCGGATCGTCGCGGGAACCGTTCAGCCAGGGCAGTCCGGCGATCGACTGGGCGAGCAGATCCTGCCCGGGCCGGTCCTTGAACGGACCCGTGTCGCCGTACCCGCTGACACTGCCGTAGATGATGCCGGGGTTGATCCGGCGCACGGTTTGGTAGTCGAGGCCGAGTCGTTCCATCACGCCGGGACGAAAGTTCGAGACCACCACATCGGCCGTCGCGACCAAGTCCCGGACCCTGGTCAGGTCTGCCGGGTTCTTCAGGTCGGCGACGATGCTCTCCTTGTTCCGGTTCATCGCGTGGAACGACATGCTGTCGCCCTCGCTCATCCGGCCGGCGAAGGCGAGTTGCCGGCCGGCGTCGCCGCTGCCGGGGCGCTCGATCTTGATCACCCGCGCGCCCAGATCGGCCAGCCGCAACGCCGCCACCGGCCCGGCCAGGAACTGGCTGAAGTCGAGGACGGTGACCCCGGACAGGGGAAGTTCGGTCACCACTCGGTTCCCATCGTTGTTCCTCTCTGATCGATCAGGCGTCGTAGTGCGGCGGTTCGCCGCCGTTTGCGGCAGATGTGTAGGCCGCCTCGACCACCGCCATCGTGCGGAAGACGTCCTCCACCGACGTGGGCAGCGAAGGGATCGAGCCCTCCAGGTAGCGCTGGACCACGCCCATCGAGCCGATGAACGCGTCGGGGAACCACGAGCCCTCGAACGGCACGGGCCGCCAGCCCTCCTCCAGGCGATCGTCGGTGACGAGCTCGAGCCGGTCCTCACCACCGCGCGGGTAGTCGAGCAACAGCCCGAGCTGCACGCGTACGGCGCCCTTCGTGCCCTCCCACTTGATGTAGCTCTCCTCGTACCGTTCACCGAAGTGGTGATCGTGATTCGTCGACACCACGACCCGCACCGGGCGGTCGCCGTACGTCAGGGCGATGTCGGAGCGGCTGTTGGCGTGGGTCTTCTCCGGGTGCCGGACGGTGACCGCGGACACCCCTGTCGGATCGCCCAGGAACGAGCGGATCAGGTCGAGGTAGTGGACGCTGTGCATGTTGATCTCGAGCCGGTCGAGCTCGAGGACGTACGGGAACATCTCCCACGGCGTACGGACCGAAACCCGGACCTCGAAGTCGTAGAGCTCGCCAATGATGCCGTCGGCAATCAGCTTCCGCGCGACCGCGACGTACGGCGCGAACCGCAGCTGGGTGTTGACCGCGGCGACGAGACCCTTGCGGCGACACACTTCGCGGGTGCGGATGCCCTCGGCGAGCTGATTGCCCAAGGGTTTCTGGAGCAGTACGGCGGCTCCGTCGGGCAGCTGCTCGAGGACGTCGACGTGCGCCTCGGGCGGGAGGGCGACGTCGTACACCGCGTTGTCCGGTGCGGCTGCGACGGCGGCAGCGACATCGTCGTACGCCTCCGGTATGCCGTACTTGTCCTTGAGGGCCTGTGCGCGGTCGAGCTGGAGGTCGGTGATGCTCGCGACGGGGAAACCGGCCTTGCTGTACGCGGGCAGGTGGGCGTCGCGGACGATGCCGCCGGCGCCGACGATCACGATCGGACGCGCGGTGGTCGGCGGGGTGAGCGTGTAGCCGGGGTGCAGAGAGAACTCCGGAAGGCCGGTCATCAGCCTTTCACCGCCCCGACGGTCTCGCCGCGGATGAGGAACCGCTGGGCGCCGAGGAAGACCGCGAGCAACGGCAGCATCGAGATGAACGTCGCCAGCGCCAGTTGCGGCATGTACAGCTTGACGTCCAGGCCGGCCGCGACGGTCGGGTTGAACAGCGGGCTCGCGCCGATCAGCTGCTGCAGCCCGATCGACACGGTCTGGTTCCTCTGGTTCGACGACAGCAGGGCCAACGGCAGGAAGAAGTTCGTCCAGTTCGCGACGAAGGCGAAGAACGCGACGAGTACGACGACCTGCTTGGAGATCCGCAGCCCGATCCACCAGAACACCGACACCTCCCCCAGGCCGTCCAGGCGGGCCGCCTCGACGAGTTCCTTCGGCATCGTGGTGAGGTAGTGGATGTAGGACAGGTACACGCCGAACGGGAAGAATCCCATGATCAGCGCCACCGGCCACAGCTGGCCGACCGCACCGACCGCGTTCACCTCGAGGAACAGCGGGATCACCAGCACGGTGTTCGGCATCACCATCGTGACCAAGGTGATCAGGAGCACCGCCCGGCGGGCACGGAACCGCAGCCGTGCCATCGCGTAGCCGGCCGGGAGCGCCGCGACGACGGCGAGGATCGCTCCCCCGGCCGCCACGACCAGCGAGTTCGTCAGCCAGCGGGTGAACAGGCCGCCGTCCGGGCCGAAGCCGTTGACCTGCGACCAGCTGTACCGGAGGTTGCTCCAGGCAATGTCCCCGAGGCCGAGGAACCCGCCGCTTCCGGCCTCGACGCCGTCGTTGGAGCGGAACGCCATCGCGACGAACCCGGCGATCGGCAACAGGAAGATCGCGGCGACGAACAGCATCGACACGACCCTGGCCAGCCTGCCGGGGCTCCAGCTCTCAATGCCAGTCACTTAGTTGTCCTCCTTGCCGAAGAGCCCGCTGCGGAACACGATCAGCAGTCCGATGCCGAGCGTGATCACGAGCAGGATCAGCGACATCGCCGCCGCGGCCGGGAAGCTGTAGTTGCTGAAGGCGAACGCGTACCCGAGCTGCGTCGGCGTCCACTGGTCGGGCAGCGCGTTGCTCGCCACCTGATCGAGGAGCTGCGGCTCGAGGAACAGCTGGAACCCGTACGCGAGGTTCATCAAGGCGGCGTACCCGATCCACGGCCGGATGATCGGGAGCTTGACGTGCCACGCGAGCTGCCATGCGCTCGCGCCGTCCAGGGCGGCCGCCTCGAAGATGTCCTCGGAGATGCCGTTCAGTCCGCCGTTGACCACGACGATCCAGGAGCCGACGCCTTGGAAGAACATCATCGCGGTGAGGATGAACGGCAGCTGCCCGGGTGCCGCGACCGCCTGTTTGATCGTGTCGACACCGATCGCGTGCCAGAAGCCCTCGATCGGCGACTGTCCGGGGTTCAGCAGGTACACCCACAGGACGAAGTTGGCGATACCGGCCAGCGCGCCGGGGATGTAGTAGACGAACCGCATCGCCGAACCGAACCGGCCCGGGCTGGCGTGGATCAGCAGTGCGAGGCCGACGATGCCGACCATCATGATGGGCAGCCAGATCACCAGCGTCGCGAGCACGTTCTGGAACGTGTCGATGAACCGGTAGTCGGTGAACACCGTCCTGAAGCTCGCGACGCCGCCGAACCCGGTGCTCGGGTCCAGCGGTGTCGGCGGCTTCTCCAGCGCGGTCTTGATCGCGTACCCCACCGGCACGATGCCGCCGATGAGCAACAGGACGACGTACGGCGACAACAGGATCCAGGCGCCGCGCGTCTCACTCGGCCGGGACGCCTTCGCCCGGGATCGCTGGGGCTTCGGCACCGGCACACTGCTACTGCGCTTGTCGACCGTCGCGGTCGTCATGCGGAACTCCTGCTCTGCTGGACTGCTTACTTGCCTGCTTACTTGGCGGTGTAGCCCATGGCCTTCGCCTGCTTGAGAAGTTCGTCGTTGAACCCGGTCCAGGCCTGGTCAACGCTCTTGCCCGAGGCCAGGCCGGCCGCCATCGTCTCGGTCCACACGCTGCCCGTGTTGTAGAGCAGGTACGAGTGCTCCGGCTGGACGTACGCGTTGGCGCCCTTCATCGCGGCGAAGGTCCCCGCGTTGTCGGCGAAGTACTTCTGCTCGGACTGCTTCGCGATCCACGCATCCTGGACCGGCCCGTACGCCGGAAGACCGGTGGACAGCTCGACCTGCCACTTGGGGTCGGTGGCAACGAACTTCGCGAAGGTGAGCGTGTTCTCGAGCTGCTTGCCGGTGATGTGCCGCGAGAAGCCCCACAGTCCGCCGCCCTCGTTGCCGGTGGCCGGCTTGTCCTCGCCCTTCCAGGTCAACGGCGCGACGCCCGTCATCTGACCGGCGGGGATCTTCCAGGACTGACGGAACAGGTAGTCGCCCCACCAGGCGGCGCCAGGGCTCATGACCAGGTCCTTGCCGACCTTGGCGGCATCCGCGTCGAAGATCCCGACGGTCGAAACCGCCTTCGCCTGAACGAGTTTCGCGAGCAACTCCTTGGCTCGCACGCACTTCTGGTCGGTCAGGTCGAGGTGGACCTCGGTCTCGGACATGCGGGCGTTCGTCGGGCAGCCGGAGGCCCACAGGTACCGGTCGGGTGCATAGGCATCGCCGGTGAAGCCGCTGAGCTTGCCCGGATGCTCCTTCGCTATGCGCACCGCGAGGTCGCCGTACTCCTCCCAGGTCTTGGGGACCTGGTACCCGTTCTGGGTGAAGAACGCCTTGTTGTACCAGAAGATGTCGGGCGCGGCGTCGTTGCGCAGACAGCGGATCTTGCCGTCGATCTTGCACGGCGCGATCACGGCGTCCTCGTACCCCTTGATCACGTCCGGGACGAGGTCGGTGAGGTCTGCCGTGAAGTTGACCTGTGCACCCGCCGCCCAGGCGATGTCGTCGTTGGACGGGAAGAAGATCGCGTCCGGCCACCCCTTGCCGGCCTGGTTGAACTGCGCGAACTGCTGCTGCAGCGACTTGCCGCCGACCGTCCCGTCGATCTGGTTCAGCGTCACCTTGATCTCGGGATGCGCCTTCTGAAACGCCTTGGCAGCAGGCACTCGCGGAGGATCCACCCAGACCGTGATCGCCCCGCCGGAGTCGGTCTGCTTGACATCCGCGCCCGCCCCACCGCCCGACGAACCACACGCAGCCAGCAAGCCCATCGCACACGCAGCAGCCGCAACTGCCGCAGTGCGCACTGCCCGGGGACGTACTCCGGGTGACTTCATGAAAGAACTCCATCTGCTCAAACGTTAGAGCAGAAACGCTAAACCGCAGACCCCAAAGTGGTCAATCGTTTGCGCACGGACTTTTGCACACGTTTGCATAAGTCCGCGGGCACGCTGGAACTGACGGCGGTCAGGCGTTGCGGGGTGGGGCGGTGGACTCGCGGATGACCAGTTCCGGGGGTGGGTCGGTGATGACCTCGTCGGAGGTTTCGCCGGTCTCGATGCGGCGGATGACACTGCGTACGGCGGCGCGCCCAACCGTGTAGAACTGCATCTTCACCGCAGTCAGCGGCGGCCAAGTATTCTCGGCGGTCCAGGAGTCGTGGACGGTGACGACGGAGAGGTCTTCCGGGACGCGGATCCCTGCCTTGCGCGCCTCCCCCAGCAGGCCGACGGCGGCGTTGACGTTCGCCACCACGATGCCGGTCGGCTTCGGGTCGAGCGCCATCAACCGGTGCAGCGCCGTACGGCCGTTGTCGACGGTGTAGCCGATCCTGGTCTCGTACTCCTTCGGCACCCGCAGGCCGGCCGTGGCGAGCGCCAGCTTGTACCCAGTACGCCGGCGTTTCGCGGTGAACGACCGGGGAAGCCCGTTGGCGAACGCGATCCGCTCGTGCCCGAGCTCGAGCAGATGCTGCGTCGCGATCAACGTGCCGTGATGGTCGTCGAGGGTGACCGAGCCGACGTGACCTGGGTACGAGGAGTTCACGAGCACGATCGGCGCCTGTGTGGTGATCAGGTCGCGCAGCCCCGCGGGTTGCACCGCGTCGCCGACCTGGAGCGCCATACCGTCGACCCGGCCTTCGCCGATCAGGCGCGCGATGACCTCGCCACCTGGTCGTACGTCGTCCGAGCGGCCGAGCAGAACCGTGTACCCGCGCTCGGTGGCCTCATCCTCGGCGCCGTGCATGAGTTCGGTGAACAGCGCGTTGGTGATGTCGGGGACGACCAGACCGACGACCTGCGTACGCGCGGACTTGAGCGCGCGGCCCGCGAAGTTGGGGCGGTAGTTCAGCTCCCGCGCCGCGTCGACGATCCGCTCGCGAGTCGCCGCACTCACCCGCGAGTCCGGCGCATCACTGAGCACCCGGGACACAGCAGAAATCGAGACGCCGGCACGCGCGGCGACGTCTCCCAGGGTGGCCATGCCGCCCACCCTACTGACGCCCCCGGCCAGAGCGCTCGGCGAGTGGGTCGGCGCCGTCGCGTAGCCGACCCTGGGCTCCAAGACGTGGTGCGGCTCGTTGATTGTGGAGTACGGCGCCGTCGATGCGGATCGGGCTCCGCGTGGTCGTCAACCGGAGCGACTCACCGCCTGGTTCGGCCGGCGGACGCTCCACTGTCTGGGTCATCTCGATCGCCGCGAACTCCGGCGACGCGATCAGCTCGTCGAGCGTTCGCAACGGCGCACACTCGATCCCAGCCGCACCAAGAACCTCGAGCCAGTACGCAGTACGACCCGCCAAGAGCCGCTCCGCAACCCAGCTCTCGCTCCCTGCACGCCCATCCGCCGGTCCACCGCTCGCCCGAGCACCCGTACCCGCATCAGCTGCGGGAACGGAGACGGAGTTGTTGGTGAGGGCTCGCATTAGGTTGCTGAGGGAGCTTGGGGCGATGGCTAGGTAACCGTCGGCTGTTCGGTGGAGGGAGTGTGGAGTGACGGTGGGGTCGAGTGCCGACGAGGTGCGTGGGTTGTTGAGGTGGTCGGTGAGGACGGTGGACTGTAGGTCGAGCATGCCTTCGAGGAGGCTTGTCTCGATCAGTCCACCGTGGCCGGTGCGTAGCTTGCGGACAAGCAGGGCCGTCACGCCCTCGGCGAGGTGACAGCTCAACAGGTGGTCGGCCAGCGAGAGACCCACTGTGACAGGGCGATCGCCCCCGTTCACCCACGTGAGACCCGAGACGGATTGCGCGAGCAGGTCCTGGCCCGGGCGGCTCGCCCACGGTCCGTCGGCGCCGTACCCGGACGCGGCCGCGTACACGAGTCCTGGATTCAGCGCCCGCGCTGACTCGTAGTCCAGGCCAAGTCGCTCCATCACGCCTGGCCGGAAGTTGTGGATCAGGACGTCGGCGCGCGCGACGAGGCTCTTGACCTGCTCGAGCTCGCCGGGGTCCTTGAGGTCGGCAACGACCGCCTCCTTGTTCCGGTTCATGGCATGGAACGAGACTGTGTCCTCGTCCGCCCACCGGCCCGCGAATGCGAGCGTCCGACCGATCTCGCCGGTCACCGGCCGCTCGATCTTGATCACCCGCGCCCCGAGATCAGCCAGCCGCAGCGCAGCAACCGGACCCGCCAGGAACTGGCTGAAGTCCAGCACCACAACTCCCGCCAACGGAAGCTCCGCCGCCTGCATCCATCCCCCCGCTCGCACGTCACCGAACTGCTCAATCGTTTGCGCAACAATAGGCCAGCCACCACCCCAGGAGCAACCAATGTCAGCTGTGAAGCGGGAGAAGAATGCGGTGGGACGAGCGGATCGCGCCCCGGCGCCCGCGGTCCCGCCTGGTGAACGGGGCCGATGGCAACGAACCCACCGAGACGTAAGGTCCCGAGCATGGACCGTCAGTTGATCGCGCCGACCGTGCAGCTTCACGAGCGTTGGCTGAAGGCGCACGCGGAATGGGGTGAAGGGCTCCACGAGGACGGGTTCGGGCTCGCGGCCTCCGACGAGGTCGAGTCACCCGAAGGATTCGCAGCCTGGATCGCCCGCCTCACGGCCGAGTCGGACCGCGGCACACTGCGCTGGATCCTCGCGGACGGGCAGATGCTCGGGCTCGCGCGCGACCGGGGCATGGAGCGGGTGATGGTCGTCTGTCTTGCCGGCAATGCCGCGTCCGCGCGGACGATCGAGCACAACGGCGGGGTGCTCGCCGAGGTACGGCGTACTGGCGACCACCCGGTGCATCAGTACTGGATAGATCTCGGGGGTAAGTAGGCGGGCACGCTGCGTTGTTTGTTGGCGACACACGGTGTAGGGCGTCGGGAAAGGGCTAGCTTTCGGGTGGGGTTTCGGGCGTAGGGTCTGCACAGGGATGTTTCGTTCGAGGGGGGACAGACTGTGAGCGAGAGCACTACCGAGTACCCCGACAACATCGATGCCGCGGTGCTGAAGATCGCCGGCGTCGTGGTGCTGGGCGCGATCATGTCGATTCTCGACATCACCGTGGTGAACGTCGCGCTGCCGACCTTCCAGGACGAGTTCGGCACGCCCGAGAGTCCGATCGCGTATTCGCACGTCGCCTGGACGGTGACGGCGTACACGCTCGCGCTGGCGACCGTGATCCCGCTGACCGGCTGGGCCGCCGACCGGTTCGGCACCAAGCGGCTGTACATGATGGCGATCTTCCTGTTCACCGCCGGGTCCGCGCTGTGTGCGACCGCGACGAGCATCGACATGCTGATCGGCTTCCGGGTCCTGCAGGGCCTCGGCGGCGGCATGCTGATGCCGCTCGGTATGACGATCATGACGCGAGCGGCCGGCCCGCACCGGATGGGCCGGCTGATGGCCATCCTCGGCGTACCGATGCTGCTCGGACCGATCCTCGGCCCGATCCTGGGCGGCTGGCTGATCCAGGTGGCGAGCTGGCACTGGATCTTCCTGATCAACGTGCCGCTCGGCGTGATCGCGCTCGTCTACGCCTGGTTCGCGCTGGCCAAGGACACGGCGCACCGCACCGAGTCGCTCGACCTCCTCGGCGTCGCACTGATGTCGCCGGGCCTGGCGTTGTTCCTGTTCGGCGTCTCGTCACTGCCCGCCGAGGGCGGTGACTTCGGAGCGCCGCGGGTCTGGGTCTCGATCCTGATCGGCGTCGCACTGATGGGGACGTTCGTCTGGCACTCGTTCCGGCCGCGGCACCCGCTGCTCGATCTCCGGCTGTTCCGCGACCGCAACCTCACGATCTCGATCATCACTATGTTCCTGTTCGCGGCCGCGTTCTTCGGCGGGCTGCTGCTGGTGCCGACGTACTTCCAGCAGATCCGCGGCGAGTCCACGCTGCACGCCGGCCTCCTGGTCGCGCCGCAGGGGCTCGGCGCGATGGTGACGATGCCGATCGCGGGCCGGCTGGTCGACAAGGTACCGGTGGGCCGGATCGTGCCCTTCGGAATCGCGGCGATCGTGATCGGCATGTTCGGGCTGACCCAGATCACCGCGACCACGCCGTACATCGCGATCATCGCGATGCTGGTCGTGATGGGCTTCGGGATGGGCGGCACGATGATGCCGCTGTTCACGACGGCGCTGCGGACGCTCTCCGGGCCCCAGGTCGCGCGCGGCTCGACACTGCTCAACATCAGCCAGCAGATCGCGTCGTCGGTCGGTGTCGCGACGATGTCGGTGATCCTCACCAACCAGCTCAACGACTCGCCGATCATCCCCGGCACGCAGCAGATCCCGGGGCTCGGCGAGGGCCTGCGCGAGACCCAGGCGGCGATCATCTCCAACACGCGCCCGGAGAGCCTCGCCGCGCTGCATCTGGACCCGGCGGCTATCGGGCGCGGGCTGGTGGACGCCGCGAGCTCGTTCTCGCACACGTACTGGGTGGCATGGTCGCTGGTCCTCCTCACCTTGGTGCCGGCGCTGATGCTGCCCCGCAAACGCGAGGTGACGCACCTCGTCGACGAGACGGTGATCGACTGACCGGCAAGGAGATCGCGCGGATTGTCGGAGTGCTTGGGTAGTGTCCTGGCGTGGACATTGGGGAGCGCATCCAGGAACTTGCCGATCGCATCGTCGTACTGCGTGACGCCTACTACCGCGGCACGCCGACAGTCGCCGACGCGGAGTACGACGCGATCGAGGACGAGCTGCGGACGCTCGTCGAGGCCAACCCGGAGCTCACCCCCGACCCGAACCCGTTGGAGCAGGTCGGCGCGCCGGCGGTCCTCCACGCACCGATCCGGCACTCGCGCCCGATGCTGTCGCTGGAGAAGGCGACCCGCCCGGAGCAGGTGGAGGCCTTCTTCGGCCGCTTCCCCGGCCAGTCGGTGGTCGTCATGCCGAAGCTGGACGGCCTGTCGCTGGCGCTCGTCTACGAGAACGGTCGCCTCGCCCGCGCGATCACCCGTGGGGACGGGACGACCGGCGACGACGTGACGCCGCTCGTGCGTGCCCTGGCGGACGGCGTCCCCGACCGTCTCGACGTACCGGACCGGGTCGAGGTCCGCGGTGAGGCCGTCATGTTGCGTTCCACGTTCGCCGCCTACAACGCCGCGCACCCGGACAAGCCGCTCATCAACCCGCGCAACGCCGCTGCCGGGACGCTGCGCGCCAAGGATCCCGCCACCGTCGCCGAGCGGCGCCTGCAGTTCCTGGCTTTCGATCTGCTCAGCGACCAGGCCGAGGCTGATCTCGAGCGCGCGCTACAGACGATGGGCTTCACGGTCGCCGACATGCGGCACTGCGACAACGCCGCCGCGGCGCAGGCGGTGATCTCCACGATCGAGCAGCAACGCAACGACCTGGATTACGACCTCGACGGCGCCGTACTGCGGCTTGCCGATCGGGACGCTTTCGCTGCCGCCGGCACGCGGTCGAGCTCGCCGCGTGGTGCGCTGGCGTTCAAGTTCGCCGCCGAGGAGAAGACCACGGTGCTCGCCGACGTGGTCTGGGACGTCGGCAAGACCGGCAAGATCGCCCCGGTCGCCTGGCTCGAGCCCGTGTTCGTCGGCGGTACGACGGTCACTCGCGCGACCCTCGCGAACCAGGAGGTGATCAAGGCCCGCGGCATCAAGATCGGCGACACGGTCCTGGTACGCCGGGCCGGTGATGTGATCCCGTTCGTGGCCGGCGTACTCGATGCGTCGAAGCGCACCGGACAGGAACGCGACATCGTGCCGCCGAGCAAGTGCCCGTCCTGCGAGCAACCGCTGACCGAGCAGGGCAACAGCCGTGAACTGTTCTGCACCAATGTCGCATGCCCGGCCCAGACCGTACGGCGGCTGATCCACTGGGCGTCCCGCGCCGCGGCCGACATCGACGCGATCGGCGGAGTCTGGATCGAGCGCCTGGCCGAGGCGGGGATCCTGGAGAACCCGTCGGACTTCTACAAGCTGACGGCCGAGGGACTGCTCGAGTTCGACCGCATCGGCGAGGTCTCGGCCGCCAGGATGATCGAATCGATCAACGCGAGCCGGCAGGTCGGTCTGCGCCGTGCACTGATCGGCCTCGCGATCCCGATGGCGTCCGAAGGGACTGCGGCCAGGTTGTGCCGGGCCGGCTTCACCTCGCTGGAAGCTGTCGCCGACGCGGGCGAGGACGGTCTGGTCGCCGTCGAGGACATCGGCCCGAAGGTCGCCGCCTCACTGATCGAACACCTGACCCGCCTCAGGCCCGAGCTCGAGCGATTGCGGGCAGCCGGCGTCTCGCTCGACGTACGCGAGGAAGACCTCCCGCCGGTCGTGGCGGCCGGCGCACCGCTGGCCGGGAAGACAGTCGTCGTCACCGGCTCCATCAGCGACCCCCGTTCCGGAGAGAAGGTCGCGAGGCCGGCCTTCCAACGCCTGTGCGAGAAGGCCGGCGCGACCATCGCGTCGTCGGTCTCGGCCAGCACGGACCTGCTCATCACCGGGGCCGATGTCGGCGCGTCCAAACTGACCAAGGCCGAGAAGCTCGGCGTCGCGGTCGTCGACCAGTCCGAGATCTGGCAGCAACTCCGATCGGCCGGACTGAAATGATCGAGCGCGACCTGCAACTGGCCGACGGCCGCGCGCTGCACAGTTACGACGCCGGAGGCGACGGCTTCCCGGTGCTGTGGAACCACGGGACGCCGAACGTCGGCGCGCCGCCGGAGCCGCTGTTCGCCGCGGCCGATCGGCTGGGACTGCGCTGGGTGTCGTTCGATCGGCCGGGGTACGGCGGGTCGACGGTGCAACGCGGGCGGACAGTCGCCTCGGTCGCCGGGGATGCGGCCGCGGTGGCGGACTCGCTCGGGATCGAGCAGTTCGCGGTCGCGGGGTACTCCGGTGGCGGAACGTTCGCGCTAGGCACCGCAGCTGCGCTTGGCGAACGTGTCCGCGCGGTCGTCACGCTGGCGGCGATCGCGCCGTACGGCGTCGACGGTCTGGCCTGGTACGACGGGATGGTGCCGTCCTCGATCGCGGCACTGGGCACCGCGGCCGCCGGGGCCGACGTGCGCGAGGCGCTGCACAACTCGGGGTTCGACTACGACGCGGGATTCACGGCCGAGGACCTGGCGATGTTCGACGGTCCATGGGGATGGCTGGGGAAGGTCGCCGGTCCGGGGCTCGACGCCGGTCCGTACGGGCAGATCGACGACGACGCGTCCTACACCCGTCCGTGGGGTTGCGGGGTCGAAGCGATCACGGCGCCGGTCCTGCTGTTGCACGGTACGGCGGACCGCATCATCCCGGTGGACCACGGCCGCCGGCTGGCCGCGCACTGCCCGACCGCGACGCTGCGGGTGTGCGAAGGCGCGAGTCACTTCACGATCGTCGAGCACGCCGAGTCGGGCCTCGACTGGCTCGCGGAGGTCCTCGGATGAGCACCGGCAAGGACGGCGAGCTGACGGGGTTCCAGGAGCAGGCGCCGTACGACGAATCCATCGACCTCCGCACCGACTTCGTGATGGTCTACGGGCTCAACGACACGACACCGCAGCGGATCGCGCGCTGGCGTGCGGCCGGATATCGCGTGCACCTGATGACCGGGATCTCCTGGGGTACCTATCAGGACTATCTCGACGGGCGATGGGACGGCTCCCGCCATTGGGACGACGCGCAGACGGCGGGTGACGGGTCGCCGATCCTGCACGGTGAGAGCACCGACATCCCGTACATGGTCCCGACGTTCACCTTCACCGAGTACCTGGTGCAGAAGCTCCGCCCGATCATCGAGCTCGGTGTCGAAGGCATCCATCTCGAGGAGCCTGAGTTCTGGGCGCGCGCCGGCTACTCGGAGTCGTTCAAGCGCGAGTGGCAGGCGTTCTTCAAGGAGCCGTGGCAGGCTCCGCACAGCACTCCCGAGGCGCATTTCCGCTCCGGGCAGCTCAAGCAGCACCTGCTCTCCCGCAGCCTCGACCGCGTCACCTCGGTGCTCCGCGACGAGGCTCTGCAGCAAGGTCGGCAGGTGCGCTTCTACGTGCCGACGCACAGCCTCCTGAACTACACGCAGTGGCAGATCATCAGCCCCGAATCGCGTCTGCGGACACTGCCGTCGATCGACGGCGCGATCGCGCAGGTGTGGACCGGCACGTCCCGGACGCCGAACGTGTACGCCGGGAAGGTCGCCGAGCGCACCTTCGAGACGGCGTACCTGGAATACGGCATCGCGCAGGACCTCACCCGCGGCACGGACCGGCGGATGTGGTTCCTGCACGACCCGATCGAGGACCACCCGGACCGCACCTGGGAGGACTACCTGGCCAACTGGCAGCGCACGCTCATCGCATCGCTGCTGCACCCGGGCGTCGCGCGCTACGAGGTGGCACCGTGGCCGAACCGCATCTTCAACCGCCCGTACCTGCGCGAAGGATCCACCGAACGGGAACTCATCCCTCCGGACACCGCCACCAGCTACCTGATCGCGATGAACAGCCTGCGCGACCTCGACCAGCCCGACGTGCGGTGGGCTCACGAAGGCCCACGGATCGGGATCGCGCTCTCGGACACCGCCATGTTCCAGCGCTGGTCGCCCGGTGGGGAGAGTGGACACTACGACGGCCTGCAGGACGCCCTGGCGCTAGAGGGCCGCGAGCAACTGCACTTCTCCGACTTCTACGGCTTGGCGCTGCCGCCGCTGTACGACGGGCAGCGGGTCTGTCCGGTTCAACTCGAGAACGTCATCGACACGCCCGATGCGCTGGACGATGTCGACGTACTCGTCCTCAGCTACGAGTTCCAGAAACCCCTTGCCCCGGGCATCCATTACGCCCTGGCCGGGTGGGTCAATCGCGGCGGGAGTCTGCTGTACGTCGGCGACGACGCGGACCCGTACCACGAGATCCGCTCCTGGTGGACCGGCCGGTACGAAACCTGCGCGGACCATCTGGCCGAGGCTCTTGGGGCCGACCGGAAGCAGGACGGCGTACAGGCGGTCGGTCAGGGTCGGGTGCGGTTTCTTCCGTCTCGTCCGGCCGACTTCACCGAGTCACCTGAGCGCGCCGCCGAGCTGGTCGCGGCGATCCGGGAGCTGGCCGGTCGCCCCTGGGAGTCGACCAACTGGTTGTCGGTGCAGCGCGGTCCATATCTCGTCGGCGCCGTACTGGAGGAGAGCGGCGGCTCACATGTTGTCGAGGGCACCTATCTCGATCTGCTCGATCCGCGGCTGGGCATCGTCCGGCATCGCTCGTTGGGCCCGGGCGAGTTGACGTGGCTCCGCGACCTCACCTACGACGAGGAGCCCCTACTCGGGTCGGCCGGCCGAGTCGTGGACTGGCAGCAAGATCAGACCAGGATCGCCTTCTCCTGCGAGGCACCACTTGGCGTGCAGGTCACAACAGCTCTACGCGTGCCGAGCGAGCCATCCTCCGTCGACGGCGCCGAGCTCCGGTACGACCCGGAGCTCGGCGTCGCGTGGCTGCACCATCCCGGCGTGCCTGCCGGGACCCACATCGAAATCAGCTTCTGATCGTGTCACATGGTGTGGCGTAGGACGACTGTTGCGTGGGTGGTGCCGTGGGGTAGGTGGATGGTGCCGGCGGATTCGTTGACGGTTGCGCCCTTTGCTGCGACGTACGCGATGTTGTTGCGGAGGGCCGGGAGTTCGAGGCTGTAGCCGGTAGGGGTTGTGGTGTTGCCCGTGAGTTGGAGGGTCACGGTCTTGCCCGCTGTGGTGAGCTGGTAGCCGAGGCGGCCGCCGTTCGTGACCGGGTAGCTGTTGAGACCGATCTTCTGCCGGGTGCGGATCCACTCGTTCGGGACACCGCGCCCGATGATCACCGTGCCGTCGGACTTCTCCGCGATCAGCGAGTCGAACAGGACCTTCGTCGCGGTCGACTGACCCCACATGTGCTGGTTCGAACCGCCACCGCCACGCGCGTGGTCGATGTTCCACGGCGAGTCGGCGCTCGGGTAGTCGACGCCTTCCCACCAGCCGAACGGCCCGCTCATCGTCTTGTCGATCATGTACTGGTACGACTTGATCCCCAGATCGCGGTATTCCTCGCCCCGCAACGCGGCGCTCCCGTAGCCGGCGTTGTACGCGCTCGAGAAGTACCCGTGCGGGTACCCGCCGAAGTTGTAGATCGTGTCCGAGATGTCCTTGCGCCGCTCGAACCCGTGCGTGTACGTGTCGTCGATCTTGTCGAACATCGTCCCGCTCTGCGCGGCGCCGAACAGGTACCCGTCCCAGGCCCAGCGCCCGAACAGGAACATCGAGGCCCAGTTCGCGTCCCGCGGATCCTTGCGCGGACCGGTCTCGTTCGGTTCGACCATCGAGATCGGGATGTAGTCCAGGCCGTACTGCTTCATCGTCTGCTCGATACGGGCGGTCGCGACCTTCAGCAGGTCGTCGTACTCCGCCTTCGCCCACGCCGCCTCCGCGGTCTCTCCGAGTGCCGTGGCGAGATAGCGGTACGTCGTGAGCCCGGTCAGTGCGGACCAGTTGTCGATCGTCCAGTACCCGTGGGAGTCGATCGCGTCGGTCTGCTTGATGATCCCGGTGCCGCCGTCGATCCGCTCGGTCTCGATCGTGTGCGTGTTCTTCTTGATCGTCTCGAACCGGCTGCGGATGAACTCCTTGTCGCCGGTGCGCTGCAGGTACAGGGCGTACGGCCAGCTGTACTTCCACTTCGCGTCGTCGTACTGCAGTTGTGCCGGCAGCGTCGACAGGTAGTCGCGCGCGTAGGTGAAGTCGCCGATCGTCAGCAGGGTCGACACGATGCCGATCGTGTCGTGGTCGAACATCTCGTCGTACCCGTTCTCGCCGACGTGCAGTTCCTTCGCGCCGTTGATGTCGTCACGGATGATCAGCGTATAGATGTAACCGGCCTTGTAGGCGTTGATCAGCCGCTTGTCCGGCAGGTCGGTGATGTTCGCGATTGCCGACAGCCGGTTGTTCCAGTACTGGCGCATGTGGCCGTAGTGCTGGTCGAACCCGCCGAGCTGTTGCAGCTGGACCGCGGTCGGCCAGTCGTACGTGCCACCGAACCGATCGGCAGCCACTGCATAGTCGCGTACGACGGTCTGCCCGGCGCCGATTGTGGTGGCTGCTTGGTTCAGGGGCGTCAGCAGGTTCGAAACCCGCGGCAGCCGGGCCGGTGCGGACGTGGTGTTGGTGACCGTCGTCCGCGAGTACGCGACCTCGAACCGGTTGCCGCCGACAACGACCAGGTCGGCGAAGTTCTCGATCTTGATCGCGAGCCCGTCCTTCGCGTACTCGCTGACGAACGCCGGCAGGTACCCCTCGGCGTTCGACCACTTCATCTTGCCCGGCACGTTCGGCACCCCGAACGTGATCATCGCGTCCCCCCGGCTGCGCAGCCGGTAACTGCCGTCGATGAAGGCGATCGGCGCGTTCAGATCACCCTCCCAACCAAAGGACGACGTCAGTCCCGGGTTGGTCACAAAGCTGTACTGCGCGTTCGCCGCAGACGACTGCGCCTCGTCGAAGGCGGCCTTGAGGAAGGTGTACGCCAGTCTCAGCTCGTCCTGCTGCGCGCCGCCGTCCGCGAGAGTCGCCGTCGCGGCCGTGATCTCGTTGTCCAGTTGACGTTGCGCGGACGCGCTGGCGGCGTACACGTCTGCCGACGCCGCCTCGTCGAGCGTGTTCTGGATCAGCTGCCGGTAGTTGCTTGCCACTGCTACTCCCGCCAACGTGACGTTGCCGGAGGCATGCGTCTTGCGGGTCAGCTGCGCGCTGATCCGGGCGGAGTCACCGGGTCCGAGGTTCAGCTCGAAGAGCCGGGTGACCGACGGATCGGTGCTGACCAGATCTGTGTTCACGAAGGCCAGCGTTCCGTTGACGTAGACCGAGATCTTCGCCGAGGCACGCCATACGCCGGAAACGAAGCGCAGCGTACGACGATCCGCTGCCGCCGGGACCGTGAGGTCGTACCCGTACGGATCGGTGAGGTCGACGTCGGTGTTCGCGCCGTCGGCGAAGAAGATCCCGCCGTGACGGGTGGCCGGCTGAGACGCGGTCGGCGTGCCGTTCGTCCACGAATAGCTCACCGGGTTGTCGTTCTGCGCGCCGATTGCGCCGCCCGCCTGCCGGTTCGCGACTGCGAGCCGCGGCGTCGAATCCGGTACGCCGGCGCGACGGTTGACCGTCGATCCGTCCAGGTGCATCCAATCGTCGACTCCCTCGGCCGTCAGGTTCATCGCGACCGGTGCCGCGGTCGCCGTCAGACCGGACGACAACGTCGAGAGCGCCGCAGCCGACAGCGAGAGGTTGCCGGCCGCCTGGAGTTTGCTCGCGAATCTGCCCGTCACGACGACGCCCTCGCCCGCGCGGATCGTCACGGTGTAGCGCTTGGCGGCCGCCGTACCACTCGCGTTGATCTGCGTGGTGTACGCCGTACCGCTGCCGTCAACCGCCGCGACCGTGACGGCTCCGGTGGCCTGCCAGATCCCACCCACGAACACCAGGCGTCGTGGCGAGTCCGCGGCCGGGACGGTGATCCGATAACCGGCATCGTGAGCCGTCGTGTCGCCAACGGTCGTCGTGTCGTAGTTGAACACACCTCCGGTGGTGATCCCCGAGGCCGCTGCGACCCCCGTGGCCGCTCCGTCCGACCACCCGAACGAGATCGGGCTGTCGTCGAGCGTGGTGCGGCCGCCGTCGGGATTCAGGTCGTCGACCGCGATCGCCTGCGGTACACCGGCCTTGCGGTCGATCCCCGTACCGGTGACGTGGACCCAGTCCAGGTCGCCGTACGACGTCAGATCCATCGCACCGCCGACTCCGCGACCGCTCGGGAGGTTCTCGACGTTCACGACGAACGGATCGGCGGGCGGCGCGGCCGCGGGTGCGGCCGGGGCGGAGATCACTGCGGTGACCACGAGCGCTGCGGCGCCTAGCACCGCTAGCAGTCTGGTTCCGTGCCTCATCTTGGGTCCCTTCAGGAGGTACGCGTGCGTGGTCCGGGCAGGCTCGATCCGCGGACGACGAGTTCAGGTTCGAGCAGGACGTGTTGCGGCTGGCGGGGATCGCCGGCCATCAGGTTGTCGATGGCGTGGATCAGTTGCCGGCCGACCTCGTCGATCGGCTGGCGCAAGGTGGTCAGTCCGGGACTCACCAGGGCTGCGGTCGGCGAGTCGTCGTACCCGGTGATCGCGACGTCGACTCCGGGCCGCAGGCCTCTTTCGTGGAGCGCCCGCATGACACCGAGCGCGAGCGTGTCGGACGCACAGACCAGCGCAGTCGCGGGACGCGAGGCATCGAGCATGCGGTGTGCGGCCTGGCAGCCGGCTTCGAGAGAGTCCACGACCGCGGCCTGCAGATCGGTCTCGAGTTCCCGCTCGCGGCAGGCGTCGAGCCAGCCTTCGCGACGGTCCTGACCGAGCTCGGACTCCGCGAGCCAGCCGATGTGGCCGATCCTGGTGTGCCCTTGCGCCGCCACGTGGTCGGTCGCGGCACGAGTGCCGGCGCGGCCGTCGACGTCGACCCACGCGAGGCTGTCGTCGCCGTCCCAGGAACGGCCGAACGAGGCGAACGGCACACCCCAGGAACGCAGCGCGGCGACCCGGTCGTCGTTGCGATGCGTCTCGGCCAGCACGAACGCATCGATCGAGGTCTTCTTCAGCAGGTCCCGGTACGCCTTGATCTCGCCGGCCGGGCCGTCCTCGGCATGACACAGGATCAGGTGGTATCCGGCCTCGACGGCGGCTGCGTTCAGCACGTACAGGAAATCGTCCATGAGGAGCGACGCCTTGTCCGGGCGGGACGGGCGCATCTTGAAGGCGATCAGCGACGAACTCCGATTGCGCAGCGCGCGAGCGCTCAGATTCGGCTCGTAGCCCAGCTCCTCGACCACGGCCAGGATCCGCTCCCGGGTCTCGGGCGCGAGCCGATCGGGATTGTTGAGCGCATTCGACACCGACTGCGCCGACACCCCCGCCCGCTGCGCCACCTGCGCCAGCGTCACATGCCCATGCGGAACAGGCCCCCGACTCGTGTGCTGCGGCACCGCTCGCCTCCCGCCAGATATTAACGTTAAAAACAGTCCCTGCAAGCTACTGAGTCATCCCATACGCCGTCAAGACCTGAACCCCAGTCACAACTTTTAACGCTAATCCCACCCCAATCCCACCCGGTTTGACCGAGGACCCACGCTCGGACGTTGAGCGATAGGCCATTCAGAACCTGGAAGGCACCAGCGAACGACTCCCCCGGTGAGCCAGACCGTGCTGCGGCGGCCAGCCGGTGCGGGCGTTGCCCGCGCAGCACACGACGCCGCGGGTGGCGGAGCAGCCGGGCGAACAGGCGGGCCGGAGCTGGTGGACCCCGGCTGACCGCGGGCGGCCATCCGGTCCAGAGGGCTCGCGCCGCGGCGAGCGCTGGGGCGGTTGGTCGGTGTGCCGTGGCGGTTTTGGCGGCGGTGTAGATCCCGGGCGGGCTGCCGTTCGGCGAGCGGTAGGTGTGCGGTAGGTGTGCGGTAGGCGTGCCGGCATGCCTGGAAGTGTCCGTGGGCCGGTGTAGGACGGTGACGGATGACGGCGTTTACCGAGGAGGACACCATGCGTTGGGCCGAGATCGAATCCCGTGAGCCGCGTCTGGTCGAGTTGGGGCACCGACGGCTGCTAAATCCGGGAGTTGTCCTCGTCGCCACGATCCGGCGCGACGGCACGCCGCGGCTGAGCCCGGTCGAGCCGTATGTGATGGACGGTGATCTCTGGCTGTCCATGATGTGGGGGTCGACCAAGGCACGTGACCTGCTGCGCGACCCGCGGATCCTCGTACACAGTGTGATCACGAACCGCGATGGCGGCGAGGGCGAGTACAAGGTGCGCGGCCGCGCCGAGACGACTGACGACGCCGCGATTCAGCGTCGGTACGCGGACGGGGTGGCAGACGCCCTCGGCTGGCGTCCCGTGCCCGGGCGGTTCCATCTGTTCGCGGTCGATGTCACTGACATCACCGTCATCCGTTACGACGATGCCACGGGTGATCAATTTGTCGCCCGTTGGCCGGACGGGCGTGAGTTTGTCCGACGCGGGACTTCGGCGACTTCGGTAGGCGAGCCCGAGACCTACCAGGATCTCCTGCGGCCGTCACCGGCGTGACGCGGCACCATCGCAGTCTGGTGGAGGATGCCGCCATCTGCCGATGGCGCCCGGCTGCTGATGGTGAAGGCGGACGGGTCCGTACTAAGCGTCGGATGCGTCGGGTCACATGCGGGATCTTCTCGAGTCGACACAACCCGGGATGATCGAGCAGTCGACGTTCCACCTCCGGTAACCGCCACGCCCCGAACTCGGACCACGGGATCTGCCGCCACCAAGCGACCGCCGCCGTCAGGCCGCCCTGCACCACTCGGCTGATCAGGAACTACGGCTGGAGTACTAGGCGGTGGCTGCCGTACGTTGCGCCTCATCGGCGGGCACTCGACCTCGACGCGGCAAGGCCTCATGGATCGACTCGGTGGGTGCCGGTTGGGTCGACGTGGAAGGTGAAGCCGTGGGGTGTGGTCCATTCGAGTGTCTTGTGGTCGATGCGGTGGACGGTCCAGCCGCGGGCGTGGGTTTTCACCCGGTGGCCGAAGCGGCTGAGCGGTGCAAGGTTTGTGGTGCTGGTTTGTTTGGTGGGTCCGTGGGGGTCGTAGGGCTCGATGTGGTCGAGGTCGATGGTGTTGGTGGTTTCGCGGGTGCCGTAGGGGAAGACTTCGACGGGGTGGATGAGTTTGACGCGTTCGCGGATGCGGGTGGGAATTTCGTAGGCGTCGACGCCCACCGCGTCGTTCAGGTCGATGACCGGCTTCACTGTGTACGGGCCGTAGCCGATGAGTTCGGTCAGTTGGGCGGCGAGCAGCGGCCCGATGGTTTCGGCCCGCAGTACACCGCTACCGGTGGCCAACGTGTGATCGGTCAGATGCACGATCACCTCGGTCTGCCCCGGACGCACCTGCCCCACGCGTGCCCGTCCCGCCCGCACCGGCACCTGCACCGGACGCACCTGTCCCTTGGCCCCGCCGCCCGGTGGTGCCGGCACGCCCGGTCGCGTCAACTCATCTGAGCTGCCTGGGTCATCCGGGCTACCCGGGTCGCGGGGACTGCCCGGATCGCGCGGACTGCCCGGGTCGCGGGGACTGTCTGGGTCAGGTGAGCTGCCCGGCTGGGCAGGAGCGCCTGGGTTGCGGGGGCTATCCGGATGGGCTGTGGCGCCCGGGTCAGGCTTGTCGTTCTGGGCCTTGGGGTTGGCGGGATGGGTGCAGTAGGTCGGGTTGATGTACGCGTCTTGCTTGATTTGGGCGAGTCGGGCGCGGAGTACCCGCAGGGCGGCAGGGTCCATTGCCGAGCCCTGGTCGGGTTCGGTTCGTGGGTGGGCGGGACTGGATGGTGTTCGCCGGTCGTACGGGTCGGTTGGTGGGTCGGGGTCGTAGGGCGCTGCGGCTTCCAGCCACGGATCGTCCGGCGGACCCAGAGGCTCCACCAACTCACGCGCTCCTTGCAGTTCAACCGAGTCCGGCCATTCGAGCGGCGCCTGCCGGCCGACCGAGGCGGGCAACTCAACCGGGTCGAGTGACTTCAGCGAGTCTGCTGACTTCAGCGGGTCCGCTGCCTTAAGCAGGTCTGCTGGCTTGAGCAGGTCTGCTGGCTTATGTGGGTCCGCTGGCTTGAGCAGGTCTGCTGGCTTGAGCAGGTCTGCTGGCTTGAGCAGGTCTGCTGGCTTGACCGGGTCCGGCAGGCGTCGGGAGCCGGGAAGCGGCAGGCCGCGGGGGCTGGCGTGCGTCACATCCCCGCCGTGTTCGCTAATCGGCGCCATCTCATCGCCCGGCACCACGGCATCGCCCGGCAGCACCACGTCGTCCAGCGGTGTCGCGTCGTTCGGCATCCCGTCGTTCTGCACCACAGGGTCGTTCCGCACCACTGGGTCATGCGGCGTCACTGGGTCCTGCACCGCCGCGTTGTCCTGCACCGCCGCGTTGTCCTGCACCACGGCATCGTGCGGCACCACGGCGTCGCGCGATGCCGCCGCGTCATTCGGCACTGTCCCGTCGTTCGGGACCGTTGCGTCGCTCGGTGCGGCTGGGTTGTTCGGTGCGGGTGGGTTGTGGGGTTGGTTGTTGGTGGCTGGCCGGGGTTGCGGGGAGGCGGCAGTGGTTGCCGGGTGGACTGGCGGGGGCGGGTTGGGTTGGTGGCGGGCTTGTTCGAGGAGTTCTTGGGTGAAGGCGGGGTCGGAGAGGATGTCGATGGCGTCGGCGCGGCGGTGCTGGACGGGGCGCATGTCGCCGAACTTTTTCAGTGCTTGGGCGATGTCGGTGATGGTGGCGTTGCAGCGGTTGACGGCTGCGGCGGGGGCTTTGATGTAGAGGGTTTTGTTGCCGTGGCCGTCGCTGCGGCCGACGTAGACGCCGCGGTCGTCGGCGGCCTCGGCGGCGTCGGCGGCGGCTCGGGCGGGGTCGGCGTGGTTGCGGGCGGCGCGGACGATCTTTTCCAGCCGGTACGGGGAGAGGGTGTCGATGATCGCGGCGACCTTGCGGTCGACGTATTCCGCGGCGGCGTGGTCGAGGCTCATGCAGGCCCGGGCGATTTGGCGGGCTTTCCAGGGGGTGGCTTCGCCGGCCTGGATGCGGGTCCAGGTGCGGGGGAAGCGGTGGCGTAGGGCGAGGGCGTCGGCGAGCAGGTCGCGGCCGACGCCGGGTGAGACCCCGAGGACGACGGCGAACTCGGCGATCGCGAACTCGGCGATTTCTGGGCAGCCGTCACCGCCGAGGATCACGGCGCGTTCGCGGCCGTCGTAGGCGCGGCGGGTGGGGCGGGGCTCGCAGGTCGAGGGGTGGAAGCGGTCGGCGTAGATCTGGGCGCATTCCAGCAGCCGCGCGTCGGCCCGGCTGGCGATGGCGCGGCAGTCGGCGGCCTGCTCTAGCAGGTCGCGGGTGGCGAGCGACTCCAGATCTTCCTCGAACATGCGTTCGATTCTACGCTGGATGAAGCGGGCCGGGCAAGTTGACGGCGACCCGGTTTTCCCTTATCCACAAGGGGAAACGTCACATGACCGACGCAGCACGAAACGTGTAGACGGGGGCGGGTCGGTTCATGGCGGGCAGGCGGGTCATGGAGCGGTTCGATCCAGCCAACGAGGTTCTGCGGGACCGCAATGGGCGGGCACGTGTGGATGGGGTGCGTGTGTAGCCGCGGCTGGGCACATGCGGTGGGTTAAGGCCGGGCGGCGCCGTGCGGGACGCGGGACGGGAACGGCGCGTGGGTCAAGCATGCGGGGCGGTGCGGTGGGCGGCGCGATGGGCGGTGCAGTGGACGGAACGGGGGCGGGACGGACGGCGGGACGGAGGGCGGGACGTGCGCATGGTGTGCGTGTGGGCCTGGCGGTCGATGCGGAGGCGGGCGGGTCCGGGCGGTGTTAGCTGGGGCTGTTACTCCTTTGAAGGCCTACTGTCGTGGGATGAGTGAGCTTGTGGTGGAGGCGCCGGTTGTTGGTGTGACTGTTTATCCGGATCGGGCGCGGGTTACGCGGCGTGGGCGGATCACGGTGCCGGGTGGGGATCAGGTCGTGTACGTCGAACCGCTGCCGCTGTTGCTGGAAGAGGATTCCGTGCGGGTGTCGGGGCGAGGGCCGGCCACCGTACTCGGGGTGGACGTGGCGACGCGGCATCATCCGCAGGCTCCGGACGAGACGGTCGCCGAGCTCGAGCGGGTCCAGCGTGCGGCGCAGGACGAGGTCGCGGCCCTCACCGACGCGGACGACGTACAGGTGCAGCTCGAGACCTTCCTGGCGCAGCTGGCGAAGCGGGCCGGCGGCAGTTTTGCACGCACGCTCGCCTCGGGCGACCCGGGGGCGGAGCTCGGTGAGTTCACCGAGTCGCTGGCGGGCCGGTTGTCCGCCGTACGGGCGAAGCGCCGGGAGCTGACTGTGCAACGCCGCGAAGTCGAGGAGCGTCTCGCTGCGGTGGGCCGTCGGCTTGCTGCACTCACGGAGAAGCGCGCGCCCGACCGGCGTACTGCAGCTGTCGCGTTGGCACTGGAGTCCGAGGCGGAGGTCGAGATCGAACTCTCGTACGTCGTGCCCGCGGCGGGGTGGACCAGCTCGTACGACGTACGTCTCAAGGGCGATCGGCTGACGTTGAACTGGTACGGGCTGATCACGCAGCGAACAGGCGAGGACTGGCCCGAGTGCGACCTCACGTTGTCGACGGCCCGGCCGACCGTGACCGCGAAGGTGCCGGAGCTCGACGCCTGGTTCCTCGACCGCGCGCGCCCGCCGATGCCGCACGCACCAGCCGCCCGCCCACTGGCTCGCGGGGCAGGTCAACACGCGGATTTCATCGAGCAATCCGCCCAGTTCGTCGATCTGGACGCGACTGTCGAACAGGGCGTCACAGCCGCGACCTACACGCCGCCGCGACCCGTCGCCGTACCATCTGACGCCGCCACCCACCGCGCGACGATCGCCGCGATCGACCTCGACGCCGACCTGGACTACATCACAGCGCCCGTGCGATCCACCGACGTACATCTGCGGGCCACCGTCGTGAACTCATCTGCCCACACGCTCCCCGCCGGCAAGGCCGCGGTCTTCCACGAAGCGGACTTCGTCGGCTCTGCCGCGTTGCCGTCGTGGGCGCCCGGGGAGGACGTCGAGCTCGCTCTCGGCGTAGACGACCGCATTCGCGTCGAGCGGAAGCTGGTACGGCGGGACGCGACGAAGGCGACGCTCGGGTCGACGCGTCGTCGGCAGGTCGAGTACGAGACGAAGATCGAGAACCACGCGCCGCGCACCGCCCGGATCACGGTGCTCGACCAGTTCCCGGTCTCCCGCGACCACGAGATCACCGTGAAGCGACTGACCGCCGATCCCGAACCGACGGAAACCACCGACCTAGGCGTCATCACCTGGAAACTCGACCTCGCCCCCGAGACCGAAACCACCGTCAAACTCGCGTTCCGAGTGGACTCCGCCAAATCCGTGGACCTCACCGGCTGGCGAGAATGATCAGGTGATTTCGAGGTTGGCCATCATGCCCATGTCTTCGTGTTCGGCGTTGTGGCAGTGGAAGAGGTAGCGCCCGCGATAGCCGTCGAAGCGGGTAATGATTTCGACGGACTCCCCCGGCCGCACCGACACCGTGTCTTTCAGGCCGGCATCGTGCGGCAAGGGAGCACGTCCGCCGCGTGACAACACCTGGAAGCCGACGAGGTGCAGGTGTACGGGATGGTGGACATCGGCGACCAACCGCCAGATCTCCGCGTCGCCGAGCCGAGTGGTGACGTCCGTGCGATCCGGCGCGAACGGCTGCCCGCCGATCAGCCAGCCGTGCCCGTCCCCCATCTGCCCGGCACGGAACGAGAAGTCCCGCACCCGCACAGCCTCCGATCGTTGCCAAACCGGCAGATCCTCGGACAGCACCTCAGGAATCCGGCTGTCATCAGCGGCCTTCCGTACGACGCTGAACGCCATCACGTCCCGCGTGCGCCCGGATCCCATCCGGTTGACGATCCGCACCCGGCTCCCGACGGGCACCCGGCCGAAGTCGAGAATCACGTCGTACCGCTCAGCCGGCGCGATCGGCAGGTTGCGATGAATGACGGGTGCACGGAGCAGCCCCTGATCGGCACCGATCTGCACGAGGTCGAGGCGGCGGCCGTCGTCGAGGACCGCTTCGAGGTCGTAGTGCCGCGCGTTCGACGCATTGAGAATCCGCAATCGGTAGCGCGCACCGTCGACCTCATGCATCGGCCAAGGCGCCCCGTTCACCATGATCACATCACCCAGAACCCCAGCAATATAAGGCTCCTGGACACCCGGATGCATCTGCAACGTCGGATCGATCGATGGATAGGCCAACGATCCGTCAGCAGCGAACGCCCGGTCCGCGATCATCAGCGGCAGCTCGCGCACCCCCGACGGCAGCCCGAGCGACTCCTCCGAGGAGTCCCGGACGATGTGCATCCCGGCCAGCCCGCGCCAGATCGCCGGCGCGGTGAAGTCCATTCGGTGATCGTGGTACCAGAGCATCGTCGCCCGTTGATCCAAGGGGAACGTGTACGTCCGCGTGACCTCACTCGTCACGGCCCGCGGATCGTGCATCCCGTGCCCCAGATGCCCCCACCCGGCGGGCAGTACGAGATCGGTCGGATACCCGTCCGACTCCGCCGGCGTGCGCCCACCATGAAGATGTACGACGGTAGGCACCGGCAACTCGTTGCGGTGGGCAACCGTGACTGCATACCCTCGACGTGACTCGATCGTCGGTCCCGGGAACGTCCCGCCGTACGTCCACAACCGCGTCGGCACACCGGGCAGGATCTCCGCTGTGACTTCTCGCTGCACGATCTCGATCTCAGGACCCGACAACACGGGCGGAAGAGGTAACGGCACCAGAAACGCCGGCGGCAGCGGTACGGCGCTACGCAACACGGCACCCGTCGACGCCGGTCGTCGCGACAGTGCCGCAGCACTCGACAGCCCGCCCAATGCCACCACCCCGAGCGCTCCCCCGATCCCCAGCGCCTGACGCCGACTCATCCGGTCACGCATGCTCGACCTCCCGCCGTAGGACGGGCTGCCGCCAGATCGCGATGAACAACACGACGACAGCCGTAACCGTGATCACTCCCAGCGGCAGGTGCAACCACAAGGCGCCGCCCTGCCCCGCGAAGTACTGCACCGTCTCGGCCACCACCACGCCCAGCGACGCGACGAACGTCCAGACCTGCCGCAGCCGTACCCACACCACCACCGCGGCGATCACC
This sequence comes from Kribbella sp. VKM Ac-2571, assembly GCF_004362255.1. Classification (NCBI taxonomy): domain Bacteria; kingdom Bacillati; phylum Actinomycetota; class Actinomycetes; order Propionibacteriales; family Kribbellaceae; genus Kribbella; species Kribbella sp. VKM Ac-2571. The sequence goes on from NZ_SNWS01000009.1 coordinate 154,378, forward strand.
TGCAGATACCCAAGAGACGTGACGACGTCCGCGCCCACCGCATGCATCCGCAGCCCGTCGAAGTCACCACTCAGATAGACCCCGGCAAAGACCGGCTGACCGAATACCGCTACCAGGTGCGCACTGACGACGCCCCGCAACACCCACCCACTGACCATGCCAGCGACACTATGATTCGAACGTTATGAGAGTCCAAGACCAATATCGCTATCTCGTTATGACGGAAGAGTCATGATGGACCTGACCACGCTCCGCCAGTTCGTCGTCGTCGCCCGTCTCGAGCATCTCAGCCGCGCGGCCGAGGAACTCCACGTCGCGCAACCCTCGCTGAGCCGCACGATCGCGCGCCTGGAAAGCGAACTCGGTACGCCGCTGTTCGACCGCGCCGCACGCCTCCGCCTGAACCCGGCAGGCGTTCTGTTCCGCGGGTACGTCGAACGCGCGCTCGGCGAACTCGACGCGGGCCGGCGAGCCGTCGCCGAGGCGACCGTGCAGGGTTCGGGCAGTGTGCGGCTCGCCGCCGAGACGTTCCTCGCCCTCACCGAATCGGTCGCCGGCTTCAAACGCGACCACCCGGCCGTCGAGATCGAGCTCCAGCAGATGTCGGCCGACGAAATGCCGCGACGGCTGCGCGCCCAGGACATCGACCTCTGCGTCGCGTCCCAGCCGGTGCCGAGCGCCGGCCTGGAATCGGCCGTCCTGCTCGACGAAGCCGTTCGGGTGGTGACGCCACTCGACCATCCGCTGGCGAGCCGTACGTCGGTGACAGTCGAGGATCTCGTCGACGAGCCGTTCGTCATCGCCCGCAAGGGCCACTGGCAACGCCGGCTTCTCGACCGGTTGTTCGCCGACACCGGCGTCACACCGCGGATCGTCTGCGAGAGCGACGAGGCCGCGGCCATCCAGGAACTGATCCGCGCGGGTCTCGGCATCGGCTTCAACCCGGACTTCGCCCGCCGCTCGATCCCCAGCTACCCCGTCGCCGCCATCCCGGTCGACCACCCCGAGTGCCGCCGTACTCTCTCCCTGCTCTGGAGCGCCGACGCCAACCTGACCACTGCCGCCCAACTGATGCGCACAGCAATCACCACCTGGAACTGGTCAGACTGAGCTGGAAGCTACGGAGTGGATAGGTGGTGACACGGTGGGCAACCTTGTGTAACCTTTTCGTGATGTTCACCGCGTAGCTGACTGAGAACGGGGCTTAGGAAGCGCATGGCCATCAACACCTTCGCACCAGGCGGTGCGTAACCGAGACATGTCCATACACACCGCCGCATCTGTCGCAGTTTCCGACGATCTCGACGACGAGGAAGAACTGATCCGGCTCGCGCAAGCGGGTGACGCAGCGGCCTTCGGCCGGCTCTACGATCGGTACCTGCCGTCGATCTACCGCTACACCTACAGCAAGACCTCGTCCCGCAGTGCGGCCGAGGATCTGACCAGCGAGACGTTCCTGCGGGCGTTCCGCGCGATCGCCCGCCGGCCGCGGGCGCACCTGAACTTCGCGGCCTGGCTGGTCACCATCGCCCGGAACGTGGTGATCGACCATCACCGCTCAGGCTGGAGCCGGCTCGCGATCGTCACCGACGAGGTCGACCCGCAGGTCGACGAGGCCATGGGACCCGAGCAGGCCGCACTGGCGTCCGTGAGCGAGGCGTCGCTGCGCGGCGCCCTCTCGCAACTGCCGGACGACCAGCGCGAGTGCCTGCTCCTGCGGTTCTTCGCGGGGCTGTCGATCAGCGAGACCGCCGCCGCGATGGATCGGACCGACGGCGCCGTCAAACAACTCCAGTTCCGCGCGACGAACCGGCTGCGCCGGATCATCCGGTGACCGGTTCGTGAAGGCACGCGAACACGCGACGGAGTCCTTGCGCCGCATCCTACGTTCCGGTAGGAAAGGCCGGGTGCCATCCGGCTCACGACCGCCCGTCGGACGGGTTCGTTCAGCACCGGGCGGTCGACAACTCATATCTCACGGGGAGATAGCGCATGAGCAATCCTTACGACGAGCAGGACAACGACAGCCAGTTCGGCGAGCAGGGCGGCCGGGAGGATTCCGGCAACAGCTACGGATCCGGTGACGGCTCCACCAGCGGCGGCAACGACTTCGGGCAGGATTCCAGCGGAGGGGAATCCGGCAACGAATCGGGCAGCGACTACGGCCAGCGCGAGGAGTCCGGCAACGAGCGTTCGTCGGAGGTCGGCTACGGCTCCTCGGACGACGGCGACAGCGACGGCAACAGCACCTACGGAAACTGAACGGGGATCACGCACATGGGCGTATTCGACAACATCAAGGACGCGGCCGAGGGCCTGAAGGACAAGGCGGCCGACCTGGTCGACGGTCACGGTGACAAGGTCGCCGACGGCCTGGACAAGGCCGGCGACTTCGTCGACGAGAAGACCGGCGGCCAGTACGGCGACAAGATCGACCAGGGCGTCGGCGTGGCGAAGGACCAGCTCGACGGGCTGGACGGCCAGAACGACGACATCCCTGACAGCCAGGGCTGATCGGACGCCTGCACACCGAGGCGGTCATGGGACTTCCCACGGCCGCCTCAGGAATTTCAAGCGCTGAAGGCCTGCACGGTCAGCGCCGCAAACCGCCGCGACGCAGCCGGCCGCCGAGCCGGCGTCGACGCCTGCAGTCCCCGGTGCGCGGTCAGCATGATGATGAGATCACTCAACTCGAAGTCCCGCCGCAGCTGACCCCGAGCCTTCGCCCTCCGCGCCAGAGTGGCCACGGACTTCAGCGTGAGCTCGCGACTCGCCGAACTGTCGACCGCGTCGGGGTACGTCGCCAGGAACGCGTCCGTGAACCCTCGATTGCGGACATGCAGGTCGCAGATCCGCTCGATCACCAGACAGAACCCCTGCCACGGATCCGTTGCCGCAAGCCCCTCTTCGACGATCTCCTCGCAGGCACGGACCTGCTCGGCGAAGGCCGCGGTCGCCAGCGCCTGCTTGGTCGGATAGCGGCGGTACAACGTCGCGGGACCGACGCCCGCGTGCCGGGCGATCTCGCGCATCGACACGGCCAGTCCCTCGCTCGCGAACAGCGTCCGGGCCGAGGCCAGGATCCGCTCGCGGTTGTCCTCCGCGTCGGCGCGTAGTTTCTGAGGCAATCGATCCTTCACGCCTCTCACTCTAGCCAACCGGACGGGTGCGTCCACTTAGGCTGGGAACAGGTCGAGAGGAGACAGCAAGTGAAGGCAGTGGAAATCAAGGCGTTCGGCGGTCCCGAGGGGCTGAGCGTCGTCGACGTACCGGCGCCGGAGCCGGGCCGAGGTGAGGTACTGGTCGCGGTCGAGGCGATCGGCGTCGGAGGTGTCGATGCGCTGATTCGCAGCGGTTCCCTTTCCGCGTGGGGATTCCGCGAAGGCCTCATACCGGGTTCGGAGGTTGCGGGGACGGTAGTTGCCGTCGGCCACGACACGGACCGTTCGTGGATCGGTCAGCGCGTTTGGGCGTTCACCGGTCTTGGTGGCGGGTACGCCGAGCAGGCGATCGCTGCGGTCGAGGACGTCGTACCCTTGCCGACCGGCCTGTCCGCCGCGGGCTCGGTCACGCTCGGGAGCTCCGGCATCGTGGCGCACTTCGGCTTGCAGCACGCGCACTTCAGCCCGGGCGAGTCCGTTCTGGTGCGGGGCGCTGCCGGAAGCATCGGCATCCTCGCAGTCCACCTCGCCGCGCAGGGCGGTGCATCAGCGGTCGCGGTCACGACCTCGTCAGCGGCACGCGGTGAACTGTTGCGCGCGGTCGGCGCGACGCATGTTCTGGATCGGTCCGGTGCCGGCGATACCACCGCTCCCCCGGCGTACGACGTGATCATCGACGTCGTCGCCGGCCCGCAGTTGCCGGTGTTCCTCGACAAGTTGCGACCGAACGGGCGGCTCGTCGCGGTCGGAGCGATCGCCGGCCCAGCACCGGCCGATCTTGGTACGGCGTTGATGGCCAACTTCCGCAAGTCGTTGTCCTTCGCAACCTTCAGCGCGGACACGGTGTCGCCCGCAGAACGCCGTACTGTCAGAACCGAACAGTTCGCCGCCGCGGCGCACGGTCGGCTGCCGCTGGTGATCCACGAGCAGTTGCCGTTGGACGACGCCGTACTGGCGCACCAGAAGATGGAGGACGGCGAGGTCTTCGGGCGGATCGTCCTGAAGCCGGTCTAGTCCTCGGGCTCGTCGACGGTGGCCAGAGCGATCAGGTTCTCGGCGACCTGGGCGCAGCGTTCCTCGGCGCGGCCGCGGGCCGTGCCGGTGTAGCGCAGACGGGCGGTGGCGGTGAGCGGTTCGGAGCGGACCTCGATCAGCGAACCGCCCGGGCGTGGCTGCACCTTGACCGCTACCTGGACCCAGCCGCCCAGTCCACTGCGCAGTCGTACGACGAGTTCGCTGTCAGGTCGCCAACGCTCGACGACCGCAACGAGCAACTGCCGGTTGTGGGCGTGCCGGGCGCGCGGTTCGCGACCGTCGTCCCGCAGGATGACGCTGCCCACCTGCGGCCAGTTGAGGCCCGGGCGAAGCTCGGGCGGTACGGCGACCATCCACTCCGCGAAGGTTGTCGCGTCACGAATCACCGACATGACGGCATCGACGTCAACGGCACCGAACCGCCATGCCATCACCATCGAATCCGCTTCCCTGTCGGCGACACGTCCTCACGCCCGTGTCTACCAGGAAGCCCGGCCGACCGAGCCCTCCAAGCGTTGTCGGGGACATCACATGAACGGCTGCCGGCGGGGAGATTCTGCGCCACCCCGACCGGCAACTTTTCGGCGGCGGGCGGACTCCAATGCGGTACGACGGAGGCTGGGGTGCCTCCGCGTGAATGGGGAGGACGATCCAGATGTTTCGTAAGACCGTAGGCCTGGCCTCGGCCGGCGTGCTCGCGTTGGGCCTCGGGGCGGCCATGGTGCCGTCGGCCCAGGCTGCCCAGACTGCCCAATCCACAGCGGGCAGCACGACCGCAACTACCGCGGCGTGCGCGTTGCGGCTCGGGTCGGTCACGTCGACCGGCGCGTTCACCAGCCGGATGGTCAACGCCACCGCACCGATCACCGTCGGCGGGGTCCGTGGGACGGCCGGGGTGTTCGGTGCGAACCAGGTCCAGCACATCAGCACGTTCACCGGGACGCCGCTCGGCAGCGGCGAGTCGCGGTCCGGTCTCACCGTCATGGGCGGCGCGCTGTACTCCAGCTCGTTCGTCGTCGACGGCCAGAGCCAGCTGGACCCGCACTACCCGCACAACAATCTCCGGATCGGCGGCGGCTGGTCCAACTACCGCTGGATCGAGCAGTCGATCCTGCGTCCGGCGAACGCCGGCGACCCGGCTCGCACACTGCTGTACGGCCAGCGCACCGACGGCGTCACGCAGCGCTGGATCTCCGACGGCAGCGGCTGGCGCATCACCTCCGGCGTCGGCGGTCTGAGCACGGTCAAGGGCATCGCGCTCATCGGCCGCACCGCGACCTCGGAGACGTTCCTCGCAAACACCAGGTCCGGCGCACTCGTCACCGTCACCTGGCCGACGAAGTACCTGGCCGCGCCGACCAGCAGGGTGGTCCGCGGCACGACCTGGCAGGGCTTCGAGCAGCTGATCGCGACCAACTGCGGCGCGAGCGGCACGCTGCTGCTCGGCATCGACAAGGAGACCAAGTCCGGTTACCTGTACGCCGTTGGTCACGCCAACGGCACTGGCACCGCCATCAAGAGTCTGGGCAAGGTCCCGCTGACCTTCTCCGACCCGCAGTACTTCCGCATCGCTCCGAAGTACGACGTCCTCAACGGCGGCTGATCAACTTTTCGGGACGCCGTCCTCCGGCGCGAACGCCTGGAGGACGGCGTCCCTTCGTGCGATCCTTCGTGGGTGGCTAGCGTGACGGCCCCGGGCGGGCTCCTCGTGGGATGGTTGCGGCGCCGAGATCCTGGCCTGGCCGCTACTCGGCGGGCGGCGCGGACAGCGTTGATCATGCCGTCGTTGTTCGCGTTCTGCGCTCAGGTCCTGCATGCGCCGATCGTGGCGACGTTCGCAGCCTTCGGTGCGTTCGCGATGCTGCTCCTGGTCGACTTCTCCGGCACGGCGGTTCAGCGGCTGCGGGCACAGGTGGCGCTCGCAGTGGCGTGGCTGGTGCTCGTCTCGCTGGGGACACTCGCGGGACAGTCGGTGTGGACCGCGGTCGCGGCCACGGTGGTCGTAGCGTTCGTCGTGCTGTTCTCGGGCGTGGTCAGCTCCGTCCTCGCAGGTGCGGGTACGTCGTTGCTGCTCGCATTCATCCTCTCCGTGTCGACGCCCGCCCCGCCGGCGCTCCTGCCGCAACGGCTCGCCGGCGTGTCCATCGCCGCCTGTGCAGCGATCCTCGCGGTCTGGCTGCTCTGGCCGCGAGCCTCCGTCGATCCGCTGGTCACGCCCGCAGCACAAGTCTGCCGAGCTGCCGCGAAGCAATTGCGGGCCGACGCCGAGCACTTCTCGGCCGGGTCCAACCTGCAGACCTGCCGCGTGGTGGCTGAGGCGACCACAAATGCGACCGCGGCACTCCGCAGTACCTTCACTGCGACGCCGTACCGGCCAACCGGCCTGTCGACAGGATCCCGGGCCTTGGTCAGGCTCGTCGACGAGCTGACCTGGCTGAGCACGATTCTCGACGAGTCGTCCCCTGCCACGCTGCCGGAGTCGGCGCGGGATCCCGAGTCCTCCGCGGTCCGGCTGGCGGCCGCGACCGTCCTGGACCTCTGCGCGCAGGTGCTGGAGGACCCACGTCTCGGCACCGCCGACCTGCGCGCCGCGGCTGACGAGTTGCGCCGTGCCGTCAGCGCACTCGAGGCGAGCGCGGTCGGCAGGCTGCCGGCGAATGACGTCGCCGACCCGGACCTGCACCTGTTCTTCGGCAGCCTCCACGTCTCCTTCCGGGCGCAGGAGATCTCGTTCGGAGTCCTGCAGGTCGCGCAGAACGTGGAGACCTACCGGGCAGCCGACCGACGCAGCTGGCCGGATCGCCTCCTCGGCCGCGAACCGGGTTCGTTGACCGCGCCTCTCGCGAGCGCCGTGGAACGAGCCGCCGCGCACGTCGAGCCGCATTCGGTGTGGCTGCACAACAGCATCCGCGGTGCGGTCGGCCTGGCGATCGCGGTCGCCTTGGCGGACGTGACCGGCGTCCAGCACGCGTTCTGGGTCATCCTCGGCGCCCTGTCGGTCCTGCGGTCCAACGCGCTCAACACCGGGCAGAACGCGTTCCGGGCACTCGCCGGCACGGTCGTGGGCTCGATCGTCGGCGCCGGTCTGCTCCAGTTGATCGGGAACAACACCACCGTGCTGTGGATCCTCCTGCCGGTCGCGGTGCTGATCGCGGGGATCGTGCCGGCCGCGATCTCGTTCGCCACCGGACAGGCCGCGTTCACCGTCACCCTCGTGATCCTGTTCAACATCGCGCAGCCGGAAGGCTGGTCGCTCATCCTCTTCCGCATCGAGGACATCGCGCTCGGCTGCGCCGTGAGCCTGGTCGTCGGCCTGTTCTTCTGGCCGCGCGGTGCGACGTCCGCCGTCGACAAGGCGCTCTCCGAGGCGTACGCCGACAGCGCCCAGTACCTCGTCAACGCGGTGGACTACGCCGTCGCATGCTGCAACCCAGGGACGGTCCCCGGATCTCCCCGGGACGCGCGCCGGGCCGCCGCCTCGGCCCGGCGGCTGGACGACGCCTTCCGCACCTACCTCGCCGAACGCGGCATGAAATCTGCTCCACTCAGCGAGATGACCACGCTGGTCACCGGCGTTGTCGGGGTCCGGTTGGCGGCTGACGCAGTACTCGAGCTCTGGGAACGTTTCGCGGACGACGAGCTGCCACCAGCTGATCGGATGGCCGCGCACGATGAGCTCCTGGTGCTCGCTGAACGGGTACGCCAGTGGTACGCCGGCCTCGCGGACGCGTTGGAAGAGCGCGGACAGGTGCCAGAGCCGCTCGCAGCCGACCTCACGACGAAGGGGCGACTGATCGAGGCAGTACGTCGGGACCTCCACGACGAGAACGGCAGGGCGACACCGACCGCCGTCCGCATCCTGTGGACCAGCGACCACTTGGAAGTCCTCCGCCGTCTCCAACCCAGCCTCGCGACCGCCGCCGGCCGCACTACCTGAACCGGACCACTGAGGCGGCCGCCGGACGGCGACCGTTATGCTGTCCGGAGTTGGAGGCATGTCTGTGGAGCACCACCCCGTCGAACCCTTGCCCAGGGGACCGGTCGACTCTGACGTCGACCTGCGGATCGACGGCCGGGCGCAGCGTGCACACGACCCGGTGATCCTCGGCGCCATCGCCGCCGGCGGTGCGATCGGCGCCGCCGCGAGGTACCTGGTCGGGCTCGGCTGGCCGACTCCCCCGGGCGGTTTCCCCGTGAGCACGCTGATCATCAACGTGGTCGGCTGCGGCCTGATCGGGATCCTGATGGTGCTGGTCACCGACGTTCTCACCCGGCAACGGCTCCTGCGGCCGTTTCTCGGCACCGGCGTGCTCGGCGGGTTCACCACGTTCTCGACGTACGCCGTCGACATCCAGCAGCTCGTCACCGGGCGGAACGCCGGGATCGCGTTGCTCTACCTCGCCACGACCGTTGTCGGCGCGTTGCTCGCGGTCCGGGCGACGGTGAGCGCGACGCGCGCGCTGATCACCTGGAGATCGCGATGACCCGGCTGTTGCTGGTGATCGCCGGCGGCTTGGTCGGAGCACCGCTGCGGTACGTCGCCGACCGCGCCGTTCAGGCCCGGCACGACTCACTGTTCCCGTGGGGCACGTTCAGCGTGAACGTCGTGGGATCGCTGATCCTGGGTTTCCTGGCCGGCGCCTCCTCGGCTCTCCCCCACGGCGTGCAGCTCCTCGTCGGCACCGGGTTCTGCGGCGCGCTCACGACGTACTCGACATTCTCGTACGAGACGATCCGCCTGTACGAGGACCGGGCGCGGTTCCTCGCGGTCGCAAACGTCACCGCGAGCATCGTGGCCGGCCTGGGCAGCGTGTTCCTCGGAGCAGCCGTCAGCCAGGCGATCTGGGGCTGACAACCCGGTCAGCGATCGCGGGTCGCGATCCCCGGATAGTCCAGCACCAGACCTGAAGCGTCGAATGTCAGCTCACACTCGAAGTCGAACGTCGCGGACTCGTAGTGGAACACGTGCCCGTGCTTGTCGGAGCTCGTGAGCGTGTAGCGCTGCTCGAGTCTCATGACGGTCAGATCTTCGGCCTGTACGAAGGCAGCCGGCACGTCGACCGCAGTACCGGGAACGAACGGGAGCCGATGGACCGGGAGCGTGTTCGTGACCGCCGAGGACTCGAAGTCCACGTCCCGGCAGCCGTCGAGATCAGGCCGAGCCACACCGTTCACGGTCCAGCGATCATCCGGGGAACGTGTCAACACAACCTCGAGATCGCCGGAGACCGTCGAGTTCACCGCGTGTACGGACTCGGTTACCCAGTCGGCGTCGACGGTGATGCCGTACCCGACGTACCAGGTCGCCCCGCCCTCGCGAGCCGCCGTACGACCACGCAACCGGCCAGCACCGGCGAACAGCACCTCAAATCCGACGCGTACTCCCCGATGCGTCCACGAGGTCGCGGTGGGCAGTGGGCTGAGCAACATGTTCAGACCCTAGCCGGACGTGATGGACTGGTCCTCGTGACGGACGAACAGGTGCAGCTGGCATCGGAGTACCCAGAGTGATGCTGGACCGGTCCGAGTCCGCGTTGGGCATTGTTCTTCGGTCGCGGTTCTACCGGTCGGCGTTTCTGTCGTTGCTGGTGGCTGGGATCGGGCTGTCAGCGGCGACTCCGCAGCTGACGCTCTTCCTCGTGCGGGAGCTCCACACACCGCTCCCCGTCGCCGGGCTGTACTACGTCACGAACCTGGCCGCGCCGCTCGCCGGGTTCCTGGTCGGGCGTTGGTCGGACCGGACCCAGGACCGGCTCCTGTGGTTCCGGATCTGCTCGGTGATCGGCGCGGCCGGCTGGCTCGCGATGGCGGGGGCGACTGCGGTCTGGATGCCGTTCGTGATCAGCGCGCTGGCGTTGAGCGTGGCCGGCGGCTCGATGGCGCAGCTGTTCGCGGCCTGCCGTGACGAGCTCAGCCGGCATCCGACCCGGGCCGAGAACCGGGTTGTCGCGACCGTCCGGATGGCATTCACCACGGGCTGGATCCTCGGTCCGGTGTTCGGCAGCTGGTTCGGCGGCGTGTTCGGGCTCCGTGCGTTGCTGGTGGCAACGGCTGCCTGCGTGTTCGCCCAGATGATCCCGCTCGGCCAGCAACGTGTCGAGCGGTACGACGCTCCACGCGATCGGACGCCCGACGAGCGCCGCAGGATCGACCAGATGGCGCCGTTGCTGATCTTCACCGCGGTCTGCGTGCTCGCGATGACCGGCGACACGATCAAGTTCGGCTACCTCCCGATCTACATGGCCGAGCAGCTCCACGTGTCCGACGCGGTGCGTGGCGCCGTGATCGGCATCCAGCCGCTCCTCGAGCTGCTGCTGCTCCCGGCGGTCGCGCGGATCGCCGACCGGTTCGGCGCGATCCGGGCGATGACGGCCGGTGCCGTACTCGGGCTGGCCGGCAACCTCGCCTACGCGCTCAGTACCTCGGTCGTCGGCCTGTTCGTCGGCCAGGCCCTGACTGCCGGGTTGTGGGCGTGCGTCGGCGCCCTCGGGGTCTCGATCGCCCAGCGGCTCTACCCCGAAGGAGTCGGGACCGCGTCCGGGATCTTCCTGAGCGCGATCCCCCTCGGCTCGGCGATCGGCGGAACGATCGGCGGCATCGGCGTGGCCGCGATCGGCCTGCCGCACGTCTTCTTCATCCCGGCGTGCCTGACCGCCCTCGCGATCGTCGCCTTCACGATCCTCAGCACCCGCGAGAGCACCTGACCGGCGTCCCCGCGGGCGCGTCACACCAGGTAGCGGTCACCCGGGCGCACGATCCGGAGCCAGCGGCAGCCGTACGGCGCGAGCTCCAGCGACAGCGCACCGTCGTCGCCGACGTCCGTCGTACCGTTGTTCTCCAGCAGATCGACCGCACGCAGGCCGATGGCACTGCCGGCGACCGCCAGGCTGACCCGGACCGCCTCCGGGGCGAAGTTGTGCACGGCGACGATCGTGCCGTCCTCGTAGTCCGAGCGGTGCGCGAACACCGACCGCACTCCGGTCTCGAGGATCGTGCACGACCCCCAGGACAACTCCGGGCACTCGCGGTACCGCCGGATCAACAGCTTCATCCAGCTGAACAGAGACTCGGGGTCATGCCGCTGCGCCGCCACGTTCACGTTCTCCGGGCCGAGCTCGCCCTCGACCATCGGGGCAGGCAGCCGGGACGGGTCGGCCGTCGAGAAGCCGCCGGACGGATCAGCCGTCCACTGCATCGGTGTCCGGACGGCGTGCCGGTCCTCGGCGGCGAGGTTCTCCCCCATGCCGATCTCCTCGCCGTAGAACAGCACCGGCGTACCCGGCAGCGAGAACAGCAAGCTGTAGACCATCCGGAGCCGGGCCTGGTCGTTGCCCAGCATCGGCGGCAACCGCCGGCGCAGTCCACGGCCGTAGATCTGCATGTCCTTCTCCGGCCCGAACGCGTCGAAGACTTCCTGCCGTTCGTCCTCGGACAGCTTGTCCAGCGTCAGCTCGTCGTGATTGCGGACGAACGTTCCCCACTGCCCCTCTTCGGGCGGGACCGGCCGGTCCCGCAACGCCTTGACCAGCTCGGCCGGGTCGTTGCGCGCCAGCGACAGGTAGAGCCGTTGCATGCCGATGAAGTCGAAGCACATCGTCAGCTCGTCGCCGTCCTCGTCACCGAAGAAGCGCCGTACGTCGGGATAGGGCAGATTGACCTCGCCGAGCAGGATCGAGTCTCCGTGCCGCCGCTGCAAGAACCCCCGCAGGTCCCGCAGGTAGTCGTGCGGATCCGGCAGGGCGGCCGCGTCCTCGGCGCCGGCCGTGTCGATCAGGAAGGGCACCGCGTCCACCCGGAACCCGGACAGCCCGAGTTCTGACCAGAAGCCGACCACGCGCTCGATCTCCTCGCGAACCTCACGATTCGCGATGTCGAGGTCCGGCTGGAACTTGTGGAACCGGTGCAGGTAGTACTGACCCGCCGCCTCGTCGTACTGCCACAGGCTCGTCTCCTGTCCGGGGAAGACGATGCCCTTGTCCGCGTCCGGCGGCGGCTGGTCGCGCCAGACGTACCAGCCGCGGTACGGCGACTCGCGCGACGCTCGCGCACTCTGGAACCACGGGTGCTTGTCCGAGGTGTGGTTGACCACCAGATCCGCCATCACCCGGATGCCGCGGTCCCGGGCGAGCGTGATCAGCTCGACCAGGTCGCCGTGGGTTCCGAGTCGGTGGTCGACGCCGTAGAAGTCGGTGATGTCGTAACCGTCGTCCCGGTCCGGGGTCGGGTAGAACGGCATCAGCCACAGGCACGTCACCCCCAGTTCGGCCAGGTGATCGATCCGCTGGCAGACCCCGCGCAGGTCTCCCCGCCCGTCGCCGTCGGTATCGAAGAACGTCTCGACGTCGAGACAGTAGATGACCGCGTTCTTCCACCAGACGTCTGCTGTTTCGGTCAGGCGCATGTCAGGCCCGGTACCCGAGGGTTGGCGGAGTACACGCCCGGGAACCTGCGGGGTCATGACGATTCAGAACTCGGTGTGGCTGGGCACCGCGAACCTGCCGCGATACGACGTGCTCGATACCGATCAGGAGACGGACGTGCTCGTGGTCGGAGGCGGCCTGATCGGACTCACCACCGCGATCTACCTGCAGCAGGAGGGCCTCGGCGTCATCCTGCTCGAGGGTGGGCGCATCGGTGCGCGAACCAGCGGCAACACCACCGGCAAGGTCACCTCTCAGCACGGTGCGATCTATGCCGGGCTGCTGGACCGGCACGGCCGCGACAAGGCACAGCAGTACGCCACAGCGAACCAGGAAGCCGTCGACGGCGTCGAGGAACTGGTACGCCGGCTCGGCATCGACTGTGAGCTCAGCCGCGGACCGTCCTTCGTCTACTCGACCGGTGACACCGACCTGGCGCGCGAGGCCGAGGTGGCGGGCGAGCTCGGTCTTCCCGCGCATCCGGCCGACCCGGCGGAAATGGGGTTGCCGGTCACCGCGGCGACCGCTGTTCGCTTCGACGACCAGTTGCTGCTGCACCCGGCCCGCTACCTCGCCGGGCTGGCGACCGCCTTCAGCGCGGCCGGTGGACGGATCTTCGAGCAGTCACGGGTGACCGACCTGGACGGCAAGGGCGATGGGGTCGAGGCACGAACGGCAGCCGGCCGCCGCGTCTCGGCCCGCCATGCTGTGGTCGCGACATTGTTGCCGTTCGGCACGATCGGTGGGTACTTCGCGCGGAGCCGCCCGAACCAGTCCCACGGCATCGCCGTCCAGCTCCCTGTCGAGGCACCCACGGCGATGACGATCTCCGCCGACGCACCGACCCGATCCACCCGGCCCTGGCCAGGCGGTGGGCCGAACGGCCTGATCGTGGTCGGCGCGAACCACGAGACCGGCGGGCAGGAGGACACCAACACGTCGTACCAGAGCCTTGTCGACTGGGTCGACGAGGTGTGGGGCACGAAGGTGCAGCCGGAGTACCGCTGGTCGGCCGAGGACTACAGCACCCCGGACCAGCTGCCGTACGTCGGCAAGGCGCCGGGCTCGCCGGCCCTGATCGCGACCGGCATGCACAAGTGGGGACTCAGCAACGGAACCGTTGCCGCAGGCATCCTTCGCGACACCGTGCTCGGCCGGGACAACCCGTGGAGCGAGGTGTTCGACGCCGGCCGGATCGGCGACGCGCGGTCGGTGGCGAAGCTGGTCCAGGACAACCTGAAGGTGGGCAAGGAGTTCGCCGCCGGCCATCTCCGCCGGCTGCTCGGCCCCGGGCTCGACCATGTGGAGGTGGGTGAAGGCGGCCTGTTCGACGTCGACGGGAAGACGGTCGGCGCGTACGTGGATCTCGATGGCCGGCTGCACACCGTTGTACCGGTCTGCACCCACCTCGGCTGCCCGCTGCGCTGGAACCAGGGCGACTCCAGCTGGGACTGCAACTGCCACGGCTCCCGCTTCGCCCCGAACGGCGCCGTCCTGGACGGCCCGGCAACCGAACCGCTGGCAAAGCCGGAGGACCAGTAGCTACGCGCGCTCGAAGTGCAACAACGGCTGGTGCGCGATCGTGTACGCCAGCTACTTCGAGAAGGACCAGGCAGTCCCCGGCAGCAGCCTCGGCGGCCACCGGCACGACTGGGAGCACGTCATCTCCTGGGTGAACCAGTCGACCGACCAGGTCGACTACGTGACCACGACCCAGCACTCCAGCCAGGTCACGTACACCCGTTCACAGGTCCGGTTCGACGGTTCGCACCCGAAGGTCGTCTACCACAAGGACGGCGCCGGCACGCACTTCTTCCGGCTCGCCAACAGCAACGACGAACCGCCGGAGAACCACTACCACGACTGGCGCTACCCGCCGCTCGTCGACTGGAACGGCTACCCGAGTACGGCGCTGCGCGACACCCTGATGACCGCGGACTTCGGGTCCGCGACGATCAAGATCACCGACAAGGACGACCGGTTCCGCAACCTGCTGAACGCGTCCAAGCCGTCCGGAATCCCCTTCGATCCCTGGGCTTGACCGGACCGGCGTGCGCGCTCACCCGTGGGCGCGCACGCCGTCCGTCAGCGACTCCGCGATCAGGTCGATCATCGCGGCATGCCGGTTGGTCGCCGTCTCGGCCTGCCCCAGCGGCGCGAGCGCGACCGTGTCGAGGAAGACCCGGCTGACCACAAGCTCCGCGGCCGCCTGCACCCGCGCCGGATCGGCCACCACGTCCTCGGCGCCGGCGAGGACGCAGGCCACGGTCTCGGTCGCCTCCGCGAACAACTCGGCCGCCCGGGACGCGATCTCCGGTCTCCCCTGCGCTTCGCGGAACACGATGATCCGGGCCGCGCGATCGTGTTCCAGTTCCTCGGCCATCCGCGCCACGATCGCCCGCAACCGCCGCCGTACCGTCCGGCCGCGCGCCGTGGACCGCAGTACCTCACTGGGCGCCGGCCGCTCCTGCACCACCGCGAGCAACAGGTCCAGCTTGGTCGCGAAATGGTAGAACACCAGCCCCGACGGTACGCCGGCCTCGGTCGCGATCCGGGCCGTCGACGTGGCGTCGTACCCATGCTCGGCGAACAGCCGCTCGGCGGTCTCGATGATGAGCTGCCGTTTGGACGGCCGGGTCGCATGGCGCGGGTGCGCGGGAGCGGTCATGAGCCTGCCGGGTGGACGGCAGGCCAGATGTCACCTTTCCGTTCGGCTGCGAGCACCGCGGCTCGCTTGAGGGACTTGAAGACATAGTCCGGCACCCGCATCCCCTGCCGGTGCGCCCACATCAGCTCGTGCTCGGCCCGTCCGACCTGCCGCGCGTACTCGCGCAGTTCCGCCTCGCCGCCGTCACTCATCTCCAGCGCCTCCATCACGTTCCCGAAGTCGGCCACCTGACGCTTGTTGTAAGCGCCGACCACTTCGAACGTACGCTTCCGCAGCTCGCGCGTCAGCCATTTCTGCCATCCCGACAACTGGTCCCACAGCTGCTGCGCGGCCATCTGGTAGTACGCGAAGTGCCCCGGCTCCTGGCGGCGGATCGGCGCGATCACCGTGGCGGCGATGGCCCGCTCGCCCAGCCCGACGAGCCCGGCATGGAACTTGTTGTAGGCGATGACCGCGGAACGCTCGGTGGCCAGCCCGGTCAGGTAGTAGAGCATCCGGCTGACGTCCTGAATGCCGGGCACCCGGCCGAGCGCGCCGAGGAACTTGAGGCTGAACGAGACGTCCGCCAGGTTCGGTTCGTGCGGCTGCACGCCGATCAGGTGCTGCAGCTTGTCGAGGATCTGCCCGTGGCGGGTCTCCTGCGGCATCCACACGTCGGCGTAGAAGTGCCGGTCGACCTCGGGCGGATCGGGCAGCAGGATGTTCAGTTCGAGCACGTTGCGCTCGACCTCGAGCTCGACCCGGGTCATGTACGCCAGCACCGGACCGAACCGCTCGGCCAGCAGGCCGGGCTTCTTCATCGAGTAGTCGACGCTGCCGAGCGGGATCGGCGGGTGCTCCTCACCCAGCCGATCGACATGGTCGGCAAGCCGGGACTCTTCCCGCCGGCGGCGGTGATTCCTTGACCGGCGCGGGATTTTCAGATCGCTCAACGACATAAGGCGGCACCTCGCTCGTTCGACAGGGATGCCCGCTCGATCCCCCCAGAGGCAAGCCTAACAAAGTAACTGACTGATCAGTCAGTTCGAACTTGTGACCCCGGCAACAGAACAGCGGGCGGCGGTCCCTCGGGACCACCACCCGCTGTTGTCCGGTCTACTTCGCGAGCGTGTAGCGGACTGTGTCGTTGCGGAGTACGTCGCCGTTCACCTTGACCATGCGTACGACGTGTTGCGCGTTCTTCAGTCCGGTCGCGGAGAACACGGTCCGGTTCGTCACCCGGGTGTCGTTGTGCAGGTTCACCCGGCGTACGAGCTTGCCGTCGACGTACACGTCGGCGTCGCCCTGATCCGGTGCGAGCGCCGTACTCCAGTCGACCCCGGTCCCGGTGAAGGTGAGGCTGACCGACGCGCCGTCGGCCTTGGCGGCATGGATGTCGTCGCGGTAGTCGCCGCGGAACCGGACGTCGAGCGCGGTGTTCCCGACCGGCAGCGTCGCGAGGTACGCCTTGCTGATCGTCACGACGTTCCCGTCAACCGTGTAGTCGGTGCCCTTCACCAGATCCTGGCCCGCCTTCGAGATGCCGGCGAGTTCGCCCGGGTCGCGTCCGAGCTGCACGCTGACGTCGGCCGGCGCGTTCTTGTCGAACGCAGCGGTGTCCGGGTTCAGCAGGCTCTCCTGCCGGATGTTCAGCTTGTCGAGCAGCATGAACTGGCCGGACTTCTTCACACCGCGGATCGTGTGACTGCCGTTCGGCAGGTCCGACACGCTGTAGACGACCTGCTGCGGTTTGTTGTGCCCCTGCGCCGGATCCAGGTACGTGCTCACGGTCTGCTTGAACTCGCCGTCGATGTAGATGTCGACGTCACCCTGACCCGGGTCGGTCTCGGTCACGTAGTCGACGCCGGTGCCGACGAAGCTGTACGAGAACGAGTCACCGTTTCCTTCCGTCCATTGCACGTCGTCCAGGTAGTCGCCGAGACCACGCCCGGAGCTGTAGTTCCA
Source organism: Kribbella sp. VKM Ac-2571 (assembly GCF_004362255.1). Lineage (NCBI taxonomy): Bacteria > Bacillati > Actinomycetota > Actinomycetes > Propionibacteriales > Kribbellaceae > Kribbella > Kribbella sp. VKM Ac-2571. The sequence continues at coordinate 171,606 of NZ_SNWS01000009.1, forward strand.
GTTGCCGGAGTAGGCGATCTCCGGGCTGTTGTTGTTGACCTCCACGGTCCGGGTCGGGAGGTCGGCCGCCGCCGAGGACTTAGCTGACGAGTCCGTCACGCCGACGGTCAGCGCCTGCGAGACAGCGGGTACTTCGTAGTTGCTGTTGCGCTCCCACGCGCCGTCGTACGAGACCCGGAGGTCGTCGTCGTTCACGCTGATCGCGGCGCCCTTCTGCGGCGTGACCTTCAGCAGCCGGACGCCGTGGATCGGGACGTCCTTGGCGGTGAAGCTCGACGCGAAGGTGCCGACATCCTTGCGGGCCCACAGGTCACGCACCTTGCCGGCGCCGTTCAGGCCGAGGTCGGCGAAGTTCACCGTCATGTCGGCGTCGGTCTGGCCGAGGTTGAACAAGGCAACGGTGTACGAGCTGTCCGGGTTCAGCGCGAACCACACCTGCCGGTTCGTCTTCATGGACAGCGGGTGCGCCGGACGACCGGCCTGGTTGACCGCGATCACCTCGCGGTTCGTCAGCAGTTCGAGTCCGTACGAGTCCAGCCTGGTCATGTCGTTGCCGATGTACATCGGCGCCGCGGACACGGCCCAGAGCGTTGCCGCCGTACGGCGTTCGTCCTGGGTGAGACCGTCCATCTGGCCGTTGCCGACGTCGAGCGAGTCGAGATCGTTCCAGCCGCCCGGTCCCGCGTGCCGCCACCATTCGGCGAGCTTGGGGAACAACCGGTTGATGTTGGGCCAGGCGGTCAGCGCCGTGCCCGTGCAGTAGCACTCGACGTCCCACTCGATCCGCCAGCCGTTGGCGTACTGCTTCCAGGTGTCGGCGTAGTTGATGTCCAGCGCCCAGGACAGCTCGAGCCAGATGTTGTGCCGCTTCAGGGCCTGCGACCAGGCCTTGACGTCGTCGCGGGCGTCCACCGACAGGTCGCTGATCCCCGAGCCCGGGGTGACGCTGTCGAACTTGAGGAAGTCCAGCCCCCACGAGCCGAACAGGTCCGCGATCGAGTCGACGTACTTCTGCGCGCACGGCTTGGAGAAGTCGATGCGGTAGCCGATGCCCCAGTAATCGCCCTTCTGCAGCGGCAGCACCGGCAGGTCGCCGGTCGTACAGCCCGGGGCGCCGTAGATCGGCAGCTTCGCGTCGATGACGGCCTTGCTGATCCCGGGGATCGTGTAGAGACCGACCTTCTGGCCGTTGGCGTGGATGTGGTCGATGACCGCCTGCAGGCCGTTCGGGTAGAGCTTCTTGCTCGGCGTCGGCCGGCCGTACTCGTCGATGCCGTCGTTCCAGCCGGCGTCGATGTTGATGTAGTCGTACCCGTACGGCTGCAGCTTCGCGTGCATCGCGTCGGACTGGGCGATCAGCTGATCCGCCGTGATCCAGCTGCCGCCGTTCGGGTTGTAGACCTGCATGCTGTAGCTGCTCCAGCCCATGTAGGGATGCGCAGCTTTGTCCCCCGCCGGCCCGGACAGCTCAGCGGCAGCGGTCAGGCTGGTGGTAGGTGTCGCTGGTGCTGCTGTCGACGTACTCAAACCTGCCGGCAGCAGCCCGGCGACCACGAGCCCCGCAAGCGCGGCCCGCAACACCCTGCTCCGAACGGATCTGGTCATGGCGGTGACCTCTTCCCAGAGAACTCAGGAGAAAACCGAATCGGATAGGATATTGGGTCTATTACTTAACCTTGTCAAGATTCTGGGCGAAAGTGGCACAGTGATGACGCGCCGCGAAGTCCGTCGACAACTGCGGCGCCGGCGGCACCAGCGACAGCACCCGACCGGTCTGCCCCGACGCCGGCCAGTACGTCGAGGGCGTCGAGGGGTTGCCGGTCTTCGCGAAGTTGACCCAAGCGGCGCGCATGGAGTCGGCCAGTGCGGCCTGTTCCGCGTTCAGCGGGACCGGGAAGGGAGCGTTCGGGAGGTCGAACAAGTACCACATCTCCGAGCCGTGCGTGGCCACCGAGAGCAGGCCGGCCGGGGCGAAGAGGAACGGCGCGGTGTCGTCGTTGAACTCATAGCCGTACGTCGGAACTCGCCGTGCGGTCCACTTGTTCACCTGGGCCGCGCCACACGCGAACGTCGCGTCGCCGACCAGCGTGCCGAACGCCTTGTCCGGGGTCGCGTAGGCCGACAGCGGGTACTCCTCGGCGATCGCGGCGGCCTGGGACGGCGACACCCGCAGCGCGGTGGCGATGTTGCTCTCGTAGTTCGCCGCGGTGACCGGGCTGGTGTAGGGGACGTTGTAGCCGCGGCTGACGACGCGGCCGCCGAGCGTGAAGAGCGCTTCTTCGTCGTGGTTGCTGCCGTTCAGGATCGTCACGTTGTTGAAGCGGCCCGCAGCGAGCGCAGTACCGATCGACTCCTTCAGCACCGCGCCGTCGACCACGCCCGGGATGAGGGCGGTCGCCGTCGAGATGTTGTCGACCAGCGTCTGCACCGGGACCTTGCGCAGGCAGTCCGCCGACTGGTCGGGGCAGCCGACCTTCGTGGCGAACTCGTTGCCGAACGTCTCAGCCTTGGCCAGCGGCTCCTGCTCCAGGGCGAACGCTCCGCTCTCCACAATCGCCCGCTGGAACAGGCCCTTCGAACTGCGGGAGGTGACGTGCGCGAGTACGGACAGGCCGCCCGCCGACTCACCGGCGATCGTGACGTTGTGCGGGTCGCCGCCGAACTGGCCGATGTTGCGCTGCACCCAACGCAGCGCGGCCTGCTGGTCCATCAGCCCGTAGTTGCCGGCCGGTCCCCCGGGGCTCGCCGCCAGTGCAGGGTGGGCGAGGAACCCCAAGGCGCCCAGCCGGTAGTTGATGGTCACGACCACGGCGCCGGCCTTCGTCAGCTTCGTGCCGTCGTAGTTCGAGCCGCTGTCCCCGACCAGGCCGCCGCCGTGGATCCAGACCAGCACCGGGCGCTTGGTGAGCGAGTGCACGGCCGGCGTCGAGACGTTGAGGTAGAGGCAGTCCTCGGACAGTTGAGCCGGCGCCACTACGCTTGGTGCCTGCGGACAGCCCGGCGCGTACGACGTTGCGTCGCGCACACCCTGCCAGCTCGCCGCGGGCTGCGGTGGCCGCCACCGGAGACTCCCGGTCGGAGCCGCGGCAAACGGCACACCACGGAACGAGTAGGTGCCGTCAACACTCACACCACGCACGGCCCCGTTGCCCGTAGCAACAACGGGATCGTAACCGGCGATGGAGCTCGCGGTGGTGGTGTTGGCGTCGGCTGCGGGCAGACCGCCGGAGCCGAGTGTCACGGCGGCGGCCGCGGTTGCGGCTACGGTCGCCGCGGCGGCGAGTAGGAGGCGGGGACGGATGGTTCTCACGATTTGAGTACCTCGTTCGGGGAGTGGTTGGTTACCGCAACCACTCTCCGGCGCGCGACCACCCGTCGCCCCAGGGAGAGTCCCTGGTTTCAGGCGGCGGACTCCCTGGCTGTCTGCCACTCGGCGGGGCCGTCGGACCCGGCCTCGTACTCCTCCAGCGGCACCTCGTCGGTGTGCCAGGCGTCGAGCACCGGCTCGACGATCTCCCAGCAGCGCTCGGCGACGTCACCGCGGACCGAGAGCAGCGGGTCGCCGCGCAGGATGCCGTTCAGCACCTCGCCGTACGGGAGCACGGCCGACGACGGCAGCGTCGCGTCCAGGAAGACCTGACCCATCGTGTACGGTCCGTCGACGCCGAGCGCCGGGACGGACAGCGACAGCTCCCCCGGGTTCAGACCGATCCGCAGGGTCTCGCCGTCGCGACCGCCGTGCAGGCCGGACGGCAGGTGCCGCAGCGGCTTGAACTTGATCACGATCTCCTTGCGCGCGGCGCCGAGCGCCTTGCCCGATCGCAGCGTGAACGGCACACCGGCCCAGCGGTTCGTGCCCACCTCGACCGTCACCTCAGCCAGCGTCTCGGTCTCGCGGGCCGGGTCCACGCCCGCTTCACCGGCGTACGCCGGAACCACGCGACCGTTAGCGATACCCGCGGTGTACCGGGCTCGCCGGCTCGCCGCGATCGCGGAGCCGCGGTACAGGTGCGTACTGCGCAGAGCACGAGCCATCTCGCTGCGGACCTCGACCGCGTCCATCGTGGCCGGGGCGTCCATCGCGAGCAGCGCGAGGACGAGCAGTAGGTGACTCTGGATCATGTCCACCAGCGCGCCCGCGTTGTCGTAGTACTGCGCGCGACCCTCCAGGCCGAGCGTCTCGTCGTACACGATCTCGACACTCTCGATGTGCTCGGCGTTCCAGACCGGCTCGAACAGCCGGTTGGCGAACCGGAGGCCGATCAGGTTCAGGACCGCGGTGCGGCCGAGGAAGTGGTCGACGCGGTGCACGTTCTCCTCGGGCACGAGCGAGCCGACCAGCTTGTTCAGCGCGGCCGCGGACGCGGCGTCGGTGCCGAACGGCTTCTCGAACGCCAGCTCGGTGCCCTCGGGGAGCTCGACCCGCTGGAGCGTCTCGACGATCGAGGTCGTCACGGCCGGCGGCAGCGAGAAGTACAGCACCGGCGCCGGACCGGCGAGCTCGAGGAGCGCGCGCAGGTGCGCCGGGTCCGTCGGGTCACCGGCGACGTACTGCGTGGTTGCCAGGGTCTCCGCCGCAACCGGACCGATCTCCCCTTGGGATTCAACTGTGCTTTCTGATTCCCTCGCTACGCTCGCGAAAGCCGTCCGGACGCGATCCGTCCACTCGCCCGCCGCCAGTGGCGACCGGCCGGTGCCGATGATCCGCACGGCGGTGGCGCGCGGGCCGGCGAGCAGACTGCCCAGGCCGGGCAGCAGCAACCGGGAGCTCAGGTCGCCGCTGGCGCCGAAGATGACGACGGTACGTTGAGTTGACACGGTCAAACTCAACCACGTGAGCGGCAACCGCATTCCCCTACCCGACGGTTGTCTCGAGGGCTGGGTACGGCGTGTCCGGCAGGCCGAGATTGCGCCAGACGAACCGCGGGACCCGGCCCAGGAACCCGCGCAGGTACGCCGAGCAGAACGCGATCGCGGGCTGGCTGTGCTCCGCCGGCGTGAACCAGACCCAGTCCTCCACGATCCGGAACGGGGCGCCCGGGGTCGCCATCAGGTACTCCATCTGGCGCGGATGAATCACGTCGTACGCGAACTTGGTATCCGCCGCGGTGACCGCGAACCGATCGTTGAACGCCGCGCTCTCGAAGCTGATGCCGCCGCGGAAGCCCTTCGGCCCGACGCTGAGCTGGGGCATCCGGACCGGCAACTGGAAGCCGAGGATCGGCTCGGAGTGGTTCTCGACCACGGTCCGGGTCTGCGAGTTGCCGTTGCTGTCGGTGTAGGTCTCGGTGCGCGAGGTCTTCCAGTGGTGCTTGAACGCGACGAACGGCGGCCCGTCACCGTCCCGCCCGCGGATCACCTCGTCGGTGCGGTGACCGTAACCGCCGCTCTTGACCGGCGTGTACTGCAGCAGGCTGTCGTCCACGCCGATCCAGTACCAGTCCGGGTGGTGGTAGAACCGCAGCCGCGGCTCCGGCTCCGGCTGGATCCAATGGTCGAGCGGCGTCGCATCGATCGCCGCCGCGATCGCACCGAGCTGCTCGAGCCATGGGCCGAGCTGATCGAGATCCTTGCGAGGTGGATTCATTACGACGATCTGGTCGCCGTCGACGCCGAGATTCACCCCCGGTTGCCCGGCCGCCAGCGCCTTCAGCTGCACGCACAGCTCCGGCGTCATCACCTCCTGCGCGAACGCCGGGTCCATCGCGCCGACCTGCCACCCCGGGCCGAGCTGCGGCGGAGCGGCGACGCCGTGCGCGAGAACGCCGTACCGGGGTGCGGTCTTGCCGCCCGTGATCCACAGCTCGGGCAGCCGCCGCGACAACGTCACCATGCCGACCCAGCCCGACCAGTACGCCGACTTGTACTCGATCACCTGGAACGCCCGCCCGGTCGAGGTCCGCCCGGTGATCTGGTCGTCGGGTTCGCGCACGAACCCGATCCCGAACGGCGGATTGCTCAGCCGGGCCACCGCGTCGAACGTCGGGCTGTTGACGAAGCTCCAGCCACGCTGCCGGATCGATCCGATGTACCGCTGCCGGCGGACGAGCGCGACGATCCCCCACACGATCGCAGCCACGGCCAGCAGCAGCGCGAGCACCATCAAAACGACCAAACCGCTCACGTAGGCCTCCCCGATCCGGCTGCTTGCACGTCGGACGATAGCGCCGGGACAGGATCAGGCGAGGGCAGCCGGCAGCGGTTCGGCGTGAACGATCTGAAGGCGGCTGACCGCTCGCGTGAGGACGACGTACAGGCGGTGCAGGCCGCGGGGCTCGGCGGCGACGATGTGAGCCGGCTCGGCGACCACGACCGCGTCGAACTCCAGGCCCTTGGCCAGCGTGGCCGGCACGCACACCAGGCGCACGGTGTCGATCTCGTCCTCGGTCTCGCCGATCAGGGCCACTTCGAGTCCGGCCGCCGCGATCGCGTCCCGCAGTGCCACGACCTGGTCGTCCGCCGCGATCAGTGCCACCGAACCTTCGCCCGCGAGCGCGGCACGACACTCGGCCACCACCTGGTCCGCGAACGTGGAGGCGTCGGCCGGCACGATGCTCAGCGCGTCGGCGACCGTTCGTATGCCGCTCGGGGTGCCGAGCGTCGGCGCGATCTCGGGCAGCAGCTTCGCCGCGAAGTTGATGATCTGGGCCGGCACCCGGAACCCGCGGTCGAGCTCGGCGACAACGCCGTCGCCCTTGTCCAGATGACCGAGCACCCGGTCCCAGGAACCGGCGGCCCACGGCGTCGTCGCCTGCGCGAGATCACCGAGCACCGTGGCCGATCCCGAGCGGCAGCGCCGACCGAGCGCCCGCAACTGCATCGCCGACAGATCCTGCGCCTCGTCGAGGACGAGGTGCCCGAGCGAGCCGGTACGCCGCTCGATCAGGTCCTCGAGCTCGTCGAGCAGGACGGTGTCCTCGAACGACCATTTCGCCGACTTCCACGAACGGGCCGGCTTCGGCCACAGCAGCGCCGTACGCTCCTCAGCTGTCAGGTCGGGGGCCGCGGCGGCCAGGAAGTCCGCGTCCGAGAAGAGCCGGTGCAGGACCTGCTCGGGGAAGACCCGCGGCCAGACCGAGTCGAGCACGTCCTTCACCGGCTTCGAACGCGCGACCGCGTTCTGCACGCGGTCGTCCGGCGACTCGGCGCGCTCCTCCATCCGGACCAGCACGACGTGCGCGATCCGCTGCGCGAGCGCGTTCCGACCAGGTGCGTACCGGGTCGACTCGCGCAGGTCCGACACGATGTCGACGACCTCGTAGTCGTGCACCCGATAGCGCCGAGACCCCTTGCTGTAAAGGACTCCCTCGGTCGGCGTACCGACGTACGACCACAGCGCACGACGCAGTACGTCGGCCATCCGCGCGTCGCCTTTCAACCGCGCGGCCTCCGTGTCGTCGGTGGTCGCGGTGGGGCGGGTCAGCAGCTCGTCGATCGTGATCTGCCGGACGTCGACCTCGCCCAGCGCGGGCAGGACCTTGCGGATGTACGACAGGAACGACCGGTTCGGTCCGACGATCACGACACCGCCGCGGCCGAGTCGTTCGCGTTCGGTGTAGAGCAAGTAGGCGACGCGGTGCAGACCGACCGCTGTCTTGCCAGTGCCTGGCGCACCTTGCACGCAGACACTCGGGTGCAGGGGCGCGCGGACCAGGTCGTCCTGCTCGGGCTGGATCGTGGCGACGATGTCGCGCATCGGGCCGGTGCGCGGGCGCTCGATCTCGGACCGCAGGAACTTGTCCGCCTGATCCGACTCGACACCGCCGATCAACGGCTCGTCCTCGAACCCGGTCAGCTCGGCTGTGCCTGATCGTGTATCGGAGAAGCCGTACCGCCGGCGCATCACCACCCGCCGCCGGTCGCTGGCGGTCGCGCGGTAGAACGGCACCGACACCGGTGCGCGCCAGTCGATCACCAGCGGTACGCCGGATCCGTCATGGACATGCCGGCGGCCGATGTAGATCTGGTCCAGGTCCTCGATCGTGCCGTGCTCGTAGTCGAGCCGGCCGAAGAACAGCGGTACGTCGGGCAGGTCGAGGAGCGCGTGGGTGCGCATCTCCTTGGCCCGCTGGTTGGCCTCGTTGGTGAAGCGTTCGTCGTTGTCCTCGCCGCCGATGATCTGCACGTCGCGGTCCACGACCTCGGCGTACATCTTGCTGAGTGCGGTGCGGGCAGTGGCGAGAAAGGCGCGTTCGGACGCTAATTCAGGTTCGACCATCGGTGAGAGCCTCGAATCGTGAGCTGGGTCCCGCCCCGGAGCAGATCCATCCGGTTCGATTCGATCCCGAAAAGACAGACCGGCGACGTTACCAGCGTGGCCGGCGGCCTGCCACCGATTTATCTGAGCCAGTCGGGCGTGTGCTCGGCGTCCCGCGGGAACTCGGCCAGATCGGCCGGGTAGATCGCCCGGTCGACAGGGATCGACCAGGCCGGTTCGTGGTCGTAGTCGAAGTCGGTGGCGAAGTGCCCGGTCGAGGTCACCGTGACCTTCGCGGTCAGCCAGGTGCCCTTGCCCGGCTGGTACATCGACCGCCGCAACTCCTCGAAATGATCCTCGAGGCCTTCGGGCAGCGTCTCCAGTTGGGTCTCCCCCGACGGCAGCACGACGTCCGCATCCAGCTCGGCGTACGACGTCGTTGCCCGGTAGACCGCGCTGACCTCACGCCACCCAGCCGGTAGATCCGCGACCAGGGCGCGGGCGATGGTGTCGATAACACCGATCTCGCTCATGCACGCTCCCGGGACGACACCGGCTTGGTCTCTTTGAAGATACGCCGTGGTGAGTGCTTGCCGTTGTGGCGGTCCACGACGGTGCGGGACGACGGGCGATCCGTCGTACTGTTCGCGTGCCGGATGTCGATGGCGGCGTGCACCTGGATGCCGGCGGCGCGCATCGCCTGCCAGGTCTGCTCCATCGCGCGCCAGTTGTTGCTTCCGGCCCGCGCTCGGTTCTGCTCCTGCGACTGCGCGGTGAGGTTGATCGACTCCCCCGGCCCGTCGAACACCGTCGCGAACAGGTGACCGCCGTCGTCGGTGCGTTGCCGATCGGGCTCGCCGGCCTCCCGTTGCGCGGACACGTTGCGCCGCTCGTCGTTCTGCTCGGCCGGCAGCCAGCCCAGCCAGCCCTCGGCGTGGGCGACCCGCCCGGCCTTGTCGGTCGCGTACAGGTACCGGTCGTCGACGACGTACACGGCCGACGGCTCGGGGTTCATCAGGTCGGTGTTCCAGTGGCCGACCCGCCCGGACGGTTCCTTGTGCACCGGCAGTCCGGCGTACTTCTCCGGCACCACCGGTACGTCGCCCGGGCCGTAACCGACGGCGCGGACGTCGGCCGGATCGGCGGGTTGCTCGATCCGGACCGACGCCCGCGACGGTCGTTCAGGCATACGTTCTTTCTACCGGCTGAAGGTGTCAGCCGTCGTTCTCGGCGGCCGGGATGACCGCACCCGGCACGTCCTGCGGCGCCACGATCTTGTCCTCACCGGGGTACGGCGTGGCCCAGTCGTGCGCCTCGTACCAGTCGAAGTGGTTCATCTGGGCCGGGTTGGCGAAGTCGGCTCGCGCGTTCGGACCAGTGGTCCGCTGCTTGGCCAGCCAAGCGTCCCAGGTCGCCGCCATCGCCTGCTGACCGGCCGGCACCGTGGCCTTCGGAACCGCAGCCACGTTGGGGTTCTGCGCCGCCGGCACATCCGCACCACACGGCGGCAACTCCTTAAGCCCCGCGGTCAGCGACGTCCGGTTCGGCACCGCCTTGAACGGAGTGTTGTCCGGCGTGTTGGTGAACGCGCCGAACATCGGCGTGGCCGCGGTGTCCTTCTGGTTCATCGGCTTCATCCCGAGGATCTGCTCGATCGTCCGGATCACCGTGATCTGGGTGTAGTAGTGGCTGTCCACCACACCGTGCTGGGCGTAGGGGCTGATGATCTGGATCGGCGCCCGGTGACCGTCGATGTGGTCCAGACCCGCCTGGGAGTCGTCCTCGAGGACGAAGATCGCCGAGTCCTTCCAGTACTTGCTGTGCGAGATCTCGTCCACGATGCGCCCGGTGGCCAGGTCGTTGTCCGCCACCCCTGCCGGCCCGCTGTTCGGGCCGCCGGTGTGGTCGTTGGACAGCCAGAACATGTTGAAGTTGGCCGGGCCGTTCTTCTCGAAGTCCTTCTTCCAGATCTCGGCCTTGTAGATGTCCGGGACGTTCAGGTCGAAGAGCGGGAAGCCCTGCACCGACACGGCGTTCAGCGACGGGATCGCCGAACCGACCTTGATCGGGTACGCCGTGTCCTGGCCGGTCGACTGCATGGTCTTGGTGTCGCAGTACAGGTTCTGCCAGGTCGCACCGGCCGGCTTCTCCTCGATCGACTGGAACTCGCCGTAGTCCTTGACCGTCTTGCCGGCCGCCTGCGCACCGGTCCAGATGAAGCCGCTGCTCTGGTGACCGAGCGCGTCGTTCTCGGTGTCGTAGGTCCGGATGTACTCACCCGCCGACGACTCGGAGTACTCCGGGTTGTCGGCCTGCATCAGCCAGTTGTGGCCTTCGGCGGAGTTCGTGCCGATGTCGTAGGTGTTGTCGTACAGCCCGAACTGCTTGGCCAGCGCGTGCTGGTTCGGCGTGACGTTCTCGCCGTACTGCGCCAGCGCCGGGTCGCCGTTGCCCTCCGGGATGTCGCCGTACACCTGGTCGTAGGTCCGGTTCTCCTTGACGATCAGGAAGACGTGCTTGATCGTCGACGGCTCGCCGAGCTTCAGCGGAACCGGGCGGGGCGCCGCGTGGCCCGTCGTACGCTGGGCCGAACCTGGCGTCCAGCCGTTCTGCTGGAAGACCTGCGCGGTCAGACCGCGGATCGCGTGGTCGTTCGGCAGCTGGAACTTGGTGAGACTCGACGTCGTGTCGTGCGTGCTGTGTCCCGCCGCCGTGGTCTCCCGGCGCGCGTCGACGCCGCGGGTGTTGGACACCACGATGTCCTTGCCGACCTGCGCGAGCTCGGCCGGGAAGTAGTCGGTCGGCAGCAGGCCGACGTAGCTGACCGGCTCGAGCGGGTTGCGGTACTTGTAGACCGCGACCGCGTTCGCGCGACCGAGCGACACCAGCAGGTGCCCGTCGTCGGTCAGCGTGACGCCGTCCGGCTCGTACCCGATCGAGGCCTCCGGCCAGGGCTGGGTGGCGATGGTCTGCACCACCTTGCCGCGCCCGGTGTCGATGACGGACACGTTGTTCGTCGCCGTGTTGGTGACGAACACGGCACCGTTCTTGGCGTACAGCGCCGTCGGGTGCAGACCGACGTCGATGCTCGCCGGCGCCGCGGACGGGTTCGCGAGGTCGATCACGCTGACGGTGCCCGTCGTGGTGGCGGCGGTGACCTGCGAGGCGACCACCTCGGTGCCGTAGGAGTTGATTGTCGGGTCACCCGGCTTCGCGGGCCGGCCGCCCTCGTTGCTCACGTACAGCTTGTCGCCGACCATCACCAGGTCGCGCGGCGCGTTGCCGACGGCCCAGGTCTGCTTGATGGCGCCGGTCGCGGTGTCGATCGCGACGACCTTGTTCTGGCCGTTGACCGCCGAGTACACGGTGGAGCTGTCGGCCGAGAACACGGCCTCCGAGGCCAGCGCCCGCTTGGCGCCGTCCTTCGCGAGCGCGACGAACGTCGGGGCGGCGAGCGATCCGTCCGGGTTCACCGTGAACCTGCGGTACCCGTCGGCCTGTCCCAGCCACAGCTGCTTGCCGTCGGGCGAGTACGTGGGCCCTTCCTGGCCGACGTCGTTCCCGGGAATCTTCAGGTCGGCAGCGGCGTTGTTGCCGATGTACTGCTGGACCTTCCAGTTCTTCAGATCGATGATCGCGAGCGCCATCCCGCCGTCGGTCACCGAGGCGGCCAGGTGGCTGCCGTCGGGGCTGACCGTGGACGACATGATCTTCCCCTTCTGGAGGAGAAGCCGGTCGCCGAGCGGCTTGATGTACTGGTCGGACGAGACGACCTGGCCCTTGTCGGTGACCTGGCCGACCTGGTCGTACCCGAACTGACGGGTGGATGCGACAGCGCTGCCGGCCAGTACCACGGCGACCGCGGTGGTCCCCGCGGTGACCAGTGGTATCCGGCGGCGAAGAAGGCCTGGGCGCTCCGCATGCCGTCTGCGGCGTGTGACCTGCATGGGAATTGTCCCTTCGGGTTGGGCTTTCAGTTGGCAGGCAGCAGTTCGATGTTGCCGTCGAACTGCCACAGGGGGTTCGGTTCGTCCCCGGACGGCGTGCGGACCAGGAAGAAGCCGTTCACTTCCTTCGGTCCGTCCCCGTCGGCGACGTACCGACCGAGTGGGTTGATGTCGAGTTGGTAGATCGCCGAGCCGGCCGCTTCCACCCCGGGGATGTGCCAGCTGACGACGCAGCGCCAGTCGTTGCCGGGTCCTTGTGCGGCGACCTGGTCGCCGCCCTTGGTGCATTCGGCGGCGCTCTGCAGCTGTTGCTCGGTCACGTCGGCCCGGTTCAGCTGCTTGGTCTGCAACCGGTACAGGTGCGCGAACTCGACCGCGACCGCGCGCTGCACCTTGCCCTGATCGATCCCCGACCCGAAGCCGGCCACCGGAGCGACGGCCGCGGTGGTGACACCGAGCAGTACGACGAGGGGCAGGAGGCCGGCCGTCAACGCGAGCCGACCGGAGCCGTCGTGCGTCGGGTTGGTGAAGTCACGGCGTACGAAGACGAAGTACGCAAGGCCGGTCGCGACCAGGGTCCAGACCAGGCTGACGATCACGCCGATCAGCAGCGGACCGAGTTGCGCTGGGCTGGTGAAGAGCCCGTTCCAGCTGATGAACGCGTAGCCGGGAAGCGCGAGGCGGAACGCGACCGGGACCGGAAGTTGCTGGACGAGCTGCATCGCAAGCGCGACGACCGCCGGGAGCAGGAGGCCCATCGGCGATCGGCCGAGCGCAACTGAGCCGAGCAGGCCGATCGCGGCAAGGGCGAAAGTCGGCGCGACGGCGCAGAGCCAGGCGAGGAACACAGTGCCGGCCGCGTTGCCCGGTGAGAGCAGGTGACCGTCAAGGCCGATCAGTTGCCGGTTGCCGACGACCAGCAGGCCGCTGATCGTGCTCGATACGGCCAGGCCGACCACCAGGACCAGGATCACGGTCAGGCTGGACAGCGCCTTCGAGATGAAGATCCGCCGCGGCGAGCGGACCGCCACCAGCAGGTGCCGCCAGGTACCGAGGCGGTCCTCGGACGCGAACACGTCACCGGCGATCAACGAGGTCAGCAACGGCAACGCCCACGAACCGGAGAAGCCCAGCAGTACAAGCGGACCGGCCCATCCGGTGGCGTGCATCCAGCGACCGAACAACGTGTCGACCGGGAGCGACGCCTGCTGGCTGATGACGGCCACGAAGAGAGCGGGCGCAAGCCAGCACGCGACGATCAGGACGCGGACGCGCCACTGCGTGAGCAGCTTGGCGAGTTCGAAGCGATATCCCCGGATGATCGGCACCCGGCGGGCAACCTCATGACGCTCGGGGGCAGCCACGGTGGCCGTCATCAGTTGGTCTCCTGCTGCTCGGTGAGGGCGATGAAGGCAGCTTCGAGCGGCGACACCAGCGGCGCGAGTTCGCGGACGGCGATGTCGTCGCGGACCAGCCGCTTCACGAACTCGTCCACGGCCGGCACGGCCGCCGAGATCACCAGAAGCGGTACACCTTCCTGTCCTGTGCGTCTTTCTGGGTCTTGGTCGCGCAGCCGGATGCCCTTGGTCTCGCGGGCCAGTCGACGAGCCGCTACCGGATCGGAGGTGAGGACGCGGTAGTCGAGTTCGCTGTCCTCCGAGGCCAGCTTGCTGATCGGGCCCGAGAACGCGACCCGTCCGGTCGACAGGATCGTCACCTCGGAGCAGAGCGCCTCGACGTCGTCCATCCGGTGGCTCGACAGCATCACCGCTGTACTGTCGGCGGCCAGCCGGGTGAGGACGCCGTACACGTGCTTCTTGCCGGCCGGGTCGAGGCCGTTGGACGGCTCGTCGAGGATCAGCAGCCGCGGTTTGGTGAGCAACGCGGCGGCGAGCCCGAGGCGCTGGCGCATGCCGAGCGAGAACCCGCGGACCCGGTCGTCGGCCACGTCGGACAGACCGACCTGGTCGATCGCGTCGTCGACGTTCATCGTGCGGTCGCCGCGCAGCTGGGCCAGGGCGGTGAGGTTCTGCTTGGCGGTCATCGACGGGTACAGGCCGGGGCCGTCGACGAAGCCGGCGACACCTTCGGGGACGGCGAGTGCGCGGCCGACCGGCGTACCGAGGATCTCCAGTTCGCCGCGGTCGGGCACGGCGAGTCCGAGCAGGAGGCCGAGGAGCGTGGTCTTGCCGGCTCCGTTCGGTCCTACCAGGCCGTGGATCTGGCCGGGTGCGACGTCGAGGTCGACGCCGTCGAGTGCGACGACCTCGCCGAAGTACTTGGTGATGCCGCGGGCACGGACAGTGGGCGGTGTGTCCATGGGGAATACATTAGAAAGCAATGTACGGTTACGTGAAGAGCAAAGGTTAACTATTGGCGAACTAGCGCGGACTCCTTCCCGCCAGGCTCTCAGCGGGCTCTCAGCTGCGTTGCTGCGGATCGATGTAGCGGAAGGTCGGTCCGGCCGTCGTGTGATCGTCCTCGCTCAGCTGCATCAACTTCAGGGCTTCGGCCTTCAGCCCGAACATCGCCTTGACGGCATCCCGGATCAGCGCGGGCTCGCCGGTGAAGCTCTGCTCCAGCAGGAACAGCAGCGTGCAGTAGGTATTGTCGAACTGCTCCTGCGCGGCCCGGATCTGCGCGTTGTCCGACCGGCGCGGGTTCGCCTGCATCGGCGACACTCCGGCGAGATCGAAGGTGACCGGCTCGCCGGTCGGACCGGACTGCGGCGTGTCTCCCCGCCGGTAGCGGCGGCCGAGCTTCAGTTCCTCGAACCGGTAGTAGTGCGCGACCTCGTCGCGGTCCGGGTGGAAGATGTCGTGGTCGCCGTCCCAGACCTCGCCCCGCGACGTACCTTCTCCTTGCTCGACGATCTCTTCCAGAGCGGCCAGCGCCGATGCCAGGTCGGTGACCGGCTGAAGCGTTCCGGCGGTGTGGTGGAACGGTCCCGCGGTCACCTGACGAGCCGGGTCGCCCGAGAACACCTTGTCCTCGCCGAGCGTCTCGCTCAGGTACCGCAGCCCGTCCTCGATCGCGTCGTAGAACTGCGCGATCGTCTCGTAGTGATCGCTCTCGGCGGGTGAACCGGGCGCCTCGGGCTTCTCGAGCCGCAGGAACATCTGCAGAGCGTCCGGCCCGAACGGGAGCAACGACAGCTCGATCGAACCGTGCGGCAGCTCCCGCGGGTACCCGGGCAGCATCTCCGGGACGTCCAGCCGCGGCTCACCGCCGACGGCGTTCAGCAGGTTGGCCGCCAGCGAGAGATGGATCATCTCCTCGACGAACACGCTGCCCACCAGTTCCACCGCGTCCGGGTTCCGCGCCGGATCCAGCGAGTAGAGGGCACAAAGGTACGGCGGAATCGTGGCGTGCTCGAGCTCGATCGCCCACTGCAGGTGCTGGTGAAGACTGTCAATTGTCTCGATGCGCTGAGTCATACCTGTTGAGACAGCACAACCGCCTCCTCTGTGACCGTCACAGCTCGCCGGTCTGAACTGTCTTCCACTACAGACCGATCAACTGGAAGGTGAGCTTCGATGACCAATACGACCTCCACCGCGTGGCAGACAGCGCTGACGATGCTGCAGGAGGTGGAGCCGCCCTTCGTTCCCGAGGGCTTCCACGTCATGACCGTCGACATCGAGTACCCGGCGGGTGACCCCGGTGCACCGCCGCACCGGCATTCGGGTCCGGCGTTCGGGTACGTCGTCGCGGGCGAGATGTTGTTCGAACTGGAGGGGGAAGCGCCGCGGGTGATCAAGGCCGGCGAGGCGTTCTGGGAGCCGGGCGGTGACGTCATCCACTACCAGGACGGCAACAACCGGTCGGACGTCCCGGTGAAGTTCACCGTGACGATGCTGTGCGCTCCCGGGCAGGAGATGTTCACACTCGTTCCTGAGGAAGAGCTGGCCGAGCGGGCGGAGCGTCGGGTTCAGCGGTAGGCGCGGGCCTGGAGTTCGAAGAGCTCGGCGTAGCGGCCGCCGGCGGCGAGCAGGTCTTCGTGGGTGCCGACCTCTTCGATGCGGCCGCGGTGCATGACGACGATCAGGTCCGCCATCCGCACGGTCGAGAACCGGTGCGACACCAGGACGGTGATGCCACCGGTCTCGGCCGCGGCGATCTTCGCGGCGGACGCGTACTGCTCGTAGAGCCGGTGCTCGGCCTCCGGGTCGAGAGCCGCTGTCGGCTCGTCGAGCAGCAGGAGCAGCGGGCGCTCGCGCATGAACGCCCGGGCCAGCGCGAGCCGCTGCCACTGCCCGCCGGACAGCTCGACCCCGTCGGTGAACTTCTTGCCCAATTGGGAATCCAGCCCCCGCGGCAGCCCGGCGATCACCGATTCGGCATCCCCGCGGACGATCGCAGTCCGTACGGCGTCCTCGTCCGCAGCCCGGTCGATGTCGCCGATGCCGACAACCTCCCGCGCGGTGAACTCGAACTTCACGAAGTCCTGGAACCCTGCCGACAGCTGCGACCGCCATGCGTCCGGCTGGACCGTCGCGAGGTCCACACCGTCGACGAGGATCTGGCCGGTCGTCGGGTCGTACATCCGGGCGAGCAGTTTGACCAGCGTCGTCTTGCCGGCGCCGTTCTCCCCCACCAGCGCGACCGCCGACCCGGCCGGCACGCTGAGGGTCAGGTCGCTCAGGACCGCGGAATCCGAGCCGGGATAGGAGAATCCGACGTTCCGCAACTCGATCCCGGTAGTGATCCGGTCGGGCGCCGACGTGACACTGGTCCGCCACGAGTTCTGCTTCGCGTACTCGCGCAGCCAGTCGTACCGCCCGAAGCTGCGCACGACCTCACCGACCCAGTACACGTTCTGCGCGATACCGCCGGTCATCTGATCCACCTGCGGCGCGAGCAGCAGGACGAGTACGACGTCACCGGCTGACGCCTGGCCGTTCCGTGCCCGCGCGACGACCCAGACGATCGCCGCGGCGTACGCGAGACCGAAGGCGAGTCGCACCGAGCCGTCCACCTTCCCGCCCCAGCGCGCGGCCGCGACCCGACGGTCGAAACGCTGCGTCTGCAGCGTGAAGATCCTGTCCAGCAAGACCTTTCCGAGTCCGAATACGCGCAGCTCCAGACCTGTCCGTGGATCCTTCGCCACCTCGATCAACCGGTCGACGAGCCGCTCCTGCGGCATCGACTCCTCCCACGCCTTGCTCTGCCGCGTGCTGCTCAGGTACGCCGACCAGATCCGCGCACCGCCCAGCAACGGGAGCACGAGCAACAGCGGATGCACCGATCCGAGCAACGTGAGCACGGTCGCGGTGTTCGTCACGGTGGCGAACGCCCACAGCAGCACCTCGGCGCCGACCCCCATCCGCCACGCCTTCTCGCGCACGAGCTCGAGCCGGTCCGCGACGTCGGGCCGCTCGTGATGCGACAGGCCGGGGATCGCTGTCGTCACATCGAGCAGGTCGGCGTGCACCCGGCCCGCCATCCGTTCCTGTGCGGTGTCCTGGAGCGGCCATCCGAGCCCGTCCGCGACGAACGACACCGCGAGGCCGCCGACGATGATGGCGATGCCCAGCGCGATCGTGCTCGACCGGTCCGACGCGATCCCGTCGACCAGCCGACTCACGCCGTACGTCTGGGTCGGTGCCGTGATCGCACGGGCCGCGACCAGCACCGTCGAGATCGCCATCAGCCCAGGTGCTGCCCGGAAGGACGTGGACAGCCACAGCCAGAGGATCCGCAGACTACGCATCGACTGCCTCCGGTCCCGTCACGTACCGCTCGGCCTGCAGCCGGAACATTCCGGCGTACTCGCCGTCCTGCGCCAGCAGCTCCTCGTGGGTGCCGTCCTCGACGATCCGGCCGTCGGACAGCACACAGATCCGATCCGCGTTGCGTACCACCGAGAACCGGTGCGAGATGATCAGCGATGCCACCCCGGAGGTCAGCTCCAGGTACCGCTCGACCAGCTCGGCCTCGGCCCGTACGTCGAGCGCCGCGGCCGGCTCGTCCAGCACCAGAACGCCCGCACCGGCATGCACCGCGAACAACGCCCGAGCCAGCGCGACCCGCTGCCACTCACCACCAGACAGGTCCACGCCGCCGTCGAAGGTCTTGTCCAGCACGGTGTCCCAGCCCTTCGGCAGGCGCCGTACGACCTCGTCGATCCCGGACTCACGCGCGACCCTCGCCAGGGTGAGCTCGTCACCCGCGCGTTCGACCGCGCCGAACACGACGTTGTCGGTCACCGACAACGGGAACCGCAGGAAGTCCTGCACGATCGCGGCCACCCGGCGCTGCCACACGCTCAGGTCGAGGTCCGCGAGATCGACACCGTCGACGAGAATGCGGCCGCTCGTCGGCTTGTACGCGCCGCCGAGCAGCTTCACCAGCGTGGACTTGCCCGCACCGTTGACGCCGACGAGCGCGAGCGCCTCCCGCGCGCGGATCGTGAGGTCGAGGTCGCGCAGTACGGCGACGTCCGAACCCGGGTAGTGGAAGCTCACCTGCTCGAACCGGATCTCGCGGGCCGGCATCGTCTCGATCCGATGCTTCGTGGTCACGGCCGGCTCCGGGTGCCGCTCCTCGATCGTCGCGCTGAGGTCCCGCATCGCGCGGTACGCCGACAGTCCGCGGCGGACCTGCGCCACGCCGTACCCGTTGCTCGCCTGACCGATCGCGAGGATCGCGGGCAGTGTGGTCGCGACCTGCGTGAGCGGCAGCGTGCCGTTGTAGGCGGCGCGCCCGACAGCCAGGATCGCGACGCCGTTGGCGATCAGGTGGACGCCGCCGATCAGCAACGACCACTTCGCGTTCCGCCGGCGGCGTGCCCACACCGGGCGGTAGCCGGCCGTCCATTCGCGGACATACCGCTCCACGAGCCAGTTGTGCAGCCCGAACACGCGCAACTCTTTCGGAGCGTCACGCATGCCCAGGTTGAACAGGTAGTTGGCTCGGCGCTGCTCCTCGGTGTTACCCCACCAGACGTCGACCTCGCGCTCGATCAAGCGACCGCCGTACCACTCCAGCAGCATCGTGACGGCGACCAGCATCGCCGCCACCCACCACGCGAACATCACGCCGACGATCACCGCGGAGCCGACCAGCGTCACCCGGCTCGCGATCAACCACGGCAGTTGCCCGAGCCCCTGCGCGAGATGGAAGCCGCCCTTGCCTTTCGCGCGCTCCTGGACGTCCAGTACTTCGGAGTCCTCGAGGTGCTCGATCCGGCGCGGTTTGAGCAGCGGCTCGGTGATGCCAGTGCCGATCGCGCGGACCAGGCCGGCGTCCATCACCAGCGACGCGACCTGCTGCACCGCGGGCGTCAGGCTGTCGATGACGAACACCGCGAGCAGGCCGCCCAGCAGCCAGCCGAACTCGCCGATCGGCATCGCGTCCGGGCCGCCGTCGATCACCCCTGGAACCGCCCCGACGACCCGGCCGGTCAGCAACGTGACCGCCATCCCCAGCAGCGAACCGAGGACAGCCAGACCCATCGTCAGAAGGGTGCCTCCAGGTGCAACCCGCACTCCGTACCGCAGCAGCGTCAGCACCCGATCGACCGTAACGGCCCGCACCGACAAAACGCACCCGAGTTTCCGGGCCGGACCGGAAAATCCGGCGGCCCGGAGCGGGCCGCCGGATCGGTACGTCAGCTACCGGTGGCGAAGAAGGTTGCGAAGACCTTCTGCAGCGCGGACGAGTCGACCAGGGTCGGATTCGCGCTGCCCTGGTTGCCCCAGCCGTAGGTGTAGTCCATCACCGGGGACGGCACGAGCCGCTTCCACTCCGTCAGGATCGCGTGCTCCTGAGTTGCGGTCGGCAGGTTGTAGTAGTGGCTCGTCGCCCGCTCCTGGCCGAAGGCCTGGTACACCGGCACGATCGCGGCCAGCGGGACGCCGGCCGCGCGGGCCGCGCTGACCTTCTCCCCGATCTTGCCGAGGTCGCACTGAGGGTTCGCGACCGAGCAAGGGTACGGGTCGAGTCCGACCAGGTCGACGTGGCTGTTGGGCGGCGCGAACGGCTGGTAGTCGGCGACCTTGCTGAGCACGATGAACGACTTCTGCCGGCCACCGCTCGCGGCGCGAATGTAGTCCGCTCGCGACCGCAGCGCCGCCGGACCGCCGGGGCAGTCCCCGATGTGCGGCTCGTCGGACAGGTAGTAGGCGAAGACCTTCGGGTTCGAGGCGAGGGCGTCGACCTTGGCCTTGAAGGTGCTGTCGGCCGGGCTCGGGCACTTCTGACCCAGCCAGAAGACGGCTTGCACGCCGGTCGGCAGCGCGCTCAGGCTGGACACCGAGGACTTGTCGGCCAGGTTGTAGCCGAGGGCGAAGGGTGCGGTTGCGCCCTGGAGATTCGCGACGAAGTGCCGGGTCGGTGTCTGCGCCTCGGCCTGAGCCCCGCCGGACGTGCCGGTCAGGGCCACGACGAGACTTGCGAGCAGCCCGAGCAGGCCGGCGCCGAGCGCGATCTTGGTGGTGCGCGTCACGGGCGGCCCCTCTCGCCGCGGGTCGCGACAAGGGTGGCGAATCGGGCCAGGAGCTGCTGAGGAGGGAAGGCGGGCATGCGGAAACCTCTCGGGGCGCGACGGAAACACCGGACGGCAGGGGTCCGTCCGGGTCGGCAGGTCACCACCGGTGTTCGTGCTGCGCCCCAGCCGACAGCCCGCGCTACGCGGCGGTCACTGACGGGCGAATCGGTCGCCCGTCACTACCTGGCGCGTGACACTACCGTGATCTTTCCGAGACATCGACCCGACCCCGGATATCGGTCGCTCTGGTCCGATCGCCGGGATGGTCAGAGGATGCCGCGGTCCGCGAAGGCCTTCTGGACGACGGTCGCCTGGCTGGGGCCGTACAGCGACCGCGCGGTCGCGACGGTCTGCCGGGCCGCCGCCCCGAAGCTGGTGTCCGGCGCGAAGCCGAACTGCGCGTCGACGATGATCCGGTCGGCCACTGCCGGGCCGAGCGCGGTCCGGATCTGGTACAGGGCCTGGGACCAGATCTCCCCGTCCGCGTGCACCTCGCCGACGACGTCCCCGGGGTAGTGCTTGCCCGCGTCGAGACGGCGCAGGCAGTGCGGCACGGTCGAGGTGTACGACGTCGCGTCCCAGTCCATCACGCAGGCGAGATCCGCCGCGACGGGTACGCCGTACTGCTTCGCCACCCAGGCGCCGACTGTCACCGCGAAGTAGTCACCGAACGCCTCGCCGATCGAACCGGCCTCCAGTGAGGACCCGAAGCCGGGGACCTGTGCGTCGTGCACGGCGTGACCGGTCTCGTGGACGATCACCTCGCCGTCCTCGGCGTCGTCCACGCCGCCCTTGCCGAGCGTGATCGTGTCGTGGTCGTCCCTGGAGAAGGAGTTGTCCTGGCCGTACTGGTCGACCTTGTAGTCCTGGCTTTCGGCGTTCACGGCCGGCAGATCGCGGCCGAAGCCGAGCGACTGCAGGTACTTCTGCGCCTGTGTCCCCCAGAAGTACGCCATCACCTGCTCGAACTGGTCGTCGTGCCGGTTGTAGAAGTAGGTGCCGTTCGTGGTGTACGCCGGAGTGCCTGTGGTGCTCTTCACGTTCGCCCAGGTGCCGTTGAGGTATCCCGAGCCGTCCAGGTCGGTCAGCGTCACCTCGTAGTAGTCGCCGCGCGGAACGGCCGTCGCCGAATCCTTCTGGTCCGTGAGCGCCTCGTTACCGCTCGACTGCACCGGGTTCGGAATGAACACCAGCGCCTTCGCGGTCGTGGCACCCGTCGGGGGCTTCGCGTCGGCGGCCGGAGCGGCCAGAGCCGCCAAGGTCAGCACGGCAGCGGAGGTCAGGGCAACAGAGGCCTTCAAGGTCTTCGACCGCATGGCTCACTCCGGATCGTTCGCAGGGAAAATGCTCCCACAAGGTAGATCCTGCTCCGCAGCGGCGGAAGATCTCGCTGTCCGAGGGTGGCCTACTCTCGTGACAGGGGCGTCGACGCGGAGGGGGCGTGATGGCCGGACCTCTCGTCGAGACCAAGCTGTACCGTCCGCGGACCCGACCGGGTCTCGTGGACCGGCCCCGGCTCGACAAGCGTCTACGGCGCAGGGACGGCACCGGGCTCACCTTGGTGTCCGCGCCGGCCGGATTCGGCAAGACGACGCTGGTCTCGGCCTGGGCGGCCGAGCGCGCGGCCTGGGTCTCGCTGGAGGAGAGCGACCAGGACCCGGTCACCTTCTGGACGTACGTCCTGACCGCCCTCGACCGCGCGGCACCAGGCATTGCCGGCGGCGCCTTGGTGGCGCTGCAGTCCGGTCCCGTGCCGATCGAAACGATCCTCGCGGGAGTCCTGAACGAGCTCAGTGTCCTGCCGGACGGCATCGACCTCGTCCTCGACGACTACCACCTCGCCGACGGCCTGGAGATCAGCCGCGGCATGACCTATCTGCTCGACCACCTCCCGCCCCAGCTGCACCTGCTGATCAGCACCAGGGCCGACCCCGCGCTCCCGCTGGCGCGCCTGCGGGCGCGGGGCGAGCTCGTCGAGGTCCGTGCCACCGATCTGCGGTTCACGCCCGACGAGGTGAGCAGCTACCTCACCACCGCAACCGGGCTGGAGCTCGGCGCCGAGGCGATCGCGACCCTCGAGGAGCGCACCGAAGGCTGGATCGCCGCGCTCGGGCTGGCGGCGCTGTCGTTGCGAGGCCGCGGCGACACGACCGCATTCATCGACGGCTTCGCGGGCGACGACCGGTACGTCGTCGACTACCTCGTCGACGAGGTCCTCGACCGGCAGCCGGAGCAGGTACGCCGGTTCCTGCTCGAGACCAGCGTGGTCGACCGGTTGACCGGCCCGCTCTGCGACGCCGTGACCGGTCAGACCGGTGGTACGGAGATGCTCGAATCGCTCGAGCGCCAGAACCTGTTCGTCGTACCGCTGGACGACCGCCGGCAGTGGTACCGCTACCACCACCTCTTCGCCGACGTACTGCGGGCGCGGCTGCTCGCCGAGCGCAGCGACATCGCGGAGCTGCACCAACGCGCCGGACAGTGGTACGGCGATGCGGGCGACACCGTGGCGGCCGTTCACCACGCGGTGGCCGGCGGAGACCTGGACCGCGCCGCGGACCTCATTGAACTGGCCGCACCCGCCCTACGACGGGAACGGCAGGAAGCCACGATCCGGCGCTGGCTGGACGACATCCCCGACGAACTCGTCCAGCGTCGCCCGGTACTCGCGATCGACTTCGTCGGGGCGTTGATGGCCGGCAACGAGTTCCTGGGTGTGGAGCAGCGGCTCCGGGACATCGAACGGCAACTGTCCGGGCCGGTGGAGGCGCTCGTGGCCGTCGATCGCGAAGAGCTAAACCGTTTGCCGAGCGCGATCGAGACGTACCGGGCCGCCCTGGCACTCGTGGGCGGCAACCCGGCCGGCACGATCGAGCACGCCGCCCTCGCCCTTCGGCTGGCCATCGCCGGCGACGACCTCACCATCTCGGCTGCGTCGGCCCTGTCGGGCCTCGCCTCGTGGGCCGGTGGCGATCTCGAGTCGGCGCATCGCGGATACGCCTCGGCCGCAGACGGACTGGAACGGATCGGCCACGTCTCCGATGTGCTCGGATGTTCGGTCACGCTGGCCGACCTCGAGATCACCCAGGGCCGGCTCCGGCAGGCGCAGGCGACGCTCGAACGGGCGCTCGAGCTCGCCGGGCGACAGGCACACCGTCTGCGTGGGACGTCCGACATGTACGTCGGCTTGAGCCGGCTCGCCTGGGAGCGGAACGATCTCGACGCGGCCATCACCTACCTGCGCCGCGCCGAGGAGCTGGGCGAGGCGGGAGAGCTGCCGCAGAACCCGTACCGCTGGAGGGTCGCGATGGCCCGGATCCGCGAGGCGGAAGGCGACCTCGACGGTGCGCTCGACCTACTGGATGCCGCCGTCAGCGTGTACGTCGCAGACTTCTCGCCGAATGTCCGGCCGCTGGCCGCGGTCCGCGCGCGGCTGCTGATCCTCCGGGGAGAGCTGTCCGCGGCGCAGGAATGGGCCGACGGATTGTCCGGGGACCTGTCGTATCTCCACGAGTACGAGCAGGTGACGTCGGCCCGGCTCATGATGGCCCGCGGCGAGGACGCCGTACCGCTCCTCGAGAGGTTGCGGACCGCCGCCGAGGCAGGCGGCCGAACCGGCAGTCTCATCGAGATCCTAGTGCTTCGGGCCGTGGCCGGCCGAGATCCGGCAGTGCTGGAACGAGCGCTCGCCCTCGCCGAACCTGAAGGGTACGTCCGGGTCTTCGTCTCCGAGGGCGCACCGGTGTTGTCGTTGCTGGCGACACTGCAGCGGCGCCGGCCAGGATCGGCGTACCTGCGAACACTTCTGGATGCGGCCCGCCGCCCCGCCCGCGTCAGCAAGCCGTCAACCCAGCAGGTGCTGCTGGATCCGCTCAGTGATCGCGAACTCGACGTACTCCGTTTGCTCACGAGCGAACTCGACGGGCCCTCGATCGCGCGTGAACTTGTCGTGTCGCTCAACACCGTGCGCACCCACACCAAGCACATCTACACCAAGCTCGATGTCAACAACCGGCGCGCGGCGGTCCGGCGAGCCCATCAACTCGGGCTGCTCACCCGCTGAGGATCACCACATGATGTGATGCGCGGTCACCAGGCCCGCTCCTACCTTGCGGCTATGGACCACGAATCAGCCTGGTACGAAATCCGCCTCCAAGGGCGTCTCGACCCACGGTGGACCGCGTGGTTCGACGGCATGACCCTCACCGCGCACAGCGACGGCACCACCGTCATCCACGGCCGCGTGGCCGATCAAGCAGCCCTGCACGGACTGCTCCAGCGACTCCGCGACCTCGGTCTGCCGTTGCTCTCGGTCGACCGCACCGACACCGAACCAGCTCCAAGGAGCCAGCCATGACCATCACCGCATCCACCGCGTCAGCACCGACCGCTACCGCCCGCTCGGTCGATCCGACCCGCAGCCACGTCCGCGCCGCCGGGATCTTCTACCTGGTGACCTTCGCCGCCTCGTTCCCGGCCCTGTTCCTGATCGGACCGGTACTCCACGATCACAACTACATCCTCGGCGCCGGGCAGGACACCCGTGTGCTGTGGGGCTGTCTTCTCGACTTCGTCAACGCGCTGGCCGGCATCGGTAGCGCCGTCGCACTGTTCCCGGTGATGAAGCGCTACAAGGAGTCCCTGGCCCTGGGCTTCGTCACCTCACGGATGCTCGAGGCCGCGGTGATCATGATCGGCGTCGTCAGCCTGGTCACCGTCGTGACGCTGCGCCAGGACCTCGCGGGCAGTGCCGACCCCAACGCGCTCGCCGTCGTCGGCCGGGCCCTCGTCGAGGTCCGCAACTGGACCTTCCTGTTCGGCGCCGGAACGATGCCCGCCATCAGCGCCATCCTGCTCGGCACGCTGATGTACCGGTCTCGCCGGATCCCGCGGTTCATGCCGATCATGGGCCTTGTCGGCGCTCCGCTGCTGCTCACCGCCAATGTTCTGACCGTCCTCGGCCACAACGCCCAACTGTCCGTGTTGTCCGGGATCGCCACCGCTCCGGTCGCCCTGTGGGAGCTGTCCATCGGCATCTACATGACCTTCAAGGGCTTCAAGCCGGTCAGCTGACAGCCGCCGCCTTCGCCGGGACAGTTGCCACCAGCAACTGTCCCGGCGGTGCGCGCCTCAGCCGACGATGGGCTCCGCGTGCGCTTCGGCGTAGCCGGCTGCGGCGAGGCGGTCGAGGGTGCGTTGCAGGACCGCGGTGTCCTCGAGGGTGCGGACCTCGGTGATCTTGCCCCACTTGATCCGGAGGAACTGGTGCACGACGTTCTCGTACGTCGACCCGTCCACGACGTTCACATGCACGGTGACCGCGGTGGCGACCCGCGTGTCCCACGGCCGGCCGGCGACGAGGACGTCCTGGACCTCGAACCGGGTGCCGGGCAGCAGCCGGAAGCAGCGCTCCCACCAGCGCCGCAACGCCTCGTGCGTACGCCGCTCGCCGCCGAGTGCGTGATCTCCGTAGAACCGGTACGTGAACGACGGCGCCATCCCGGCCACCATCGCCTCCCAGTTGCCGGCGCTGATCTGCGTGAACGCGTTCCGCACCTGCCGCGCCACGATCCGGTGATAGATGCCCATGCCGCCACCGTAGCCATAGTGAGTTCAATGACGCAACTGACTACACTCAGGGCATGCGGAACACCAGCTTCGCCTCGATGCACTGCTCGCTCGCCCAGTCCCTGGAGCTGATCGGCGACTGGTGGACGCCCTTGGTGCTGCGCGATCTCTACCTAGGGCTGAACCGCTTCGACCAGTTCGTCACGGACCTCGGCATCTCCCGCAACCTGCTCACCGACCGGCTCACCACGCTCGTCGACGGCGGCCTGGTACGACGTACGCCGTACCAGCAGAACCCGGTGCGCTACAGCTACGAGCTGACCGAGGCGGGGCAGGAGCTCGTGCCGATCCTGATGGCCCTCACCGCCTGGGGCGACCGCTGGGCTACTCCCCCGGCGGGCCAGCCGATCCGGTTCACGCACTCGACCTGCGGCAAGGTCACGACCCCGACGGTCTGCTGCTCGGAATGCGGCGAGGCGCTGGACATGGGCGACGTCGAGCCGTCGCCGGGACCGGGCGGGCGGACGGCGCCCGGGACGGCATTGATCGCGAGCGTTCTAGGACTCGAGCCGAAGGCGTAGCAGTTCGGCGAGCGGCATCGACTCGCCGTCGCGGGCGCCCTGGCCGACGACGAGCGGCGGATCGGACGGCTGGACGCGGACCCCGGCGACGCGGGACTTGAGGCTGGCGGGTACGCCAAGGATGTAGAAGTTGCCGTCGACGTCAACGGCGAGCGAGCGGTTGCGGCGCAGGTACCACCCGATGAGATCGGTGCGGTAGCTGGCGTTCGAGCCGATCACCTGAGCACGCAACGGCTCGGGATCGACGCCGCGCTCCTTGAGTGTCGCGATGAAGCCGGCCAGCAACTCCCGCGCCTGAGCGCTCTCGGCGGCCTTCTTACGGTCGAGCGCGGCCGCATGCTCGACCGCCGCCTGCCGTCGCTCCTCCCGCCAGCTCGTCACCCCCTCACCCTACGGTCAGTCGACGCACAGGCAGAACGGGTGTCCAGCGGGGTCGAGGAAGACGCGGAACGACGTACCGGGCTGGTGGTCGGCCTTGGTCGCACCGATGGCCAGTACTTCCGGTTCCGACTCGTCGAGGTCCCGCACCATCACATCGAGGTGCAGCTGTTGTGGCACGTCCTGGGTCGGCCACGTCGGCGCCTTGTAGTCCTCGACCTGCTGGAACGAGATGCAGTTGCTCCCGTCCTCCGGGCGGATGTCGGCCCAGCCCTCGCGGGCCTCCACCTTCCAACCCAGCAACTCACCGTAGAACTGGCTCAGGACGGCAGCGTCCGGGCAGTCCAGCACGAAACTCGGGTACTTTGCGATAGCCATGGCTCGCACCCTAGTAGCCATTGCGGACGGTTTGCGTCCGGTTAGCCGGCAGAATTTCCGGCGAGTGTCCGCCAGGCGCGATCGAGTCCGGCCGCGAGGCAGCCCGCCACCACTGTCTCGGTACCGAGCACACTCGCCTTCACCTCCGGCATCACCGGGGCCAGCTGACGCAGCTGCTTGGTGACGGCCTCGAGGAACCCCGGCGCCTGCCCGATGCCGCCGCCCAGGACGACCAGCTCGGGATCGACGACTGTGATCACCGTGCACACCGCCTTGGCGACCAGCAACGCCTCCTCGGCGACGACCGCGGCCGCAAGCGGGTCGCCCCGCACCGCCGCCGCGAACACCTTCTCCGCCGTCGACGCGCCACGGACACCGGCCCGGCGCGCCGCCCGTACGACGGCAGCCGCCGACGCCGACGCGTCGAACCCGCCCCGCTTCCGCGCGTCCCGCGGATCGCTGCCGCTGCCCTCGGTGAACGGCAGGTACCCGATCTCCCCCGCCACACCGTGCGACCCGTGCCGCAGCTTGCCGTCGAGAACGAGGCCCATCCCGATACCGGTGCCGACGCTCACGAACGCGAAGCTGTCGACGTCACGCCCATGCCCGTGCGCCCGCTCCGCGATGGCCGCCGCGTCCACGTCGTTCTCGATCATCAGCGTCGGCCCAAAACGCTCCCGCAGTGCAGCGAGGGTCGCCGGCGAGTCCCAGCCGGACAGGCGGCCGGTCAGCGTCAGCGCATCGAGCCGGGGATCGTAGACACCGGGACTGCCGAGAACCGTCTGGGTGAGCTGGGTGACCTCGATGCCGGCGTCGGCCGCGAGTGTCGCCGTCAGATCGACGAGCTCCTGGATGCGTGCCATCGCGTCCCCCGCCTTGGTCCGCACACTCATCCGCGCACGCACCGTCCCCGCGAGATCCGCGATCCCACCGCGCAGGTACTCGCGCCCGACGTCGAGCCCGAGCACGAACCCCGCGTCAGGCCGCACCTCGTACAGCCTGGCCGCCGGCCCGGGTACGCCGGTGCGCTGGCCCGTCACGTGCACGAGACCGGTCCGCTCCAGCGAGCCCAGTGCCGCGGACACGGTCGGCTTCGACAGACCGGTGAGCCCGGCGAGCTCGGTACGGGAGATCGGCCCGGACCGGCGGATGTGGTCGAGCAGCACCTGCTCGTTGATCTCGCGGATCAGCTGCGGGCGCGCAGCCGCGGCACCCCCTGCAGCACCCCCGGCACCACCCCCGGCGATCCCCCCGGCAATAACCGTCACGCCGAACCCCCCTCGCTCGCTAACAACTCGGTCAACTCGGCCAACAAGTTCTGGCGATCCCTTGTGGTGCCGCTGATAGTTAAGTTAGTTTCCTATTGATTCTATTGGTCGGCGCGAGGAGGTGCCACCCCGTGGTTTCGACACCCGTCGTTCTCGGGCTGGACTTCGGCGGCACGAAGATCGCCGTCGCGGTCGGGGACCTCACCGGTCGCCGCCTCGGCGCGACGACCCTCGACAGCCGGGACGGCGCCGGCGCCGCGGAGGCGATGAGCCGTTGCCTGACAGCGGCCCGCGAACTCCTCGCGGAGGTCGTGCCGGATCACGAACTGGCCGGTGTCGGCGCGGCGACACTCGGCATCCCGTACGACGACCGCGTGGAACTGGCTCCGACCTTTCCCGGCTGGGGCGAGCTCCCCTTCGGGCGGTTGATCCGGGACGCGTTCCCCGGCGTACCGGTGCGGCTGGCGACCGACGTCAAGGCGGCCGCGGCGGCCGAGTTGCGCTGGGGTGCGCTGACCGGTTGCGACCCGGGGCTCTACGTCAATCTCGGCACCGGTCTCGCGGTGGCGATCGTTGCCGGCGGCACCGTGATCACCGGCGCGCACGGCGCGTCCGGCGAGATCGGCTACAACCTGCGCTCCCCCGCCGACGTGTACGTCGCGGGTGACGGGCGCACGATCCTGGAACACGTCGTCAGCGGCCAGGCGCTCGAGACCACCGGGACCGCCCGGCTCGGGCGACAGGTCACGGCCGCCGACGTCTTCACGATGGCGCGCACCCACCCGGACGCCGCCGTCCTCACCGACCAATTCGTCCGGGAACTGGCCACCCACCTCGCCAACCTGGCCATCGCCGTCGATCCGTCCCGGATCGTCGTCGGCGGCGGGCTGGTGCGGTCCTGGGACCAGCTCGAACCCGGCCTGCGTCGCGCCCTCGACGCGGCCGTCCCGTTTCCGCCGGAGCTCTCGGTGGCACGGTTTCCCACGGACGCACCGCTGATC
Organism: Kribbella sp. VKM Ac-2571; assembly: GCF_004362255.1. NCBI lineage: Bacteria > Bacillati > Actinomycetota > Actinomycetes > Propionibacteriales > Kribbellaceae > Kribbella > Kribbella sp. VKM Ac-2571. Next base: position 201,415 of record NZ_SNWS01000009.1, read on the forward strand.
GGGGCGCTCGCCCTCGGCGTCGAGGCCGCAGGTGTCGACCTCGGCGCCGAAGCATTCGCATGAGCAGGACTTCCAGTAGTGAAAGGCAGAAGACGATGAGGGGCATCAAACGCATCGCCGTCGCCGCTGTGGCGGTCGGCGTACTGACCGCCGGGTGCGGCGGGGGTGACAAGCCGATCGGGAACGCGGCGTCGTCCAACCCGTCGTCGTCGAGCAGCAGCGGCGGCGGAAGTACCGGCGAGCACAAGAAGGGCGGCACCGTCACGATCGCCAACGTCGGCGGGCAGACCTGGCCGTGCCAGTTCAACCCGTTCAACCCGGCGGTCAACCAGGTCGCGCTCGGCTTCGTCTACGAGCCGCTGACGTTCGTGAACGTGCTGAAGGCCGGCGCCACGACGCCGATGCTGGCCACCGCGTTCACCTGGTCGCCGAAGAAAGACTCGATCGACTTCACCATCCGCGACGGTGTGAAGTGGAGCGACGGTCAGCCGTTCACCGCCGACGACGTCGTCTACACCTTCACCCGGATGAAGGAGCAGCCCGCGCTCGACCTGTACTCGCTGTGGACCGGCGCCGGCCTGACCAGCGTGTCGGCCGCCGGCAACAAGGTCACGCTGAAGTTCAAGGCCGCGGCCGAGCCGTACTTCTTCAACTTCGCCGGCCAGGTCGGCATCGTGCCCAAGCACATCTGGTCGGCCGGCGAGGCTGCCTCCAAGCCCGCCACCTGGACCGACCCGAAGCCGGTCGGGACCGGGCCGTTCACGGTCGAGTCCTGCAGCGGCAACAACATCTCGTACGTCGCCAACCCCAACTACTGGCAGCCGGGCAAGCCGTACGTCGAGAAGGTGCAGTACCCGGCGTACCTGGACAACAACCCCGCCAACCTCGACCTGGCCAGCGGCAAGGCGCAGTGGGGCGGTCAGTACATCCCGAACATCGACAACTTCTACAAGGCGAAGTCGCCGGAGAACAATTACTGGTTCCCGCCGACCGCGAACGTCGCCCTGGTCCCGAACAACGACCCGTCCCGTCCGGCGACCAGCAAGCTCGAGGTCCGGCAGGCGATCGCGTACGCACTCGACCGCGAACAGATCTCCAAGATCGGTGAGAGCGGGTACCAGCCGGCCGCGAACCAGACAGGTGTCGTCACGCCGACCTTCGACAAGTACTTCGACAAGGACGCGCTGACGGCCGCCGGGTACGACAAACCGAACCTGGACAAGGCCAAGCAGCTCCTGCAGACCGCCGGATACTCCGAGTCGAACCCGTTGAAGCTGAACGTCATCACGGTCACCGGCTACACCGACTGGGACGCGTCGCTGGCGGTCGTGAAGCAGCAACTGGCGAAGGTCGGGATCGAGCTGACGATCCAGGACCTGCAGCAGCAGTCGTACAACCAGAAGCTGTACACCGGTGACTACGACCTGGCGTACTCCAGCCTGTCCGGCGGGCCTTCGCCGTACTACGAGCTGCGGCAGCTGCTGTACTCGAAGAACTCCGCGCCGATCGGCAAGCAGGCGAACAGCAACTACTCGCGGTACATGAAGCCCGAGGTGGACAAGCTGTTCGACCAGTACGCGAGCGCGGACCCGGACACGCAGGTCAAGCTGATCAAGCAGATCTCGTCGTACATGATCAAGGACGTGCCGATCATCCCGACCACCGAGTCGGTCGACTGGTACCAGTACAACACCAAGGACCTGGACGGCTGGCCGACCCAGGACGACCCGTACGCGCAGCCCGCGCCGTACAACATCCCGGACGTCGGTCAGGTCCTGACCAACCTGTACTCGAAGTCCGCCCAAAAGTAAGGGAACTGGTAGAAGCGTGAGCACGAGGAGCTGGTGGGAGTGCGATACCTGATACGACGCCTCGGGTTCTTCGTGCTCACGCTGTGGGCGGCGATGACGCTGAACTTCTTCATCCCGCGGATGATGCCGGGCAGCCCCGAGGAAGCACTGCGGCAACGGCTGAGCAAGGGCGGCGCGGTGGTGACGCCCGAGCAGTTGCGCACCGTGCTGGCCGAGTTCGGCTTCGATCCGGACAAGAACGTGTTCCTGCAGTACGGCGAGTACCTGAGGTCGATGGTCACCGGGCACTGGGGCGTGTCGATCGGCAGCAGCCTCGGCGTACCGGTGACGACGCTGATCGGCGACGCGTTGCCGTGGACGCTCGGGCTGGTCGGCCTGTCGACCGTGCTCGCGTTCGTCCTCGGCACCCTGATCGGTACGGTGGCGGGCTGGCGGCGCGGCGGCCTGATCGACGGGATCGTGCCGCCGGTGTTCATCGTCACCTCGGCGCTGCCGTACTTCTGGGTGGCGCTGCTGCTGATCTCGTTGTTCGCGATCGGCAACAACCCGATCCTGCCGAACGACTTCAACTACGACCAGAGCCTGACGCCCGGGTTCACCGGTGAGTTCATCTGGAGCGTGATCAAGCACGGCATCCTGCCGGCCGGCACGATCCTGATCACGGCGGTCGGCGGCTGGATCCTCACGATGCGGAACAACATGGTGACCACGCTCGCCGAGGACTATGTCCGGATGGCCCGCGCGAAGGGCATCCCGGGCAGCAAGATCATGTTCGGGTACGCCGGCCGGAACGCGTTCCTGCCGAACCTGTCCGGGTTCGCGATGTCGCTCGGTTTCGTGATCTCCGGAACGATCCTGGTCGAGTACGTCTTCAACTACCCGGGTCTCGGCTACATGTTCTACAACGCCACGGTGAGCACCGACTATCCGTTGCTGCAGGCCCTGTTCCTGCTGGTGACGCTGGCGGTGCTGATCTGTGTCCTGCTCTGCGACTTCGCGGTGTTCCTGCTCGACCCGCGCGCCCGGACGAAGGGATAGAGGATGAGTGCTGTCGTAGCTGGCGCAGCCGCGCCTGTCTCAGCTTCCCCCCGCCGCCCGCGCGGTGGCTTGTTGCGGGCCGTCCTGCGGAATCGCAAGGCCATGGTCGGCGCGGTGCTGCTGCTCCTGTTCATCCTGCTCGCGGCGTTCCCGCAGCTGTTCACACCCGGGCTGCACGGCGATCCGCGCGCGATCGGCGACGTACCGCTGGCGAAACCGTCCGGCGACCACTGGCTCGGTACGACGGGTCTCGGCCAGGACGTGTACGCCGAGCTGATCTACAGCACCCGGGAGTCGCTGGTGATCGCGGTCGTCGCCGGTCTCGGCGCCACGATCCTCTCGGTGATCATCGGCGTCTCCGCGGCGTACCTCGGCGGGTTCGCGGACGACGGGTTGTCGATGCTGACAGACATCTTCCTGGTGCTCCCGACGTTCCCGCTGATCATCGTGCTGGCGACGTACGCCGGTAAAGGCAACCTGACCGTGATCATCATTGTGCTGATCCTCACCGGGTGGTCGTACGGGGCCAGACAGATGCGGGCACAGGCGCTGTCCCTGCGCAACCGGGACTTCCTGGAGTCGGCGCGGGTCCGTGGCGAGCGATCGTCGTACATCATCGTCGTCGAGGTGCTGCCGACGATGATCTCGCTGATCGTCGCGAACTTCCTCGGCGCGGCGCTGTACTCCGTGCTCACTGCCGCCGGCCTGCAGTTCCTCGGGCTCGGCGATCCCAACTCACTCAGCTGGGGCACGATGCTCTACTGGGCGCAGAACCAGGGCGCCCTGGTGAACGGCCTGCCCGCGTGGGCGCTCTCACCGGGTCTCGCGGTCGCGCTCCTGGGTGTGTCGTTCGCCCTGCTCAACTACGCGTTCGACGAGATCAGCAACCCCGCGCTACGGCCGGTTCGGAGGCGACGTGCCAAGTCTTGAGGGCCAGCCACTTCTCGAGGTCCGGGATCTGACGGTCGAGTACGACACCGGGGACCGCCCGGTCGTCGCGGTCGACCATGTGGATCTCGACGTCCACGCCGGTGAGTTCGTCGGCGTGGTCGGCGAGTCCGGGTGCGGCAAGTCGACGCTGCTGTTCGCGATCGCGCAGCTGCTCAGTTCGCCGGCCGCGATCACCGGCGGCAGCGTCACGTTCCAGGGACAGAACCTGGTGACGATGAACGAGAAGAAGCTGTCCGCGTTGCGATGGCGCGACTTCTCGGTCGTGATGCAGAGCGCGATGAACGCGCTCAACCCGGTGAAGAGCATCGGCGCGCAGTTCCGGGACACGATCATGGCGCACGACGAGCCGGTCGCCGACGAACGGCCGGCCGAGGTACTGCGGCTGGTCGGCATCGACCCGATCCACCTTCGCAGTTACCCGCACCAGTTGAGCGGCGGGATGAGGCAGCGGGCGATGATCGCGATGGCGCTGCTGTTCACGCCGGACCTGATCATCATGGACGAGCCGACGTCCGCGCTCGACGTGGTCGCGCAACGCTCGCTGATGGTGCAGATCAAGGAACTGCAGAAGCAGCTCGGGTTCGCGGTCATCTTCGTCACCCACGACATGTCGCTGGTCAGTCACTTCTCGGACAAGCTGGTGGTGATGTACGCCGGGCAGGTCGTCGAGTTCGGCGACACGCGCGCGGTGTTCGACCATCCGCAGCATCCGTACAGCGCCGGGCTGCTGGACGCGTTCCCGTCGATCCGCGGTCCGAAGGTGCCGTTGACGGGGATCCCGGGCAGTCCGCCGAACCTGGCCGATCCGCCGCCGGGCTGCCGGTTCCAGCCGCGCTGCCCGAAGGCGTTCGAGGACTGCCCGAAGATCGCGCCGGACCTCTACCAGGTCGGCGCCGTCCAGGCGCGCTGCTTGTTGCATGTCAAGGAACCGGTCCGGGAGCGCACATCATGACGTCGGTAGACGTGAACGAGGCCGGCGTGGACTCCGCCGCCGCGCCGTTGCTCGAGGCAAGAGAGCTGACCCGGCACTTCCGGGTCGGGCGCGGATTCTCGCGGCAGATGCTGCACGCGGTCGACGAGGTGAACTTCACCATCGGGCGGCAGGAGATCGTCGCGCTGGCCGGTGAGAGCGGGAGCGGCAAGAGTACGATCGCGCGGCTGCTGGCAGGGGTCTACAAGCCGACGAGCGGCGAGATCTTCTACCAGGGCCGGGCGATGTCGACGTACCGCTCACGGAAGGACCAGTTGTCCTATCGGGGCGACGTACCGATGGTGTTCCAGGATCCGTTCTCGTCGCTGAACCCGGCCTTCCGGGTGAAGCACGGAGTTCTGCGGAGCCTGAAGCTGCACCGACGGGACCTGACGACGAAGGCGCAACGCTTCGAGGAGGCGGAGCGGGTCATCGAGGCCGTCGGCCTGTCGCCGGCCGGTGACGTCATGCACCGGTACCCGTACGAGCTGAGCGGTGGCCAACGGCAACGGATCGGGTTCGCGCAGGCGCTGGCGCACAAGCCGAAACTGATCCTCGCCGACGAGCCGGTGTCGATGCTCGACGTGTCGATCCGGATCGGCCTGCTGAACCTGATGGCGGAGCTGCGGGAGTCGCAGGGCGTCTCGTTCCTCTACATCACTCACGACATCGCGAGCGCGCGGTACGTCGCCGACCGGTTGATGATCATGTACGCCGGGCACGTCGTCGAGACCGGTCCGACCGAGTCGGTCCTGCAGAACCCCAAGCACCCGTACACGGACCTGCTCCTCGGCGCCGTCCCCGATCCGCGGGCGCCGCTGAACACCGGCATCGAAGGCGACACCGGCGAACCGCCGAAGGTCATCGACCCCACGCCCGGCTGCCGCTTCCGCTGGCGCTGCCCACTCGCCGTGGACCGCTGCCACGTGGAGACCCCACTCCTCCGCGTCCTCGGCAAGAACCACGAAGCCGCCTGCCACGTCGCAGAGCCCGATCCGGACTGACGCAGCCTCGGGCAGGTTAGTTGGAAAACCCGTATCGCCGCAGGCCCCTGGCGAATAGGCTCGCGCTCATGGCCGACGGTGACTGGAGGGACAACGGGTTCAGACAGCGTCGACCCTCCGTGGAGACTCTCGCCTGGGTTGCGGCGTCGATGGGTCGAGGCAGTCGCGTCGTTGGCTATCGCCGAATGACCGGTGGCGTCTGCTCCGCCGTACACCGGCTGACTGTCGAGCGACATGGAGTGCGAACGTTCGTCGTACTGCGCCAGTACCCGGGCGGGCTTGGGCTGCAGGAGCCCTTGGAGCAGGAGATCGCCAACCTCGGTGTGGTGGCGGGAAGCGGGCTCCCGGTTCCGAGCATTCTGGCTACTGATGTTGCCGGTGCCTCGACGGGAGGCGCGCCATCGTTGCTGATGACCCGGTTGCCGGGGCACGTTGACCTCAATCCGGCGGAACCTCGGTCGTGGCTGACGAGGATCGCGGAGATTGCCGTCTTGCTGCATTCCCTCGATCTCCCCGCGAAGACGTTCAGACCCTGGACGGATTCTTGGATCGCTCCGCTGGACGGGTTTCAGGTGCCCGTCGACGCACAGAAGCCGGCTGTGTGGAAGGCGGCGTTCGGTCTCATGGCGGCGGCGCCGCCCAAGGACACCGCTGTCTTTCTGCACTGCGATCTCCTGCCTGTCAACATGCTGTGGTCGCGCGGGAGAATCACTGGACTGACCGACTGGAACTCCATCCATCGGGGGTCGCGCGCGATCGACGTCGGACACTGCCGGCGATACTTGGCGACGCTCTACTCGCCCGAGTGGGCGGAGCAGCTTCGATCGATCTACGAGTCGATCGCCGGCGTGAGCCTCGATCCTTGGTGGGACCTGTATGCCCTGCTGCACTATGACGCCGCCGACGCGCCGAAATGGCTCCGCGGTCAGGTCGCCGGCCGCCGACCCGTCGACGTGCCCGGCATGACTCCCCGGGTCGAGATCGCTGTCGAGACAGCGCTACGGCGCCTCGCTAGCTGAGGGTTGCGTGCAGGGTTTGGCCGGGTGTGAGGGTTGTCTGGTGGAGCAGGGTGACTACGGCGCGGTTGCCGGTGGCAACTAGCTTGGCTGGGATGCGGTCGCGGCCGAGGTGGACCACGGCCTGGTGTGCCGGGGTGGTGGTTTCGAAGGAGAGGGTGGTGAGGGTCAGCTGGCCGTACCGGACCTCGATCGACGCGGACAGCGTGCCAGGGGTGCGGCGTTGCTGGTATGAGCCCCAGCCTTCCGCGGCAGTGAAGGCGCAGCGGAAGTTCTCCGGGTGGATGCGTGGCGCGAAGCCGAGGTGGCCCTGGGGGCCGTGGTATTCGTAGCCGCAGGCGGCGACGTAGACGCCGTAGCCCATCATCGCGCGGGCGTAATGGTCGCTGGCCTCGATCTCGTTGTACGGGTTGCGTTTCTCGGCCGAGTAGCGCTCGTACATCGCACGTGTGACCGCCAGTCCCTCCGACGTCATCCCCTCGGAGAACAGGTGCGCGGCGAACTGGTACTCCTGCCCGGTCCACACCTCGTTGAAGTACATCAGCCCGCGAGTCTCGGACGACCCGCCGTGCGGCCAGGTCGCCATGAGCACGCCGCTCTCCCCCTCGGTCGTGTACACCCGCCCGGCCCCGATCCCCGGCGGCCGGTACGTCCCCGGATCGGCCCGGAAGTTCGACTCGTACAACCGCGCCAACGCCGTCCGCGCCTGATCGGCCGGGAACACCCGAGGCAGACCGAGCTGGGCCGCGTACGTCTGCCCGTACATCTGGTCGATGAACAACCCGCGGTTGCTGTTCTCGGCCGTCGGATGCGCCGGATCGACCTTCTGCACGTAGTACCCGTACTCCTCGTTCCACAACTTCTCGGCCAGGTACGCCGACCCGCGATCGGCGATCGCCGCGTATCTGGCAGCGCCGGCACCATCGCCGACCTCGCCCGCCATCGCGGCAGCGGCTCGGAGCGCGGCGACGTACAGGCCGCTGATCCACGGCACCTCGCCGAACCACTCGGTGTCGAGCGTGTTCCACTGACTGCCGCGGAAGATCCCGTCCTCGTCCGCGCCGTCCCGGTGCGTGACCAGGAAGTCGACCGCCGTCCGCACCCGGGGCCAGACGCGGCGCAGGAACGCCGAGTCCTTGCTCATCTGGTGTTCGCGGTAGATCCGCAGGATCGTCCCGGTCTGCCCGTCGGCGAACGAGGTCGACGCGTCGCCGGACTCGCCGCGGTTGCCGATCTCGCCGCTCGGGCGGAACGCGATCCCGAGATCGACCCGCTCCCGGGTGTCGCGTTCCAGGTCGGGGAACAGGCGGCCGATCGCCTGCGCGTAGTTCCAGACGTGCTCGCAGGTGCCGGCGCAGCAGTACGTCCCCTCCCAGGCGTAGAAGCGTCCGTTGTCCCAGCGATAGCACGTACTCGTCGCGATCGTGGACGCCGTCGCGAGCGTCCGTTCGAGGAACCAGTGCGGCAGCGACGAGTCGTCGTACCAGGTCTTCACCCACAGCTTCGTGTCGCGCTCGAGACGGTCCGCGTGCTTTCCGACGTACTCGACGACCTGGCGGGCCGACGAGAAGCGGGTCGCGTAGTGCCGGCGGAAGGTCGAGGCGCCGACGAGCTCGGCGAACAGCTCACGTTCGGGGTTCGGGAAGAACCAGCCGTACGCGAACCGGATCGTCCGCGACTCCCCCGGACGCAACGTCACCGTCACGGCTACTGTTCCGGCCTGCGGCCTGTCCGAATCACCCGGACCGGTCGCCGAGTCGAAGAGCGCATCGACCGAGGACCAGTCCGCGATCGACGGCCGCGCGACCCCACCCGGCGTCAACGCGGCCAGCGCGAACGTGCCGCCGTCGGGACGGTCCGCCACGGGCTGCCGGCGGATCGGCCGGTCGCTGAACAGGATCCGGTCCACGTTCACGTGGCCCCAGCCGCCGGTGTTGTCGTCGACGATCTGGATCCGCGCCGTGCGGCCGGCGAACGCACCCACATCCATCGACACCGCGGTGAGCGGTTCGATGTCGGTCCCCGTCGCCGAGGCCACGACCTGCCCGTCGACCACGACGTTGAAACAGGTCTCGCCCTTGTGGTGCCCGCCGCCGACCCACGCCGTGACGAACCGGCGCTCGATGACGAACTCCCGGCTGGTCAACGAGCCGGTGTACCGGTCCGGGTCGCCGGTGCCGCGGAAGTTGTACGACGTGACGAACCGCCCGCTCACGTTCAGCTCGGTCCGCACCCCGAACGCTCTGCGGAACCCGTCGGGCGTCTCGGCCGCGGTCACCGGGCCCGCGCCGAAAGCCTCACCCGTCACAGTCCAGCCGTCGTACGTCGGCTTGTCCCAGGTCTCGAACACGATGTCCGGCCGATCCGTGAACACGATCGCGTCGCAGCTCAGGTGCCCCCACGCGCCGGTGCTCGCGTCGACGATCTCGATCCGCGCCGTCCGCCCCCGGTACGCCGCCAGATCCAGCATCTGCGGGACCAACGGCTCGCTCTCGTCACCCGTCGCCGATGCCACGACCTGCCCGTCGACGACCACGTTCACGCACGTCTCGCCGGGATGACGGCCTCCGCTCACGCCGACCGCCACGTACCGGCGCTCGACGGTGAACTCCCGGCTCGTCAGCTTCCCGGTCGACCCGTCGTTCGTGCCGCCGCGGAAGTCGTACGACGTGACGAACCGTGTGCCCGACACGTTCAGGTCGCCGAACCGCTTCATCAGATTCGGTACGTCGAGGGGCCGCACGGGCCCCGCACCGAACGCGTCACCGGTGACGGTCCACCCGTCGTACGTGTCCTTCTCCCAGTCCTCGAAAAGGATGTCGCCCTGCTCCGCGGTGGTGTCATCGATCGCCCCGAACTGGATCCCGCCGGTGAAGGCCCGCGCCTGCAGCGTGGTGGGTTGCTGGAGACGGCTGTTGATGCAGACCGGGTTCTCGGCGTACCCGAGCAGTGTCGCGCGAACCGACGCGGACGACGTGTTCCGGAGCGTGAACGCCATGATCGTCGTCGGCAGCGTCGAATCCAGCGTGGCGAGCGGGACGAACGGGGAGAAGGCCTCCAGCTGGACCGACACCGGGCTGTCCGGGTCGGCGTACGCGACCCGGCCGATCGGGTACGAACCGGTGAACCGCACGTCCTTGAACCCGGCCGCGTCAACGGAACGCGTGGTGGTCCGGCCGCGAGCGGTCGTGCGGAGCGCGAAACCCTGGCCGAACTGCGAGGCGCCCGGCTGATCGGCGGAGAGCGGAAAAGCGTAGTTGTGCCCGGAGAAGTCAGCACCGCCGAGCGGGAACGACGTCGGGTTGAAGATGTCCCAGGCCCACAACCGCCCGTCGCCGGCCAGGTACACCTGTCCCGTCGTACCGCCGCCGACCGGCATCCCGATCCTGGGTAGTGCGGCACCGGTGTACGTCGTCGGCGTACCGCGATCGAACAGTACTGCCGGATCGCGCCGCGGCGGTGCCGCCAGCGCTGCCAGCGCCTGGCCCGGGACGGCCATGGCACCGACCGCAGCGGCGCTGAGGGAGATGAAGGTACGGCGGCTCAGGTGCGCCCGGGGACAGTCACCGGCACAGGATCGGTTCGCGCAACCGGGCGGCAGCTCATGCGTCGTCATTCGGTTCTCCTAAGCAAAGGCGGTGCGGGAGAAATCGATTTCCGACACCGTAGCCAGCCCTCGCTCAGAGGTCAACGGGTCCCGCCTCCCGGATACTGTTCGACGTACGTCGAACAACGTCGTAAGGTGGGTGGCATGCCTCTCGAGCACCGCCGGTCGGTCGTCGCGCTCGCGCTGATCGCCTCGTTCATGGTCTTCGTCGACAGCACGATCGTGAACGTCACCCTCGCCCAACTCGCAACCCACCTGCACGCATCCCGCGCCGAGCTCGAGTGGTCGCTGAACGCCTACACGTTGTCGTTCGCCGCGCTGATGCTCGGCGCCGGGGCGATCGCCGACACCCTCGGCGCGAGGCGCGCGTTCCTCACCGGGCTGCTCGTCTTCACCGTCTCGTCGGCGGTCTGCGCGACCGCCGGTTCGATGCTGATGCTGAACCTGGCCCGGCTCGTCCAGGGCGCGGGCTCCGCCCTCCTCCTGCCCAGCGCGCTCGTCCTCGCGACCGCGTCCGCAACCGACGAACACGCACGTCATCGCCTGGTCAGCTGGTGGGCCGCGGCCGGTGGCGCCGGGATGGCCGCCGGTCCCCTGCTCGGCGGCGGTCTCGTCGCGCTCGCGAACTGGCGAGCCGTCTTCGCGGTCAACGTGGTGATCGGCATCCCCGCCGCGATCTGGGCACTGCGCTCGATGCCTGCAGTGGTTCGACGTACTCGACGACTCGATCTCGCTGGGATGGCAACGGCGACCGCGTTCATCGGCGGGCTGGTGTTCGCCTTGATCGAGGCACCGGCACGCGGCTGGCGTGATCCCGCGGTGCTCGGCGCGGTCGCGCTGACCGTCGTCGGGCTCGTCGCCTTCATCGTGATCGAGCGTTCCGTCCGGGTGCCGCTGCTCCCACTCGAACTGTACGCCGAACGCGGCTTCGCGACCGCCGCACTTCAGGGCACGCTGCTCAATTTCGCCTTCTACGGCGTGCTGTTCTCGATGAGCCTGCTGCTCCAGCAAGGACGCCACCTCAGCGCGCTCGTCACCGGGTTGCTGTTCCTGCCGTTGACCGGCCTGATCTCGATCGCCAACCTCGGCTCCGCGCCGCTCGCCCGCCGCCTCGGCCGACCGGCGGTCCTCGCGATCGGCCAGGCGGTCCTGACGCTAGCGCTGCTGGCGCTCGCCTGGGCCAGTACGTCGTCCGCGGTCTGGCCGATGGTGCTCGCACTGATCCCGATCGGGTTCAGCTCCGGCCTGCTCGTCCCGACCATGACCGCCCAGTCAATCGCCGCGGTCGAACCCGACCTGCACGGTGCCGCCTCGGCCGCGTTCAACACGTCCCGCCAGATCGGCGGAGCGATCGGTGTCGCGACGTTCGGCCCGCTGCTCGGCACCGCGCACGACCTCGCCGGCGGTTTCGTCACGTGCGCGATCGTTGCCGCCGCCGCGAGCATCGCAGGTCTGTGCGTGACCGCGTTCGGCCGTCGTACGCCGGTCCTCGTTCCCTCGGCGGCATGCGATTCGTGATCTGCCTGCAACCAGGGCCGGGTTGAGCGGTGTTTCACTCAGACAGGTAGCTTTCCTGGGGCAGGGGTGGGTGGAGAGGGGGGGCGGGTGGCTGCACAGCCGAACGGGCAGTCGAAAAGACGGCTTGGGCCAACAGTCGCGCTGACGCTTGCCTGCGTCCTGGTCTGCGGCGTCGCCTTCGCAGGTGCCGTCTTCGTCCTGATGCCGGGCGCTCGCGACCGCAGTACGACGCCCATCGCCGCCGGTTCCGCGACGCCGTCGACTCCCAGCCCGCGACCCGCCCCGAGGCCGAGCGTCCCGGACTCGACCTCGAGCGAGGAGCCGCTGCCGGGCGTCGACACGCCGGCCACTCCCCCGCCGTCGACCCCGGTCGCGAACACCGGTACGTATGCATGCCCCGGATTCAGCGGCATCGAGTCGAACGTCCCGCTGTCGATGCTGATGAACGACACGTTCTCCTGGGGCGACGACCCGCCGTACAAGGTTGGCAACGGGAGCGGCGACATCAACTGGCGCACCGACCCGTACAAGAAGCCGAGCTGGTACATGTGGTTGCACTCGCTGCGCTGGCTGGGCAACGGCATCACCGCAGGACAACGCGGTGATCGCAAAGCGCTGACGCACGTGATGGCGATCATCCACGACTGGGTGCAGGACAACCCGTACACGTGGAAGGGCGATGTCGGCGCGTGGGAGGCCACGATGCACCGCACCAACGTGCTGCTGTGCGCCCGCCAGGCCATCCTCACCGGGTTGAAGGTCAGCTCACTGCCGACGCAGTACGCCTGGCTCGACAAGGCGCTGATCGACCATGCGCAGTTCATGATCGTGAACTGGAGCGGGCCGTCGAACCACGGGACGGACGAGAGCATCGCCCTGTTCGGCGTCGGATGCACGCTGAAGCGGCCGGAGCTGAAGACGCTGGCCGTGGACCGCTTGTCGCAGGCAATCACGAAGGCGATCGACACGCAGGGCTCGACGAACGAGCAGTCTGTCGGGTACGCGATGTTCAACTACCTGCTGTGGGGTCGCGCGACGACCGCGCTGCAGCGGTGCGGGTCGAACCCCGGACCGGTGATCGCGCAGCGGCGTGCCGCTCTGTCGGAGTGGCTGGCGCTCGCGACCAAGTCCACGGGTGAGCTGCCGCAGGTCGGTGACGCCGTACGGCAGAAGCCGACCGGTGCGGCCGGGACTGCGCTCGATTACGTCGCCTCGCTCGGGAAGAAAGGCACGAGACCGTCCAAGCGCGTCGCGGTCTTCGACGCCGGCTACATCTTCGGCCGGACCGGGTGGGGCGAGACGCGGCCGTTCGCGCAGGAGTCGACGTACAGCATCCGGTACGGCGCCGCGCGGACACTGCACGGTCATGACGACCACATGTCGATCACCTACTCGTCGCACGGCCGGGACGTGCTGATCGACCCGGGGCACTCCGGGTACCAGCTCGACAAGTGGCAGGCGTGGTCGAAGAGCCAGGCGGCGCACAACGTGATGACCATCCCGTCGGCGGACACCGCGAGCGTGGTGACCCAACTGGTCCGCGCATCGATCACGCCGACGTGGGAGTCGTACTCGCTCGCTGATTCACCGGCGCCGGGCGTGACCCGGAAACGCGACGTACTCGTGCTCAAGGATCCCGACTTGATCATCACGCTCGACCGCGGTCAGGCGACCGACACCCAGCGGTACGAGACCCTCTGGCACCTCGCGCCGGACCAGAAGGTGACGGTCCAGTCCCCGACTGCTGCAGTCGCAACGAAACCCGGCGACAAGGCGAAGACGTACCTGCTGCAGATCCCGTACCAGCAACAGCCGGCCGCCGACGGCATCACCGTTGTCCAGGGTCAGCAGGACCCGGTCCAGGGCTGGTACTACCCCGACATCTTCCACCGCCAGTCGGCCCCGGTGGTCAAGTTCAACCGCAACGGGACGAGCGCGACCATCCTGTCCGCGATCGTCCCCTCGGGCTCGACCGAAACCGTCACCTACAAGACTCGAACCGTCAGCGGTATGTTCTTCATCGACCTGACCATCGGCACCCGCAAGACGACCGTCCGGGTTCAGCAGGACGGCCGCCTTACCCGCATCAACTGATCCATTGCAGCGGTCACAACCGGCGTACCTGCCTGGTCTCTTCTGTTGAATCGATTCTTCGGGAGGTTGTGGATGAGTACGCATCCGGCGGCGCGGGACCACTGCTTGAGTTTGGTGCGCAGCGTGGATCGGCCGACAGGTGGTGCGCGGTACGGGCGGATGTTTCCGGACCTGGAGCCGTTGGGGACGGATCCGCAGGTGCTGATGCGGGCCGGCGCCGACGGCGGGATCTGTGACGCCGCGGCAGCGCTCGATCCCCGTAGCGACGGGGACGACGCGGAGCAGGCGGCCGGCTGGCCGTTCTTCGGGCAGTTGCTGGCCCACGACACGACTGCGGACCGGTCGCCGATCGCAGGCGGAGTCGGCATCGACGCGTTGCGGAACGCCCGCTCGCCGCGGCTCAACCTCGAGATGCTGTACGCCGACGGGCCGATCGGTGCGCCGTACCTGTTCGATCGGGACGACCCCGCCAAGTTCCTGCTCGGAGCCGGCGGGTACGACGTACCGCGGAATCCCCAGGGTGTGGCGCTGATCGGTGACCCGCGCAACGACGTCCACCTGTTCTCGCTGAGTCTCCACGTCGCGCTTCTGCACGCGCACAACCGGATCGTCGACAATCTGCGGGTGAGCGGCGTACCCGAGGAGGACTTGTTCGAGCAGGCACGGGTCACGCTCACGTGGCATTACCAGTGGATCGTCGTCCACGACTTCCTGCCGCGGCTGGTCGGGCAGCCATTGGTGGACGAGGTGCTCGAGGACGGCGGGAAGTGGTTCGCGCCGGAGCCCCTGCAGGCGTTCATCCCGCTGGAGTTCGCGGATGCGGCGTACCGCTACGGGCACGGCCAGATCCGGCACGCGTACCGACTGGTCGAGGGCGGTCCCGAGTTGCCGTTGTTCCCCGATCTGGTCGGGTTCGGGCCGGTGCGGCAGCGGCTCGATCTCACGCAGGTGTTCGACGTACCAGGACATCCGCCGGCGCAGCGGGCCAAGCGTCTCGACGGCCGGCTCGCCGCAAGCCTGATCGGCCTGCCGGAGCAGGTCACCGGCGCCGTCGACGAGACCGCGTACAAGTCCCTCGCGGTCCGGGATCTGCTGCGCGGCGACACGACCGGTCTGCCGAGTGGCGAGGAGGTCGCCAAGCTCCTCGACGTACCGCCGCTCACCGAAGGCACCTGGCCGGGCGGTACGCCGCTGTGGTTCTACATCCTGAAGGAGTCCGAGTACCTCGGTGCCGGTGACCGCCTCGGACCGGTCGGCGGGCGGATCGTCGCCGAAGTACTGATCGGGCTGCTCCGGGCCGACCCGGCCAGCTACCTCAGTCTCGAACCGGACTGGCAGCCGAACCTGCCGGCCGCCGCCGAGACGTTCGGCCTGACCGACCTGCTCATCCCGGCCGGCTCGCACTGAGCGACCGCGCCTTGGCCTCGGTCTGGAACGCATCGCGCGGACTCTGGACCGAGGCCAGCGACACGATGTCGCGGCTGTAGAACAACGACACCAGCCAGATCGACAGCACCCGCATCTTGCGGTCCCACGTCGGGACCGCGAGCACGTGGTACCCGCGGTGCATCAACCAGGCCAGCAGGCCCTTGATGACGATCCGCTTGTACTGGAAGATCCCGTTGCCGAGGCCGAGTGTCGCGATCACCCCGAGGCTGCTGTGCACGTAGTTCTTCGGCTCCCGTCCCCGCAGCGACCGCAGCAGGTTCTTCGCCAGCAGCTTCCCTTGCCGTACGGCGTTCTGCGCGTTCGGCACCGTGTACGCGTCCTTGGTAGGCGCCGCCAGGTCAGGCACGGCCGCGTCGTCGCCTGCCGCCCAGGCGTCCGGGATGATCTCGGTCTCGGTGCCGATCCGCAGATCGGCCCGCACCTGGACCAGCCCCCGCTCGTTGTGCGGCAGGTCGGTGTGGTTGCGGAGCAGCCGGGTCGCGGCGTTGCCCGCCGTCCACACGATCAGCTCGGAGTCGAACTCCGTCCCGTCCGACAGCACCACGTGCCCGTCGTCGGCCGACTGCATGAACGTGTTCAGGTGCACGACCGCGCCGCGCTTCTCGAGCATCTTCACCACCCACTCGCCGGGCTTGTCGCTCACCTCGGGCAGGATCCGCCCGGTCGCCTCGACCAGGTGGAACGCGAGATCGCTCTCGGACAGCTCGGGGTACTTCTTCAGCAACCACCGCGCCAGCGACAGCAGCTCGGCGAACCCTTCGACACCGGAGAACCCGCCGCCCACGAACGTGACCGTCAGCAGCCTGCGCCGCCGCGGCCCCGGTTCCAGCCCGGCCGCCTCGTCGAACGCGGTGAACAGCCGGTCCCGGATCGCCACCGCTTCCTCGACGTGCTTCATCCCGATCGCCCGATCGGCCACCCCCGGTACGTCGAACGTCCTGGTCACCGCACCGGCGGTCACCGCGATCACGTCGTACGTCAGCTGGTAGTCCGGCCCCTCCGCCGGGTGGACCGTCACCGTCTTGTCCGCGTGCGAGATGTTCGCGACCATGCCGGCCACGACCTTCGTGTGCTTCAGGTTCCGGCGCAGCGACACCGCCGCGTGCCGGGCCTCCACGGACCCGGCGACCACCTCGGGCAGGAACGGCTGGTACGTCATGTACGGCCGCGGGTCGACGACGACCACCTCGGCCTCACCGCGCCGCAACTTCTTCTCCAGCCTCCACGCCGTGTAGAACCCGGCGTACCCGCCGCCCACCACCAAGATCCTGCGCACTGCACTCTCCGTCCGTCGTCTCTCGAAGGTAAGACACCTCGGCCCGTCCGGATGTGACAAGTGCTAGGGGCGGAGCTGTTTCCGGGACGTGATGCCCAGCTTGGCGAAGACTTTCCGCAGATGCCACTCGACAGTGTGCTGACTGAGGAACATCTGCGCACCGATCTCGGCGTTGGTCAGCCCGGCACCGGCCAGGTCGGCGATATGCGCCTCCTGCGCGGTCAACGAGTCACGGCCCGAACTGTCCGCCGTACGACGCTCGTCCAGCACCTCGCCGGTCGCCGCGAGCTCTCGGCCGGCACGCTCCGCGAACGCATCCGCCCCGGCCGCGGAGAACAACTTGTACGCCATCCGCAGCTGCCCGCGTGCGTCCTGACGACGGCCTTCACGGCGCAGCCATTCGCCGTACACCAGATGCGTCCGGGCCAGATCCATCCGCATCCGCGTCCGGCTCAGCCTCTCGACCCCTTCCTGGTACGCCGCCTCCGCCGCGGGCCCCTCCGATCGCAACCCGGTCGCCCGCGCCAGGATTCCGAGCCCCCAGTTCGTCCCACTGGCCACCGTCTGTTCGCGCAAGCGGTCGTACGCCTCGTCCGCCGCCTCGAGACGTCCGGCGCGAGCAGCCGCCTCGATCAGCTCGGGCAACGCCCAGTTCGCCGGCCCGAGCTCCACCGGGTACGCCGTGGCTTCCAGAGCCGCCTGCAGTGCCACCGGGTACTGCGCGAGGCCGTTCCGCAGCAGAGCGTTCGTCATATGGGCGAACGTGATCGCGCCGCCCTCCCCGCGACCCGAGGAGTCCTCGAGCGTGGCGGCGATCAGCGACGCTGCCTCCGGCCGCCCACGCCAGGCCGCCAGCGAGATCTCGCCGTACGACGCCAAGGCGGCACCAGTCGCCTCACGGATCGTGCGGCTCTCGGCCAGCAATGCCGACGCGGTGCTCAGCTCGCCCGCGTAGAGGGCCAGCATCACGCGATGGTGGAGAACGAGGGGCAACTGGTTCAGATCGCCGACCTCGCGGGCGATCCGGAGATGCCGTGCGGTCAGCAGGTCCCAGCTCTCCTCGTCCCACAGATTGACCGCCAGCAAGGCGGACAGCCACATCCAGTTCAGGTCCTCGTGATCGGTGGTCCTGTCTTCTACGGCGAACCTCCTCATCGCCTCGCGGGCCGGCGCCACCGCGGCTTGGACGCCGTCGGCGAACAGGGTGGCCACCGCGTCGTACAGCACGTCACGCTTTCGGGGTTCCTCGAGCCGGGGCACGGCCCTCGCAGCACGGGCGACGTACGCCATCCCCCGCTCATCGCCGAAGCGGCCGGCGAACTGGGCGGCGGCGAGCGCGTTCAGGTAGGTGTCACGTGCCAGGCCGAGGTCGAGCGGTTCGAGCCGTCGAGCGGCCTCGAGCAGGAGCGGCGGTGCGTCCAGGCTGTGGCCGGAGGCGAACGTCAAGCGAGCGCGCATCAGGTTCACGCGAGCCTCGTGCAGGTCGTCGACCGGGCCTTCCTCCGCGGTGTTGAGGAGTCGCAGCGCGGTCTCGAAGGCGCCCGCCGCGAGGCTCGCCTGGGCTGCGGAGAGAGCGCGGACCGAGCGCGTGGCCGGGTCGGGCGTCAGCTCGGTCGCGCGCTGCAGGAACGCCGAGGAGGCCGCCATGCCGCCGCGGCGTTGCGCCCGTTCCGACGAGCTCACAAGCTCGGCGGCAACCTCTTCGTCCGGTCCGTCGGCGCCCTGGGCACGGTGCCAGGCACGGCGATCGGGATCGAGCTCGGGGTCGATTGCCTCGGCGAGAGCCTGGTGTACGACGCGCCGGTCCGCCGGATCCGCGGCCCGGTACGTCGCCGACCGGACGAGCGGATGCCGGAACCGGACCCGGCCTGCGATATCGATCAACCCGGCGGCTTCCGCCGCGGCCGCCGTACTCATCGGCACGTCGAGCAGCCCGAGGGCACGAACCAGCAGCGGTACGTCGCCGACGGGTTCGGCGGCCGCGGTCAGCAGCAGTCGCTGCGTGTCCTGCGGCAGTGTCTGCACGCGGCGCGCGAAGTTCTGCTCGATCTGGTTCGCCAGCGGCCGGGAGTCCGGTCGTTCGAACCCACCGGCCAGCTGCGCGGCGGTCAGTCCCCGCGGAAGCTCCAGCAGCGCGAGCGGGTTGCCCCGGGTCTCGGCCACGATCCGGTCGCGGACCGCTCCATCGAGCCGCCCGGGGACCACGGAATCCAGCAGCGTACCGGCGCACTCGTCAGCGAGGCCGCCGATCGGCAGCTCCGGGAACCCGCGCCAGTCGGGCCCGGTCACCGGCTCGCGCAGCGCGAACACCAGGCCGATCCGGTCGGCGAACAACCGGCGCCCGACGAAGGTCAGCGTCTGGACCGACGCCTGGTCCAGCCACTGCGCGTCGTCCACGACACACAGCAGCGGCTCCCGATCGGAAGCCGCTGACAACAGACTCAACGTCGCCGCGCCGATCAGGAATCGGTCCGGCGGCCCGCCGCCGCTCAACCCGAACGCGATCTCCAATGCCTCACGTTGCGGGCCCGGCAGGCGATCGCTCAGTCCTAGCAAGGGAAGGCACAGCTGGTGCAGGCCGGCGAACGGCAGCTCCATCTCCGACTCGACCCCGGACGCTCGCACGACCCGGCAGCCCTCGGCGCGGGCGGCCAGGTACTCGAGCAGCGCCGACTTCCCGATCCCGGCATCGCCACGGAGGATCAGCACCTGCCCCTCGCCGGAGCGCACCCCGGCCACGACCTGGTCCAGGCGGGCAGACTCCGCCCGTCGCCCACAGAGCTCCGGTTCCGTGCCGGTCATCGCTCCACCCCCTGGGCACAGGCTACGAGGGATCAGCGTTACGGGTACAGAACGTCCAAGTGTCGGAAATGGATCAGACCGCTTCCCGCGCCAGATCTCCTGGGGCCAGAGCTTCCCGGGCCAGCCGGTCGCGGGCGCGCTTGACGAGCTGACGCGCGTTCGGTGCGCCGATCCGCAGCGTCTCCGCGATCTCGCGGTACGGGTAGCCGAAGCCTTCTCTCAGGACGTACGTCGCCCGCTCGGCCGGTGAGAGCCGATCCAGCAAGAGCTGTACGGCGACCGCGAAGGCCTCGCGGTTCTCGGCGTACACCTCGGGATCGGGTCCCGTCGCCACCCGCTCGTCCGGAAGCCACGGCCCGACCGCTGTCTCGTGCCGCCGCCGCGCCGACTGCACCAGGTTGATCGAGAGTCGCGACACCACGGTCGCGAGGAACGCCTGCGGATCCGCGACCGCAGCCCGGTCCGTCCGCTGCCACCGGACCCAGACATCCTGCACCAACTCCTCGGCCTCGTGCGGGTTGCCGGTGATCCGGCACGCGATCCGGAACAACCGCGGCCGCGCCTGCAAGAACTCGTCCAAACCCGCCGTACTCACGATCTGGCCTCCTGACGCTGGGGATACGTGCAGCGTCGGCCGTCGACCACGGGGTCCGCGCCCTGGAAACCCCGTGGTCGAGCCCGTGGTCAGGCGCCTACGGCGTCCAGGATCGTGGCGGTCACCGCCTCCGGCCGGGACACGCTCAGGGCGTGCGAGGCGCCGGCGATCTCCCGGGTGTCCTTCGCGCCCGCGCGCTCGGCGAGGAAGCGGTGCAGGGCCACCGGGATGTTCAGGTCCTGGTCGCTGAACACGAACCAGGACGGGATCGTCTTCCACGCCGGCGTGGAGGCGGACAGACCGGCCGTCAGAGCGGCCTCGGTCGCCGGACGCTGGGTCGCGGCCATCAGCGCGGCCTGGTCGGCGGGTACGTCGGCACAGAACTGCTGGTGGAACACGTCCTTGCGGATCGCGAACTCGTTGCCTCCGCTGCTGACCGGGTACGCGTTCAGAGCATCGCCGAGCGTGCTGCCCGGGAACTGCAACGACAGCTGGAACGCGGTCTCGCCCTGGTCCGGTGCGAACGCGCAGACGTAGACGATCGCGGTGACCGCGTCGTTGCCGGCCGCGGCCTCCGTGATCACCATCCCGCCGTACGAATGCCCGACCAGTACGACCGGCTTGCCGATACCGGCGATGACGTCGCGGACGTACTGCGCGTCACCTTCGAGGCTGCGCAGCGGGTTGGCCACCGCGACCGTTTCGATCGACCGTGCCTGCAGCCGCTCGACGACGCCGTTCCAGCTGGCCGACTCGGCGAACGCGCCGTGCACCAGGACGACGACCGGATTCTCACTCATGGGGGTTCTCCTTCTCTCGGGACTACCAGGTGAGACCGGACAGACAGCGAGGTTGTGACCGGGGAGACAGTCACAGAACGCCTCGCTGCGGTGTCCTGATCAGTGAGTCCGTCCAACACTCGCGAAGGAGAACAGATGAGCGTCACCGAACAGCAGATCGCCACGTCGGTCCTGGTGATCGGGACCGGTGGTGCCGGGCTCCGGGCGGCGATCGAGCTGGCCGAGCAGGGCGTCGAGGTTCTTGCTCTCGGCAAACGCCCGCGCTCCGACGCGCACACGTCGCTGGCCGCCGGCGGCATCAACGCCGCGCTCGCCACCATGGACCCGCAGGACACCTGGCAGCAGCACGCGGCCGACACGCTCCAGGAGAGCTACCTGCTCGCGAACCCGGTCACCGTGCAGATCGTCGCCCAGGGCGCCGCGCGTGGAATCGAGGACCTCGAACGCTGGGGTATGCCGTTCGCCCGCGAGGCCGACGGCCGGATCTCGCAGCGGTTCTTCGGCGCGCACACCTACCGCCGGACCGCGTTCGCCGGCGACTACACCGGGCTGGAGATCCAGCGCACGTTGATCAACCGCGCGGTCCAGCTCGGCGTACCGATCCTGGACACGGTCTACGTGACCCGGATCCTGGTGAAGGACAACACGGTCTTCGGTGCGTACGGCTTCGACCTGACGACCGGCCGGCGGTACGTGATCCACGCCGACGCGGTGATCCTGGCGGCCGGGGGTCACACCCGGATCTGGCGCCGTACGTCGTCTCGCCGTGACGAGAACACCGGTGACGCGTTCCGGCTCGCGGTGCTCGCGGGCGGGAGGCTCCGCGACCCCGAGCTCGTCCAGTTCCACCCGTCGGGGCTGATCGAGCCCGAGAACGCGGCGGGCACGCTCGTCTCGGAGGCGGCCCGCGGCGAAGGCGGTCAGCTGCGCAACGCGCTCGGCGAGCGGTTCATGGCGCGGTACGACGCGGAGCGGATGGAGCTGTCGACGCGGGACCGGGTGGCGCTCGCGGAGTACACGGAGATCAAGGAAGGCCGTGGGACCCAGAACGGCGGCGTCTGGCTGGACGTGTCGCATCTCCCCCGCGAGACGATCATGCGGCGGCTGCCGCGGGTGTACCAGACCCTGCTCGAACTGCAGATGCTCGACATCACCAAGCAGCCGATCGAGATCGCGCCGACCGCGCACTACTCGATGGGCGGCGTGTGGGTCCGTCCCGAGGACCACGGCACCGGCGTCGAGGGGCTGTGGGCGATCGGCGAGGCCGCGAGCGGACTGCACGGCGCGAACCGGCTCGGCGGCAACTCGCTGATCGAGCTGCTGGTCTTCGGCCGGATCGTCGCCGAGGAAGCCGCGAAGTACTCGATCGGCCGGCAGGCTCAAGTGCGTTCGGCCGACGCCGTCGCCGAGGCGCGCGCGGAGATCGACCACCTGCTGACGAACGACGGGCCGGAGAATGTCCGCGCTCTGCAGCGCGCGCTGCGCGACACGATGACGGCACGGGCCGGTGTCGTCCGCGACGAGGACGGACTGCGGGCCGGGATCGCGGAGCTGACCGAGGTCGAGGAGCGGATCACGCAGGTCGGCGTACATCCGGACATCGCCGGCTTCCAGGACCTGGCCCACGCGTTCGACCTGAAGGCATCGGCACTGGCCGCACGGGCAACCCTCGATGCGGCCCTGGTCCGACGGGAGACGCGCGGCTGCCACAACCGCTCGGACTACCCGGAGCTGGACGAATCGCTGCAGGTCAACCTCGTCTGGTCAGGCCCGGACGCGATCGAGAAGGAAACGATCCCACCGATCCCCGAAGACCTGCGCCACCTGATGCGACACGTCGCAACCGACGGCAAATTGGTCGAGTGAGAGCTCACCGTCTATGTGCTGACAGGAAGCTTCGGAGGAGGGACAGGGGCGGCCAGCTCGTGCGGTCTTTGCGGGTCAGGACGAGGGCGCGCATGCGGGGTTCGGGGTTGCGGAGGCGGCGTAGGGAGATGCCGGTGGTTTTCGGGTAGGTGGCGGGCATCAGGCCGACGCCGAGGCCGGCGGTGATCATTTCCTGGACGAGTTGGAGGCTGTCGGCGCGCTGGGTGATGTGGGGTTCGAAGCCGGCGAGGGCGGCCAGGGTGCGGACGACCTGTTCGTCGGCGACATGGCGGGAGTTGACGATCCAGTCGCTGCCGGCGAAGGCTGCGACGACGTCGACCGCCGTACCGCCGGTGCGACGGGAGCGGGACGGGACGGCCAGGCTCCAGCTGGATTCCCAGAGCGGGGTGGCTTCGAGGGACGGGTCGAGGGCCGCGGGTGCGAGGTTGTAGTCGTAGATGAGTGCGAGGTCGACCTGGTCGCGTTCGAGCATCGTCAGCGCGTCGGGTGGTTCCTGTTCCTGAATCTCCAGCCGGACGGCGGGGTAATCCTGCCGGAGCCGGTGGACGACGGGCAGGAGCGTGTCGCGGATCGCGGTGTGGAAGCCGGCGACGCGGACGGTCCCGGAGGGTTCGGCCGACGGGTCGAGATCGGCGCGGGCCGCTTCGTGAGCAGCCAGGATGTGTACGGCGTGACCGGCGAGCCGACGGCCGGCCGGGGTGAGCCGGACGCGGCGGCCGTCGGGCTCCAGCAGCGGCGTGCCCACTTCTTTGGCGAGTGCGGCGATCTGCTGCGAGACGGTGGACGTGGTGACGCCGAGGACCTCCGAGACGGCATGCATCGAGCCGAGCCGGGACAGGGCGAGCAGGAGTTCGAGACGGCGTACATCCATTCACTGATCATGAACGATCTGTCCAGGATTCTCACGTGGACGCGAACGGAATCGCGGGCTTCACTGGACCGTATGCGCACACGGGAGACCGGGATCGCCTTCGCGGTCCTGTCGATGACGATGGTCCAGCTGGGACTCGCGGCTTCGGTCGGGCTGTTCGACCGGGTCGGTCCTGAGGGTGCTGCGTGGCTGCGCCTGGTGTGCGCGGGTCTGATCGTGCTGGTGCTGTTCCGGCCGCGGCCGAGCTCATTCGATCGTAACGCTTTCCTGGCGGCGGTCGGTCTCGGCGTCGCGACCGCGGGCGTGACATTGCTGTTCATGGCGTCCGCGGCGCGTCTGCCACTCGGTACGGCGAGCGCGCTCGAGTTCCTCGGTCCGCTGTCGGTCGCCGTACTGCGGAGCCGTGGACGACTGATCTGGCCGGCGTTGGCGTTCGGCGGCGTACTGCTCCTGACTCAGCCGTGGCACGGGTCGGTCGACGGTTCCGGCGTACTGTTCGCGCTCGGTGCCGCCGCGTGCTGGGCGGCGTACATCGTCCTCACCCAGCACGTGGGCAGCAACGTCACCGGGCTTCAGGGGATGGGCGTCTCGCTTCCGGTCGCCGCGGTCGTGGCCACCGCTGTCGCCGGCCCCGCCACGATCCCGGTGATGACCTGGGAGTTGGTGGTCATCGGCTTCGGTCTGGCGCTGCTGCTGCCGGTGATCCCGTTCAGCCTCGAGTACCTGGCGCTGCGCCGCCTGGACGCCGGCGTCTTCGGCACATTGATGAGCCTCGAGCCGGCCCTCGCCTTGATGATCGGCTGGCTCCTGCTCGGCCAGTCCCCCACGCTGCTCCAGGCTGTCGGCATCGCGGGCGTCATCACCGCCGGCATCGGCGCGGAACGATCCGTACGCCCCCAGGTACCCTCCCCCGACCTCGTCCCCCTCGCCTGACGCCAACTTTGAGAACCCACCAACCATTTTCGTCGTCGATTTTTGGTTGGTGGCTTCTCAAAGTGCGCGGGCCGGGTCAGGAGGCGCGGGCTTGGGCGGTCACTTGGCCGTGAAGGGTTTCGGGGTAGCGGGCCAGCATCGCGCGCAGCTCATCGGCGTCCACGTTGGCGCCGAAGGGCTCGGTGCCCGGTTCGAGGCGTTTGCCCTCGGCAAGCGGTCCGGCGAGGACCGGGTCGAACCCGAGCGCGTCGACGATCCGGGCCACCTGCTTCGCGTCGGTCTCGTCGCCGGCGATCGCGATCGCCTTGCGGCCGGGAGTTCCGGTGGGACGCGCGCCTTCGTCGAGGTCGTGGTAGCCCATGTGGTTGAAGGCCTTGACGACGCGGGACTCCGGGAGGAACCGCTGCACGATCTCCGACGACGACGTGCGCGGATCGGTGAGGTCGTCGCGGATGCCGTCGACCTCCCACCAGTAGTTCATCGCGTCGATCACCAGCTTGCCGCGCAGGGCCTCGACCGGAACGGTCCGATGCTTGCCCAGCGGGAGCGCGAGGATCACCACATCGGCCTCGGCGACGGCTTCGGCGGCGGTCATGGCCACGGCTCCGGGCGTGACGACCTCGACGATCAGCGCGATCTTCGAGACGTCACCAGAGCCCGCGATCAGTACGCGGTACCCGGCCGCGACCGCCAGCCGAGCCAGCACCGTCCCGACCTTCCCGGCCCCCAGGATCGCGATCGTGGTCCCAGTAGATGTCACTGCCCCTCCGCCAGGATCTCGCGGACCAGCGGGATCACCTTGGTCCCGTACAGCTCGACTGCCTTCAGCCGCGCGCTCATCGGCAGCGGACCACCCGAGTAGATCAGGTCGAACCGCTTCACCCCGAGCGTCTGCACCGCGCCCGCAATCCGGCGGGCGACCGTCTCCGGCGACCCGACGTACATGGACCCGTGGAGCACCTCGGACTCGAACTCCTCGCGCTTCAGCGGCGGCCAGCCGCGCAACGCCCCGATCCGGTCGCGCATCACCTTGTACGGCGCGAAGTAGATCTCCTTCGCCTGCTCGTCGGTCTCCGCGACGAACCCCGGCGAATGCATCCCGACCGGATGCGCCACGGTGCCGAACTGCTGCGCCGCCCGCTTGTACAGATCGACGTACGGCGAGAACCGCTCGGGCGAACCGCCGATGATCGCGAGCATCAGCGGCAACCCGTAGTACGCCGTACGCACCACGGACTGCGGCGAACCGCCGACCCCGACCCACGTCTGCAGCCGTCCGGACTCGGTCTTCGGATAGACCTCGACGTTGTCCAGCGCCGCCCGCACGGTGCCTTCCCAGGTCACCGGCTTCTCGTCGAGCAACTGCACGAACAGCTGCAGCTTCTCCTCGAACAGTACGTCGTAGTCGGCCAGGTCGTAGCCGAACAGCGGGAAGGACTCGGTGAACGATCCGCGCCCGAGGATCACCTCGGCACGCCCGTTCGACAGCGCGTCCACGGTCGAGAACCGCTGGAACACCCGCACCGGGTCGTCCGAGCTCAGCACCGTCACGCCCGACCCGAGCTTGATGTTCGAGGTCTGGGTCGCGATCCCGGCCAGCACCGTCTCCGGGGACGAGATCGAGAACTCCGGCCGGTGGTGCTCGCCGAGCGCGATCGCGTCCACGCCGATCTGATCGGCCAGGACGGCTTCGTCCACCACCTGCCGGATCGCCGCCGCGGCCGTCACCGGCGCACCGCTGTCGTCCACCGGGATGTCACCGAACGTGTCCAACCCGAAGGCCACCTCGGCTGTATCAGGCATGATCCGCACTCTCCTGTCCGCTCACACAACAAGTCTAGGTTGACACGTCAACACCAGACTGAGCGGGGTTCATTCCCGGGAGCTCCAGTGCCGGAGCTTGTCCGGGTTCAGGACGATCCAGACGGTGGACACCTTCGACCGTGTCACCTTCAGACTCAGTACTGCGACGACGCCACCGACGACCCGCAGTACGACGCCCGGTTCCCCGTTGACCGCTTCCACACTGAGCACGGTCTCCGGGCCCACGAGCTCCGTCACGCATCGCGCGACCTGATCGGCGCCCCGGACCGGACTCAACGCCGCGGCCACCCGGCCGCCGCCGTCGCTGACCGCCACCACCTCGGGCGCGAGCAGGCTCCGCAGCGCTCCGACGCTGCCCGCTCGGCAGGCCGTCGCGAACCGGTGCACGACAGCGTGATCGCCACGCTTGAACACTCCGCCTCCTGCTCAAGCGACCGTGGTGAGCTTCGCCGGATTCATCTGCCACAGCACCTCGTCGATTCCTTCGTCCGATGCGGTCACGGTGCAGACCGCGAACACCGCGCCGTCGCGCCGCAGCATCGCGACCGCGCGGCCGTTCGCCGTACCGAACTCGACCTCGACACCGATCCAGAAGTGCTGGTGGAACGCCCGGTGGTACTTCGCCACGCGCAGCCGCCCGACCACCGGGAACTTCGACGCCCGCGCCGCGCCGCCGCCGTCGGAGTAGCTGATCGCGTCGTTGGCCAGCAACTCCTCGAGGACGGAGACGTCACCCGCCCGCGCCGCCGCGATGAATGCCGTCAGCAACGTCTTCTGCTGCGCTCCGGACACCTCGGTACGGCGTTCGGCCCGGATCCGCTTGCGCGCCCGGCTGACGAGTTGGCGCACCGCGGGCTCGGTCGACTGGAGCATCGCGGCCAACTCGCCGTACGAATAGTCGAAGGCCTCCCGCAGGATGTACGCCGCCCGCTCGGTGGGCGACAGCCGTTCGAGCACGAGGAGGACCGCGAAACTCAGCGCCTCGCCGCGCTCGGCGCCGAGGTACGGATCGGCGCTGGTGTCGACCGGCTCGGGCAGCCACGGCCCGATGTACGTCTCCCGGCGGGCACGCGCGGACTGGCTCGCGTTGATCGCGAGCCTGGTCACCGCCGTCGACAGGTACGCGACCGGGCTCTGGACCGCACTGCGGTCCGCGGCCTGCCAGCGCAGCCACACCTCCTGGACGAGGTCCTCGGCCTCGGCGTGGCTGCCCAGCATCCGGTACGCGATCCCCATCAGCCGCGGCCGCACGGCGTCGAAGACCGCAACCGCGTCATCGAGCTCGTCAGTCATGAGCTGGAGGATACGACCCCGAATCCGTTTCCAGTGCCTCGATCGCGCCCTGCAAGTTGTTCAGATCCGCTGCTTCCACCTGCGCCTCGTACGGGTCGAGCACCCAGTCCGCGTCATCGTCAGGCGGCGTGCCCGCCCTGTCCAGCTCGATGTCGGCCTCGACCTCCACGGCCAGCTCGTGCAGGAAGTCGTCCGTGCCCATGGTCATCGCCCGTCCTGCGCGGCGTACCACTGGTCGTAGTGCAGCTCACCCAGGGTGGCCTCGCCGATCGGGACCAGGCTGCGCTCGCTGAGCTCGGAGCCGAAGTACCGCGCGTGCTCGTCGGCGACCACCTCACGGGCGTCCCCGCGCGCGGCCAGCGCCTTGCGGAAGAACTCGTCCATCCGGAACTCGTCCGGCCCGGCGATGTCGATCCGCGCGTTCAGCGGCTCGCCGACCGCGGTCCGGCCGAGGTTCTTCGCGACGTCCTCGGCGGCGATCGGCTGCCAGGCGACCGGCGCGATGTGCACCTTGCCGTCGTCCCAGGTGCCCTCGTCGGCGATCGCCGCGACGAACTCGAAGAACTGCGTCGCGTGCACCAGCGAGTACGGGATGCCGGAAGACTTGATCAGCTCCTCCTGGGCGATCTTCGCCGCGAAGTAGTGGTTGTCCGGCATCCGCTCGGTGCCGACGATCGAGATGCCGACGTGGTGCCGGACGCCGGCCTCGTCCTCGGCCTGCAGCAGGTTCCCGGTCGACGTCTTGAAGAACTCCATCACCGGTCCGGCCTCGAACGACGGGGAGTTGGCCACGTCGACGACGACGTCGGCGCCCTTCAGCACGTCCGCCAGGCCCTCGCCGGTGATCGTGTTGACACCGGTGCTCGGCGCGGCCGGCACCGCCTCGTGGCCGTGCTCAGTGAGCTTCGCCGCCAACTTCGTGCCGATCAGTCCGGTGCCGCCGATCACGACGATCTTCATCGCAGAACCCTTTCGATTGTCTTCAGCTGTCACCGGGTAAGACAGGGCACCCACCGATCCTGTGACAGTCACATCCAGAGCACCTGCCCTGTCTCTACCGGTGACCCCCGATGGAGAGGAGCCGCCCGTGCCCGAAGCCACGGTCCGCATCCGGGTGCGGATGACCGCGCGCCCGATCGACGAGCCGCACCGGGCGTCCAGCAACCTCGAGTTGCTGTTCGATCTGACCTTCGTGGTCGCGGTCGCCGCCGTCACCGAGCAGTTCGCGCACACGATCGCCGACGGCCACGCCGCCGTACTGCCGTTCCTCCAGGTGTTCTTCGCGATCTGGTGGGCCTGGATGAACTTCACCTGGTTCGCGTCGTCGTACGACACCGACGACGTCACGTACCGGATCCTGACCATGGTGCAGATGGCCGGCGTCCTGCTGCTCGCCGCGGGCGTCCCGGCCGCGGCGGATCACGGCGACTACCTGATGGTCACCTCGGGCTACCTGGTCATGCGGCTCGGCCTCATCTCGTTGTGGTTGCGCGCGGGCATCGAGGACCCGGCATCCCGGCGTACGGCGTTCCGCTATGCGATCGGGATCGGGGCGCTGCAACTCGGCTGGTTCGGCCGGCTGTACCTCGCCGAGGCCGGCGCGTCCGCCGGTGGACTGCTCGTGGCGTTCATCGCGCTGGCGATCCTGGAGCTGTCCGTGCCGCTGTGGGCCGAACGTCCACGGGCCACGAGCTGGCATCCGCACCACATCGCGGAGCGGTACGGACTGTTCACGATCATCCTGCTCGGCGAAGCGGTTCTGGCCGCGTCCAACGCCGTACGGCGAGCCGTCGAGGAGACTGACGTGAACGCCGAACTGATCGCTGTCGCGGGCTGCGGTCTGGTGATCCTGTTCGCGTTGTGGTGGCTGTATTTCCTGCATCCGGCCGGGCCGCGGCTCGAGGACCGGCGGGACCGTTCGTACCGCTGGGGCTACGGCCACTACGGCCTGTTCGCGGCGCTCGCCGCGCTCGGTGCCGGACTCGAGGTCGCGGTCGAACAGACCAGCCACACACTGCACCTGTCCCCCACCGGTGCAAGCTACGCGGTCGCCGTACCGGCCGCGTCCTTCATCGCCTTGCTCTGGGGCGTGCACCGATCCATCGCCGACGGGTCGAGGGTCCATCTGGGTACGGCGCTTGCGGGCATCGTCGTCCTGCTCCTGCTTCCGCTCGCGACACCGGCGATCGGGCCGCTCGCGGACCTCGCACTGATGGCCGCGACCTGCGTCGCGGTCGTCGCAGTCGCGTCGCGGGACGCTAGGCAGTGAGGGCCGAGAGGGTCTTCAACGTCGACCGAATGACGTCCGCGATCGGTACGTCGCCCGGCGCGGCGATCCAGCGCTCGAAGGAGACGCGGAAGACCGCCACCCCGGTCTCGGCCGCGAGGGCGGCGACGTCCGGGGCGACGCCGCGCTCGAGCAGGCCGTCGGCCAGCGAGGTCGTCAGCGTGGCCATCTTGATCAACTCGCGCTCGCGCAGCTCGGGCGTCGACATGATGACGGCGGCGCGCCGGCGCGAGTAGTCCCGGCGGATGTCGCCGAAGAACTCTGCCGAAGCGAGCACCGCCGCTGCAACGGCCTCCATCGGGGTCGCGTCTGCCGGCGCCGCGGCGAGCGCCTCGACCATGTGCTGCTCGAGCAGTTCGGATCCGGCGAAGAGCACCTCACGCTTGTCCGCGAAGTGCCGGAAGAAGGTCCGCGCGGTGACACCGGCCCGGTCGGCGATCTCGGCGACGGTCGTGCCGTCGTACCCGCGCTCGGCGTACAGCGCCATCGCCGCCTCCCGCAGCCGCCCGGCCGCATCCGGCTCCCACCGTCCCATGCGGTCGATCCTAGCCGATGTCATCGAGTGACATCAGGGTGTAGCATCGGGTGATGTCAGTCAGTGACATCATCTTGGAAGGACTTTTCATGCGCGTCTTCATCACCGGAGCGTCCGGACACGTCGGCTCGGCCCTCGTTCCGGAGCTCCTGCACAACGGTCACCGGATCCTCGGCCTGGCCCGCTCCGACGAGTCAGCGAAGCGGCTGACGGAGTGGGGCGCCGAGGCCGTCCGCGGCGATCTGCACGATCTCGACCGGCTCCGCGCGGCAGCGGCCGCCGCGGACGGCGTCGTACACCTCGCCTTCCGGCACGACGCCATGCAGGCAGGCGATCTGGCCGGTGCGGCGGAGTCCGATCTCGCCGCGCTGCAGACGATCGGCGACGCTCTCGCCGGCACCGACAAGCCGCTCGTGAGTACGTCGGGCACCGGCATGCTGGCCGGAGTGGTCCAGAGCCGGGTGGCAACCGAGGACGACTACGACCCGAACGGCGGCTACCGCATCGACGCCGAGAACTACGTCGTCGACCTGGCCGCCAAGGGCGTCCGCTCCTCAGTCCTCCGGCTCCCGCCGATCACCCACAGCCGGCTCGACCACCACGGTTTCGCGCCGTCGCTGATCGCGTTCGCCCGGCAGAACGGCTTCGCGGCGTACATCGGCGACGGGAAGAACCGCTGGTCGTCGGTGCACACGCTCGACGCTGCCCGGCTCTATCGCCTGGCCCTCGAGTCTGCCCCGGCGGGCACTCGGCTGCACGCGATCCAGGACGAGGGCATCGAGTTCCGCACGATCGCCGAGTCGATCGGTCGCGGTCTCGACCTTCCGACGCGCTCCGTCACGGCCGACGAGGCCCCGCAGTACCTGGGCTTCCTCGCGCGGTTCGCGGCCATGGACATCCCGACCTCCGCAGCCCGGACGAGTGAGCTGCTCAACTGGCAGCCCACCCACCCAGACCTCCTGGCCGACCTCGCCGAAGGGTTCTACTTCTAGACCTTCAGGACCTTCTAGACCTTCAGGACCGGCGCGATGACCTTGGACTTCGAGCCTTCGTACGCGGCGAGCAGGATGCCGAGGACGGCGATGCCTTCCTCTTCGGTGTGCAGCGGACGCTGCTTGCCGAGCAGCGAGTCGGCGAAGTGGCCGATCTCGGCGACGAACGTGTCGACGGGCTCGAACTCGAAGGTCTCGGACTCACCCGACCGGAGGCGGTAGGACAGCGTCGTACCGTCACTGGTCAGTGAGCCGAGCTCGCCGACGGCCGAGAACCGCTCGGTGCCGGCGGCCGGCTGGTACGCCCAGCTGGTCACCAGCTGGCCGACGACTCCGTTGTCGAACCTGATCAGGACCTGCGCGGAGTCCTCACCCTCCATGAACTTCAACCGGTGCGTGGAGAGCATCGCGGTCGCCTCGACCGGCAGCCCGCCGGCGAGGTGCAGCATCAGATAAGTGGGGTGGTACCCGGTGTCGATGAGCTCGCCACCACCACTTGTTTTGCTGCTCGCCCGCCAGCCCATCGAGCTCGGGTCGAAGTCGTTGTAGAAGCTGTCCGTCGTCCGCACCTCGTACACGGTGCCGATCGTCCCGGCCTGCAGCAGCTCCCGGGCCTTCGCGACCGCCGGCATGAACAACTGGTTGTGCGCGCACATCAGCGTCACGCCGTTCTCGGTTACCGCCTTGCGAACATCTGCTGCCTCCTCGGCGGACAGGCACAGCGGCTTCTCGCACAGGATGTGCTTACCCGCCTCGGCGGCCGCGACGATCGCGTCCCGGTGCAGGTGGTGCGGCAGACAGATGTCGACCGCATCGAGCTCCTCGTTGGCGAGCATCTCTCGGAAATCCGTGTACGCCGTGGCGCCCAGCTCCGCGCCACGCTTCTTCGCGGTCTCGTCCACGGCGTCCGCGACCGCGGTGACACCGATCCGGTCCGCGTGCTGCTGATAACCCTTGATGTGCGCCGAGGCGATTCCCCCTGCGCCGATCAGACCGACCTTGATCATCGGGACGTCCTCTCAGCTGTAGGAGATCACTCGGTTGGACTCGGCCGCCGCGTTCGCCGCGACCACCAGGCGGGTCAGCTCGACCGCGCGCTCGATGTTCTCGTCCGCACGCGTGCCGTTGGTGATGTGATCGACCCACTGCGCGAACGGATCCGGCGAGTGCTCGGGCACCGGTACCTGCTCGCCGTTCACGGTCAGCACGTTGCCCGCGTCGGTGTACGTGAGCGTGCCCTCGGTCCCGAACAGCTCGATCGTGAACGGGTTGCTGCTCGCGAACCCCGCCTCGATCACCCCGATCTTCTGGTCGCCGTACCCGGCCACCACGACAGCGTTGTCTTCCAGCCCTCGGTTCGCCACCGAGCGGTACGTCGCACTCACGGTCTCCGGCGTCGCGCCGAGGAAGAGCTGGATCAGGTACACCGGGTGGCAGCCGAGGTCGGTGAGCGCCCCGCCGATCGCCGCCTTCGGCTCGAAGAACCGCTGCGGCAGCCAGCCCTCCTTGCCGTCGCGCGGGATCGCGCCGTCGTGCGAGAGGCGGACCCGGCCGTACGTCAACTGCCCGAGCGAACCCTTGTCCAGCACCTCCCGGATCGCGGTCGTGTAGCCGTGCGCGAGCCGCGGCAGCGAGACCGTCAGCTTCACGCCGGCCGCATCGGTGGCGGCCACGATCTCCTCGGCCTCGGCGACCGTCGGAGCGAGCACTTTCTCTGTGTAGATGTGCTTTCCGGCCTCTGCGGCCTTGACCATGATGTCGCGGTGGACGTCGGTCGGAGTCGTGATCACAACGCCGTCCAGGTCGTCCCGCGCGAGCAGTGCGTCGAGGTCGCTGGTGAACTCCACGCCGAACTGGTCGGCACCGGCCTGGCCACGCTCGGCATCGTCGTCCCAGACGGCCACCAGGTCCGTCCCGGGATGTGCTTGCGCCTGCCTCGAGTAGTCGCCGGCATGGACGTGCCAGAAGCTGAGCGTCGCGATCTTCAGCGGGTTGGACACGCGGGTCCTCCTCAGTGGAAACCTTCGGAAACGTTTCTGTTCGACCGTCGGCAGATCACGGTACAACGTTGTCAGGAGTGCGCAACAGACTTCCGGCGCGCCCGTTCACACGGTGAGACCCGTGTGCAATCGGGATGCTTATAGTTATCCAGGAGTCCAGGAAATAGGTGAGGTGTCGCGATGAGTGAACAGCCGGCCGGCGGGGATCTGTCCCGGTTGCGCCAGCTCAACGCGGCCGCCGTATTGCGGGAGTTGCGCGGCGATCAGCCGCTGACGCTCACCGAACTGTCGAAGCGCACACGGCTGTCGCGCGCTTCGACCGAGGACGTGGCACGGGACCTGCTCGGGCGCGGTTGGCTGACCGAGGTGGCGCCGGCGTCCGGGTCGGTCGGACGGCCGGCTCGGCGGTACCGGTTCAACGCCGGTGCCGGGCGGTTGCTCGGGATCGACATCGGCGGGCACAAGGCGCTGGCGCTGGTCACCGACCTGGACGGCGAGGTACTGAACCAGAGCCGGATCGAGGTCGACCCGGAGCTTGGCCGGCGCGAGCGGCTAGCAGTGCTGGATCGGTGCGTGCGCAAGGCGTTGGCGGGTGCGGGCGTCGAGGCAGGGCAGATCGGGTCGACGGGGGTGGCGACGACCGGGCTCGTCGACGGCACAGGGAAGGTGATGCTGTCCGACTCGCTGCCGGAGTGGACGGGGGTCGATCTGGGTGCTCATGTACGGCGGCTTGTGCCAGGTCCTGTCCGCGTCGAGAACGACTGCAAGCTAGCGGCGCTGGCGGAAACCTGGCGGGGGGTCGCGCGCTACGCGAAGGATGTCGTGTTCCTGCTCGCCGGCCTGCGTACCGGCGCCGGCCTCATCATCGACGGCAAACTCCACCGCGGCTTCGCCAACTGGTCCGGCGAAATAGGCGCCCTCCCCGCCGCCGGCTGGCAACAGGCGCCGCACCACCTCCAGACCTGGCTCGAGAGAAACCCCCGACCGGCACCTGGGGCGAGTGGGCTTGAGCGGGTGTTCTTGGCTGCTCGGGGTGGCGAGCAGGAGGCTCTGGAGGCGGTGCGGGGGTATGTGTCGGACCTCGCGGTCGGGGCTTCGGCGTTGGTGTTGACGTTGGATCCGCAGTTGGTGGTGATCGGGGGCGGGTTCTCGCGGTCGGCGGACGTGATGGTGGAGCCGCTGCGGCGGGAGCTGGACCGGTGGTGCCTGCGGACGCCGGAGATCCGCGTGTCGGCCTTCGCCGACGAAGGAGTCGCGCTCGGCGCCGTCCGGCTGGCGCTCGACGAGGTCGAGTCGACCATCACAACCGGCCTCAGACCTTGACATAATTTTCCTGGACTCCATGATTATCCCCATCGCCCCGCTCCTGCACATCCGCACTGTCAGCTAGGAGACGATCATGAGAAGGCTTGCTGCAGCGGTCTGTTCGATCGGACTGCTGCTTCCTGCGCAGCAGGCGATCGCCGCGCCGCCGACGACGACCCGCACCTACACGACCAGCGACGAGGTGATCGCGAATCCGGAGCGCGGTTTCTACCACCACACCGAAACGCACTACAAAGCCGACAACACCGGCTACGTCCCACTCGACGTCACCACGCTGCGGAAGTTCCGCACCGAGGAACACATCACGCAGATCCTCCGCGTGTTCTACCTGGAGAAGTTCGCGAGCCGGGACGTGATCGACAAGCAGTACCTCGACCTGGTTCGCGCCGACTTCCGCACCGCCCGGGCGGCCGGCGTCAAGGTGATCGTGCGGTTCGCGTATGCGCTGCCCGGTGCCGGCTGGCCGCCGCCCACGCCGTACGGCGACGCGCCGGTCGCCCGTGTGCTCAAGCACATCCAGCAACTCACGCCGGTCCTGCGCGAGAACATCGACGTGATCCAACTCGTCCAGTCCGGCTTCGTCGGCCTGTGGGGCGAGGGCTACTACACCGACTACTTCAGCAACCCGCAGGACCCGAGCCAGGTCTCGGACCAGAACTGGGCCGACCGCAAGGCCGTGACCGACGCCCTCCTGAAGGCCCTCCCGAAGGACCGGATGATCCAGGTGCGCACGCCGTACATGAAGCAGCGGATGTACGGCGTACCGACCGGGACCGAAGGCGCGTTGACCGCCGAGCAGGCGTACGACGGTTCGCCGCTGGCCCGGATCGGGCATCACAACGACTGCTTCCTGGCCAGCCCGGACGACTTCGGGACGTACCTGAGCGACCCGATCGAGCTGGACAAGGACTTCGTTGCCCAGGACACCAATTATGTGCCCGAAGGCGGCGAGACCTGTGCGGTCAACTCACCGCGGTCGGACTGGGAGTCTGCCTCCGCCGAAATGGCCCGGCTGCACTTCTCGTTCCTCAACACCGACTACAACCACGACGTGCTGAACACGTGGGGCGATAACATCGAGACCGCAAAGCAGAAACTCGGCTACCGGTTCGCGCTCGCTCAGAGCACGGTCACGGCCAAGGCGAAGCCGCGCGGCCAGGTCAACGTCGGCGTGCAGATCCGGAACGACGGGTGGGCAGCGCCGTACAACCCGCGCCAAGTGCAGCTGATCTTCCAGAACGACCAGCACACGTTCAAGGTCAACGTTCCGGCCGACCCGCGTCGCTGGGGAAGCGGTACGACGGCCAACCTCGACTGGAAGGTCGCCGCGCCGCCCGTACCCGGCACGTACCGCCTGTTGCTCAACCTGCCGGACCCGCTCCTGTCCACTCGCCCCGAGTACTCGATCCAACTCGCCAACACCGAAACGTGGCAGCCGACCACCGGCTACAACGACCTAGGCCAGACCGTGACTGTCGGATAGGCGCCGTTCCCGAGAGCGGGGAACTCTGCTGCCTGGTACAGGTTGGCAGGGTTCCCGCTCGGGCCTAAGCGCTGTCGCGGGGTGTGGGTTGGGGTTCGGGGGCTGGGGTGGGGTGGGTGCGGGGGCCGTGGGTGATGCCGGCGGCGGCGTAGGCGTCGGCTTCGTCGAGGGTTTCGTGTTCGAGGAGCTCGGCGGCGATCGAGTCGAGCTTCGAGCGGTTCTCGCGCAGCAGACGGCGGGCATCGGCGTAGCACTGCTCGATCAGGCGGCGTACCTCCTCGTCGACAGTGTTGAGCAGCTCGTCCGAGACTCCCGCCGTACGGGCGTCGCCCTCGGACGGCAGGATCGACACCGGGCCGATCGCGTCGGACATGCCCCACCGGCCCACCATCGAGCGGGCGATCCGCGTCGCCGTCTCCAGGTCGCTCTCGGCGCCCGTGGTCACCACACCGAGGACCTCCTGCTCGGCCGCCATCCCGCCGAGCGCCCCGATGATCCGGCCGCGCAAGTAGTCCACGTCGTACCCGTAGCGGTCGGACTCCGGCGTCGACAGGGTCACCCCAAGCGCCCGTCCGCGCGGAATGATCGACACCTTCCGGACCGGGTCCGCGCCCTTCTGGATCATGCCGAGCAACGCGTGGCCGCCTTCGTGGTACGCCGTCCGCCGACGCTCCTCCTCCGGCATCACCACGTTCCGCGCGGTCCCGAGCTGGACCTTCTCCAGCGCGTCGGTCAGGTCGCGGTGGGTGATCTGCGACTCGCCCTGCCGCGCCGCCGCGAGCGCGGCCTCGTTCAAGAGGTTGGCGAGGTCGGCACCTGTCATGCCGGGCGTTGACCGGGACAGTGCCGCCAGGTCGGCATCCGGCGCGAGTGGCTTCCCGCGCGCGTGCACCTTGAGGATCGCCTCGCGGCCCGGCTGGTCCGGCGCGTGCACCGTGATCGTCCGGTCGAACCGGCCAGGGCGGAGCAGCGCCGGGTCGAGTACGTCGGCACGGTTCGTGGCGGCAAGCACCACGACGCCCTCGGTACCGGAGAACCCGTCCATCTCGGTGAGGATCTGGTTCAGCGTCTGCTCACCCTCGTCGTGCCCGCCGACCGACCGGGCACCGCCGCGGGCGCGTCCGATGGTGTCGATCTCGTCGATGAAGATGATCGCCGGCGCCACCTTCCGAGCCTCGCCGAACAGCTCCCGCACCCGGCTCGCACCGACGCCCACGATCATCTCGATGAACTCCGAGGCACTCGCGGAGAAGAACGGCACGCCGGCCTCCCCCGCGGTCGCCCGCGCGAGCAGCGTCTTCCCGGTACCAGGTGCGCCGGCCAGCAGCACGCCCTTCGGTGCCCGTGCCCCGAGCCGCCGGTACTTCTCCGGATCCTTCAGGTAGTCGACGACCTCCTCGATCTCGGACTCGACCTCGTCGATCCCCGCGACGTCCGCGAACGTCACCCGCACGGTGCTCGGGTCGACCGGCTTCTTCTGCTGGCCACCGCCCCCGAGCAACCCGCCCAGACCACCACCCAGGCCGCCACCCGCGCGGCTGCGCCGGAACAGCCAGAAGTAGAACGCGGCGATCAGGATGAACGGGCCGAGCGAGATCAGCAGGTTCAACAGCACGCCGCGCTGCGCGACCACCGGCGTCGCCCGGACTGTGGCGCCGCCCTTCTGCAGGTCGCCGTACAGGTTGTCGTTGGCGAACGTCGGCCGCTCGGTGGTGAACTTCGTGTACGTCGACCCGCTCTTGCCCGGCACCTCCGCGGCCTGCTTCAGCCGCCCCTCGATGGTGTCGCCGCGGGAGAAGATCTCGGCGACGTTCTGCTTCTGCACCTGCGCGGTGAAGTCGGTGTAGGCGATGGTCTGCTCGCCGCCGGACATCTGGTCCTGCATCGTGGTGAGCAGGAAGAGCACGAGGTACCCGCCGACGATCCACGCGGCCCACTTCCACCACCCCGGCCGGCGCGGCTTGTCGCCGTTCCCCTCGTGGCCGGCCGGCAGTCCCTCGGTCCGCCACGGCTTGTGCGGCCGCTGCGGTCCGTCGTTCTTCCGGTCGCCCTGGTCGGCGCCCTGGCCCCGGTCGGCGCTGGCCTCGTCCTTCGCCGGCGGCTCCTTCTCGCTCATGAAGCCAAACATAGGACCTGAACCCACATCGGACACAGCAGAAACTCCTCCGTCGTACCCTGACGCATGCCCACCGAAGTGATCCTCGACTGCGATCCCGGCCACGACGACGCGCTGGCGATCCTGCTCGCGGTCGCCGATCCGGCCGTCGAACTGCTCGCCGTGACGACCGTGGCGGGTAACCAGACCGTCGACAAATGCACGGTGAACGCACGCCGCGTCCTGTCCCTCGCGGGCGCCTCCGAGATCCCCGTCGCGCGGGGCGCCGACCGGCCGTTGGTACGCCGGTTGCGCATCGCCGACGACGTTCACGGCCGTACCGGGCTCGACGGTCCGCACTTCACGGACGAGCCGTCGGTCCCGGAGTCGCCGTACTCGGCGCAGGACCTTCTGGTCGACGTATTGCGCTCGAAACCGGCGACGATCGTCGCGACCGGGGCTTTGACGAACATCGCGCGGCTGCTCATCGAGGAGCCTGCTCTGGCCGCGAACGTCACCGAGATCGTCTGGATGGGCGGGTCCACCGAGCGCGGCAACATCGCACCGCTCGCCGAGGCCAACGCGTACGTCGATCCGGAGGCGGCGGACGTGGTGGTCCGGTCGGGTGTCCCGTTCACGATGTGTGGGTTGAACGTGACGCATCAGGCGCTCGTGACGGACGACGTACTCGCGCGGCTCGAGCGGATCGGGACCCCGTTGGCGCGGGTCTGCGGCGAATGGATGACGTTCTTCGCGTCGACGTACCGGGAGCTGTTCGGGTTCGAGGCGCCACCGCTACATGACCCGGTCGCGGTGGCGCGCGTGATCGATCCTGCGATCGTCCGCTGCGTCGAGGCGAATCTGGTGATCGAAACAGCCGGCGAGTGGACCGCCGGCGCCACCGTCGTGGACCTGGACGGCTACACCGGCCGCCCCGCGAACGCCCGGATCGCCGTCGACCTCGACCGGGACGCCTTCTGGGACAAGGTCATCGCCGCGATCGCTGAGCTTTCCGTCTGCTGACAGCGGAACAGCCTTCTCCCCAGCCGCCTGCTGCCTCAGGGTGGAGGTGTCGAAGGAGGACAAACATGTACGTCGAGAAGCAGTGGGACGCGACCGTTCCGGGTCAGCCAGGGATCCCCGGGCGCCCGTGGCCCGAGATTCCCGGGGTGCCGCGGCCGGGGGCTCCCGGAGCGCCCGAGCGGCCCGCACCGCAGCCGATCCTACCGTCCTGGTACGAGCCGACGTCGATCACGCTCGAGCGTGAGCTGGCCGATCGGCTGCTGGCGGAGCGGGTGATCCTGATCGGCGGCCACCTCGACGACCTGCTGGCGAACCACATCGCGTCGCAGCTGCTGCTACTGAATGCCCAGGGCAACGACCCGGTCACGCTCCACCTGTCGTCGACGGAGTCCGACCTGGAGGCGGCGCTGTCCGTCGCCGCCGCGATCGACCTGATCACCGCACCCGTGAACGTCGTCGCCCGCGGCACGGTCCGCGGCCCCGCGATCGCCGTACTCGCCGCTGCCGAGGAACGCGAGGCCCACCGCCACACGACCTTCGTCCTCTCCGCACCTCGTTTCACAGCCGAGGGCACCGCCGACGAACTCGCCACCTTCTCCGAAGAACACGACCACCAGGCGGCCCGCCTCCGAGACCTCATCGCCCACGCCACCGGCCGCGCGGCCGACGAGGTAGCGGCCGACCTCGAAACCGGCCGGGTCCTCACCGCCGAAGACGCGCAGACCTACGGTCTGATCACCCGCGTCCGCTGAACACGGCATACCCGCCGGTGACTGGAGATAGGCAATAGCCTGTCTCCACTCACCAGGGGCTATTCCCACATCAGGGAACGGTGAGGACCAGGCGGCCGGGGGTGTTGCCGGTGGTTTGGCGCTTCCACGCGCTCTCCACGTCGGCGAGGGCGGCCGTTTCGTAGGCGACGGTGATCTCGCCGGTGGCGGCGTGTTGGAGTACGGCGGTGAGCGCGTCGCGGCGTTGATCCTTGGTGAGCGCGTTGTTCGTGTAGCCGAGAATGCTCGCCGACTTGCTCCGCAGGACGGCCGACGAGAAGACCGCCGCATCACTCGACGAGCCGCCGAGATTGACCAGGCGACCGCCGGGAGCCAGCGCCCGTGAGGCAGCCGTTGCCGCGACGCCGAACACCGAGTCGATCACCACGTCGTACGTCGGCTCGCCCAGCCGCGCCGTCAACTCGTCGACGTCGGTGCTCAGGGCAACCACCTCGTCAGCACCCGCCGCGAGTGCCCGCTCCCGCGACGCGTCCGACCGTACGACGGCCACGACCTGCGAGGCCCCGAGCACCCGGGCCGCACCGATCGCGACCTGCCCGACCGCGCCACCACCGCCCAGCACCAGCACCCGCTCACCCGCGTGCAGGCGCGCTCGCCCAGTCAACATCATCCACCCGGCAACTCCGGACAGTCCGATCGCCGCCACCGCCGCATCCCGCACCGGTGCGTCCAGGACGATCAGGTCGCCATCCGGTACGGCGGCCCGCTCCGCGAGACTCCCATCCCCCGCGGCCATCCCGGCCGAGGTTGCGAAGAACACTCGCGTGCCGGGGGCGACTGTCGCGGATTCCTCCACCACGCCGACGCCTTGCACCCCCGGTACGTACGGGAGCGCCGGCGGGCCGAAGTACGACGTACCGGAAGCGCAGAGCAGGTCGAGTGGCACGATCGGGGCTGCGGTGACGCGGACTACCGAAAGACCTTCGCCTGCCACCGGGTCGGGGTGCTCGGCGTGAGACGGTGGTTGGCCGTGGGTGTGCAGGACTGCGGCTCGCACGCGGACTCCTCAGGTAGCGATATCGGGGTAGGGCAGCGTGTAGTGCTGCTGCAGGACCCGGCCGTACGCCTTCTGGTACTCGAGCGGTCCGTGGTCGCGCTCGAACATCGCGATGAACAGGGTCAGAGTGAGGAACGGGTGCGCCCCCAATCCGAACAGGGCGACGTGGTCCTGTTCGCGCAACGCCTTCCGCTCGTCCTCGGTGAAGGCGAGCCACGTCGACTTCTCCGCGACCGCACAGTTCAGGATCTCGTTCGCCATCTCCTGCTCCCACCACGCCACGGTGCCGGCGGGATCTTCGCGGTAGCGCTCGACGAGCTCCGGATCGCGGTCGACGGTGTAGAGGAACTTGTTCAGCAGGTACCTGCTCATGCCGGCACTCCGTTCGGGTACCAGGTGAAGTACGCCTCCATCGTGTGGAACAGGTCGAGCGAATCCACATGATCCGCCTTCGCGCCGGCCCCCGCGACGCCCATCATCAACATGAAGTCCATGAACCCGTGCGTCGCGTTGCCCGGGAGATGCAGGCTGTCGAGCGTCACCTCCGCCAGGCACCCGTCGAGGTCGCCGCTCGCGATCCAGTCCACCGCCTTGCGGTCGAACTCCGGGTCCGGCCCGTGCGCACCGAACTGCCGCGGCCCGCCGAGCTCGAGCGACAGATGCCCGGTGCCGATGATCGCGACCCGCTTGTCGATCGGCCACGACTCCACCAGTTGCCGGATCGTCCGGCCGAGCTCGACGAAACGTCCCGGTCGCGGCAACGGCGGTGCGAAGATGTTGGTGTAGATCGGCACGATCGGCAGGTCCGCGTCCGGGCGGAGCGTGATGATCGGGCAGGTGATGCTGTGGTCGATCCGCAGTTCGTTGCTGAAGGCAAGGTCGAACCCGGCGTCCAGCCCGTTGCGCAGGATGTGCCCGGCGAGTTGCTCGTCCCCGGCCAGCCGCATCCGCGGCAGCCCGAACTCACGTTCCTCGTTGTACCAGTTCGCGTCGAAGTACGGCGCCTTGCCGACCAGGAACTGCGGCATGTTGTCCAGCCACAACTGGTGGAAGTGGTCGCTGCCGACCATCACCAGGATGTCCGGCCGAGCCTTCGTCAGGGTCTCCCGGAAGGCCTCGATCTTCGCCACCCATGCGTCGGCGAACGGCGGGCGATCGGCGCCTGCCGCGGTGCTGGCCCGGTAGTAGAACGGATGATGCGTGGAGGCGATCACCGCGGCGACTGTGGCCATGTGGTGCTCCTTCGGTGTAACTCAGCGGTCCGGATCGACGTACACGGCGTTGCGGTCGACGGTCAGGTAGGCGTCCATGCCGATCGGCCGGCGGCGTTCCTCGGCGAGCTGGCCGAGCAGCCCGGCAGCCCTTGCCAGCAGAGCGAATCCACGCAACAGCTCGACCGGCAACCCGAGATCGGCGAGCGCCGCACCGCACACACCGGCGCCGTTCAACGGCAGCTTGCGACCCAGCACCTGCTCGTGCACGCGGCCGATCGCCTGGAAGAGCTCGAGATGCGGGCCTTCCAGACCTTCCTCCCGGGCGATGCCGATGAGGACCGGCGTCCGAGGATCCTGCACCTTGTGCACCGGATGCCCGAGCCCCGGAATGTACTTTCCCTGGGCCCCACGCACGACCTCGAGCGCGAACGAGTCCCATCCGGCCTCGTCAGTCGGCAGCTCGCGTCCATCGAGAGCCTCGTGCAGGAACTGGCCGCAGTCCTCGGTCACACCGAGAAAGCGCGATCCCCCGCCCAGCAGGCCGGCGGCGAGCGCACCCTGGAGCGAGTCCGGCGCGGACAGATAGGTCAGTCGGGCGGCGATCGCCGTCGGCGTGAAGCCGTGATCGGCCAGTGCGACCAGCACCGCCTCGAACACCCGGGTCTCCGACGGCGTTGGCCGGCGCAACGCGACCAGCCAGAACGCGAGCTCGCCGAAGCCCACCTTGCCCATCAGGTCGGCGGTGAGGTCCTGTCCCAGCAGGCGGATCTCGTCGGCGGTCGACGTACCCAGGGAAGTCGGGAAAGTCGTCATTCCATCAGCCACTTCCGTAGTTCGGCACCATGTTCGTCCAGCGACGGCGGTGGAAGCCGGTACGACGCTGCGCTGTCCGAGAACGTGATCGGGTTGCGGACCGTCGGGATGTCGCCGACCGTCACCACCGGATCCAGGCCGATGTCCTCGGCGAACGCGA
The DNA here is from genome assembly GCF_004362255.1 of Kribbella sp. VKM Ac-2571. Classification (NCBI taxonomy): domain Bacteria; kingdom Bacillati; phylum Actinomycetota; class Actinomycetes; order Propionibacteriales; family Kribbellaceae; genus Kribbella; species Kribbella sp. VKM Ac-2571. Next base: position 244,870 of record NZ_SNWS01000009.1, read on the forward strand.
CCCCGCCGTCAACGGTGTTGATCGGCCCGCACGGCACCCCGGCCGCGATGATGTCCCGGAACCATTCGAGCTTCGTCCGAGTCTTCAGCCGCGCCACCAGCAACGGCCGCAACTCGTCACGATGCGCGGTCCGCTTCTCGTTCCGGTCGAACCGCGGATCGTCGGCCAGCTCCGGTACGCCGAGAACCTCCACCAGCTTGCGGAACTGCCCGTTGTTCCCGGCCGTGATGATCAGGTCCCCGTCCGCGCACGGCAGCGGCTCGTACGGAAACAGGCTCGGATGGCTGTTCCCCATCCGCAGCGGTACGACGCCGCCCGCGACGTACGCACTCGACTGGTTCACGAGCCCGGACAGCGCCGACGACAGCAGGTTCACCTCGACGTGCTGACCGCGCCCCGTCTCGTGCCGCAGGTTGAGGGCGGACAGCACACCGATCGTCGCGTGCAGCCCGGCCATCACGTCGAAGACCGAGATGCCGGCGCGGAACGGTTCGCCGTCCGGAGCGCCGGTCAGGCTCATCAGCCCGGAGATCGCCTGCACGATCAGGTCGTACCCGGGCAGTTCGGCGCCGGTCGGTCCCGACCCGAAGCCGCTGATCGACGCGTAGATCAGCTCAGGGTTGCCCGCGGCAACGGTCTCGTAGTCGAGCCCGAAGCGCGCCAGCCCGCCCGGCCGGAAGTTCTCCACCACCACGTCCGCACGCCGCGCCAGTTCCTGCGCCGCGGCGAGATCCGACGGATCCTCCAGGTCGAGCGCGATCGACCGCTTGTTCCGGTTCACCGCGAGGTAGTACGTCGAGATGCCGTCGCGGACCGGCGGCTGCCAGGACCGGGTGTCGTCACCTCCGGGCGACTCGACCTTCACCACGTCGGCCCCGAGGTCGGCGAGCAGCATGGTCGCGTACGGACCGGCGAGGATCCGCGAGAAGTCGGCCACCAGCAGCCCGGACAGCGGACCTTTCACCTGACCTCCTGGGATCTACGGACATCTGTCCGCACAGTCTCGATCTCCTCGCATCACCTGTCAACAGGCTCTTGACACCATCGGGCAGCGCTCAGATAGTGAGCCTGACCGCCCCGTTGACCGTCATACGGACGTATGTCCGGGCAACTCCTTGGAGGCATCGATGACCACAGTGCTGTTGCGGGGCGGGACCGTGCTGACCATGGACGACCAGCACACGGTCGTCACCGACGGCGACGTACTGGTCGACGGCGACCGGATCGCGGCCGTCGGACAGCCCGGCCAACGGCTCGACGTACCGGAGGGAACGCAGGTCGTCGACGCGTCCGGCGGCATCGTCATGCCGGGCCTGATCGACACACACCGGCACATGTGGCAGACCGCGATGCGCGCGTACGGCGCCGACTGGACGCTCACGCAGTACTTCGTCTGGTACTACCTCGAGCACGGCAAGATCTTCCGGCCGGAGGACATCCACGCGGGCAACCTGACGTCGGCGTGGGAGTCGCTCGAGGCCGGCGTCACGACCACGGTCGACTGGTCGCACGGGCTGCAGAGCGTCGAGCACGCCGAGGCCGCCGTGGACGCGTTGCGCGCCGTACCCGGCCGGTTTGTCCTTGCCTACGGCAACATCCAGGCCGGCCCGTGGGAGTGGACCGCGGATCCGTCCGTGCGCGCCTTCCTGGAACGGCTGCGGGACGACGCACAGCTCGGTCTGCAGCTGGCCTTCGACGTGACCGGTGATCCGGCCTTCCCGGAGCGGGCCGCGTTCGAGGTCGCGCGCGAGCTCGGGCTCGGCGTCACCACCCATGCCGGTGTCTGGGGTGCGACCAACGACAACGGCATCAAGCTGATGCACGAGAACGGCTTCATGACGCCGCAGAACATCTACGTCCACGCGGCCACGCTCACCACGGACTCGTACCAGCGGATCGCCGCGACCGGCGGCTCGATCTCGGTCTCCACCGAGTCCGAGCAGAGCGCCGGCCAGGGCTACCCGCCGACCTGGCAGGTACGCCGCCACAACATTCCGGTGTCGCTGTCGATGGACACCAGCGTGTGGTGGAGCGGCGATCTGTTCAGCGCGATGCGGACCACGCTCGGCGCGGACCGGGCCCGCGAGCACCTGGAGGCGCACATGAAGGGCGAAACCGTGACCCACAGCCATCTGCGGGCCGAACACGTGGTCGACTGGGCGACCCGTGGCGGTGCCCGCGCGCTCGGCCGTGATGACCTCGGCAGCCTCGAACCGGGCAAGAAGGCCGACGTGATCCTGATCAAGAACGACGCGTCACCGGTGTCGTTCCCGCTGATCAACCCGTACGGCCAGGTCGCTTTCCAGGCCCAGCGCGGCGACGTGCACACGGTGATCGTCGACGGCCGTGTGGTCAAGCACAACCACCAGTTGGTGGATTGCGACCTGAGCGCCGTACGACGGGAGGTCGAGGCGACCGTCGACCACTTGCGATCGGCGCTCGGTGAGGAGGCCTGGCAGAGCGGCATGAACCCGGAGCTGCCGGAGGGCGAGGTGCTCGACAATCCGTACCAGTACACGGCGTACAAGTCCGACTCGACCCGCGAGGCGCGTGGCACCATCTTCGGTGAGTAGTCGACCAACAGGAGGACGGTACATGGCAGGCCGTGGCGCAGGTCCGGACTTTGTCGAGTCGCTGGCTCGTGGGCTGGACGTGCTCGCCTGCTTCGACGTGGACCATCGCACGATGTCGCTCACCGAGGTCGCGGCCGCGGCCGGCCTGGCCCGGCCCACCGCGCGCCGGCTGCTGCTGACGCTCGAGGAACTCGGCTTCGTCCGCACGACCGGCGGCTCGTTCCAGCTCACGCCCAAGGTGCTGACGCTCGGCATGGCGTACGTCGGTTCGCTCGGCCTGTGGGACATCGCGAAGCCGCATCTCGAGACGCTCGTCGCACGCACCGGCGAGTCCTCCTCGATGGCACAGCTCGACGGCTCGGACATCGTGTACGTCGCCCGCGTGTCGGTGCCGAAACTGATCGCGTTACGGGTCGACATCGGCACCAGGTTCCCGGCCGCGCAGACGTCGCAGGGCAAGGTCCTGCTCTCGGCGCTCTCCCCCGATGCGCTCGCCGACGTTCTCGCGCAGCCGAGTCGCGCCGGACTGCCGCCGTACATCGGCCGGACCGCGGAGCAACTGCGTGACGAGCTGACCGAGATCCGCGCGCGCGGATGGGCATTGGCCGACGAGGAACTCGCGCCGGGCGTCCGCTCGGTCGCGGCACCGGTACGCGACGGCACCGGCACCGTGAGAGCCGCGATGAACGTGACTGTGCACGCGGCCGAGACGTCGGTCGAAACGCTGCTGCACGACCATCTGCCGTTGTTGCTGCGTACGGCAGGAGATGTCAGCGCGGAGTGGGCGCTCTGGCAGTCCCGTCCACACGTCGAGGTCGACCAGCGAGACGAGACCTCCGCCTGACCCCGTGCCGTCGCCGCCCTTCGGGCGGGGTGGGGAAGGATGGGCTGCATGACAGTTCTCGACTCGCCCATTCCCCGGTTTCATCTCGCGATGCCGGTCGACGACCTGGACGCGGCGCGGCACTTCTACGGCGAGGTGCTCGGCCTCGAGCAGGGCCGCAGCTCCGACACCTGGATCGACTGGAACCTGCGCGGCCACCAGTTCGTCACCCATGTCGCGCCCGAGAAGACGAAGCGCATCCACAACCCGGTCGACGGCCACGACGTACCGGTGCCGCATTTCGGACTGATCCTGACCGTCGACGAGTTCCAGACCTTCGCCGAGCGGTTGAAGGCGGCCGGCACCGAGTTCGTCATCGAGCCGTACGTGCGGTTCCAGGGGCAGACCGGTGAGCAGTGGACGATGTTCTTCCTCGACCCGGCCGGGAACGCCCTGGAGTTCAAGGCGTTCGCGGACGACTCCCAGGTGTTCGCTGCCTGAGCAGCGAGTCTAGGGCGTGATCCACCCGGTCAGGATCGTCGTACCGGACTGCGTCGTGCAGACCAGCCGGTAGGGAATGTTCGGCGGCGGGCCGAGCACGAAGAACCCGAGTTCGTCGATCTCCGCCTCGGCCAGTTTGCCGCCGTCGCCGCGGGCCGTGACCGTGCCGACCTCGGGCGGGTCGAGCTGCCCCAGGACGGCGTTCGGCGTCAGCTCGAGCTCGACCGTCCAGCCGTCCGAGGCGAACGTGAGCGAACGCAGGATCGCGCTCTCGGAGCGGATCGCGAGCGTGTCCAGCGGATCCTGCGCGGAGTCGTAGGTGAGCGCCGCCAGTTCGGCGTCGATGGTCCGCCATGCGAACGCCGCCTTGCCGGCTTCGACGAAGGCGGACGGAACGTCGTCCGCGGACGCCAGCGCGTCCCGCAGGGCTTCGATCAGCTTCTCGTCGTCGTGCCATTCCGGATCCAGCACGGTGCTCTCACCCCCTCGTCCTGTCATCGGGTCCGTCCGCCGCCAGCCGTACCAGCGCGGGAGTCTGTCGTAGCCGGGTCAGGCAGCGGGACCGGTTCGGGCCGATGCTGCCGATCGGCACGTGGAGCCGCCGGCTGATCTCGTCGTACGGCGCCGGTGGGTCCTGCATCAGCAGGCCGAGCAGCATCTGGCACCGCCGGGAAAGTTCGGCGAACGCGGTCCGCAGGATCATCTTGCGTTCGTGCCGCAGTACTTCTTCCTCGGCGATCGCCTGCTCGGGGACGTCGGGCGCGTGCTCGAAGTCCACCGGTTCGACCCGGCTGGTCGCACGGATCAGCCGGATGCACTCGCGCTGGGTCGTGGTCGCGATCCAGCCCGGCAGCGCGGCCGGCTCGCGCAGACCCGGCAGGTGCTCGACCAGCCGCAGCCACACGCTCTGTCCGACGTCGTCGATATCCGGCTGCGCCAAGCGGCATCGCCGGCACACCGAATAGACGAGCGGCGCATACCGCTCCACCAATTCGTCCCACGCATTCTTATCGCCGTCCCTGGCCCTGGTGACCAGGTCGACGACTGTCGGGTCATCCCGCATGCCGTCCCCCTCTCTCACCGGACCGCTCAGCTATACCTCTCTTACTGGTACAGAGCGATTCGGATGACCGCTGATACATCAAGCCCCGAGTGCAACGAACGAACGACCAGCGGCATCGGCCACCGGATCACCTCGCGTTTCCAGACGAGCCGCGGCGAATGCTGCCGCCAGCGACTGACCTGCCTGCAGGTTCTCGTGCAACGCGAGCATCAAGGGAGCGGTTGCCGGGTCGTTCACCGGTACGACGCTCGCCAGGATGCCCGCCGCGCCCAACGGGATCAGGCTGCTGCTCAACCCCAGCAGCTCGTCCGCGCCGACCGGCTTCGCCAGCCCGGAATCGCAACTGGACAAGACAATCCGGTAAGGCGCTCTCCGTAGCCGCTCGAAGTCGTACACGGTCAGCGGCCCGTCGTCGAGCCGCAACGACGAGAACAACGGGCTGTCCGAGCGGAACGTGCCGTGCGCCGCGATGTGCGCGATCCAGGCACCGTCGAGCTCCCGCAGTACCTTCTCCGCGGTCGCGTCGCCGTCCGCCAGCACTGTGGCGTCCGGGTACTGCTTCGCCAGCTGCATGACCTCGGCGCGGCCCGCCGACAAACCCGGTCCGAGCACCAGCACGACACGACGATCCGACGGCGGCCGCACCTGCCGCGCGCGCAACCACGTCGCCGCCGACGGCACCACGTTCACGGCTCGATCAGCCAGCGCCGGCACCAGACCCCACGGCAACGCGTGCAACCTGCCCGGCGGCACCATCACCACGGGCCGATCCCCCAGCAACTCCTGCGCAGGCCCAAGAATCGCGTCCCCCAACCGCTCACCCAGTACGTCGAGTGACGGTCCACCCTGAGGTCGACCGTGTGCTCTGCCGTGGGCCAGGCGGCGCAGGTGGAACCGGGACCGTTCCACCTCGAGTGCTGCGGCGGACAGCGGGCCGACCTCGTGCCGGGTGATCCGCCCGTCCCGCACCACCACCGCGTGCAGCACACCACCAACCTCAACCAGCTCAACAAGCACGGTCTCGCCGAGCGCCCCCACCAACTCATCAACATCGAACCGAAGCACCCCGCCCGTCGCCATCACCCCGCCCGCGCCTCTGGGCCTGCCCGCCGCCCCACCCTTCATCCCATCCGCTGCCCCGCGCGGTCCGCCGCCCTGGGCTCGTAGGGCTCGGTCTCGGACTGCCTTTTCAAGGCGTCGGCGTTCGTTCTCCAGCGACGGATCGGGTGACCCGTCCAGCCGTCGTACGACGTCCCGCAAGGCCGCGAGCTCGCCGACGAGTTGCTCGTCGTTCGGTGGACGCACCGGCGGCACCCCGAGCGCCGTCGCCCGCCACCGCTCACCCCAACTCAGCAACCGCCGCGGATCGTCGCGCCGCAACGCGTCCCGCAGCGCCAGCTCCGCCAACTCGGCACCATGCCCCGTCGCCAACGCCCGCAACTCGGTCGCGCCCATCGCCAGCCGATGCTCGTCCAATGCATCCAAGCCACGGGCGCAGGCCGACAACATCCCTCGCACGTCACTCCGCGCCTCGGCCCGCAACGCCTTCCCCAGCCACGCCGCACTCCGGGCGATCGGCGGCGCGTCCTTGCTGTGCCGCCCGGCCAACTCCAGTTGACGATCGGCTGCCCGAGCCCGCCCTTCGGCCAACGCCAACCGCCCGGCCAGCAGATGCGCGGCCGACGCCTCCGATGCACCCAGCGCATCCAGCCGATCAGCCACCGCGCTGACGCGTCGAAGTAGCCGCTCTCCACGTTCGCCCGACTGATACCGCGCCTCCAGCAACACCATCCACGAACGCACCGACCACCACTCCCGGTGCTGCGCCGAGAACAACCGCCGCGCCCGATCCGCTCGCTCCTGTGCCGCCGCCGGATTCCCCGCCGCCAACGCAGCGGTCGCGGCCGCGAACAACAGTTCCCCGCGTTTGGTCGCCGTACCGCCCTCGGCCGCGATGGCCTGATCCATCTCCGCGAGAGCCTCTGCACTGAGACCGGCCGCGAGCAGTACGCCGCACCGATCGATCGCCAGATCAGGCCACACCACGTCGACTGCCGCAAACCGCCGGCCCGCTTCGTCCAGGTACCGCAGCGCTGCGGGCAGATCGCCCCGCGAGTACGCGACCAATCCCCGATTCTGCCGGGCCTCGGCGTACTCGAACTCCTGACCCGTCGCGGCGTACAACTTCTCCGCAACCGCGAAATCCGCATCCGCGCGCACCGTAGCGCCCAAAGCGAGTTGGATGAATCCGCGATAGTTCCGCGACCGCGCCTCCCAGACCTGATCGCCAGAACGCCGCAACCGCGTGATCGCGGACCGCAGATCGTCGAGCGCCTCGCGATGCCGCCCGAGCACCAGCAGTACGTCGGCGCGCCGTAGCAGCACCCGACCGGTCAGCGCACCGCGGCTGAGGTCGACCGCCCGATCGAGCCGCGCCAGACCCTCCCGGCTCCGGCCCGCGCGACCGAGCGTTGCGCCCAACGTGGCAAGGACATCCGCTTGCCGCTCCGACCGCCCCGACTGCTCCGCCAGCCGCAGCGCGGTGCGCAACTCGCGGACCGCCGTGGTCACGTCGCCGAGCTGCCGCAGACTGATGCCCCAGGCCTGGTGCGCGATCGATGCCTCGACCGCCGCCGGCGCAGCGGCCAGCAGCGTCCGCGCCGACGCGATCGCGTCGTGCGGACGTGACAACGCCAGAGGCAGCAGATTTTCTACCGCCTCGGCACTCCCCCCTGCCGTCGGCATTCTGGAATAGTATCGGGCATTTCGACTGTCCAGGGGGATGTAGGGAAATGGAAAATCAAACGACCGAACGAAAGTACATTGCGCAGATCGAGCTGATTCTCAGAGCATTCGAGCGTGAGGTCGAGGTGTTCCCGGAGGACTGGGAGAAGCGGCCGGAGGGGGCCGACTACCTGTACCGCACCGGAGCGGTCCTGGTGCGCGACAAGGACGTGCCACGAGTGATCGAGCTCTTCGAGGGCGGCCGCCCGGACGACGGCGGGATCGGCGGCGTCACCCGGCTGCTGCTCCCGGACCGCGTGCCGCCCGAGGCGCCGGAAGATCGCTCGCTCACCCAACGATTCCTCAAGTACGCCGACCTGCGGCTCGGACGCGGTGTCGTCACGCCGGAGCACCTGTTCTACGTGACGCCGAGCGTCAGCCCGTGCCCGGCGACCGAGCCCGAGGAGGTCATGCCCGGTACTCCGCCTGACCCGGTGCTGCCCACACCGTTCCTGTCCGCGGGCGCCGCGGACGGTCGCGGGGTGAAGGTCGTCGTACTCGATGTGGGCTGGTCCGACGCACCGGCGGCGTACTGGCTCAACGGGGTGACCGGCGATCCGGAGAACGCGTTCGACGGGGCCGGGCACATCAAGCCGTACGCCGGTCACGGGACCTTCATCGCCGGAGTGATGCGGGCGATCGCGCGCAACGTGGAGATCGTGGTGAAGAGCTACTTCACCACGGCCGGTGCGATCTGGGAGTTCGATCTCGCGCAGGCACTGGACGAGATCCTCGATCTGGCGCCCGACATCATCAGCTTGTCGGCGGGCACCAGGACGCGGTTCGACCTCGCGCCGCTCGGTCTGGACGTGTTCATCCAGACCCGGCTGAACCGCGTCAACGGCCTCACACTGGTCGCGGCAGCGGGTAACGAGTCGTCGAGGGACTACTTCTGGCCGGCCGCGTTCCCCGAGGCTGTCGGCGTCGGGGCGCTGGCGGACAACGGGCGGGACCGGGCGTCGTTCAGCAACTTCGGTGGCTGGGTCGACGTCTACGCACCGGGCGAGCACCTGGTGAACGCATTCCTGACCGGCGACTACGAGTGCACCGAACCGCCGAACGCCGGCCAACTGCGCTCGTTCCAAGGCATGGCCCGGTGGAGCGGTACGTCGTTCGCGACGCCGCTCGTGGCCGGTCTGATCGCCGGCCGGATGTCGGTCACCGGTGAGAGCGCCAAGCAGGCGGCGGACGCCCTGCTGGCCTTCGCGCTCACGCAACCCGAGCCGGGCACCGGGCCGGTCCTGCGAGCCGGCGACGCGCTCGCGTCACTCGGCAAGAACTAACACTCGGCAAGAACTAACGCGCCGACGCGGTGCGGATCTCCGGCCTGACCGCCCGGACGCTCGCACCGCGTCAGCTCCCCCTCTTGCGCGCCCCCGCGCCGCCCTCCCCCCTGCAGCGGCCCGAAGGCTTCCCCCCACTTTTGCGGAGTCACCCTCGGTGCGGGTTGATACATCCGGTTGTCCGGAAAGTTTTCAACGGCTGGGCGGCTGCGGGTGCTCACAAAGGAACGGTGCCCGGTGACCGCCCGAGTGGTAGCTGTACTGCTTGCCGCCGGCCTCGAGGACCGTCCGGTTCCCCGGCACCAGCGCCTGGGTGTAGCGCATCCCCGGCTCCGGGCAGCCGAGGCTGCCGTCCGGCCAGGTGACGTCCTCGGAGCTGACGACTGACACCTGCGCCGCGTCTACGCCCAGCCTCTTGGTGAGGTCGGCCTTGGCTTGATCGACCACACTTCCACCCGGCTCGGAACTATTGCTGCTGCTACTGCTGCTCGGCGTCATCGACGGTTGTCCTCCAGTCACGGATTCATTGCCACACGCAACCAAAAGTACGGCTGCCGCCAGCACGGTCGTCACACTGCGCATCATGATCACCTCCCACAGTAGACGTCTCCCCCAGCCCGTTCGTTGCAGACCTTCTGTTCAGATTCTGTTTGCCGTCCGGCAGCCGTCGGCGTGGAGGATCGCGGCAACGTCCCGTCCACGGAGTCAGCAGGAGTCAAGCCATGTCTGTCGATCGTCGTTCCGTTCTCCGAGGTGCCGCCGTCGGCGCCGCCGGGGTCGGCTTCACCACCGTCGGCGCCGTGCCGACGCTCGCCGAGGCCGCGCCGGCCTCGCACGGCGACCGTTCGCCGTTCCCGCAGCACAAGCCCTTCCCGCCGCTGCTCGACGACCCGAAGGGTCTCCTGGCGCTGCCCGCCGGCTTCAAGTACAGGGTCGTCACCAAGGCCGGTGAGACCAAGCTGAAGAGCGGACAGGCGACGCCGAACGCCCACGACGGAACCGCCGTGTTCAGCACCGGGAACCACTACCGGCTGATCCAGAACCACGAGATCGGCAGCGCCGGCGAACTCGGCGTACCGCAGATCGAAGGCACCGTGTACGACACCGGCGTCGGCGCGGCCGGCGGCTGCACCGTCATCGACGTCGACAAGGACGGCACCAACCTCGGCGAGTGGGTCGGCATCTCCGGCACCCTCACGAACTGCGCCGGCGGCCCGACGCCGTGGGGCACGTGGATGACCTGCGAGGAGACCGAGAACAAGGCCAACGGCACCACCCGGCTGAAGGACCACGGGTACGTCTTCGAGGTCTGGGGCGACGGTAAGACCGCGCACCCGGTGCCGCTGAAGGCGCTCGGCCGCTACGCCCACGAGGCGCTGGCGATCGACGAGGACCGGACCCACATCTACCTGTCCGAGGACGCCTCCGGCCCGAACGGCACCTTCTACCGCTGGTCGGCGCCGCGCGGCTACAAGCTCGGCCCGCGCAGCTGGCAGGACCTGCAGAACAAGGACTTCGGCACCCTCGAGGCGCTGGCCATCCTCGGTGACGACGGCAAGCCGATCCCCGACGTCGCGTACCTGACGTCGGCCCAGCTGCTCCGGCCGTTCCGGGTCGCGTGGGTCCCGGTGCCGGACCGCGACGGCACCACGACGTCGGTGCGCAAGCAGTTCACCGACGGCCAGATCACCCGCGGCAAGAAGTTCGAGGGCGTCTACGGCACCAAGCAGGGCGTGTACGTCGTGAACTCGTACGCCGAGTCCGGCACCGCCGACCTGCCCGCCGACGCGGTCCCGCACGACGGCATGGTCTGGTTCTACAACTACGACGCGAAGACCATCCAGCTGGTCACGTACTTCCCGGACAACGCCGCCGCGGACAAGGGCGCCGATGCGAAGTACGACGACTACAACTTCGACAGCCCGGACAACGTCACCGTGACGCCGTGGGGCTCGCTGGTGCTCGCGGAGGACGGCAACGCCAGCAGCCATGTGCTGAGCGCGACGCCGGGCGGACCGGCGTACGCCATCGCCCGGAACATGCTGAACGACTCCGAGTTCACCGGCCCGACGTTCTCCGCGGACGGCAAGGTGCTCTTCGTCAACATCCAGACCCCGGGCATCACGCTGGCCATCACCGGCCCGTGGCGCGACTACCTCGGCTGAGTGCTCCTAGCGCTGAGTGATTCGAGCAAGGTGAGTGAACGGTCGTCCGGACCGACGCGCACCTGGTTCATCAGGTAGGAGAAGGCGGTCTCGCGACCCGGCCAGGCGCCGTGTCGCGAGCCGCCCGCCCTGAACCCGGCGCGCGGATCGAGCGCCGCCGACTGCGCGGCCAGGTGCGCCGCCATCGCGTCGTGGTCGAACAGGTCGGCGTATCCGGCCTCGACCCACGGCAGCCGGGCCTGGTGGGACAGCACCTGCGCGATCGTCGTACGCTCCTTGCCCTCGGCACCGAACTCGGGCCAGTAGCGGCTGACCGGATCGCCGAGCCGCAGCTGGCCGCGCTGCGCCAATAGCAGGATGCACGCGCTGGTGAGGCCTTTGGTCCCCGAGAACATCAGATGCACCGTGTCGCGATCCCAGGTCCGCCCGGTCTCCGGGTCCGCCGTACCTCCCCACAAGTCGACCACCAACTCGCCCCGGTGGTAGGCCGCGAACGCCGCACCCAGCTCGCCGCGCTCGGTGAAGTTCCGCTCGAACGCCTCGGCGACGTCCTCGTATCCCGCTGCTGTCCACATGGAAGCTGATAGTACCGATCGTTCTTATCTAGGTCCAGCTCGGTATGGTGGGGCGTGGAGGTGGTGGCCCGATGCCGGTCAAGGCTGGGGAGCGGCTGGATCCCGAGGCGACGAAGGCCCGGATCCTGAAGGCGGCGGCGGACGTGTTCGGGCGGCGCGGGATCCACGCGGCCGGGATCAACGAGGTCGTCGAGGCGGCCGGCGCATCCAAACTCACCATCTACAAGAACTTCGGCTCCAAGGAAGGGCTGGTCGAGGCGGTTCTCACCGACCGCACGCAGCGGGTCCGGGCGTGGCACCAGCAGGCCGTCGAGCAGACCGGCGGGAACGCGAGACAGCGCATTCTCGCGGTCTTCGACCTGGTCGCGAGCTGGTACGCCGAAGCCGGGTTCCGCGGCTGCGCGATGATGAACGCAGCCACCGAGGACCGCGGTCACGACGGCGCGCCGCGACGGCTCGCGCAGGACCATCTCGCCTTCTACCGCTCGCTGTTCGAGCGACTGCTGAGCGAGGCCGGGGCCCGTGACCCGAAGACATCGGCGCAGCAGCTTGTCGTCGTACTGGAAGGTGCCACGCTGATCAGCGCGGTCGACCAGGATCCCGGGCTGGGCGCAGAGGCGCGGGTCATCGTGGAGACACTGCTCGACGCGGCATTCTGAGCAGTACGACGACACACGCGAGTCCTGCTCCGGCGGCCACCAGGAACGCCGCGCGGAACCCGGCCTGCTCGGCGACGAAGCCGCCGAGCGGACCCGCGACCATCACCCCGAGATCCCAGAACGACGTCATCACCCCCATCGACACCCCGGGCCGCAAACCCCGCACCCGGTTCAGCGTCATCGAGACACAGGCCGGGTAGACCAACGCCAGCCCGAGCCCGGCCAGCGCGATGGAGATTGTCGCGCCGGCCGGCCCCTTCGCGAGGGCGATCCCGATCAGCGCGACGATCTCCACGGCGACGGTCGAGGCCGCGACCACACGTCCGCCGTACCGATCGACCATCGGACTCCCGGCAAACCGCACCACCAGGAACGCCGCCGCAAACACCGCCAGCGCGATGCCGTCGACACCGATCCCGTCGGCCCGCAACCGCAGCACGAGCAGCGCCGCCACCGTGCCGTAGCAGTAGGCCGCCAGCCCAATAATTGCCCCTGGCAACGGAACCCCGTGGGGCACAAGATCCCGCACCCCACGAATCCGCGCCAACGGCTCACCCCGACCCGGACCACGCGTCGCCAGCACCAGCACGGCCGACGCAGCGCACAACACAACAACCGCCCACCAGACCCAATCTCCGACAAGCGTTCCGACCAACGGGCCGGCGGCAAGACCGCCCCACATCGACAAGCCGAACCAGCCCGCCACCCGACCACGCTGCGCCATCCGCGTGCCCGCCAGGACCCACGGCAGTGCGGCCGAGAAGAGCGCCGCCTCACCCGCACCCATCACCAGACGAGCGAGCAGCAGCGCGCCCAGGTTCGGCGCCACCAGTTGCCCAAGGCCCCCAACAGCCGCCAGCACTCCCCCGGCGACGACCACCGGACGCGACCAGCCCGCATCCGCCAGCCACCCCGCGAACGGCCGGCCGCACGCGGTCGCGAGGAACGCGATCCCGACCGCGGTCCCACTCGCCAGCGCGCCGCCGCCGAACCTCTCCGGCACGTACGACGGCAACGCCTGCAACGCCGCCCCGAACGCCAGGTACCCGCACAGCACCGCCACCCACAACCGCCGCACCGGAACCATCATGCGCAGATAATACCGCTCGTTACCATCTCTCTCGCCGAGCGCCACCCACCACGCCCACCACCCGCCTTAGCGGGGGGCCGGAGCTGCGAGGTCACGTTGTGCACCAGATCCGTACGTCGCACTCGCCGCAGTACTGATCCCATGCACAAAGTCGGCATTGGACCGACGCGAGCCGTCCGCCACCATTTGGTTGACCGGTGCTCAACGTCGCCGCTCCGTGGTTGGCCGGAGCCCAAGGTCGCGCCACTCCGCCCGCCCCCGCCGGCCCCGCCGCCGCTGGCGCTACCTGGGTTGGTCGAGGAGGACGATTTCGCAGTTGTAGTGCTGGGAGGCGGTCATCTCCCCGCGGAACCACAGGAGCGGCACACGAGTGGCATCACCGGGGGCGACGATCGGGCGGAGGTTGTCGGCGGTCGAGTTCTCGGTGACGGGTGTCCACGCCCACGTCGTCCCGGCGTCCGCCGTACGGGCATGGAAGATCTCGTGATGCTTCAGTACGGCGCTGTCGCGTGGGTCGATCGGCGTGGAGACGTAGAGCGAGTCGAGGTCGTACGGGTCGATCGCGACCAGGCCGGTGTAGTCGTTCTCGTGCGGCAGGAGACCGTGCCCGGCCTTGGCCAGTTGATGTACCTGCCAGGTCCCGCCCGGAGCGAGCCGCGCGTAGAAGAAGCGGTGGTCCGGCACAGGATGCTGCCGCGCGAAGGCGTCCTCCGGCTGCGCGGGAGTGTCGTGACGGGCCAGCAGGATCGCCGCGAGGGTGCCGTCGTCGGCGCGGCGGATGTCGACGGTCCAGCAGTGCGTCATCGGCTCGCCGTCCCAGACCGAGTCCGCTGCGAGGACCGTGGTCAGTTCGACCTGCGACGGTGCGTCGGCGTCCAGCGCGACCTCGTCGACCACGGTCCCGTCGGTCCGGTGCAGCGCGCCGGCCTCCAGGTACCCGTGGTAGATCGAGTTGTTGTAGTCGCGCGGATGGTGATCCGTCGTGATGAGATCCACCCGCGTCGGCGTCGACACGTAGCGGGTGTAGCCGTTGACGTAGCCGATCTTCGGGCGGGTGAAGAGTTTCCCGGCGTACGTCCAGGTATCGCCGTCGTCGTCGGACACCAGTGCGCACGGGTCGTCGTTGACCGCTCTCGCGAAGCAATACAGCCGGCCGTCGAGTTCGTGCAGGTTCGAGTACGTGACGCCGCGGCCGCCGGTGAACTCGCTCCAGTCGAACGTCTGCTCCGGACCCCACTTCCCCGGATCGCCAGGCTCGCTCACCCGCCACCGCGTCAGGTCGTCGGTCTTGTGCTTCGTGTAGACGGCCAGCCAGCGCCCGTCCCTGCGTCGCCACAACGCCGGCACGTCATGATCGTCGGCCTCGAACCGCTCATGGAGTACGACGACCTGCGCCGAACCGGTGTCCAACTCCACGACGGTCAGCTCGACATTGCCCGCCCGCGCGCCTCCCCCGGGCCCCTCCGGAGCCGCGATCGACCCGACGACGAGCACTCCGCCGTCCGGATCCACCACCGCCCGCTCGTCCTGGAACCAGCACCATGCACCGTTGTCGTTGATCACCCGAGCCGCATCCATGGCCACCCAGTGTGGCAGGGAACCGACGCCATGGGTAAGCGTTTGCCAGCATGTGGTCAGGTGAGACGACGGCTCCCCGCACCGCGAGCGGTGCGAGGATCGGGGGTATGCCGATCGACCAGCACCTTCTGCTCGCGTTTCTGCTGACCACGACGATCGCGATGATCACGCCCGGACCGGACATGCTGTTCATCCTGGGCTGCGGGATGCGCAGCGGTCCGCGGGCCGGTCTGCTGGCGACGGCCGGGGTGGCGACGAGTGAGGCTGTGCACGTCGCGGTGGCTGCGGCCGGGTTGGCCGCGTTGTTCGCGGCGGTTCCGGTCGCGTTCACCGCGGTGCGGATCGTCGGTGCGGCGTACCTGGTCTATCTCGGCGTACAGATGATCCGGCACCGCAACGACGCCGTCGACGACGGTCCGGCCGGCGACGCCGCGATGTCCGGACGGAAGGCGTACCTGACCGGCCTGACCACGAATCTGCTGAACCCGAAGATGGTCACGTTCACGATCGCGTTCCTGCCGCAGTTCGTGGTGCCGTCCCACGGGCAGGTCTGGCTGCAGTTCGCGGTGCTCGGCGCGATCCTGATCGTGCTGGAGTTCCTGGTCGACGGGACGGTCGGCCTGCTGGCCGGGCGGATCGGGAACTGGCTGCGCACCCGCCGTACCGCCCGGCGCCGGATCGACACCGCCACCGGCGGCATCTTCATCGGACTCGGCGTCCGCCTGGCCCTCCTGCGCTAAACGAGGTTGAAACCGCCGGTCCAGGAGGCCTTCTCGCCGACCGCGAGGGTGAGCTGGAGGAAGCCGACGGCTTCGAGGTCACGGGCGCGCTTCAGGGCGCCGGCGTCGACGGCCTTCAGGCCGCCGGCGGAGACGATCCCGGCCAGCTGCGCCTTGGCGTCCGCGTCGTCACCCGCGATCAGAACGGTCGTCGGCGCCTCGCCGACCTTCCCGGTCGCGACGGTCGCGGCGAAGTTGGTGTTGAAGGCCTTCAGCACCTTCGAGTCCGGGAGCCGCGTGGCGAGCTCGGCGGCCGCCGAACCGTCCGCGGGAACCACCAGCGAGTCGAAGGTCTCGAAGTTCAGCGGGTTGCTGATGTCGACGACGATCTTGCCGGCCAACTGGTCGGCGCGGTCGGCGAGCACCTGGTCGTACGCCGGGTAGGGCGTCGCGAGGATCACGACGTCACCGGTGACGTGTTTGTCCTTGTCGGTGGAGTTGAACAGCTCGACGGTGTTGCCGCCCTTGGCGACGACGGCCGCGATCGCCTGTCCCATGTTCCCGCTGCCGATGATGCTGACGTGCGTCATACTCGCTCCTTTTGGTTGTACCTTCAACCATCACGATAGCGTGAAATGGTTGTAGCTACAACCATGTATGGCAGAATGTTTCCGTGAGCACACGGTGGCTGGACGACGCGGAGATGACGGCCTGGCTGCGGCTGGCCGCCGTACTCGAACTCCTGCCCGGTGTCCTCGACTCGCAGCTGCGACGGGACGCCGAGCTGACGCATTACGACTACTTCGTGCTGGCGATGCTGTCCGAGGCGCCGAAGCGGACCCTGCGGATGACCGCGCTGGCGCAGCGGACGAACGCGACGCTCCCCCGGCTGTCACATGTCGTGAAGCGCCTCGAGGAGCGCGGCATCGTCGAGCGGTTTCCCTGCCCGGAGGACGCCCGCGCCACCAACGCGCGACTGACCGCGGCCGGCTGGAAGAAGATCCGCGCTACCGCGCCCGGCCATGTCGAAACGGTCCGCCGGCACGTGATCGACGTACTGACGCCCGAGCAGATCACCCAGCTCGCCGAGATCACCGGCGCGATCCTCGAATCGGTCGACCCCGACGGCAACCTCAGCGCGGTGTATCGCCGCTGAGATCCAGCAGGACCTTCGACGCGACCGTGCGGTCGGTCGCGAGGTCGAACGCGGCGCGCGCCTCGGCGAGCGGGAACGTGTGCGTGACGATCGGATCGACGGACAGCCCGCCGGCCAGCCACGCGATCGCGGTGTCGAACTCGTGGTCGAACCGGAACGCTCCGGTCAGCGTGAGCTCGCGGGTCATCAGCAGGCTCCCGGGGAACGGCGTGTCGCCTCCTGGCAACGATCCGACCTGTACGACGGTGCCGCCCCGACGTACTCGCTCCAGGCAGGTCCGCAATCCACCCGCCGTACCCGACGCCTCGATCGCGACGTCGATCTCGTCCGGCCAGTCCGCCGTACCGACCTGGATGGTCTGCGTCGCCCCGACCTGACGCGCCAGTGCGAGCGGCGGCTCCTGGAGATCGGTCGCAATCACCTCTCTCGCACCCGACTGCCGCAGTGCCGCCACGACGAGCAGCCCGATCGGTCCTGCGCCGGTGACGAGTACGCGCTTCCCGTCCACGGCACCTTCGCCGGCCTGCCGTACGGCGTGGATCGCGACGGACAACGGCTCCGCGAGTACGGCGGTCCGCAACGCCAGCCCGTCCGGTAGCACCCGCACCTGCTCGACCGGGACGATCAGCTCCTGCACGAACCCGCCCTGGATGTGCGGGTCCCGCGCCGCGCTGCCGAGATAGTTGCTGTAGGCACAGATGTTCCGGCGGTCCTGGAGGCATTCCGGGCACGCACCGCACGGTGTCGCCGGGTGGATCCCGACCGGCGTACCGGCGGGCAGGTCGCCGCCGCTGATCCGCCCGACCACTTCGTGCCCGAGCACCAGGGGCTGCCGGATCCGGAAGTCCCCCACCCCGCCGTCGTGGTAGTAGTGCAGGTCCGACCCGCAGATCCCGCCGTACGCGATCCGCGCCGCGACCTGCCCCACGCCCGGCTCGACCTCCGGACGCTCCTCGACCCGCAGATCCCCCGCGCCATGCGCCACACACGCGTACACCCACCCACCACCCTCAAATCGCCGCCGAACCGACCCTACCCAGAACACCCCGCCCGCGCCCGGCCGTCTCACCGCGCCCAAAGAAGCTTCTCCCCGATTCGAATGTATCGCCGTGGGGCGCGGGTGACTCCGTCCGTGTAGGGGGAGGAACTGTCATGAGCAACGCACTCGGGCCACAGCGGAAGCGGACCAGCGCCGTACGGCGGAACACGCGGCGTGCGATCGTCGCCATCAACATCACCGAGGCCGTCGTCGCCCTGCCGTGTCTGGTCGCGGCGTACGGTCTGGCCGAGCGGCTCGTCGCGGCCCAGGAGACCGCCGGACCGCATCATGTCGCGAGCCAGTCGGTCGCGCACCTGGCGATCACGCTGAACATGAGTCTGCTGATCGTCGGCGCTGCCGCCGGGGCGGTCGGGAGCGTGATCCAGCAGAGTATGGCGTTCGCTCGCAACGCCGCGCCGGATCATCCGGCCGCGTGGTACGTCATGCGGCCGCTCTGGTCCGCCCTGCTCGGCTCCGTGTCGGTCATCGCCGTCAACACCGGTCTGCTCAGCATCGGCGACGACAGCACGTCCAGCGCCGCGATCGCCGTACTCGTGCTGACCGGCTGCCTGGCCGGCCTGTTCACCGACCAGGTCCTGCGCCGCCTCCGCAGCATGCTCGACCGCGGCGCCCGGACAAGAACCAGCTAGCGCACCTACTCAGGGGGAGAAACGAATGGCCACGACGTACAAGATCCATCCGGCGATCGGCATCGCCCGGGTCGGGAACAGTCCGGACGAGTTCTTCGTCGGGCCGGAGCACCTCGGTGAACGACCGGAACCACCGGGCGGATTCAAGGACGCCCAGTGCCGCGTCAAACGGCAGGCGGCACGCTTCCGGATCTTCGCCCACCACGACGACGGCAGCGTCGACGAGATCGACGACGCCGCCGCCGAGATCTCGTGGACCGTTCACCTGGTGAACGCCAAGGCCGCGCACCCGAACCGCGGCAACAGCGAGCCGATCGGTCAGCTCACGATCGACCCGGGCCCACGAACCCTGACCGGGCCTGACCAGCGGGAGCTCTTCGACACCGGCACGATCGACTTCTCCGGGCAGCCGTCGGTGACCGTACCGCTCGGCGAGATCCGCAGCGACGACGACAACCACCTGCTCGTCCTCGGCGGGCACGGCGCCGCCGCGTCCCCGGCCGGCAACGTGATCGGCAGCTTCTGGGGAAACGCCGGCTGGTACGACGACGTGTCGGACGGACCGGTGACCGCGACGATCACCTTGCGCTCGGACAACTCGACGCCACCGGTCGAGGGCGCCTGGGCGATCGTCGCGCCGCCGAAGTTCGCGCCGCACCAGGACAGTGTGACCACGCTCTACGACCGCGTCCTGCAGCACATGATCGACCTCGGACTCGTTCCGGCGCCGACCACGACGTCGTACACGAACGACGTCTGTCCGATCCTGCAGCGCGCCCGCGACATGCGGTGGGTGGAAGGGATCTTCGGCGCGCACAGCTGGCCGGATCCGGTGACGTCGCAGCCGCTCGTCGACGCGATCTTCGCGCGGCTGCGACCGCCCGGCGACATGCCCCGGCTCAACGGCGGCGACTCCGCGCTGACGCCGACCCAGTACGCGCACATGCAGCGCTGGCAGGCCGGCAATTACACCGCGGACTGGACCGGCGTACCGGCGCCGCAGACCGACCTCACCCCGGACGGCATGGATCGCGCGGCCCTCGAGGCCTGCGTCGGCGGCGCATTCTTCCCCGGTATCGAGGCCGGCGGGCTGTCCGCGGGAGACCGGCCGATCATCGAGACGTCGTACGCCGCGGCGTTCCGGATCTCGTCCACCGCCGGCACGATCAGCCAGGCGATGGCGTTGCCGTGGCACGCCGACTTCAAGGCGTGCGGTGACAACTGGTGGCCGGTGCCGCGGCCGAACGACGTGATCGCGCAGGACACCGGCAGCCAGGCTCGCTGGGATCGTGACGTCACGAGCATGGACGACATGGTGACGCTCTGGCACACCCTCGGGTTCGTCGTCGAGCAAGGGGCCGAGCACGTCGAGGTCGAGCACTGCGACGAGTCGTCCATCACGCTGCTCACGCCGGAGTTGCGTTTCATCGACGTACCGCAGGGGCCGATGGGCATGGTGCGCGAGGCCGCGCTGGCGATCAGCTTCGAAGTGCTGTCGCCCGGCTCCGCCGTCACGCTCGACTACGCGCCTGGAGGTGCGCCGGCGCATCCCCAGTTGGTCGCCGCCACTACCTCGGTCACCGTCGGACCGACCGCGCCCAACGGTGTGGCGACCGCTCGGCTGTGGGTCGTGTACCGGACCGGCGCGGCGCCGTCCTCCATCCCGCCGCAGGTACTCACCGTCCGCGAAGCCGCGTCCGGTCAGACCTGGGACGTGACTGTCACCGGAAACACCGTTGCGCGCAAGACGGCAGCCACCGCACTGGTGCTCGACCGCTCGGGCAGCATGAGTGAGGACCGCGGCGACGGCCAGAGCAAGCACGTGGCACTGCAACAGGCCGCGAACATCTTCGTCGACCTCATGCTCGAAGGCGACGGCGTCGGCATCGTCCGCTACAACGAGGACGCGCAGCCGTTGCAGTCCGTTCTCGAGCTCGGCACGGGCGGGCTGTCCGATCTGAACCGCAACGCGACCCATGACACGATCAACGGTGCCGGCCTGGATCCGCAGGGTGCGACCTCCATCGGCGACGGCATCTTCGAGGGACGCGCGCTGCTCGACGCGGCACCGCCGTACGACGTGAAATCGCTGGTCGTCCTCACCGACGGCATCGAGAACAGTCCGCGTCTGATCTCCGACGTCGCGGCGCAGATCAACGAGCGCACGTACGCCGTCGGGCTCGGGCAGCCGCAGAACATCAGCGTGCCCGCGTTGCAGACGATCTCCGGCAACAACGGCGGGTACCTGCTGGTGACCGGCGCGATCAGCACCGACAACAGGTTCCTGTTGCAGAAGTACTTCCTACAGGTGCTGGCGGGGATCAGCAACGCCGAGGTGGTGCTCGACCCCGACGGCGAGCTGAGTGTCGGCGCGGTGCACCGCATCCCGTTCCAGCTCTCCGACGGCGACTCCGGTGTGGACGTCGTACTGCTGACACCACGTCCGGAGGCCGTCGACTTCCGGCTCCAGACGCCGAACGGTCTGCTGATCGAACCGTGGCGGGCGCAGGCGGAGCCGGCGATGCGGTACGTGACCGGCGACGGCGTCGCGTACTACCGGATCACGCTGCCCGTGCAGCTCCGGCCGGGCCGCTTCGACCAGGCCGGGACCTGGCACGCGCTGCTGACAATCGGGCGACCGCATACCGGGAGGACCCCTGATGACTCCGATGGCGTCGACCTGTCGATCCTCCGCGGCCGTGCCAACCAGCCGCTGCGATCGGCCGCATCAGCACGGCCCGCGCGGCGGCCGTTCGAGTTCGAGCGGGCGTTCGCGGTCGCGAACGAGCCTGCCGAGGGCGAGCAGCCGGGGCAGCGCGGCCTTCCGTACAGCCTGGTCGTGCATTCCTACTCGAACGTGTCGCTGCGGGCCGCGGCCGACCAGCGATCCTTCGAGCCCGGCGCCGAGGTGACGATCAACGCGACGCTCACGCAGTCCGGCGTACCGGTCGACGGCGATCCTTCTGTGTGGGCCGACGTCACGCGCCCGGACGGGTCTGTCGTGACACTTGTCCTGGACGGGGTCGATGACTTCACGGCGAGCTTCGGTACGACGCTGCCTGGTGTCTACCGGATCCGTGTCCGCGCTCGCGGCCGTACTCGCGTGGGACGGCCGTTCACCCGGGAACGGACGCTCACCGCGGCCGTGTGGCGTGGCGGCGACAACCCACCCGCTCCTTCTGGCGGTGATTCGTTCTGCGAGTGGTTGTCCTGTCTGTTCAAGGACGGGGTCATCGACGAGAAGCTGATCGAGCGGCTGCGGCGGCTCGGGTTCGACCTCGACGCACTCCGCAAGTGCCTGCGCGGCTGCGGCTGCTGACCATGGTCACGGCGTACGACGTTGTTGTCGCCGGCGGAGGTCCCGCCGGCGCAGCGGCCGCCTTGCGGCTGGCTGGCTCTGGGTGCTCCGTCGCGTTGCTGGAACGCAGTCGCTTCGACCGGCCGCGCGTCGGCGAAACGCTTGCCCCGAGCATCCAGCCGTTGTTGCGGGACCTCGGGGTCTGGGAACAGTTCGTTGCCTTGGGCCCCTTGCCGTCGTGGGGCACGCGGAGCATCTGGAGCAGCACGGAAACTGCTGCGCATTCGCATCTCGAAACTGGTTACGGCAGCGGCTGGCATGTTGATCGCCGGTTGTTCGACCGGATGCTGTGCGACGCGGCCGCCGCGGCCGGCACATCGGTGTCCCTCGGCACGTCCCTCATCGGCTCCCGGTACGACGGCAGGTGGCAACTCACCTGCTCCAACGGCCGTAGGCTGACTGCGCGAGTCCTGATCGACGCGACCGGCCGCTCGGCCACCATCGGCCGATCGCTCGGCGCGCGTCGCCTCGCCTTCGACCGCCTGGTCGGGATCACGGCCCAATGGAGCGGCGTGGATGTCTCTGCCGAGCAGTACCTGCTGATCGAGTCGGTCCCCGACGGCTGGTGGTACACGGCACCGCTCCCCGGAGACGTGATGGTCGGCATGCTCATGACCGACGCCGACATCTCCCGCCACCACAACCTCACCGCTTCAGCGCCCTGGCGCAACCACCTCGAATCCACCACAGCAACCGCACTCCGCGTCGACACCGCAACATGCTTGCCGACGACTCCCCGGGTGTATTCGGCTGCCAGTCATCGGCTGGTCCGGCCCGGCGACACTCGCCCCTGGCTCGCAGTCGGCGACGCTGCTCTCGCAGTCGACCCCATCTCAGGCAGCGGCGTACCCCGAGCCCTCCGCACCGCCGAGGCCGCCGCCGCAACAGCCGCCCACCTGATCCTCCACCCCGTCGACACCGCCCCCATCACGACCTACGAGTCCACCCGAAATACCGAGTGCACCACCTACCTCTCCACCCGAGCCGACTACTACGCCATAGCCCTCCCCCACCCAACCTCCTTCTGGACCCGCCGAAAACTCCCGGTCGCGTCCTGACCGTCAAACGTGCAGCGTGGGGTGGTAGATGAGTTCCTGGGTGTTGCCGTCGAGGGTGCGAGTCTCGAGCAGTTCGAGGTCGAAGTCGGCGGCGCCCTCGAAGACCGGATCCACCCCGGTCTGTCCGGTGATCACCGGGAACACCGTCACCTGCACGCGATCGACCAGGCCGGCGGCCAGCAGCGCCCGGTTCAACGACAAACTGCCGTGCGACCGCAACGGCACGTCGGACTCCTCCTTCAAGCGGGCAACGATCTCGACCACGTCACCGCTCACCACCGTCGCGTCCGGCCAATCGAGCGGCTCTCGCAACGTGCTCGACACCACCGTCGCCGGCAACTCCCGCATCCGCGTGACCCACGCATCCCGAACCTCGTCTCCCTCGGCGCTCGCCGCCAGCATCTCCGCATGCGCCCGATACGTGGTGGCCCCGAACACCATCCGCGCATCTCCGCTGTACAGAGCCAGCCGCCGCTCGAGAAACTCCGGCCCCTGCTTTCCCCAGTACCCACCCCAGTCCCCGGTGTGAGCCCCGAACCCGTCAAGACTGGAAAAGATGTCGAACGTATAGGTAGCAGTCATCACGCTCTCCTCAGGTAGGACGGCCGCTCTCGTCGGCAGCCGCTCACCCTTGCTACGAACTCCGCAGACCCGATTCGACACCGATGCGTAGGTAGAGATCCCGGAGCAGGCAGATCTCCGCACCGTGATGAACCAACTCAACATTCTCGTACAGAATCTTCTTCGCCATTGGTGCGTCGGCGAACGCGGGCGGCTCGCCCTGCGGCTCCGCGAGTCCCGCCGTACCCATCCCGCGTACGCCGTCGATCCACGTCCCGTACTCCGCATCAAGCTGCCGCAACGCCTCCTCTGCAGTCCCCGCGTAGCAGAACGTCTCCTCGCTGACCGGCGTACGCCCGAACTGCTTCGCGTTCGTCGACGCGAGCCCGCCGATCAGATGCGCCATCCGCCAGGCGATCGTCGTCACCGGCTCCCGCTCGTACGGCGGCTCGGCGTAGTCCATCGTGAACTCGCCCGCACCGAAGGAGATCGGCGCCGAACTGCGCCCACGCCGACTCACCGTCCAGCAGACGGCCACTGGCTCCCAGAAGTACTCGTCGTCAGTCAGCCCATCCAGCCGGGGCCTGAGCCGCTCCCGCCAGTGTGCCTCGATCTGATCGACTACCTCGGCACCCCAGTCCACATCCATCCCCAGACCGTAGCGGCCAGCGAGTTATCTGAAGTCGCGGGATTTGGTGCGGGCGGCTAAGGGGAGGCGTTGGAGGTGGTCGGCGGAGAGGTTGGTTACTTCGCCGGCGCGTTCTACGCGGCCGCGGATGATCATGGCGGCGGCGTTGCGGGCGACGGCGGCGTGGCGGTGCCAGCAGCCGACGGTGATGACGATGTTCGCCATGCCGGTCTCGTCCTCGAGGTTCATGAACGTGACGCCGGAGGCGGTCGCGGGGCGTTGGCGGTGGGTGACCACGCCGGCGACCCGGACACGGGCGCCGTTCGGGGCCGCCTTCAACTCGGCCGCCGACAGGATGCCGTCGGCACGGAGCCGGTCGCGGACCCGTTGCATCGGATGGCTCTCGGTGGTGATCGAGGTGGACCACAGGTCCGCCATGTCGGCCTCGATGTCACTCATCCCGGGCAACGTCGGCGGCGGACCGGCCGCGGTGATCCCGGCCAGCTGCCCCGGTCGCTCCTCGGCCGCCCGGCCCGCTTCCCACAAGGCCTGCCGCCGGTCGAGCCCGAAGCAGTCGAACGCCCCCGCGGTCGCCAGCGCCTCGACCTGTGCCGCGGTGATTCCGGTACGCCGGACCAGGTCGGCCATCTCGGTGAACGGCCCGCCCCGCTCCCGCTCCTCGACGATCAGCTTCGCGCCCTTCTCCCCCACGGTGCGTACTTCGGACAACCCGAGCCGGACCGCAAACGCACCGTCCCGGCGATGCACTGTGGTGTCGAACGGCGCCTTCGGATCGAACGGGCCCACCAACGGCTGCGGGTCCGCCAAACACTCGTCCATCCCGGTCGGCCCGGTGAGCTCCTGCCCTTCGACCAGCAGCTCGAGCCCCGCGTCGACCCCCGAGAGATCCAGGTGCGGACGCCGTACCTCGACGCCGTGCCGGCGGGCGTCGGCGACGAGGGACTGCGGTGAGTAGAACCCCATCGGCTGCGCCCGGAGCAGCGCGGCCAGGAACGCGGCCGGGTAGTGCAGCCGCAGCCACGTGCTGGAGTAGACGAGCAGCGCGAAGCTGATCGAGTGCGACTCGGCGAACCCGAAGTTCGCGAACGCCTCGATCTTGGCGTAGATCTCGTCGGCCAGCTCCCCGGTGATCCCGTTGCCCGCCATCCCGGCGTACAGCTTGTCCTTCAGCGACGAGATCTTCTCGATCCCGCGTTTGGAGCCCATCGCGCGGCGCAGCAGGTCGGCCTCGTCGCCGTCGATCTCGCCGACCGCCATCGCCATCTGCATCAGCTGCTCCTGGAACAGCGGCACGCCCATGGTCCGCTCCAGCACCGGTTCCAGCTTGGGATGCAGGTAGGTGATCGGCTCCTCGCCGGTCCGGCGGCGGATGTACGGGTGCACGGCGCCGCCCTGGATCGGGCCGGGCCGGATCAGCGCGATCTCGGTGACCAGGTCGTAGAACCGCCGCGGTTTCAGCCGCGGCAGGGTCGCCATCTGCGCCCGGGACTCCACCTGGAACACGCCCACCGAGTCCGCGTGGCAGAGCTGGTCGTAGACCCCGGCCTCCTCCCGCGGGATCGTGTGCAGCTCCCACGACTCCCCGAGCTGCTCGCGGACCATGTCCAGGCAGTACTGCAGCGCGGCCAGCATGCCGAGCCCGAGCAGGTCGAACTTCACCAGCCCCATCCACGCGCAGTCGTCCTTGTCCCACTGCAGGACCGTGCGCTTGTCCATCCGGGCGTGCTCGATCGGCACCACCTCGCCGACCGGACGCTCGGTCAGCACCATCCCGCCGGAGTGGATCCCGAGGTGCCGCGGGAACTTCAGCAGCTCGGTCGCCATCCCCACCACCTGCGGCGGGATGTCGTGCTGGGTCGACGTGATCTCCGGGCTCCAGCCGTCCACCTGTTTCGACCACGCGTCCTGCTGACCGACGGAGTACCCGAGGGCCTTGGCCATGTCCCGGACGGCGGACTTCGGGCGGTAGGAGATCACGTTCGCCACCTGGGCCGCGTTGTGCCGGCCGTATTTCTCGTAGACGTGCTGGATCACCTCCTCGCGGCGTCCGGAGTCGAAGTCGACGTCGATGTCCGGCTCCTCGGCGCGCGTGGTGGCCAGGAACCGCTCGAACGGAAGGTTGTAGAGGATGCTGTCCACCGCGGTGATCCCGAGCGCGTAGCAGACCGCGGAGTTCGCCGCCGATCCCCTGCCCTGACAGAGGATCCCGTTGTCGTGCGCGAACTTCACGATGTCGTGCACGATCAGGAAGTACCCCGGGAAGCCCTTCTCCTCGATGACGTCGAGCTCCCGCTCCAGCCGCCCGTACGCGTCCGGGCGCGCCGCGCGCGTCCCGTACCGCTTCGCGGCGCCCTCGAAGGTCAGGTGCCGCAACCACGACATCGGGGTGTGACCGTCGGGCACGTCGCGCAGCGGCAGCTTCGGTTTCGCCCGGGCGAGGTCGAACGAGAGCTGGTCCGCCAGCGTCACCGAGCGCGCCACCGCCCCGTCGTACCGCTGGAAGCGGGCGGTCATCTCCGCGCCGGAGCGCACGAACGCCATCCCGCTCGACGGCAGCCAGCCGTCCATCGCGTCCAGGTCGCGACGGGCCCGTACGGCGGCCAGCGCGGCCGCCAGCTTGTGCTGGGCCGGGGTCGCGTAATGAACGTTGTTCGTGGCAACTACCGGGAGGCCGCGATCGGCGGCAAGGCCGGCCAGGACCCGGTTCCGAGTGGTGTCGGCGGGGACGTGATGGTCGATCAGCTCGACAACCACCCGGTCCTTGCCGAACAGCGCGGTCAGCCGGTCCAGCTCGCGTCCGGCCGCCGTCGGACCGTCGGCAAGCCCGCCGAGCTCCAGCGCCTGCCGGACCAGTCCCTTACGGCATCCGGTCAGGATCACCCAGTGGTCACGACCCTGGGCAGCCAACCGCTCCAACGAGTAGACCGGCTTCCCCTTCTCCCCGCCGGCCAGCTGCGCCTCGGTGATCTCACCGGCCAGCCTGTGGTACCCCTCCTGCCCCTCGGCCAGCACTAGCAGGTGGCTGCCTTCAGGGTCCGCCACCCCGTTCTGCGGGCCGGTCAGCCCCAGCGACAGCTCCGCCCCGAACACGGTCGGCAGCGAGTACGCCGCCGCGGCCTCGGCGAACCGGGCCGCGCCGTAGAACCCGTCGTGATCGGTCAGCGCCAACGCGTGCAGCCCTTGCCGGACGGCAGCCTCGACCAGGTCCTCCGGTTGCGAGGCGCCGTCCAGGAAGGAGAAGTTCGAGTGGACGTGGAGCTCGGCGTACGGCACCGAATGCTCCGGCCGGGTGGCCAGAGCCTTCGAAGGCACGTAGGGCCCGCGGTGCTGCGACCACGCAGGGCTGTCTCCGCCGTCGCCCGTGACCGGACGGCCGCCGTGGCTGCCCGGGCGCGAGCGGTCCGACAGCTTGCGCTCCAGCTCCGACCACTTGATCGGCGGATTGTCGTAGCCCACGGATCCATACTAGAACACGTGTTCGAGAGAGCTAAAATCGGTTGGCCGGCGCGCGACCAGGTTGGTACCGTGCCGTGGTCCGTGACAAACACGCCTGGAGGTGATGCCCCGATGAACGCTGTAGCGCAATGGGTGCTCCCCTTCCCGTGGTCACGGGCGGGCGATTGACGTAGGTGTCGCCGGGAGCGCCTCGAGAAGCACTCCCGAAAGGAAACACCTATGCACACTTCGCCTCTCACGATCTCTCGCGTCGCCGACAATCAGTGGCACGCGATCGAGAACGACCTGGTCGTCGGCCGCGGTCACGCGACGCGGCGCCTCGACGGCCGGACCTTCCTCAGCATCGACACCTGGCGCGACACCGTCTTCAACCGGCTCGCCGCCGCCATGGTGGCTGACCAGCCGCAGTACACAGTGGTCGACGAGACCGACCACGACCTCCTGACCAATTGGGTACTCGCGGGATTCACGACATCACGCCGCGAAGCGGAGTTCGTCGTACCCACCGGCCCTTCCCGAGCGACCGCGCCGCCGGGGGTGGTCATCACGACCGCCGACGAGGCTCCGCTGCGCGAGTTGGACCAGGCGATCCGCGACGAGGTCGAAGCAGGAGTCGGCTGGCAGACAATGCCCGCAGAGGTGCTGCCCTGGCAAGGCGGCACGAGGCCGATCGACCCGTCGAACTACACGGTCGCGGTGCGGGACGATCGGTACGTCGGACTGGTCCGGGTAGCCACGATGACCCGGCGCCCGCGCATCGGGCTCGTCGCCGTACGGGCAGCCGAGCAACGGCACGGTATCGCCCGGGCATTACTCGATCACGTGCTGGACGGTCTGCACAGCTGGGGATTCGAAGCCGCCACCGCGGAGGTCGACGAAACCAACACCGCCGCGCTGGCGCTGTTCGAGGGACTGGGCGCGCGCCGTACGGGCTGCAGCCTGGAACTGGTCCGCCGGCCGGGACAGGCGGCCTGACGATGCCCAGAACAGCAGGCGGCATAGAGGTCGAGGGCACCGTCGTCGAGTGCCTCCGCAACGCCAACTTCCGGGTCGAGCTCGCCAACGGGCACAAGGTCCTAGCGCATATCAGCGGAAAGATCCGGAAGAACTACATCAAGATCCTCCCCGAGGACCGCGTCCTCGTGGAGCTCAGCCCCTACGACCTGACCCGGGGCCGGATCATCTTCCGCTACCGGAACTGACGCATCTCACACACCTCCTCACCCGATCAAGACTAGAACATGTGTTCGATGACGCGGTAATCTGAAAACATGCTTGGTCGGTTCACGGTTCGGCCGTCCGACGACGGATCCAACAGGTTCGGCGTCTGGGACGGTGCGGTCAACGGGTGGCGTGCAACAGGTATCGACGACGAGGCGCAGGCGCGGGAGCTCGCCGCCGATCTCGACGTGCAGTACGACGCCCACGGTCCCCGCGCGGCGGACGCCGTACGGCACGTCGATCCCGCGCAGCCGGTGCAGCGGGCGACCTGGTCGACCGGCGAGCTGGACGTCTGGATCCGCGACAAAGGGGTCTGGCTGGGGCGGTTCCGCGACCAGGACGGACAGATCACCTGGGTCCCGGGAACCGACCTCAGACCCCTTTGACGCGGCTTCGGCTAGGGCTTCTTCCCGGGCGCGGCCGGCTTCGGGTTCGGGTCGCCGATCATCTTCTTCGGCGGCGCGACGAACCGTTCGACCGGGAGACCGCGCAGGGCGCCCTGCATAGCGGTCTGCCAGAGCGGGCCGGCGGTGCCGGAGCCGGTCGGGTCGTGGATGCGGTCGCCGTTCAGGGTCTGCCCCATCAGGTTCTTGTACGGCAGGCTCGCGTCGGCGACGACCGCGGCGGCGGCCAGGTTCGGCGTGTAACCGGAGAACCAGACGGCCAGGTTCTGCTGAATCGTTCCGGTCTTGCCGGCCATGTCGCGGATCCCGAAGCGCAGCCGCCCGCCGGTGCCGCCCGGCATCATCACCTGGCTCAGCACCCGGTTGACCCCGTCGGCGACCTGCCGCGGAATGGCCAGCCGGCAGTCGATCCCGGGCCCGGGGATCGGCCGGCCGGCCTCGTCGCGCACCGAGGTGACGACCAGCGGCTTGCAGTACTTCCCGCGCGCCGCGAACGTCGCGTACGCGTTCGACAGCATCAGCGGCGTCACGTACCCGACGCCCAGTGTCATCGACGCCACCTGGTCGAGCGGCTCGCCGGTCTGGCCGTTGTACATCCCCAGCTTGGCCGCGATCTTCGCGATCGGGCACAACCCGGTCCGCTGCGACAGTTGCAGGAAGTAGGTATTGGTGGAGAACCGCGCCGCCTCGACCATCGTCAGATTGCCGCTGTGGGTCGAGTTCTTCGGCTGGTACGTCGGGTCGCGGGTCCACCCCGAACACGTCCGGAACTTCTTGTTCCGCAGGTCGATCTGCTGGGGCGAGTTGATCCGGTAGTCCATCGGGATGCCCTTCGACAGGGCCGCCGCGATCGTGAACGCCTTCATCGTCGAGCCGTTCTGGAACCCGCCCCACCCGCCGGCGTACGACTTCTCGACGTTGAAGTTGTAGTTCGTGTGGTTGCGCCCGTTGCCGTACGGCTTGCTCTGCACCATCGCCTTGACCAGCCCGGTGCCCGGCTCGACGATCGTGATCGCGGCCACCGCGGAGTCCTTTGGCTTGCTGTGCTTGTCGATCGAGGCCTGCGCCGCGGCCTGGATCTTCGGGTCGATCGAGGTCCGGATCAGCAGCCCGCCGGTCTTCAGGTAGTGGTCGCGGTCTTTGACGGTCGCGCCGAGCGCCGGGTTGGCGAGCAGCTTGGAGACCACGTAGTCGCAGTAGAACGGGTACCGCGAGTTGGCGCAGCCGTTCGGCACCGGCTCGACCTTCGCCAGGTCGATCACCGGCGTCCGGAGCGCGTGGTTCGCCTGGCCGACGGTGATCACGCCGAGTTCGAGCATCCGCTTGATCACCAGGTCGCGGCGGGCCTTGGCGCGGGCCAGGTCGTTGGTCGGGTCGTAGCCCGACGGGTTCTTCACCAGCCCGGCGAGCAGTGCGGCCTGCGCGAGCGTGAGCTTGTCGGCCGTGGTCCGGAAGTAGTGCTGGGCCGCGGTCTGGACGCCGTACGTCCCGTCGCCGAAGTTCGCCAGGTTCAGGTACCGCTCGAGGATCTCGTCCTTGGACAGCTCGCTCTCGACCCCGATCGCGTACCGCAGCTCGGTGAGCTTGCGCTTGTACGAGACCTCGGTCGCCTTCGCCCGCTCCGCCGCGGTCTTCGCCTTCTCGACCAGGCTCATCTTCACGTACTGCTGGGTAATGCTCGACCCGCCCTGCTGCACCGCGCCGCCGCTCTCGTTGCGGACCATCGCGCGCAGCGTGCCCTTCAGGTCGAGCGCGCCGTGCTCGTAGAACCGGGAGTCCTCGATCGCCACGATCGCCTTACGCATGATCGGGCTGATCGCACTCAACCGCACCGGCACCCGGTTCTGCTCGTACAGCGTCGCGACGAGCGTGCCGTCCGCCGCCAGGATGCGGCTGCGGACGGCCAGGGGCTCGCTCTTGAACTCCTGCGGCAGACTCTCCACGGTCGTCACGACCTGCTCGGATCCCCGGCCGGCGAAGCCGGCGAACGGGATCACCAGGCCCGCCGCCAGGGCACCTGACAGCACGCTCACGCCGATGAACAGAATCAACGAGCGAGCCTTACTGCGACCGCCCCTGCCGGTACGCATACCTCCAGGCTAGTCGAGTGATCAAGCCCCGGGTACCCCGGAATTGATTGCCTCGATCAACTTCGGCCGCAGTTCACGGGCACTGATCACCGCATCAACGGACCCGACGTCGCGGGCCCGCTCGATGCTGTGCACCCGGTCGAACTCGGTCGCGACCTCGCCCAGTTTCTCTGCCCGTACGACGGTTCGCACGTCCGCGAGCTCCGTGGCCAGTGCCGCCCGCTCCGCACCGGCGGCCGCGCCGACCCGCTCGGCCAGGGACGCCACCCGCGGATCCGCTGCGGTCCGCGCGTCCACCTCCGCCGCGAACACCACCGCGGCCGCCGGCGCGCCGCCGAGCACCGACGCGAACGATCCCTCCACCGCGAGCACCGTCATCGACGGGTTCAGCGACTTCGAGAACACCACGAACGCGCCGCCGTGGTAGCGCGAGACCACGCAGAACACGATCGGCCCGCGGAAGTTCACGATCGCGCGCCCGATCTCGGCGCCGTACTCGAGCTGCAGGTTCCGCATCGAGTCCGGCGACCCGTCGAACCCGGACAGGTTCGCCAGCACCACCAGCGGACGGTTCCCGCTGGCCGAGTTGATCGCCCGCGCGACCTTCTTCGACGACCGCGGGAACAGCGTGCCGGCGGTGTAGGTGTCCGGCCCGTCGGTGGGCGGGAAGCCGCGCCGCGGCACCGACCGCGACTCGATCCCGACCAGACACACCGGGAACCCGCCGAGCCGCGCGTCCTGCACGACCGCCGTGTCGGCGTCGGCCATCCCGGCCCAGCGCTCCAGCACCGGGTGGTCCTGGTCGGTGACGGCCCGCATCAACGTGCGGATGTCGAACGCCTTCTTCCGGTCCGGGTTCGTCGCCGCCGAGAAGATCTCGCCGATCGTCTTGAAGTCGCTGCCCGCGACGTCGTGCGGGTACGGCGTGACGTCCCGGTCGACCGGGTCGTTCGTGACAGCCCGCCGGGGACCGCTCTCCCCCGGCGCGACATACGTGTGGTCGTAGTGCGTCATCAGCACGTCCCGGGCGCCCTTCAGGTCCGGCGCCCAGTACTGCGCCTGCCCGTTCGGGCCCATCACCCGGTCGTAACCGCCGATGCCGAAGTTGTCCTCGGCCGAGACACTGCCGGAGAAGTCCAGCGTCTGCTTGCCGGTCAGCACCATCGCGCTGTCCGGCGTCATCACCAGGATGCCCTTGGTGTGCATCAGCATCGTCGCCTCGGCGTTCCAGTACGGTTGCGCGCCGACGTTGATCCCCGCGACCACGACGTTGATCTCGCCGCCGGCCTGGGTGAACTCGACGATCCGCTTCAGCGCCTTCGCGACCCAGTCCATGTTCTCGGTGCCGGAGTCCATCGAGATCCGGGCGCCGGCGGACAGCGAGTACCACTCGACCGGCACGCACATCTGCTCGGCGAGGTCGAGTGCCGCGATGATCCGCGAGCACTCCGCCTCGGCCACCGCGCCGAGCGCCATGGTCGGGTCGCCGCTCATCGCGACCCGGGTGACGCCCTCCGGGTACCGCGTGGTCGGCGTGGTGACGATGCCGACGATGATGCCGGCCTTGTTCAGGCCCTTCGCCCGCTCCACCGGGACCAGGCGGCCGGCGTCGTCGAGGTCGTGCTCGACGAACGAACCGCCCTGGCCGGCGACCATGCCGCTGACCTCGTACGGGTAGATCGTGTTCCGCCGCCGGGACCGCTGCACCTTCTGCGCGTAGTCGTCGAGCGGCAGCAACCGCCCGGTCGGCGGCTGCTCGATCGACGTCACCACGCCGGCGCCGTGCTGGTAGTAGAACCGGGCCGCGACCGGGTTGATCGAGCCGTCCGGCGCGACCACGTCGCCCTGCACCAGGACCTCCTCGATCCCGGCGCCCGCGGTCATCGGGGCGATGTTGCGCTGCAGCGCGGTCACCTCGTCGACCTGGACGTCGACCACCGGCCAGATCTGCACCCAGACGTGGTTCATGTCCAGCTTGGCGCCGGCCGCGCCGCGGGCGGTCCGGGCCCGGCGGATCGCCTCCAGGCAGTTCGAGATCGCGCGCTCCGCGTGCGGCAGCGACGTGACCTGCCCGTCCTCGTCACGCACGACGGCGAACTGGCGCACCTGGGCCAGCGCAACGAGCCTGCGGTCGGCCTCGTTGTCACGGGCGACGCAGTAGTAGAGGAGCACGTCTTCCGGCGCGTCGAGGCGGGTGATGCGGAAGTCCCGCAGCCGCCACAGGTTCAGGCGGCGGCCGACCATCGGGTGCACGCCGCGGACGTTGTCGTCCTCGACCATCGACCCGCCGGCCGGGCGGTACGTGAAGTAGGAGACCGGCCGGCCCTGTCCCGGGGCGACCGCGACCGAGATCCGGCGTACCCGCTGGGCGACCGGGAGGTCGGCGACCATCCGGCGGTACAGGTCCGCGGCGTCCTGCTGCGAGTCGGGCAGGTCCGGGCCGTACAGGTAGAGCTCGACGACGGCCTCGTGGCCCGCCGTCCGGGCGTCGATCCGGTCGGTCAGCGCGCGCGACAGGCCGCTGTCCCGGTCCGCCAGCTCGGCGACCGTGCCGACCGTCGTGACGAGGTGGCTCGGGCGGTCGTCGATCGAGTAGTCGGCGGTCGCGAACGGCCGTCCGTCGACGGCGAACTCGCGCAGGTCGTGCAGCTCGTACTCGCGGTAGTGCCGCCGGACGAGCACCTCGAGCATCGGCTCGCGCTCGCCCCAGCCGCCCTCCAGCCGCTCGGCGAGGAACCGGACGATCGGCTCCGGGATCGCGGCCAGCGCGTCGATGCGCCGCTGCCGCTCCGGCGAGTCCGGGAGCGTCGCGAGGTCGGCGACCTCGTCGCCCACCCCCGCGATGATCGACGCCCGCTCGGCGTCGACCTGCGGCTGGTCGAACCACCGGAAGCGCACACTCCGGGCCAGGTCACCGACGACCGGGAACCGTAGCTGCGTGGCCAGCACCAGCCGGTCCAGCAGCTCGTGCACGCACTCGTCCAGCGGCGCCTCCGGCAGCGGATCGGCGATCCACCGCTGCAGCACGGACGTCACCAGCAGTACGTCGGGATTCGAGCGCTGCTGTGCCAGGAAGATCCGGAAAACCGCCTCCTCCAGCTCAGGGCTCCGCTCCAGACCTGTCACCCCGTAGTGGCTCAGCACCCGGGTCAACCGGGCCTGGAACTCGGCCGGCAGAGCGCCGCGGTCCGGATCCAGGCTCTGCAGGTACGTGTAGAAGTACTCCCGCGGGCTGTGCACCCGGTTCTCGAGGGTGGTGTCCGTCCCGGCCGGCCGGTTGCGGCTCAGCTCGGCGAAGTCCGCGAACACCGTCAGCAGCTCGATCTCCGGACCGATCGGCGGCCCTGAGCGCTGATGCGCAAGCTCGGACCGCGCGGCGAGGTAGTCGGCCAGCATGCCGCCCTCGTCCTGCGGGTCGATGTCGAACCCGAGCAGCATGCTCCGCAGGTCGTCCAGCCCGCGCTCCAGCCGCTCGGCCGCGGACTTCTCCCCAGTCCCGTTCGGCAGATCCAGCTGTACGCCGTTCTGAACCGGAGCGGCCTCGACTGCGGCAGCGTCGTCCGCCAGCGGCTCGAGCCGGAGCAGGGGTGCGCCCGTCTCCACCTGGCTGCCGGTCGAGACCAGCAGCTCCTTCACGGTCGCCTTGAACGGCGCGTACAGCACCGTCTCCATCTTCATGCTCTCGAGCACCAGCACCGGGGCGCCGGCCTCGACCTCGGCCCCGGTCTGCAGCGGCGTCGCCACCACGAGCGCAGGCGCGGGCGAACGCAGTACGCCGCCCTCGTCGCGACTCACGCGGTGCGTGACGCCGTCGACCTCGACCAGGTGCACCGGGCCGTGGGTCGCCGTCACCAGGCGGAACCGTTGCCCGCCGACGACCAGCCGGCTCCGGTACTCGTCCAGCCGCTCCAGCTCGGCGTCCACCACCTTGAGGTGGTCGTTGCCGTTGCCGACGCCGACCCGGAACCGCTCAGGACCGATCCGCGCCACCGTCACCCGGTAGCTCGCGCCGCGCAGCTTCAGGTCGATCGCGCGACCGACCTCGTGCTGGACCTGCGGGCGACCGCCGTGCGCGGTCTCGTACAACCGGGTGCGCTCGACCTGCTCGGCGTCCTCGTACCCCTCGATCGCGGCCGCGACCAGGGCGATACCGGAGTGCCGGTGCGAGACCAGCCGGCCCTCGCCGCGGACGCGGTCGATCCAGCCGGTGTCGGCGCTGCCGTCGATCACCTCGGGCTGGTCGAGCAGCTCGAGGATGAAGCTCTTGTTGGTCGCGCCGCCCTCGATCAGGACGGTCGTCGCCTGCATCGCGCGCCGCAGCCGCGCCAGCGCCTCCTCGCGGGTCCGCCCGTACCCGATGATCTTCGCGATCATCGAGTCGAAGTCCGCCGGGATGGTGTCCCCCGCGCTCACGCCGGTGTCGACCCGGATGCCGGGTCCGGCCGGCAGGTCGAGTACGGCGATCCGCCCGGGCGACGGCGCGAAGTCGCGGTCCGGGTCCTCGGCGTTCAGCCGGGCCTCGACCGCGTGGCCGCTCTCGATCGGCCGCACGCCCTCCAGGCGGCCGCCGGACGCGACGTGCAACTGGGCCTTCACCAGGTCGAACCCGGTGGTCAGCTCGGTGATCGGGTGCTCGACCTGGAGCCGGGTGTTCACCTCGAGGAACGCGAACGACTTCTCCCCCGGGTGGTACAGGAACTCGACCGTCGCGGCGCCCCGGTACCCGACGGCGATCGCCAGCCGCTCGGCCGACGCCTTCAGGTCGTCGACCTGGGACGCCGACAGCAGCGGGGACGCGGACTCCTCGATCACCTTCTGGTTGCGGCGCTGCACCGAGCAGTCGCGGACGCCGAGCGCCCACGCCGTACCTTCACCGTCCGCGATCACCTGGACCTCGACATGTCGCGCGCCCGTGACCAGCCGCTCGAGGAACACGACACCGCTGCCGAATGCACGGGCCGCCTCGTCACTGGTCCGCGCATACGCATCGGAGAGCTCCTCGGCGGAGCGCACCACCCGGATGCCGCGGCCACCGCCGCCGGCCGTTGCCTTGAGCATCAACGGGTACCCGATCCGCCCGGCCGCCGCGAGCGCCGCGTCCAGCGACTCGACCGCTCCACGGCTCCACGGCGCGACCGGTACGCCGACCTCCTCGGCGATCAGCTTCGAGCCGATCTTGTCGCCGAGCTTGCGCATCGCGTCGGCCGACGGGCCGATGAAGGTCACGCCGATCCGTTCGCACAGCTCCGCGAACGCCGGGTCCTCGGCGACGAAGCCCCAGCCGACCCAGGCGGCGTCCGCCCCGGTCTCGCGGAGTGCGCGCTCCAGGACCTTCAGGTCCAGGTACGGCCGGGCCGACGCCGGCCCGAGCGGGTACGTGATGTCCGCCGCGCGCACGAAGGTCGCGGTGCGCTCGCCGTCGGTGAACAAGGCCACGGTCTCGATCGGGTCACCGCCTTCGGCGTTGACTTCGCGGACCGCGTTGATCAGCCGCATCGCGGCTTCACCCCGGTTCACTATTGCGATACGCTTGAACATCGACCGCCTCCGTGTCTCACCCTGAGTTTCGCGGACAGACCTCTCCCCTGGATCGCAGGAGACAGGTGTCGCTGGCACAGGTTTTCAGCCCATCGCCGTTACCGTCGAGTCGGCCCCCCTCCTAGGCGTGTTTCCAGCTCTGCTACCACCCCGGCCGACACCCGGCTGTGACCCTGACCCCGGGGTGTGGAAACCTCCAGGGCAGGGCTTCTGGGAGGGGATGAAGAACGTGACCGACGCGTTGATCGACCGGCTGCGGGGCGAGGTGGCCGGACCGGTGCTGGCACCGGGCGACAAGGGGTACGACGAGGAGCTGTCCGGGTTCAACCTGGCGGTGACGCACACGCCGGACGTCGTGGTCGGGCTGATGTCCGAGGCCGACGCCGTCGCGGTGGTCCGCGCCGCGGCCGAGACAGGTACGCCGGTCCGCGTGCTGGCGACCGGCCACGGCATCCCGAACCCGATCCGGGGCGGGATCGTGGTGACCACCCGGCGGATGACCGGTGTGACCGTGGACGCCGAGGAACAGGTCGCGCACATCGCGGCCGGCACCCAGTGGGCCGAGGTGATCGCAGCGGCCGCGCCGTACGGGCTGGCGCCGATCACCGGCGCGTCCGACGCGGTCGGCTGCATCGGGTACACCCTCGGCGGCGGCCTCGGCCCGCTCGCCCGGACGTACGGGTTCTCCTCCGACTGGGCGCGTGAGTTCCGGGTCGTGACGGCGGCCGGCGAAGTGGTGACCGCGAACGAGACCGAGCACCCGGACCTGTTCTGGGCGTTGCGCGGCGGCAAGGGCGGCTTCGGCATCGTCACCGCGATGGACTTCGGCCTCGTCGAGATGCGCACCCTGTACGGCGGCTCGGTGTTCTTCGACGCGGAGCACATCGCGGCCGCGCTGACCACCTGGGCCGAGTGGACGAACGCGCTGCCGGAGAGCGCGAACTCGTCGGTCGTGATCCTGCGGCTGCCGCCGCTCGAGTTCATCCCCGAACCGCTGCGCGGCAAGACGGTGCTGAGCGTGCGTTTCGCGTACGTCGGTGACGCGGCCGACGGCAAGCGGCTCTTCCAGCCGATCCGCGCCGCCGCTCCGGCGCTGATCGACGCCGTCGGCGAGATGCCGGCGAGCGACATCGCGCTGATCCACAACGACCCGAAGGACCCGACGCCGTCGTGGGACCGCGGGCTGATGCTGGCCGAGCTGGACGCCGAGTTCGTCGCCACGTTCCTGGACGTGGCCGGCCCGGAGCAGCAGCTCCCGCTGGTCGCGGTCGAGCTCCGGCACCTCGGCGGCGCGACCGAACGCGACGTGCCCGAGGGCAGCGCGGTCGGCGGCCGGAGTGGGGCGTGCACGCTGACACTGATCGGCGTACCGGACCCGAGCCTGTTCGAAAAGGTGCTTCCGGCAACGGTCGACGGGGTCCTCGAGCGGCTCGAGCCGTGGGTGTCCGAGGAGACCACGGTGAACTTCTCCGGCGGGTTCGCGCTGCCGGGGTCGTACGAGAAGTCGTGGCCGGCGGACACGCTCGCGCGACTGGCCGACGTACGGTCGGCCTACGACCCGGACACGCTGTTCCCGTTCGGGCCCCGCCAGGAGAACTCCGGTTCGTAACCGAGCAGGCGGCGCGCCTTCTCGATCGACAGCAACGTCTCGTTCGGGCCGAACGGGCGCTTGACTCCTACGCCGGGGAACACCTCGGCGAGGAGCTCCTCGTTCGGCCGGGACATCACCGTGTCGGCGTTCGCGACGATGAACACGTCCGTCCCGGTCACGCCGTACTCGAGCGCCTTGCGGACGGCCTGTGCACCGTCGCGGGCGTCGATGTAGCCCCAGAGGTTCCACTTGCGGGCGTGGGCGTCCGCGTCGAACGCCGGGAACCGCGCGTAGTCCTCCGGGTACATCACGTTGGAGAAGCGCAGCCCGATCAGCTTCAGGTCCGGATGCCACCGGCACAGCTGCCGGGCCAGCTCCTCCTCGAGCGTCTTGACCAGCGAATACGTGCTGTTCGGCCGCGGCGGATAGTCCTCGTCGACCGGCACGTACGGCGGGAACTCGTCGAACGGCAGGCCCAGCACGGTCTCGCTCGACGCCCACACGATGTTGCGGACGCCGGCTCGCAGCGCCGCCGAGAACACGTTGTACGTCACGGTCATGTTGTTCTGGAACGTCGCCGCGTTCGGCCGCAGGCCCGGGGCCGGGATCGCGGCGAGGTGCACGACCGCGTCGACGCCGTCGTGCCGGTCGTCGATCCCGGCGATCGCCTCGTAGGTCTGGCCGAAATCGGTCAGGTCCAGCCGCGTCGACGTCACGTCGGCGCGTGCCGGTGCGGCCTGGTCGAGTGCGATCACGTCCCAACCGTGGTCCGCCAGGTGATCGACGACGGCTCTGCCGAGCTTGCCGCTGCTTCCGGTGACCGCAACCCGCCTCGCTTCGTTCACCACGCGATCATCGCACTAGGGTGTGAGAAGCCACCGCGGAAGGACACATCGTGAAACTTGCTGGCCGGATGGATCGGCTGGGGACCGAGTCTGCGTTCGAGGTTCTCGCGAAAGCGAAGGCCCTGGAGGCACGGGGTCGCGAGATCGTGCATCTCGAGATCGGCGAACCGGACTTCGACACGCCGCCGCATGTGATCGCGGCCGCGCAGCAGGCCCTGGACAAGGGGTTCACCCACTACGTGCCGGCGCCCGGCATCCCCGAGCTGCGGACCGCGGTCGCGGACTTCCTGGAGCGCACTGGCCGGCTGCGCACGACGCCCGACCGGGTGCTGATCACGCCCGGCGCGAAGCCGATCATGTTCTTCACGATCCTGGCGCTCTGCGAGGAGGGCGACGAGGTCCTCTACCCGGACCCCGGGTTCCCGATGTACGCGTCGATCGCGTCCTTCGCCGGCGCGACGCCGGTGCCGGTGCCGTTGCGGGAGGAGAACGGCTTCGTCATCGACCCCGAGGAACTGCGGTCGCTGGTGACGGACCGGACCAAGCTGCTGATCCTCAACTCCCCGCACAACCCGTGCGGCAGCGCGTCGACGCCCGAACAGCTGCAGGCGATCGCCGAAATCGCGATCGAGCACGACCTCGTCGTCCTGAGCGACGAGGTCTACTGGGCGCTGCGGTACGACGGGGAGCACCACAGCGTGCTCGACGTCGACGGAATGGCTTCCCGGACCGTCCTTCTCGACGGCTGGTCGAAGACGTTCGCGATGACAGGCTGGCGACTGGGCTTCGGCGTGTTCCCGGAGCCGCTGGTGGAGCCGGTGACGCGGCTGATGATCAACTCGGTGTCGTGTACGTCGGCGTTCAGCCAGCACGCCGCGATCGCAGCCCTCGAAGGGCCGTGGGACGACGTCGACCGGATGCTCGAGGCGTTCCGCGAACGACGCGAAGTGATCGTCTCCGGGCTCAACGCCGTACCGGGTGTGTCGTGTGTGGAACCGGGTGGGGCGTTCTACGCGTTCCCGAACATCAGCGAGCTCGGCGTGTCGGCGGCGGTCCTGTCAGACAGGTTGCTCGACGAGGCCGGGGTCGCGTGTCTGCCCGGTACGTCGTTCGGCATCTACGGCGAGAACCACCTGCGTTTCTCGTACGCCAACTCGGTCGAGAACATCCGCAAGGCGCTGGAGGCCTTCACGACTCTTGTGCGCTGACCGCCAGCAACCAGTCAGCGCTGACCACCCGGTACCCGAGCCCGTACAGCCCGCGCAGGATCCCCGGAACATGCCGGGCGCCGTACACGACCGCGACCTCGATGTCGGGTGACAGCAGCGTGCGCCGGCCGGCGAAGAACTGCCCGATCGACGAGGAGCAGGTCGCGCTCGCGCAGGCGGGACTCGACCGCACGGAAGAACCGGGGTTCCGCCACGTGCAGCATCGGGAAGATCACGATGCAAGGGCCGCCGCCGCGCCTTGTCAGCCGCAGTACGGCGGACCTGGTCCCCACGATGCTGTTCTCGATGATCTGCATGGTCCCCACCCCCTCCTGACAGTGTCGGATCCGGCGGGGTCAGCCGTGTGACACAGTTGGCTGATCATGAGCAACCAGCACGGGCATACCCATCGGCTCGACCTCGACGACGCCTCGGTCCGCGAATGGGACGCGACGGTCGTCGGCGTGGATCCGGAGCGCGGGATCGTGCTCGACCGGTCCGCGTTCTACCCCGGTGGCGGCGGGCAGCCGCCGGATCAGGGTGTGCTGCTGTGGGGCGGCGTGCGGACGCGGATCGTGGGGACGACCAAGGGTGACGACCTGTACCTGGTGCCGCACGAGGAGGACCCGGTGCCGGCGGCCGGGACCGCGGTGCGCGGGGCGCTCGACGACGAGCGGCGTACTCAGCTGATGCGGACGCACTCCGGGCTGCATGTGCTGACCGGCGTGGTGTTCCGCGACTTCGGCGCGCTCGTCACGGGCGGGAACATGGAACCGCTGTCGGCGCGGATGGACTTCGATCTGGCCGACGTACCGCCCGACTTCAAGGACCGGGTCGCCGAGGCCGTCAACGCGGAGATCCGCACCGACCGGCGGATCACGACCAGCTTTCTCCCGCGCGAGGAGGCGTTCGCGATCCCGGACATCATCCGGACGGCGACGAACCTGCTCCCGCCCGATATCGAGATCGTCCGGATCGTCGACATCGCCGGC
Organism: Kribbella sp. VKM Ac-2571; assembly: GCF_004362255.1. Lineage (NCBI taxonomy): Bacteria > Bacillati > Actinomycetota > Actinomycetes > Propionibacteriales > Kribbellaceae > Kribbella > Kribbella sp. VKM Ac-2571. The sequence continues at coordinate 286,499 of NZ_SNWS01000009.1, forward strand.
CTCGACACCCAGGCCGACGGCGGCACGCACGTCGCTTCGACCGCGCTGATCGGCCGCATGGAGGTCGTCAAAATGGAGAGCAAAGGCAGAGGCTTCCGCCGCCTCCGCGTCCGGATCACCTGACGCGCGGCTTCTTCTTCTGCTCCGCTTCTTGCCGGCGAACCTCGGCCAGCGTTGCACGTTCGTGCTCCAGCCAGTCCGGGTTCTCTTCCCGGATGGCCTCGATGTCGTCCGTGGTCAGCGCCTCGGTGATCCCGGCCCGGGCCAGGCCGCTGATCGAGACGCCGAGCCTGGCCGCAACCACCGACCGCGGGTGCGGCCCGGTCCGGCGGAGCTCCCGCAGCCACTCGGGCGGGTCGGCCTGCAGCGCGTTCAGCTCGTCCCGCGACACGACGCCCTCCTGGAACTCCGCGGGCGTGGCCGGGAGGTACACGTCCAGCTTCTTCGCCGCCGTGGCAGGCTTCATGGTCTGGGGTGTCTTGCGCGCCGTCATGGCAGCAGCGTAACGCCCGGTAACCTCAGAGCCGTGACCGGATTCCGGCTGGGCTACGTCCCCGGCGTGACACCCGCCAAATGGGTTCGGATCTGGACGGAGCGACTCCCCCGCGTCCCGCTCGAACTCGTCCAGGTCTCTGCCGCCGACGCCCCTGACCTGGTACGCCGGGGTGCCGCCGACTCCGTCCTCCTGCGCCTCCCGATCGACCGCACCGGACTGCACGCCATCCCGCTGTACGTCGAGCAGACGGTCGTCGTGGTGCCCAAGGACCACCTGATCACCGCGGCCGAGGAGGTCACCGTCGACGACCTGGCCGACGAGCTGATGCTGCACCCGCAGGACGACGTACTCGACTGGGACCGCCCGCCCGGCCGGCTGATCGACGAGCGCCCCGCCCGCACCGGCGACGCGATCGAGCTGGTTGCCATGGGCACCGGGCTGCTGGTGGTACCGCAGTCACTGGCCCGGCTGCACCACCGCAAGGACCTGACCTATCGCCCGCTGACCGGCGTGCCGGAGTCGCAGGTAGCGCTGAGCTGGCCGGAGGACGAGACCAGTGAACTGGTCGAGCACTTCATCGGCATCGTCCGCGGCCGGACCACGAACAGCACCCGCGGGCCTGCTACGCCCACACGACAGAAGAAGCCGGCCGCCCAGCCTGCCAAGCCGGCCCGGCCGAAGAAACCCCGTCGCCGTCGCTAGCACTGGAAATAAGTTGAGGCTTCAACTACTATCTCTGGTATGGCGATCTTCCGGTTGAACCACGCGGTCCTGTACGTGCGCGACGTCGCGGCGAGCGTCGCGTTCTACCGAGACGTCCTCGGCTTCGGCTACACCGAGACCGGCGACGCCATTCCCGGCGCGGCGTTCCTCCGCGCGCCCGGGTCGAGCAACGACCACGACCTGGGCCTGTTCCAGATCGGGTCGCAGGCCGGACCGTCGGGCGCCGGACGGACGACGGTCGGCCTCTACCACCTGGCCTGGGAGGTCGACACCCTCGGCGACCTCGAGGACCTGGCCGGCAAGCTCAGCGAGCACGACGCCCTGGTCGGCGCGTCCGACCACGGGACCACGAAGTCCCTGTACGGCAAGGACCCCGACGGCCTCGAGTTCGAGATCGTCTGGATCATCCCCGCCGACCTCCTCACCGACGAGGACCGCAACAAGACCGGCATCTCCCGCCTCAACCTCCCCGCCGAAATCACGAAGTACGGCCGCGAGGCCCGCAGCGGAGTAGGTATCTCCCGCGTCGGCTGATCTGGGGCGCTAACGACAGGAGGTGTCCGGCGATCGAGGCCAGTCCGCGGCCGGCTCACGCGGGCAACGACGTCTACGTATAGGACTACGTCCTGTCGTTACGGCAGCTTCAGCCGCGGGTGATCTGTTCTGCGATACGTAGTGCGCCAGCCAGGACGGTGAGGACTGGGTTGACGCCTCCGTTGGTGACGTGGACGGAGGCGTCGGTGATCCACAGGTTGTCGTGGCCCCAGACCCGGCCGTGGGGATCGGTGACCGATCGGGCCGGGTCGTCGCCCATCCGGCAGGTCCCCGCCTGATGCTGGCCGGTGCTGGCGGACCCCACCGCGCCGATCTCGCCGACGGACGTCCGGACCGCACCCGCTTCCTCGAGCCAGGCCTTTGCTTTGGCACTCATGAACTGATGGGCGCGGAGGTCCTCGGGATGGATCGACCCACTCGTCACCACGACCGGATTGCCGAAGCGGTCGACGACGGACGGATCGACGCGGACGCGGGATTCCGACGAAGTGACTTCCTGGATCGGGCCGACGACCCGGAGCATCCGCCGTACCTCACGCCGCATCGCCTGCATGCTCTCCGCACCGGCCCGCGGGATCAGCCCGGCCCCGGTCAGATAGTCGTACACCGCAGCGGGCGTCGGCACGAACTCGTTGGCGAGCATGCCGCCGCCGACGATCCCGTCGTTCCCGTGCCGGAAGTCGCAGGTCGCGATCGAGACACCGGGCCCGACGAGATCGACCACCTCGTCCTCGAACAGCCCGACCGCTCCGGCGTACACATGCGCCTGCAGATGCCGGCCGACCTGATCCTGGTTGTTGCCGATCCCGTTCGGCTCGCCGTCGTGAGCGCTGTTGAGAAGCAGCCGTGGCGTCTCCGAAGCACCCGCCGCGACCACCACCTCTTCGCACGCCACGGTCCGTCGCCAGATCCCGCCGTACCCGTCGCTCGCGACCAGCGCGACACCGACCACCCGGCCGGTCGCGTCGGTGACGAGTCGCTCGGCCGTCGTCTCGGTGACCAGCGTGCAGTTCCCGGTCGCGAGCGCTGCGGGCAGCGCGGTGTTGTGCGTCCCGGCCTTCGCTTCCACCGGGCAGGCGAACCCGACGCACAGACCGCACCGAACGCATCCGGAGCGCCCTTGGTAGTCGACCGAGTTGATCAGCAGCGGTACGTCGAGAGTCCCCCAGCCCAGTCGCTCGGCAGCTCCCGCCAACAGATCAGCCGGCCCGGTCCTGGGCAGCGGCGGCATCGGCAGCGGGATGGACCGCGGCCCGTGCCACGGGTCGACGCCACCGCCGCTCACCCCGAACCGTTGCTCCGCCAACGAGTAGTAGGGCTCCAGCTCGTCGTACGAGATCGGCCAATCGGCGAGCGCACTTCGCTCCGGTACGCCGTACGTCGTGGCCATCCGGAAGTCCTGCGGGACGAACCGCCACGCCTGCGCGCCGTACACCCGCGTGCCGCCGCCGACCGTGAACGCGTTGTTCCCCCACCCACCGTCCGGCGGAAGCACCTGGCTTCGCACACCGTCCACCACTGATACCCGCGGGCGCCCTGCCGGGTCCGGATCCGTCAGCGCCGGCAGACCCGCCACGGACCGCGGATTCCGGAGGTGATCGCGCGCCAGCGACTCCGTCGACGGGTAGCTGCCCAGCTCGACCACCAGCACCGACCGCCCTGACTCCGCCAGCACCTGAGCGGCCGCACCCCCACCGGCCCCCGAGCCGACCACCACAACGTCGTACCGCTCCCCCAGCTCGTCCCGAGGCGTCACTCGCAACTCGGTCTGCACCGGCGCAAACTCCTCGCTCCGCCACCCGACCGTCTCCCACGTCGCCGGCTGCGCGTAGTACCCCTGCGCGATCAGCCGCACCAGCCAGGCCCGATCCGCACCAGCCTCGTCCGCCAGCGCACGCTCGACCCGCCCGACCCAGTCCGGCCGATCCTCCGTCAGCACCCGCTCGACAAACCCCGCCGCCGCCCATCCCTCCCCCGGCAGCACGAACTCCGCCAACCGCTCCAACTCACTCCGCTGCTCCTCAGACAAGCGCACGCGCAAAATCCTTTCACGCACTACCGGCACCCGCAGCTTTGTACTTGTGGGTCCATTTTTGCCGAGGAACTCTGTGGATATGGCACTAGATGACTACTACCTGCTCGGGCGGTCGGGGCTGCGTGTCAGCCGGCTCGCACTGGGCACCATGAACTTCGGGCAAGCCGGGTTCCACGCGCCGTACGGCAAGACCGAGGACGAGGCGCGGGCGATCTTCCGGACCTACGTCGAGGCCGGTGGCAACTTCATCGACACCGCCGACTTCTACACCGCGGGTGAGAGCGAGCGGATCCTCGGCCGGTTGATCGCCGAGGCCGGCGTCCGGGAGCGGATGGTCCTCACCACCAAAGCCACCAACAGCGTCGACTCCGGCGACCCGAACGCGGGCGGCAACAGCCGCAAGCACCTCATCCGCGCGCTGGACGAGTCCCTGCGCCGACTCGGCACGGACTACGTCGACCTGTTCCTGCTGCACACCTGGGACCGCATCACCCCGGTCGACGAGGTACTCCGAACCCTCGACGACCTCGCCCGCGCCGGCAAGATCAGGTACGCCGGACTGTCCGACGTACCCGCCTGGTACGCCGCTCGCGCGCAGACTCTGGCCGACGCGCATTCGCTGACCCCGATGGTCAGCCTGCAGCTGCCGTACTCGCTGATCGAGCGGACGATCGAGACCGAGCACGTACCGGTCGCGCAGCAACTCGGGCTGGGCGTCACCGCGTGGAGCCCGCTCGGCGGCGGATTCCTGACCGGGAAGTACCGGCGCGACGACACCCGGCAGATGGCCGGCGAGGGTCGGCTCACCGGCGACGGCGCCGCTGGGCAAACCTGGTCGGACCGGCAGTGGGAGCTGCTGACGACGGTGCGCGACGTGGCCGAGAAGCTTGGCGTGACAATGGCCCAGGTCGCGGTCAACTGGGCCGCGACGCAGCCTGGTGTCGCGTCCGCGATCGTCGGTGCGAGCCGTCCGGAGCAACTGGAGTCCAGCATCGCCGCCCTCGGCTTCGAGTTGCCGGCCGAGTTACGCGCGGCCCTCGACGACGCGAGCGCCGTACCGCCGTCGTCGGTCTACCGGATGTTCACACCGGAGTACCAGAACTGGATCATCAGCCCGGGGACGAAGGTCGCCGACAAGCCGGCCGGCTACCGGCCGCCGGTCGTCAACTGGAGCTAGTCCGCCGCGGTGGTCCGCAGGTAGTCCAGGCACAGGTCGAGCGCGTACTCCAGATGCGTCGACGTTCCCGACGACATCAGGATCGCGACGCCGCCCTGGATCGCGGCAATCAGCGCGGCCGAGGCGCGGGCGGGATCCACAGCGGCACGGATCTCGCCCGCGGCCTTCATCTCCTCGATGCCGACTTCGAGCCGACGCTGCCACTGCGCGAGCAACTGGGCGGTCACCGCCTGCGCGGCCGGGGTGTGCCGGCCGATCTCGGTGATCAGTACGCCGAGCGGGCAGTTCACGCCCTGCCGCCGGTACTTCTCGACCACGGCGTCCCGCCAGTCGTTCCACGCGTCCCAGCTGGTCAGCTGTCCGAGGTGCGGCTCCTGGTCCTCGAGCACCTGCTCGGCCTCGCGCTCGGCGACCGCGAGCAGCAACTGTTCCTTGCCGTCCGGGAAGTAGTGGAAGAGCTGACTCTTGCCGGTCCGGCTGCGCCGGCCGATGTCGTCCAGCTTCACAGCGCTGATCCCATGCTCGCGGATCTCGGCCGCAGCCGCCGCCACGATCCGCTCCCTGGTCGCCGCACCCTTCGCCGTCAGCACGCGCCCAAATGTACCCGCTGGTTCAGCTCCTCGACTCGTTCAGCCGGCCCAGCGCCGCGAACACCGGCTTCGGTTCCCAGTGGCCGTCGTCGTCGACCGCGACCAGTCCGTACGACGAAAGGTCGAAGTCATGCTCCGGGTCGTCCGGCCGGTGCGGCAACGCGAATCCCGCGAAGCTGAACCAGAAGGCCGCCGCCAGTTCGATCCGGTCGAACTCCTCGACGAGCTCGAAGAGGTACTCCACCTGCTCCTCCTCCCTCCGCTCGAACGCGCCGTCGATCGCCGGCGGGTCGACGCTGCGGTTCACGATCATCCAGCCGGTCCCACCGCGGCCCGCCGCGCCGCGGTACGCGCAGCAGCCGAACTCGGTCGCGACCACCGGCTTGCCCCACTTCTTCCGTCCGGCCAGCTCATCGGCGAAGGTCGTCGCGTTGGCCGCGTCCCGGTACGCGTCGACGCTGACGATGTCGAACAGGTCCCAGTTCACGTCCTCCCACAGGCCCGCGGCGTACGTGATCCGGCCGCCGAAGACGCCCCGCGCGGCGGCCGCCAGTTGTTGCTGTACGTCGCCCCACCGGGCAAGCCCTGCCTGCAACTGAGTGAGCTTGGCCGGATCGGTCCACGTCGCGGGGTCGGCCATCAGCGCCAGCCGCTCCCCCGAGGTCTCACCGGGGACGAATCCCTTGCAGAACACGGAAAGCTCACATCCGAGCACCAGAACGACCTCACCTCGACCGGACTGTCGCAGGGTCTCCGCACGACGACCACAGTCGGTCAGGAAAGCGATGAACTCGTCCGGCTCCAGATCCATCGGCACCGGCGAGAACCACAGGTCGAGCCCGGCCGCCAGCGCCGCCTCGCCCGCCGGCACGAGCCGATCCGGATCGTTTCCCGACACCCGGACCGCCGGCGCGTGCAACTCGTCCGCGATCACTCTCAGGTCGTGGCGCACCTCCGCCGCGTCGAAGCGCTCCCGCGTACTGCGGCCGTCGTACCGCAGGCCGGTGTCGTAGTTCACCCCGATGGTCAGCATGACCGGCAGCCTAGCAACTAAACTCATACTCAGTACATCTTTTTATCCAGTATGGTTGGTGCCATGGAGCAGCAGGGGCGCCGCGAGCGGAAGAAGGCCGAGGTCCGGGCGCGGATCTCGGAGTTCGCGACCGCGATGTTTCTCGAGCGCGGGTTCGACGCGGTGTCGGTGTCGGAGGTCGCCGAGGCGGCCGACGTGGCCCGGCCGACGGTGTTCGCGCACTTTGCCCGCAAGGAGGACCTGCTGTTCGACCGGTACCCCGAGGCCGAGGCGATGGTGGTGGCCGCGATCGACGACCGTCCGGACGGCCTGTCCGCGGTGCAGGCACTCTCCGGCCTGCTCGTCCGACTCGCGGACGAGGGCCATCCGCTGTCCACGATCCGCGCGCGGTTCCGCCGTTTCTGGGAGGTCGTCGCCGAGTCGCGGGCGCTGCAGTCGCGCGCCCGCGAGCTCCTCGAGCAGATCGAGCAGGCGACCGCTGCCGCGATGGCGCGCACCGGCGTACCCGAGCCACAGCTGACCGCCGCGCTCGCCGTCGCCGCGTACCGCACTGTCCATCTGACAGCGGTACGCCGGATCCTCGACGGCGAGGACGAAACGGTCGTGGCGGCGGACCACCGCGCGCAGACCCTTCACGCCCTCGCCGTCGTCGACGGTCATCTCGCGGGCCTGCGGAACCAGACCACGGACGCGGCGACCGCCAGGTAGGCCAGCGGGATCGCCGGCGACGCCCCGAACAGGAACAGGTTGGTGGCGCCGGCGCCGATCATCAGTGCGACGAGACCGAGCGCGGCGAGCCGGCACAGGCGCGGGATCAGCAGACCGATGGCCCCGGCGAGTTCGAGCGTCCCGACCACGTACCGCAGCCACTGGCCTGCACCGATCTCGTTGAACATGTCGACCATCAGCGGGTCGCCGGTCAGTTTCGGCACGGCCGCCATCACGAACAGCACGGCCAGAATCGCCTGCACCACCCACAGCGCCACGGTCCGCGGGCGGACGGTCCGGCGGGTCGTCACCGTCGTACTCATGAGCTTCTCCTTCGTCGTCGTGTTTCCGGTACGACGAAGATCCCGCCGGCCGCCCGCAGCGGGCATCCGTGACGACTACGGATCCACTACGGAGCGAAGTAGGTGGCGATCGCGCGGGCGCACTCGACGGACTCCGCGTGCGAGCTGTCCACCTCGACGTCGTACGTGACGCCCTCGTGGACGACGTACGCCTGCTGCTCGGCCATGCCGCGGGCGCGGTTGCCGCGCGCGAGCTCGCGGCCCGCGGCGATCTCCGGATCGCAACGGACGCCGACGAAGATTGCTTCGACGTCCCCGATCGCGTCCCGCCAGCGCTGCTGCGAGCCGGCGCCGCCGAGGAACACGTCGTCGACGATCACCCGGCCGCCGGCCCGGCACATCGCGACGATCCCGGCGGTCCAGGCCGCGTCCAGCTCCCGGAAAGCGGGCCCGACCGACACCTCGCCGTCCGGCCCGATCTCGATGCCGCCGTCCATCACGGCGGGCAACGCGTCCACGAAATCGTCGACGCTGAACCCGAGCCAGGGCTCCGGCAGGACCGCCTGCAGACACCGCACGATCCCGGTCTTCCCGGAACTGGATCCGCCGTTGATGATGATCAGTCGAGCCGTCACGCCCGCAAGGCTAGAGGTTCATCGACTGCACCTTCGACAGATTTCCGTCGCGCCAGCCCGAGGAACGGGACCGCCAGCGCCTGGATCGCGGCCGAGACCAGGTACGCCGGTCCGTACCCCCAGAGGTCCGCGGAGCGACCGAGCGTCGGTTGGATCACGACCCCACCAGCCGAGCCGAGCAGGCTGTCGAACGACAGCACCGTCGCCCGCTGCGCCGACGGGATGTGACTGTTCAGGTACGCCTGCCGCACCGGCGACATCGCGGCGAACAACGTGCCCCACACCATCAGGAGCATCAGCGCCACCCCGAACGACGTCACCACACCCATCACCGCGATCACGACGGCCGACGCGACGATCGCTGCGATCAGGATCCCGATCCGGTCGTGGATCAGACGGGAGATGTACGACGCGGACGCGCCGCCGGCGATCTGCGCACCCGCGACGATCCCGGCCGACAGACCGGCGATCGCATACGAGCCGATGTGTCCGTAGAGCTGGAGCAGGTACGGCTGCGCGGCGTAGAAGCCGTAGACGCTCACCCCGGCCGTGAACGGCCCGGCCAGCATCACCCAGCGGACCCGGCGGTTGAGCAGCCCGTGCCGAAGCGACATCCGAACGATCCCGGCCATCTCGCCCCGCACCGACGTCCGCGGCGCCGGGGTGAAGCCGATGTCCCGCATCGACCGCCACGCCACCACGAACGTGGCCATCAGCAACAACGCGCGAACGACGTACGGCATCCCGAGGTTCGTCAGCTGCGCCAGTACGCCGCCGCCGATCGAGCCGCCCATCATCGCGATCCCGTTCGCCACCTGGCCCTTCGCGAACGCCGCGTCCAGCGACCCCTCGTACCCGGTCGCGTGCAGCCCGTCGACCAGCCAGGCCTCGGTCGCGCCGCTGAAGAACGTGAACCCGAGACCGAGCAGCATCGACACCACCGCCCAGAGTACGAACGGTGCGTGGGTCCGCCACAGCGCCAGGTAGGCCAGCGTGGTCCCGATCAGGGTGGCCGTGCCCAGGAGGTACGACGCACGCCGCCCGACCGTGTCCGCGACAACACCGGTCGGCACCTCGAACAGCACCATCCCGGCCGTGAAGAACGCGTTCGCGGCGAAGGTCTTCCCGATGCTCAATCCGGCGTCGAGCAGGAACAGCGTGTTGATGCCCCAGATCATCGACGACGCACCCGTCGACACCACGGTCAACGTGAGATAGGTCCGCAGTACTCGCTCGGCTGTCATACCCGGTACGTCGGAGCCGTGGCGAACGGCTCGACATGTGCAGCGCTGGCTCCTGGGGCGGGTATCGTCCGGGGACGTGACGGATCAGCAGGCGGAAACGGCGGAGGCTGCGCAAGCGCACGCGCCCAACGCCCACAACACGGCCAAACTCGCAGTGGTCGTCGGCGCACTCGGTGTGGTCTTCGGGGATATCGGGACCAGCCCGATCTACACCCTGCAGACGGTCTTCAACCCCGAGGACCCGCACCCGGTGCCGGTCAGCGACCACAACGTGTACGGCGTGGTGTCGCTGATTTTCTGGTCGGTGATGATCATCGTCACTGCCACCTACATCCTGCTGGCGATGCACGCGGACAACGACGGCGAGGGCGGCGTGATGGCGCTCATCACGCTGCTGCGGCGCTGGCGTGCCACGCACCCGGGCCGCCGCCGGGCCGCGACCGTCCTCGCCGCGGTCGGCCTGTTCGGGGCGTCGCTGTTCTTCGGCGACGGCATGATCACCCCGGCCATCTCGGTACTGTCCGCGGTCGAGGGCCTCAAGGTCGTCCAGCCGTCGCTGGCCGAGTACGTCGTACCGATCACCGCGGTGATCATCGTCGTGCTGTTCCTGGTCCAGCGCCGCGGGACAGAGTCGGTCGGCCGGGTGTTCGGGCCGGTCATGATCGCGTGGTTCACGGTGATCGGCGCGGCCGGGATCGTCGGCATCGTCGAGCACCCGGCGATCCTCGAGGCGCTGTCCCCGACGTACGCGATCGGGTTCCTGGCCGGGCACTTCCACATCGCGTTCTTCGCGCTCGCGGCGATCGTGCTCGCCGTCACCGGCGCCGAGGCGCTGTACGCCGACATGGGGCACTTCGGCCGCAAGGCGATCAGCCGCGGCTGGCTGTTCCTCGTCCTGCCCGCCGGCACCCTGAACTACATGGGTCAGGGCGCGCTGATCCTGAAGGACCACGCGAACATCAGTAGCCCGTTCTTCCTGCTCGTCCCGGACTGGGGCCGGCTGCCGCTGGTGCTGCTCGCGACGGCGGCGACGGTCATCGCGTCGCAGGCGGTGATCACCGGCGCCTATTCGGTCGCGTCCCAGGCCGCCCGGCTCGGGTACCTGCCGCGACTCCGCGTGACGCACACCTCGGCGACGACGGTGGGCCAGATCTACGTCCCGTTCGTGAACTGGCTGTTGTTCGCATCGGTCCTCACGCTGATCTTCGCGTTCCGCAGCTCGGCAGCCCTGGCGTACGCGTACGGCATGACGGTGACCGGCACGATCAGCATCACCACCTTGCTGTTCTTCTACGTCGCGCACTACCGCTGGAACGTGCCGAAGTGGCTGATCGCGCTCGGCGCGGTCCCGCTGCTCGCGGTCGACCTGCTGTTCATCGGGGCGAACCTGACCAAGCTCGTGCACGGCGCGTGGCTGCCGCTGCTGATCGCGGTCACCGCGTTCACCGTGATGTCGACCTGGCAGCGCGGCCGTGAGGTCGTGACAGCCGAGCGGGAACGCGCCGAGGGTTCGCTGCAGGAGTTCATCGACGAGTTGAGCTCCGGCAAGATGCCGATCCGCACGGTGCCGGGGACGGCGATCTTCCTGAACCGCGGCGGCGTCAGCGCTCCGCTCGCGCTGCGGGCGAACGTCGAGCACAACCAGGTCCGGCACGAGCACGTGGTGATCGTGGCGATCGACACCGAGCCGGTGCCGCGGGTCGCCGAGGAGGATCGGGTCACGGTCAACGAGCTCGGGTACGCCGACGACGGCATCACGCATGTCACGATCAAGTTCGGGTACATGGAGGCCCCCGACGTGCCGGCCGCCCTCGCGCAGCTGGAGCCGGACGAGTCCGAGGGTCCGCTCGATCTCGACAAGGCGTCGTACTTCCTGTCCAAGATCGAGCTCCGCCGGGGCAAGGCCGCCACGATGGCGGGCTGGCGCAAGCAGCTGTTCCTCGCCACCTCGCACATCACCGCCGATGCCGCCGAACACTTCGGTCTCCCCCGCGACCGCACGGTCATCATCGGCTCGCACATCGAGTTGTAGACCCCTGGAGGTCGACGCATGGAGCAGACGTACGACGAGAGCGCGCCGGTGCCCGCACTGGCAGGTCTCGTCCGTACGGTCTGGATCCAGCGCACCGGATCGCAGCCCTACCCGCAGCGTGATCTGCCGACGGGCGGGGTCGAACTGCATTGCCCGGTCGGCGGCGTACCGCGGCTGATCGGTCCGCTGACCCGGGCGCATCTGCAGGTGATTCCGCCGCGCACGACGATCGTCGGCGTGCGGTTCATGCCGGGCGCGGGGACGCCCATGCTCGGCGTACCGGCGGACGAGCTCGTCGATTGTGCCGTGGAGCTGTGGGGTCCCGCGGCGGACGCTCTCGGGTGCGCGGTGGCCGATGCGGCCGATCCGCAGACGGCCTTGCTCGCGGTCCAGCGGTACCTGGCGGGGCGGGAGCTTCGGCCGGATCCGGTCGTGGCGGAGATGGTGCGGCGGTTGATGCCGTGGGAGCCGACAGGGATTGCTCAGCTGGCGGACGGGTTGGCGTTGTCGGAGAGTCAGTTGCGGCGGCGGTGCCTGACGGCGACGGGGGTCGGGCCGAAGGCGTTGCAGCGGACGCTGCGGTTCCAGGGGTATCTCGCGTTGGCGCAGGCCGGGTTCGGGAGCGGGCTGTCGGATCTCGCGGCCGAGACCGGGTACGCCGACCACGCGCATCTGACGCGGGAGTGCGTGCGGCTGACCGGGGTGACCCCGCGCGAACTGCTCGGCGACAAGGCGGATCGCTGCGACTGCGGTCACGACCACTCGGCGTCGTACCGGCCGTTCCTCGCCGGGTGGTACGACCGTTTCGTTCAAGCACAGCCCGGCCGCCGCGTCCTAACGTCAGCCCATGGAACTGATCGGGCCTGACCACTCGCTGTACGACGTACTGCGGAAGCCCGCGCTGCCTTTGTACGCCGACATCCGCCCCGCGGCGATTGCACGCTGCTCCTCGTCGTCCGATGTGACCGAGGCGCTCGCGTACGCCCGCTCCGCCAACCTTCCCGTAACTCCCCGCGGCGGCGGCCACTGCTTCGCCGCCCGCTCCTCCACCACCGGTCTCATGCTCGACCTTTCCCCGCTCTCGACGATCACGGTCGAGTCCACTGCGGCGCTTGCGACGATCGGGGCTGGGGCGCGGCTGGCTTCGGTTTATCGGGAGTTGCACGAGTACGGGCTGATGATTCCGGCGGGGTGTGGGCCGACGGTCGGGATCGCGGGGCTGACGTTGGGAGGCGGGCTCGGGTTGCTCGGGCGCCGGTACGGGCTGACCTGCGATCGCCTCGTCGCCGCAACCGTAGTACTCGCGAACGGCAACGTCGTCACCTGCGACGCGGAGCGAGAGTCCGACCTGTTCTGGGCACTCCGCGGTGCGGGCGGCGGCCAGTTCGGCGTGGTCACGGCCCTCGTCTTCAACGCCGTACCGTCACCGGCCGCGACCCGCTTCAAACTCACCTGGCCACGCAGCCGCGCCGCGGAGGTGATCGCCGCCTGGCAGTCCTGGGCCCCCGACGCACCGGACGAGGTCACCGCCAGCCTGACCGTCAACGCCAACCAGGTGCAGGTCTTCGGCGCCACCCTCACAGCCTTTGACCCCGGCTCTCTCGCCGCCCTCGCCCCCGAGATCGACCTCCTCGCCGGCCTCTCCTGGCCCCAGCTCAAGGCCAGCCTCTCGGAAGGCGGTCCGGACAACCGCATCCTCCACAGCAAGTCCGAGTTCTTCCGCTCCCCGCTGCCACCGGACGCCATCACCCAACTCCTCAACGCCGGCTGCGAACTCAACTTCACGCCGATGGGCGGCGCCTACAACCGCGTACCCGTCGACGCGACAGCCTTCGCGCACCGCACAGAGCGCTTCCTCCTGGAACACGCCGGCCCCGACCGCAACGCCGTACGCCGCTCCTGGTCCATCGCCCACGCCTACGCCTCCGGGGCCGTCTACCCCAACTTCCCCGACCCCGACCTGACCGAGTGGCACACCGCCTACCACGGCCCGAACTACCCTCGCCTCCGCGACCTCAAGGCCAAGTACGACCCCGCCGGCGTGTTTCACTTCCCGCAATCCCTCGGAGGTTCGTGATGATCCGGTTGTACATGTCCATGTCGCTCGACGGTTTCGTGGTCGGCCCCGACGACAGTCCCGAGAACCCCATGGGACGCGGCGGATTCCGCTTGTTCAACTGGCTCGACGACCGCAACTCCGACGGACCGAGCGGGCAGGTGGTCCGCGAGTCGCTCGCGACCGGCGCCCTCATCGCGGGCCGTCGTACCTATGAGCACGCCGGCCGCTGGAACGGCGACCACCACGACGGTGTACCGATGTTCATCCTCACCCACCACGTCGCCGAGGACGACGTACCGCCGGGGAGCGCTGTCTACGTTTCCGACGTCGCCGACTGCGCCGCCCGGGCGTTGGCGGCCGCCGGCGACCGCGACGTGATGGTCCACGGCGCCGGCGCGGCCCAGTCCCTCCTCCGCGCCGGCCTCCTCGACGAGCTGGAACTGCACGTAGTCAACGTCCTCCTCGGCCAGGGCCGCCGACTCTTCGACAACCTCCCCGCCGAGTACATAGAGCTCGAACAAGTCCGCCAACTCCCCGCCCGCGACGTAACCCACCTCCGCTACCGCATCGTGAAGTGACCGCAGTAGGACCCGTCGGCTCAAGTCGAGCTTCTCGCGCGGACGCAGTCTTAACCGCAGGCGGGAAAGATGTTCGGGCTGTGGCCTTGAGCATGGTGGAAATTGGCCACAAGATGTGGTCGGACTGATCCCACGCCCCTGGGAGGTTGGCCGCATGTGGAAGGCCGTTGTTCTCGCCGTCGTCAGCTCGCTGGTGGTCGTACTGCCCGCGCAAGCCGCGGCACCGAGTCCCGTCTACGCACCGGACACCTCTGTCGCCGATCCCGGCATATTGCGGGCCAACGGTGACTTCTACGCGTTCACGACCGGCCCCAAGGGTCGCGTCAGCCGTGGTGACACCGCGAGCGGACCGTGGCAGAGCGTCGGTGCGGCGCTCGATCTCTCGACGCCCCCGGCCTGGATGGACACGGGCGCCGACGTCTGGGCGCCGGATGCCTGGTCGACGACGGCGGGGTTCGTCCTCTACTACTCGGCCGTCGCGAAGAACTTCGGCGGGCAGCGCTGCATCGGTGTCGCCACGTCGAGCGGCATCGGCGGACCGTACAAGCCGATCGGCGACACCCCGCTCGTCTGCCCCGGAGGACGGTTCGGCGGCGAGGACGCCGTACCTGGGCGACCGGTCGCGGCCGCCGGCGTGATCGACCCGTCGCCGTTCCAGGACAGCGAAGGGCGGCGCTTCCTGCTGTACAAGACGCAGCAGACCCCGTCGTCGCTGCGCATGGTCCGCCTCACCGACGCCGGCCTGCACTGGGCGGGCAGCGACAGCCGTGAACTCCTGCAACGCGACGGGATCATCGAGAACCCGACGATGGTGCAGCGAGGCTCGCAGTACGTCCTGTTCGCATCTCGCTACGGCTACGACAACTGCAGCTATGCCACCGTCTGGCTGCGCTCGACGGACCGCTGGAACTTCGCCGGCGCTACCGAGCACTCGCTGATGACGTCCGGAAGCACCAGCCTCTGCGGCCCTGGCGGCGCCGACGTCACGCCCTCGCTCGACGGCGGCTGGCGGGTCTTCCTGCACGGCTGGGTGTGTGGCACCGGTACGTCGCCCTGCACGGACAGCCAGATCACGAATGGCGTCGCACACCGCCGCGTCCTGTACGCCACAATCCTCAACTGGACGACCGACGCCACCCCGTCCGTCGGCGCCTTCCTCTGACCGAAAGGTGTTGTCGATGCGCAGAACGAGTCTGTTGCTGGCCGCCGTACTCGCGGTCCTCGCCGGCACGGTGTCCAACCAGTCGGCGTCGGCAGCGTCCGCCGTCCAGCTGCGCTTCGTCACCGCCAACGTCGACTTCGGCGCACCGGAGACCACCCCGGCGAAATGGCGCAACCTGATCGCTCCGAACGCGGACGTCGTCTTCCTTCAGGAGGCCAAGAACCTCAGGCTCGCCGACTTCGTCGACACCTCGACGTGGATCATCCGGCACGGCACGGTCGCGAACGAGAACGACTCCGAGGACCGGCTCGGCAGCGCGGTCCTGATCCGCCGCTCGGTCGCCACCGATGTCGACGACTGGGACCTGGTGAAGGGCGTCGACGCGAGCCCGTGCCCGGACGGCGGGATCATGACGCGCTGGATCGCGAAGCTCAAGATCAAGCTGACCAACGGCCGCTGGGTGCGGATCGCATCCCTGCACATGCCGCCCGGCCGCTGCCAGACCGGACCGGGGAGCCCTTACGACGTGATGTCCGGCAACGTGGTCGACTTCGTCCAGCGCACCGACATGTTCACGGTCCTGGGCGCCGACTGGAACAAGACCGTCGACGCCGACCCCAACGACATCGGGAAACGCTCCGGTCTCGAGCCCAACGGCCCCGACAGCGGCGACCGCATCGACGGCTTCATGTACTCCCCCGCGCTGGCCAACTGCTGCATGACGCAACTGGGGCAGGTCAGCGACGGCCACCAGGCAGTTCAGCTCAAGCTCACGATCTCCGCGCCGTGACGCGTTTCAGAGCCACGGAGGGAGCGCGCCGGCGGGTTTCCCGTCTGCGGAGAACACCTCCGCGTAGGGGCGGCCGGTTAGGTATGCCGCTATTTCGGGGAGTGGACCGCTGACGGGCGGTACGTCGGCGCGTTCGGTGCGGATGTCTTCGCACAAGGCTTCGAGGAAATCTGTGGGAAGGTCGGCGAAGGTGAGGCCGGTGCCGAGGTCGACGGCGTGGATCATCACCTCGCGGGAGCGCATCCAGGGGATCCTGGTCGCCGGTATCGGCTCGCCCCGCGACGTGCGGACCTCTGCCTGCCACTGTGCGTCGGTGAGCGTCGCCATCGACGCGTTCAGCCCGGCCGTCGCGGCCTCGAACCACGACCGCAGCTCATCGGCCGACCTCGACGTACCGGCCTCGATGTCCGCGTCCCGCGCCTGGCGCGACGGGTACATCGGGCGCTCCTCGCCGGTCCGCGCCCACTCCACCAGGTTCCCCAGTGCCTCGGCGTTCAGCGACAGATGGGCCACGACATGCCGCCGTGACCATCCCGGCAGCAGCGACGGCGCCTCGAGGTCGTCCAGTGCTTCGCGGCACAGCGCCGTACCCTCGTCGATCCACTCGAGAACGCGCTCCATGAAGCGAACGTAACCGACCACGGCGCGGGTTCTTGCAGCGGTGGGGTCTTGTGGTGAGACTGACCCCCATGAAGGAGGGGGCCCACGCGTGGTGACGACGATCGGAGTAGTAGGACCGTCGGACCTGGTCACCTCCACCAGCCGGATCATCAAAGGGCTCCGTGGCGTCGAGGTGATCCCGCTCCGGTACCGCCGGGAGACCGACACCCCCAAGGTGATGGCCGACGCGCCGGGCAGTGTTGACGCGTGGCTGTTCACCGGCGTCGTCCCGTACCAGATCGCCGCCGCGCAGGACCTCCTGGACCGTCCCGCAGCGCACGTCGAGTACACGGGCGCGACCCTCATGCGCGCCCTGGTCCAGCTGCTCCGCGAGGGGCACGACGTGACGTCGCTCAGCATCGACGTACTCGACGAGGGTGACGTCCGGGAGACGTTCGACGAGGTCGGGCTCCCGATGCGCGGTGTCCGCGTGCTGCCGTACCGGCCCGGGCTGAGCCTCGACGACATCGTCGCGTTCCACCACGAGGCCGGCGCGACCGTCGCGATCACCTGTCTGCGGTCGGCGTACGAGAAGCTCCGGACCGAGCAGACGACCCTCCGGCTGGCGCCGTCGGTGCACTCGGTCCGTTCGGCGGTGAACAGTCTGCTCCTCGTCCACGACGCTCTGCGCAGTGACGATGCGCAGATCGCGCTCGGCCTGGTGGAGATTTCTCCGGACGCCGAGAGCGCTCTCCGGCGCGAAGCCGGCTCTCTCGGCGGCAGCGTCATCCGGTACGACGACAAGCGCTGGCTCGTGGTGGCGACCCGCGGACCGCTCGAACAGGCGACCGCGGCGTTCACCGAGCTCAGCATGCTGACCCGGTTGAAGGAGCAGTTCGGACCGGTCCGCATCGGGTTCGGCATCGGCGGGTCCGGGACCGAGACCGAGGCGCTGGCCCGCCGCGCGCTCGGCCGGGCGAAGACCGCCGGACGTACGGCGGCCGTCGTGTCGCTGCGCAACGACATCGACCTCGTGCTGGTCGGCGGCGCGCCGCCACGGGCTCAGCAGCGCTCGAAACTGCAGTTGCTCGCGCAACGCGCGGGCCTCTCGAAGGCGACCCTCGAGCGGCTGCAGGAGCTCGTCCGCGCCACCCCGGAGGACGGGCTGACCACCCGTTCCGTCGCCGACTACCTCGGCATCCAGCCGCGGACCGCGCGCCGCGTCCTGAACCGCCTCGAGCGCGCCGGACTGGCGGATGCCACCGGCACCCAGCTCGGCACCGGCAGCGGCCGCCCGCTCGTGGTCTACCGCGTTCATCTCTGATTATTTCCCGAACGGTTGACGCACTGACGCGCGTCCGGCTAATTTCAGCCATGACCGTAATTCGGTACGCACTGTCCCGGGAGGCCTTGTGGACAAGCGATTCGCACGGGGAATGATTGCCGCTCTGCTCATCTGCACAGGACTGGTGAGCACATCTGCTCCAAACAGCGCTGCCATGCCAGCCCGTGCCTCAGTTCCGGCCGTGACCGAAACTCCGACCGTGACCAGCCTCGGTCCGGCGTCCGCCGTGACCTCGACCAGCGTCGCCGAGCAGGTCGGCGACCGGATCTGGACCGTCACCTCCGGCGTCTCGCCCGTCCAGGTCGGCGCGTTCGACCCGGTCGGCAAGACCGTCGACCGCAAGTTCTCCCTGCCGACCGGCGCCGGGGCGTGGGCCATGACCCATATCGGCACCGACCTGTACATCGGCCTCTACACCCCCGGCGACATCTACAAGGTCGACACGACCACCGGCACCGCGACCAAGGTCGCGCAGTTCGGCCCGTTCGTCTGGTCGATCGCCGCGGCCCCGGACGGCAAGATCGTCGCCGGTACCTATCCCGACGGCGGGGTGCACGAATACGACCCGGCCACGGGTGCCACCAAGTCGTACGGCGCCGCCATCGCCGGTGAGCAGTACGTCCGCAGCATCGCCGCCGACGCCACCACGATCTACGCCGGCGTCGGCACGAAGGCACACCTGATCGCCATCGACCGCGCGACCGGCGCCCGCCGCGACGTGCTGCCCGCCAAGTACGCGGACCGCACGTTCGTCGCCACTCTGGCCCTCGACGGGACGAAGCTCGCCGCAGGCCTCTCCCCCACCGGCACAATGCTCGTCTTCGACACCGCCGACCTGAGCAACCCGGTCGAGGTGCAGACGCCCGGCGGCGACCAGTACGTCACCGCCATCACGCTGAGCGGCGACGACATCTACCTCGGAACCCGCCCGTCCGGCACGCTCTATCGATACCGGGACACCGCGCTGACGCGCCTCGGTTCGCCGTACGACGGTGCGTACTTCAACCGGATCTTCGTCGAGAGGTCGACGAGCGGCACCATACGGGCCGAACTGACCAGCCAGGTCGTCGACTTCGACGAGGCGAGCGGAACCTTCACCGGCACCGATCTGGGCCAGGCAGGTCTGCCACCCGCGCCCGAACAGGTGATGGCGCTCGCCGCCACGTCTTCGTCCGTCCTGGTCAGCGGCAAGGCCGGCGTCCAGGTCCACGATCTCGCCGCCGGCACGAGCACCCGCACGTTCCTGCCCGGCGAGGCGAAGACGATGACGCCGGTCGGAAAGAACGTGTACCTGGGCGTCTACACACTGGCCCGCCTCTGGCAGATGAAGCCCGACGGCACCGACCTGCATGAACTCGGCCAGATCGGCAACGAGCAGACCCGCCCGACCGACGCCGCGTACGACGACCGCTCGCAGACGTGGCTGGTCTCCACCGAGCCCGACTACGGCAAGTACGACGGAACACTCGTCGAACAGCACCTGGACAGCGGCGACCGCGAGGTGCACCGCGGCGTCGTTCCGCACCAGTCGGTCCGCTCTGTGACGACTGCCGACGGCATCGCGTTCCTCGGCGGCGCGACCCGCAACAGCCTCGGCACGGACCCGATCTTGCCCGAGGCAACCGTCGTCGCGTTCGACCAGCGCCGTAACAAGGTGCTGTGGGAGACCGCCCCACTGTCCGGAGCGCAGACCTACAGCGATCTCGTCCTCTACCGCGGCCGGCTGTACGCGACCACCGACGATGGCCGGCTCGCCGTCCTCGATCCGGGGACCGGCAAGCTCGTCTCGAGCGCGACGCTCGGGACCGGTCAGAGCCGGCTCACGATCGCCCGCACCGGCCTGTACGGCACCGACAACAAGCGCGTCTTCAAGATCACGCCGAACCCCAGCGGCACCCCGACCGTGAGCACCGTGGTCGACGGCCTGGGAGCGCAGATCTACAGCTACCCGCTGATCACCACGTCGTACGACGGGAACGCGCTCTACACGATCAAGGGCCGCGATCTCGTCCGCATCGGAGGGCTCCGATGATCATCTCCCGCCGTACCGCTCTCGCCGGCGTGCTCGCGACCGGCGCCCTGACCACTCTCCCAGCCACTGCTCACGCGGAGGACGGACCCATCGACGGTTCCACGCTGCCTACGTTCGGCCCTGCCGTCGTCACAGCCGCCGTCGTCGCGATGGCGGTGCACGACGGCCGCGCCTACGTCATCAGCCGCGGCATCGTTCCGCCCCGCCTGACCGAGGTCGACCTGACCACCCGTCGCGTGACCAGGACGGTCGAGCTGCCGACCGGCGAAGGTGGCTGGGGCATCACGGTTGCCGCCGGCAAGGTTTACTGCGGGCTCTATCCGACTGCCGACGTCTACTGCTTCGACCCGGTCGACGGCTCCGTGAGTCACGTGAGAGCGCTCGCCGGTCCCGGCGGCTTCGTCTGGGACATGACGACGGCCCCCGACGGCCAGGTGTTCGCGGTCAGCTACCCGAACGGCGCCGTCTGGCAGATCGATCCCGCGACCAACACGGTCACTCAGCTCGGCGCCCCCGTTCCCGGTGCGCAGTACGGCCGGTACGTCGGGGCCGCGGGCAACTACGTGTACGCCGGGATCTACACGCCGTCGCAGTTGGTCGGGTACGACCGAAGTACCGGGGTCTTCCGCGACATCACGCCCGAGGCGTCCCGCGGGCAGAACTTCGGCCCGTTCGCGGGAGCCGGCGACCGGATCTACGTGGGCAGCAGCCAGGCGCTGCTGAGCATGGCGCTCGACGGCAGCGACGTACGGAGCGTGCCGTTGCCCGACGGCGAGTCGAGCGTCGACGCGATCACGGTCGCCCCGGACGGCACGGCGTACCTGACCACCCGGACGTCGGGGACGGTCTGGTCGTGCGGGCCGCAGGACAGCAGTCTCACCGAGGTGGCGACGCCGGCGCCCGCGGACGAGCATCGCCGTCTCGTGACGCTCGACGCGAGCACGCTGCTCGGCTCGACCGGGTCCGGCGTGCTGTGGTGGCTCGACGTCGGGACGGGTGAGTTCGAGCTGCTCGATCTCGTCGACGCCGGGTTCACACCCGCGCCGGACAAGCCGCAGTCGATCGTGATCGGCGACCCGCACGTGTACGTCGGCGGGCACTGGGTCGTCGCCGAGCACGCGATCGACACCGGCGTCACGCGCCGGTTCCGGGTTGCCGGTGAGGCCAAGACGCTGAGCTGGATCCGGGGCGAGTTGTACTCCGCGCTGTATC
Organism: Kribbella sp. VKM Ac-2571; assembly: GCF_004362255.1. Taxonomy (NCBI): domain Bacteria; kingdom Bacillati; phylum Actinomycetota; class Actinomycetes; order Propionibacteriales; family Kribbellaceae; genus Kribbella; species Kribbella sp. VKM Ac-2571. The sequence goes on from NZ_SNWS01000009.1 coordinate 307,807, forward strand.
CGAGCACCGAGGTGGTCCGGATCAACCCGCGGACCAAGGAGGTGCACAGCTTCGGCACGATCGGTCACGAGCAGCTCCGGCCGTGGCAGGCGGCGTACGACCCGAAGTCGAAGCTGCTCGCGATCGCCTCCGCACCGGGCACCGGGAAGCTGACCGGCGCCCTCACCCTGCTCGACATACGCACCGGCGAACTCGACGTGCACTACGGCGTACTCCCCGACCAGAGCGTGCTGTCGGTCTCGATCGCCGACGGCATCGCGTACCTCGGCGGGGATGTGGTCGGCGGCGGGGGCGTCCCGCCGACCCGCACCTCGGCGGCGATCGCGGCATTCGATGTGGGTCGCCGCGAACTGCTCTGGACCGCCGAGCCACTCGCCGGAGAACGCTCGATCCAGAGCGTCGCCGTTCACGACGGCATCCTGTACGGCGTCCTGAAGCGAACCAGCGGCGGCTGGTTCACGTACGACCTGCGCACGCGCGCCGTCGTCCGCGGCGCGAACAAGCTGTCCGGGTACGGCCAGCTCCACACTGATCCGACCGGCGTCTACTGTGAAACGAACTTCGGCGGGAACCTGTACCAGCTCGGGCCGGGCCTCAGCACGGCGAAACTGCTCGTGAACAAGCTCGGCGACGGGTGGTACACCGTGCCGCAGCTGACCCCGGTCCGCGGTGTGCAGCAGAGCGCCCAGCACTCGGTCTGGGGCCTCGCCGACCGCGACCTAGTCCAGCTGCCGTTGCCCTAAGCAAAGGATTCGTCTGATGGAGAACAGTCAGCTTGCCCGTGACGGCGGTACGCCGGTGCGCACGGAACCGCTGCCGTCGGTGATGAACGCCAGCGGCCGGCGCTTCGGCGACGACGAGGTCAAGGCGGTCGAGCGCGTGCTGCGCAGCGGCATGCTCTCGGCGACCTGGGGAACGGAGGTTCCCGCGCTCGAGCTCGAGTTCGCCTCGCTGCTCGGCGCCGGGTACGCCGTAGCCTGCAGTTCGGGAACCGCGGCCCTGCACCTGGCTGTCGCCGCCGTGAACCCCGAGCCCGGCGACGAGATCATCACCACGCCGATCAGCGACATGGGCACCGTGTTCCCGATCATGATGCAGAACGCCGTTCCGGTGTTCGCGGACGTCGACCCGCTCACGGGAAACCTGACACCCGAGACCGTGGCCGCCGCGATCACGCCGCGCACGAAGGCCGTGATCGTCGTGCACCTGTTCGGAAAGCCGGCCGCCGTCCGGGAGTTGCGTGAGCTCTGCGACCAGCACGGGATCCTGCTGATCGAGGACTGCGCCCAGGCGTATCTCGCGCCGGTCGGCGACACGTTCGTCGGCCGGATCGGGCACATCGGATGCTTCAGCCTCCAGCAGACCAAGCACATCAGCGCCGGCGACGGCGGTCTGACGGTGACCGACGACGCGCAGCACGCCCGCCGGATGCGGTTGTTCGCCGACAAGGGCTGGCCACGGGACACCGACGAGCGGACCTACCTGTTCCTCGCGCTCAACTACCGCATGACCGAACTCGTCGCCTCGGTCACTCGCGCCCAACTGAACCGTCTACGTGGCGTCGTCCAGGATCGTCGTACGGCGGCATTGCGGGCGACGGCCGGGATCGCGGATCTGGTCGGCGTCACCGCCCCGCCCGACGGGCACGACCACGTGTACTGGCAGTACCCGTTGATCATTTCCGAGGCGGCCGGCGACATGCGCGAATGGGCCGCGGCGTTGACCGCCGAGGGGGTGCCGGCGAACGGTGGGTACCTGACCAGCCCGTTGTACGCCGCACCCGCCGTCCGCGAGCGGATCACGTACGGTCGGTCCGGGTTTCCGCTGCAGGACGTCTCGTACCCGGCCGGCCTGTGCCCGAACGCCGAGGAACTCATCGACCGCAAACTGCTCGTCCTCGGCTGGAACGAGAACTACACCGAATCCGACGTCGACGACATCGTGGCGGCGATCCGCAAGGTCCACAACGCCCTGTCCCGGAAGGCATCATGACCGATTCCCCCTTGCTGCTCGACTGCGACATCCTGGTCGGGCACGACGTGACGACGGGGCGCTGGGGGCGGCCCGAGAACGTCGCGAAGGTGTTCGCGGAGAGCGGTATCTCCGGCGGCGTCGTGTCCGGGTTGCGGGCGGTGCACTTCGACGTACCGTCCGGGAACGACGAGGCGCGGCAGGTTGCTGATGGCAACGGCTGGACGACGTGCCCGGTGCTCGACCTGCGTGATCCGCTCGGTGCGGAGAAGGAACTGGATCGTCAGCTGGCCAGTGACACGCCGCCGCGGGCGATCCGGCTGGCGCCGACCGCGCAGAGCGTCGAGCCGACGTACCCGGCCTTCGGGCACATCGCGCAGCTGCTCGTCGACGCCGGGCTCACAATCTTCACCGAGGGCGACGTCCGCAAGGTCGGCCCGGCGCTGCGCGGGCTCGGCGCCCGCGTGGTGTTCCTGGACACGCACTTCTACTATCTCGGCGACTTCGTCCTGCTGGCCCGGTCCGAGCCCGGGTTCCACACCTCCACCCGGATGCTCACCGGACCGGACTCGCTGGAGATCGTGGCCGCGGAGGTCGGCGCCGAGCGGCTGGTGCTCGGCTGCCGGACGCCGTTCCACGAGACCCGCTCGGTGATCCGCCGGCTGCTGTCGTCCAAGCTCAGCCCGGACGAGATCGCCCAGGCCGGAAGCCGCAGTCTCACGACTCTGCTGGAGCCCGCATGCTGATCGACGTACACGCGCACTGGGGACCGTGGTTCTTCTCGATGGACGTCGCGAGTATCGACACCAACATCGACGGTCTCAACCGGTTCGGCATCGACCTCCAACTGGTCTCGGCGATCGAGGCCATCGTGTACGACGCTCCGCTCGGCAACCGCTCCCTCGCCGAGCAACTCCCGGCCGATCCGCGGCTGCGCGGGATGGTCGTCGTCGACCCGCGCCGCCTGGACGAGGCCCGGACCGACCTCGACGAGCTCCTCGCCGGCGACGGCCGGACGCGGTGGGTCGGCGCCAAGATCCACACCGAGTACAGCCGGACGCCGATGACGTCGCCCGCGATGCAGGCCGCGATCGAGCTCACCACCGAGTACGGGCTGCCCACCCTGGTCCACACCTGGGGCGACACCGTCGTCGATCTCGCCGACGTCGCCGCCCGGGTCCCGGGGGCGCGGGTGCTCGCCGGTCACATGGGCGCGAACGGCTGGCCCCGGGTCCCCGAGGCGGCGGACCGCTGCGACCGGGTCTGGTTCGAGCCGTGCTGGTCCGCGCCCGAGGCCAACCGGATCCGCTGGGTCCTGGACCGGATCGACCCCGGCCGGATGATGTTCGGCACCGACGCCACACTCATCGACCCGTCGGTCGCGCTCGGCGCGCTCGAGGCCGCCGACCTCACCCCCGACGAACACGAGGCCGTCACCCACCGCAACGCCATCGCCCTGTTCGGGCTCTGACTACCGCGGGTTTCCGGAAAGAATTCGTCAGCTGGTGACAGATTCTTTCCGGAGATCGGGGGCGCCGGCCACGAACACCAGAATGTCGGTTTCAGGCCCGCGGACCTCGGGCTCCTGCCAGCCGAGGTGCCGGTAGAACGCGATCGCGTCGTGGTTCTGGTTCCACGCGAGGAGCCAGGCGCGGTTGTTGTCGCGCGTGGCGGTCTCGAGGAGACGCCGGGCCAGGCCGGTGCCGCGGGCGTGCTGCAGTACGCCGAGCTCGTCCACCTCGTACGCGCCGATCAGCAGCTCCTCGACCTGCTCGCGGCCGATCCGGGCGAGGACGCTCCCGTACGACCGATCGGTCCGGAACGGCGCCGGCGTCGTCCATCCGGTCAGGAACCCGGCGATCCGCCCGTCCTCCGATCGCTCGATCCACGCCTGGAACCCGTCCCGCTCCGCGTCGGTCTCGAGCCGCTTCCGGAAGGCGATCCGGGTCTGTTCGGGATCGCGGTGCTCGAACGGCGGCGCCGTGAACACCTCGACGTACGCCGTGGTCAGTTCGTCCGCGATCTCCAGGATGTCCCGCCCATGCGTGTGCACCGCTCCAACCTATCGATGGAGCGGTCCGTCCTGCCGGTGTCACTGGTGCCGCAGGCTCAGTTGGTCGCCGCCGGCTGCAGATCCGAGGGACCGTCCGCCGGAGCCCCGCCGGACGACTTGGCAGCCGACCTGGTGGCGGCACTCGTGGTTGCGGCGCCCGGCGAACCCGGCGTCGCCGCGATCGTCTCCAGTTCGGCGCGGAACTGCGGAAGCATCCAGCGCAGCGGCTGGTCCAGAACCCGTGCGATGGCCGCCTCGTCGACCTTCAGCAGGCCGCCGATCCGGGCGAGCGCGTCCGGCTCGTCGGTGGCGGCGTACAGCAGATGGACGACCTCGTGCCGGTGCGCGAACACGGCAAGCGCCGCGGCGGCCAGGCCGGCATCGATCTCCGGCGGACTGGTGATTTCCCCGTTAACTGTCACGACACCAACAACCCGTTCAGGCCCTGATCGGTTACGTGTCAGTCTTGACAGTTGACCAATGCTCAATTGGTGCTCAGCTGGGCAGCCAGGAGACTTTGCCGAGCAGGTACGTCGCCCCGATCAGGGCGGCCGTGTCGATCAGGGTGTGCGCGACGACGAGCGGCATGATCCGTCCCCACCGCCGGTACAGGTAGGTGAAGATCACGCCCATGACCACGTTTCCCGCGAACCCGCCGAGTCCCTGGTAGAGGTGGTACGAACCGCGCAGCAGCGAGCTCGTCACGGTGGCCCGCCGTACCGACCAGCCGAGTTGGTCGAGCCGGTGGTTCAGGTACCCGAGCACGATGACTTCCTCGAGTACGGCGTTCTGCACGGAGACCGCGATCAGGATCGGGATCCGCCACCAGTGGTCGGGCAGCTGCGACGGGTCCACGGTCAGATTCACGCCGGTCGCGTGGGCACCGATGTAGAACAGCAGGCCCGCTCCGCCGACGGCGGCCGCGATCGCCGTACCGCGTCCGAGGTCGCGCATCCTGTCCTGCAGGTCGAACCCGATCGTCCGGAACGACTCTCTGCCCCGCGCGAGCAGATGACCGACCAGCGCGACCGGCACCAACGCGGTGACCACCGCGAAGATCTGCCAGGCCAGGTCCAGCCACGGGCGGCCTGGCGCGCGCGAACCGACGATCACGGCGGTCTGCCCGCTGATCGGTTTCGCCGAGGTGAGGACGCCGGTGAAGGAGATGATCGCCGCCACCCCGGACGCCCCCAGCGAGAGCGCCAGCACCAGCCAGACCTCCCGCGAGAGCACCGACCGACTGACGCCAGGATCCACAGCCTCTGCTGCCGGTGGGGGCGGGTCGTCGGCGGGGGTCGTCATGGTTCAACTATCCCGCGTGGGACCACCCAGCAGGTCGAGCAGGTGGCTGAAGAGGTCGGCGGTATCGGCCTGCAGCTCGTACTGCGACTGCACCTGGAGACCGTCGGAGAGCGCGATCAGCAGCGTCGCGATCGTTTCCGGGTCGGCCGACGCGTTGAGGGTCCCGGCAGCCTGACGGGCGCGGACCGCGTCGGTGAGGGCCGCGCGAATCCCGGCGTACCGCTCCACGAAGTACTGGTGAGATCCGTGTTCCGGGTCGCCGGCCTCGGCGGAGAACGTCGAGTACAGCTGCACAAGGCCCGGCACCGATCCGTTGTGGCGGACGATCGCGGTCAGGTTGTCGATCGGGTCGCCGGTCTCGAACCGTGCCAGATCGGCCTCGTCACGGGCCCGCAGCACCGCCTCGAACAGCTGCTCCTTCGAGCCGAAGTAGTGCAGCATCCCGGCCTCGCTGAGTCCGGCCGCCGCGGCCAGTTCGCGCGTCGACGTCTTCCGGTACCCGTGCCGCGCGATCACTTCCAAAGCGGCCCGCAGGATCTCGGCGCGCTTCGCGACACCCTTCGCATAAGGACCCCGGGAAGTAGCCATGGCCAAAACCTAGCATCACTCGGTTTTCAGCCGTAGCATCATCGCCATGAACTTCGACGACCTGCTCGGCCGGCTCTCCCTCGAGGAGAAGGTCCGGATCCTGACCGGCCAGGACTTCTGGTCCACCCACCCGCTGCCCGCGATCGGGCTGCGTTCGATGGTGCTGTCCGACGGACCGAGCGGCGTCCGCGGCGCGGTCTGGGACGAGCGCGACCCGTCGCTGAATCTCCCGTCGGCGACCGCCCTCTCGTCGTCCTGGGACATCGGCATCGCCCATCGGTACGGCGTGGTGTCGGCGCTCGAGGCGCGCCGGAAGAACGTCGACGTGGTGCTCGGCCCGACGATCAACCTGCACCGTTCACCGCTCGGCGGCCGGCACTTCGAGGCGTTCAGCGAGGACCCGGTCCTGACCGCGGACCTGGCCGCGGCGTACGTCGCCGGCGTGCAGGAGCTCGGCGTCGGGGCCACCCCGAAGCACTACGTGGCGAACGACTTCGAGACCGACCGCTTCACCGCGAACGTCGTGGTCGACGAACGCACGCTGCGCGAGGTGTACCTGCTGGCCTTCGAGAAAGCGGTCACCGAGTCGAAGGCGTGGCTGGTGATGAGCGCCTACAACTCGATCAACGGCGCGACCGCGTCGGAGAACGACCTGCTCGAGACCCCGCTCAACACCGACTGGGGTTTCGACGGTGTGGTCGTCAGCGACTGGACCGCCGTACGCAGCCTGGAGAGCGCGAAGCACTCGCAGGACCTGGCGATGCCCGGCCCCGTCGGAGCCTGGGGTGACGCACTCGTCGAGGCCGTCCGGTCCGGAGAGATCAAGGAAGACGCGATCGACCGCAAGGTCCGTCGCCTGCTCGCGCTCGCGGCCCGCGTCGGCGCCCTCGAGGGCTTCGAGAAGCCGGCCGACCCGCCGCAGGTCGACGGCATCGCCTTCGCCCGTACGGCGGCCGCGGAAGGCACGGTCCTGCTCCGCAACGACGGCGCGCTCCCCTGGCATGACCCGCAGAAGGTAGCCGTTATCGGTCACAACGCCCGCGACGCCCGCACGCAAGGCGGCGGCAGCGCGACCGTGATTCCGGAGCAGGTCGTCTCGCCGCTCGACGGGTTGCGTAAGGCGCTTCCGGACGCCGAGATCACGTACTCGATCGGCGCGGTCGTCCAGGAAGGCGTCGCCGAGCTCCCGCCGGCCACGATGACGAACCCGCAGTCGGGTACGCCGGGCGCCCGCGTGCGGTTCCTCGGCGCCGACGGGTCCGAGCTGTTCACCGAGGACCGTTTCTCCAGCGCACTCGTGTACCTCGGCGGCAACGCGCCGATCGGCGAGTCGGCGGTCTTCGAGTTCCGCACCACCTGGACGCCCGACGAGTCCGGTGCGATCCAGCTCGGTTTCGCGTCGGTCGGCCGCGGCCGGATCTTTGCCGACGGCAAGCTTCTCCGCGAGGACACCGCGGTCCCGGTCGGCAACGACCTGGGTGCCGCGCTGCTCTCCCCGCCGTCGATCTCCACGCCGCTCGAGGTCGAGGCCGGTACGCCGATCGACGTACGCGTGGAGCTCGACCTGCCCAAGGTCGAGGGCGGCCTGAGCAACGCGCTCAGCATCACGGTCGGTGTCGAGCCGAGCAACGACGACCCGCAGGCCCTGATCGACGAAGCCGTCGCCGCGGCCCGGGACGCCGACGTGGCGCTGGTGGTCGTCGGCACCAACTCGAAGGTCGAGTCCGAGGGCTACGACCGCACCTCGCTCGCGCTCCCGGGCCGGCAGGACGACCTGGTCCGCGCGGTCGCGGCCGCGAATCCGCGAACGGTCGTGGTCGTGAACGCGGGATCCCCGGTGCTCCTCCCCTGGCGGGACGACGTCGCCGCGGTGCTCGCGACGTACTTCGGCGGTCAGGAATACGGGGACGCGCTGTCCGACGTTCTCCTCGGCCGTACCGAGCCGGGCGGTCGTCTCCCGACCACGTGGCCGCGCGACCAGGAGGATGTCCCGGTCATCAACGTGACCCCCGAGGACGGCGTCGTCCGGTACGACGAGGGCATCCACATCGGCTATCGCGCCTGGCTCAAGGCGGGGACCGAACCGGCGTACGAGTTCGGTCACGGTCTCGGGTACACCACCTGGGAGCTCTCCGACCTGCGCGCGAACGACCCGTCGTCCGTCGCGCTGACCGTGCGCAACACCGGCGACCGCGCCGGCAAGCACGTCGTCCAGGTGTACGTCGAACGTCCCGAGAGCACTGTGAATCGCCCGGTCCGCTGGCTGGCCGGGTTCGGCGTCGTACGCCTCGAGGCCGGCCAAGCCCGTGAGATCACGGTCAACCTGCACGAGCACGCCTTCGAGCACTGGGACAGTACCGAATCAACGGGCTGGACCGTCGAACCCGGTGCCTTCACGATCCGAGCCGGCTCGTCGGTTTCGGACCTCCCGCTCTCCACGGAGCTCGAGGTCCGTTAGCTGCCCGGCTGCACGAGCTCATCAGGGCTCGGGGCGGTTCGACGCCGGTCGCCGGACAACCGGCGGCCGGTGTCGGACTGCCAGTACAGGACTGACCGGCCGGAACGGCGGCGTTCGAGCAGCCCGGCCTCGGTCAGGACGCGCAGGTGGTCCGAGATCGTGGCGAGCGACAGGCCGGTGGTGGCCACGAGGAACGTTGTGCTCACCGGCTCGGCGGCCTCGACCAGGATACGGGCGCGGTTGCGGCCGAGCAGCTGCACCAGCGGTTCACCCGGCGTTTCGGTGGTCGCGAAGATCCCGGTCACGGGATAGGTCAGTGCGAATCGATCCGGGAGCCGCCAACTGACGTTGACGCGTTGGGTGTGCGCCGCGATGAACATCAGGTCGCGCCCGCGCACGTCGGTCGCCGGGTAGTCCCAGCGGTTCACCTGGATCCGTCCGTCACCGAGCCACCGCACGTCAGGTCCGAGACCCCGCAGTACGCCGGACCACCCCTGCTCGCTGAGGCGCGCCGTCCGCGACACGATGTCGGCCTGCAGCACCCGCAACCGCCGTGGCCAGTCCGGCTCGACCGTCGTCCGCCACACCCACCGCAGCAACTCCGCCGCCTCCGCGGCCAGCCCGGACGACGAGAGCACGATCGGCGGCAGGGGCGTCCGTACGACGCTGAGGTCCGCGCGGATGCGGTCGTCGTCGAGCGAGGTCAGGTACTCGAGTTCCGCGTCCAGCGTGAGGTCCGGTTCGAGCGGCGGCACGGTCAGGAAGTCAGCGACCCAGCTCCGCCCGAAGGCGGCCTCCAGCAACCCTGCCCAGATCGGATTCGCCGCCACCGCCGCCTCAAACGCGGCGCTGTGCGTGTCCTTCCACGGCCGGAACCACGGCTCGACCGGACCACGCAGCAGCTTCAGCGCCGACACGGTCTCGGTGAGCTGCGACGTACCGAACCGCGCGTTCACGAGGGTGTCGGCATCGACCAGGAACTCGGACAACGTTTCGCCTCCACCCGAAACTGTAGGCGACGCGAGAACGGCGGTCGATGCTACCGACCATGAGCACGTACCGGGCGATCTTCGCCAACCGGGAGTTCCGGAACCTTTGGATCGGCAGCGCGCTGGGCAACGCCTCCTCGACGATGACCAGCCTGACCCTCGCGATCCTGGTCGACGCCGCCACCGGGTCCGCGTTGCTCGCCGCGGCCATCATGTTCGGACCGTCGCTGGCGCAGGTTCTCGGCGTTTCCACGCTGATGTCCGCCGCGGACACGGCGCGTCCCCGCCAGGTGCTCACGTTGCTCTCGATTCTCTCGACCGTTGCGGTCGGCACCCAAGCGGCCTTCGGGCTCTCCGCCGGTCTGCGGCTCGTGCTGTCACTCGCGGTCGCGTACGGGCTCTCGATCGGAGCCGGTGTCCGCTGGGGACTGCTCGGCGAGGTCGTCCACTCCGACCAGTTCGTCCTCGGCCGGTCCGCGATGAACCTGTCGGTCGGCGCGATGCAGATCGCCGGCTTCGGTATCGCGGGTGTCCTCCTGCAGGCGGTCGCCCCGTCGACCGTGCTCTGGATCGCGACCGCCTGTGCCGCACTCGCAGTACCGGTCATCCGCTTCGGCCTGCGCGACCGGGCCCCGCGCCGGGTCGCACGAACCGGCCTCGCCGAGACATGGCGCGGCAACCGCGTCCTCTTGTCACAGGCCCGCACCCGCCCACTGCTCCTGGCGCTCACGCTCCCGAACGGTCTGATCGTCGGCTGCGAGGCTCTCTTCGTCCCGTACGCCGGTTCGCGCGCGGGCTGGCTGCTCGCCGCAGGGGCCGCCGGGATGATGACCGGGGACCTCGTCGTCGGCCGCTACCTCAGCCGGCATGGTCGCCGCATCGCAGCCCGCTGGTTGCGATTCCTGCTCGCCGTACCGTTTCTGGGTTTCGCGTTCGGTCTCCCGCTCGCGGTGCTCTGCATCCTGGTCGCGATCGGGAGCAGCGGTTACGCCGCTTCGCTGGCTCAGCAGGAGATCCTCGTCGACCTCACTCCGGCGGAGCTGCGCGGCCAGGTGCTCGGGCTGGAGTCCGCGCTGCGGATGACGACCTTCGGTGTGGTCGCCATCCTGGCCGGTGCGCTGGCCGACCTGACTGCGGCCGCCCCGGCGATCACCGCGTTCGCGGCCGCGTCCCTGATGGTCTCGGTCGCCCTGACTCGACCGCTTGCCCGGATAGGCTCGCCGCATGGAAGTGGTTCGGTTGCGGAAGGTGTCCAAGCGGTACGGACGCCGGGAGATCCTGGCTGACGTCGACCTGCAACTGAACGCCGGTGAACTGCTGGCTCTGGTCGGCGCGAACGGTTCCGGCAAGTCGACCGTGTTGCGACTGATGGTCGGTCTGTCGCGACCGTCCACGGGAACGGTGCAGCGCAACGCCGACGTCGTCAGCTACGTGCCCGATGTGTTCACGTCGCACGATCGCCTGTCGGCCTCGGCGTACCTGCGGCACATGGGGCGGATCCGTGGACTCAGTTCGAGGACGGCGAGAGACCGCTCTCTCGAGTTGCTCGATCGCCTCGCACTCTCCGGCGGCGCGGACACCCCGATGCGCAAGCTGTCGAAAGGCAACGCGCAGAAGGTCGCCCTCGCGCAGGCGCTGCTCGATCCGCCACAGTTGCTCGTACTCGACGAGCCCTGGGCCGGCCTGGACGCGACCGCGCACTCGACCCTGCGCGAACTCCTCACCGAGACCGCGGAACAAGGCGCCGCCGTCGCCTTCACCGAGCACTCCGCCGAAGTCGTCCGCTCGACCGCAACCCGGGTCTGCGAACTCGATCACGGCAAACTCACCTCATCGCGCCGGCAAACCGCCCTCACCGAGCTCCACCTGATCCCCGCCGCACACATCGACTGGGACCGTCACCCCGACGTCGTCGAGGTACGGCGTACCGACGCCGGGGTGACCGTGCTGCTGCCGACCGGCCGTCACGACGCCGCCCTGCTGACCGCCCTGAACCACGGCTGGTCGGTCGTCAGCGTACGGCGGGTGAAGCCCGAGTGAGCGCGCTCTACCGTTACCTGCTGACCAGTGCCCTGCTCTCCCAGCGGTACCTTCCGCCGACACTGATCTTCCTCGCCGCGATGGCCGTCGGTACGACGTCCGACAACGGGCCGCTGCAGTCGTCGTACTCGTTCTGCGTACTGGCGATGCTTGTCTGTACGACGTGGCTCACCGTCAGCATCGTCAACCACGAGGATCCGACCCAGCGGAAGATCACGCTGGTGATGATCGGCAGCTCGCTGCGCGTCCTGACGATGACGGTCGCCGTGGTGATCACGTGGTGCGTACCGCTCCTGGTGATCGGTCTCGTCTACCCGATCGTCACCGGCAAGCACGTCGCCACCGCCGGCGACCTCGCCGTCGGAGCGGCCGCGCAACTCGGCGCGGCGATGATCGGGATCGCGATCGGCCTGCTCTGCTCGCGTCTCGTGATCCCGCGGATCGGGGTCGCGATGCTCACCGCGGCCGCCGCGATCCTCGCCGTACTGCTCCTGCGCTGGATCTCCCCGATCCGCCCGATCATGACGGTGCTGTCCAACGAGAAGGCAGCCGCCGCGAACGCCGCACCACTCACGCTGCTGGCCGCGCTCTCCGCGATCCTGCTGGCGGCCGCCGTCCTCGCGACGAAGCTGCTCGCCGATCGCAAGGACTGATCAGGAAGCGGCGACCGACGACAGGCCGTGTGGGGCGGCCGAGCCGCGGACGATGAGGGTTGTCGCCAGCTCGACGTGGTGTGAGGCGACGGGCTCCCCCGCTGCCAACTGCAGCGCGGTGCGTACGGCGACGGCGCCGATCTCGCGTAGTGGCTGCTTCACCGTGGTCAGCTGCGGAGACGCATGCCGGGCCACCTGGGTGTCGTCGAAGCCGACCACGCTCAGGTCGTCCGGGATCCGCAGACCGCGGGCGCGCGCCGCCTCCATCACGCCGACCGCGATCTCGTCACAGCCGGCGAAGATCGCCGTCGGCCGGTCGGGCAGGTCGAGCATCATCGAGCCGCCGGCGAGACCGTCGTCGTACAGGAAGTTGCTCAGCCAGATGTAGTCCTTCCGCACCTCGGCGCCGACGGCCTCCATCGCGCTGCGGAACCCGCTCATCCGCGCCTGGTTGCAGGCCGACGTCGGCGGCCCGCCGATGTACCCGATCCGCCGGTGCCCGAGATCGAGCAGATGCTGCGTGGCGGACATCCCGCCCGCGAAGTTCGTGGACCCGACGCTCGTGATGTCGGGCTGCGGTACGTCGGCCGGGTCGATGATCACCAACGGCAGCCGCGCGCGGGACAACGCGGCCAGGTCGGCGTCGGACAACTCGCTGGTGATCCCGACCGCGGCCCGGCGGCCGGACGCGATCAGGTCCCGTACCCAGGGGGCCGCCCGACCCGCCGAGTGCCGGCTCGGGTGCGGCGGCCGGGAGCTGAGGACGACCTCGACCCCGGCCGCCGCGCCCGCGTCGAGTACGCCCTGGATCACCTCGACCGAGTAGCTGTTCAGTACGCCTTGGTAGAAGAGTTCGACCGTCTCGTGCTGGACCGGCTCCGGTCGGCGCCCGACGTACCCGTGCTTCTCGAGGACGTCCTGCACCCGGGCGCGAGTCGACGGCGAGACGTCGCTGCGCCCGTTCAGCACCTTGGAGACCGTGGCAACCGAGACCCCGGCCGATCCGGCGACGGTGGCCAGGGTGACGCGACCCTTCAACGGCGACATCTGATCACCCTCCTCCAGGTTCCTTGCTGATCGTGACCGGAGTCGTCAGGACCCGGTCGTGTCCGACAACCCTCACATCCCCGGTGACCCGCAGCATCGCACGACACGGCAGGTCCAATGACGACGTGCCCACCATCACTTCGACGTCGCCGGGCTCGACGATCCGGCGCAGATCGGGACCCGTGTACGCCGTGCGATCCGCGTGCACCCGGAACGTGACGTCGGCCGCCTGACCCGGCTCGAGCGACATCCGCGCGAACCCGGTCAGCAGCTTCAACGGCCGCGCGACCCGGGCGACGACGTCGCGCAGGTACAGCTGCACGACCTCGTCGCCGCCCCTGTCACCGGTGTTCGCCACTCGTACGGTGGCAGTGAACTCGCCGTCGGTGCCGATCTCCGGCACGCTCAAGCGGAGATCGGCGACCGTGAAGTCCGTGTACGACGCCCCGTATCCGAACGGATACAGCGGCCGGGTCTCGAGTCCGCTGATGCCCTCGCTCTCGACACTCCCGAGCGCCGGCTGCAGGTACGTACCGGGCTGCCCACCGACATGCCGCGGGATCTGCACCGGCAGCTTCCCGCTCGGCACGATCCGCCCGCTCAGTACGCCGGCGATCGCCGCCGCACCTTCCTGTCCCGGGATGAACGCCTGCACCAGCCCGGCAACCCGATCCGCAAACAGCCCCAGCGCATAAGGCCGCCCTGACACCACCACCACGACGACGGGCTTCCCCGTGTCGAGCAACGCTTCCAGCAGCTCGCCCTGCACCCCAGGCAGCCGCAGATCCTCCGCGTCGCATCCTTCGCCCGACGTCCCGTGCCCGAACAGCCCGGACAGGTCGCCCACGAAGGTGACACAGACGTCCGAGTCCTCGGCTGCGGCGAGAGCCGCGGCGAACCCGGAGCTATCGTCCCCGGTGACCTCACAACCCTTGGTGTACGAGACCTCGACGCCGGCCAACTCGTCGCGCAAGGCCTCGAGCGGGGTAATGATCGAGATCCCCGGTCCACGCTCGGGATACCGCGGAAGCACGTGATTCGGGAACGCGTAACAACCCATCAACGTCCGCGGATCATCGGCACAAGGCCCGACCACGGCGACCTTCGCGACACCGGAAAGCGGCAGCACCGAGCCGGCGTCCAGCAACACGACCGACTTCTCGGCGAGCTCCGACGCGATCGCCCGATTCTCCGCCGAATCCAGATCGACGCCGGACTTCACGGAGCGCTGCGGAGTCCAGTCCTCGTCCAGCAGACCGAGCTCGGCCTTCTGCAGCAGCACCCGCCGCGCCGCGCGGTCGATCAGCTCCTCGGACACCTCCCCCGCCTTCACCTTGTCGAGCAGGCTCAGGTAGCCGATCGTGTCCGGCAGCTCGACATCGGTCCCGGCGGTCAACGCGAGGACCCCCGCGTCCGCGTTGTCCGCCGCCACCCGGTGCATCGACGCCAGGAACGGCACCGCCCAGTAGTCCGAGACGACCGTCCCCTCGAATCCCCAGTCCTCTCGCAGTACGTCGGTGAACAGCCACGGATCCGCGCTCGCGGGCAGTCCGTCGAGGTCGGCGTACGAACTCATCACCGACCCGGCGCCGGCCGTCGCGATCGCGGTCTCGAACGTCGGCAGGATGATGTCGAGCAACTCGCGGCGGCCCATCGACACCGGGCCGTGGTTCCGGCCGGCGCGCGACGCGGAGTACCCGGCGAAGTGCTTCAGCGTCGCGATGACGCCCGCGCTCTGCAGACCGCGCACGTACGCCGACCCCAGGATCCCCACCAGGTAAGGGTCCTCGCCGATCGTCTCCTCGACGCGGCCCCAGCGATAGTCACGCACGACGTCGAGCACCGGCGACAGTCCCTGGTGCACTCCGACCGCTGCCATGTCGCGCCCGATCGCCGCCGCCATCCGCTCGACCAGCGACGGGTCGAACGTCGCACCCCACGCGATCGAGGCGGGATAGACAGTCGCGCCGTACGTCGTGAACCCGGTGAGGCACTCCTCGTGGACCAGCGCCGGCACACCGAGCCGCGACTCCTTCAGCACCACCTCGTGCTGCCGGACAACCTCGGCGACACCCTGCTGAGGCGTCTGCGGGTAACTGCCCCAGACCCGGGTGAGATGACCGAGCCCGTCGCGGCTCGCCTCCTCCAGCGACAGCGAACCGCCGACCGAGAACACGTCCTCCATCGGCGCGACGTTGATCGTCTCGTCCTCGGGAAGGTCGTGGTCGGCCATGTCGTTGCCGGCCCAGCGACTGCCGAGCTGGGCGATCTTCTCCTCCAGCGTCATCGCCGCCAGCAGCAGCCCGGCCCGCTCGGCGGCGGGCAGCGCCGGGTCACGCCAGGGGCGGTCAGTCGAGATCGACAAGAAAATCTCCCTTGATGAACGTTCCATTCGGTGAGCAATTATCGAAAACTTTTCGAAGCTCTCCGGTCGACCCGGCCGATCCGCCGTAGATCGATGAATCCCCTGTGCCAACAGGCGATTACGTGACCTCACTGTGACCCCAAAGTCTGCTTAGTTCAAGTCTTGACAGCAGTATCTCCGAAATCTATGTTTCGAAAACAAGTCATATCGGCAGGTGCTTCCGCAACCTGTGGGGGCAGCACGGAGTACGGAGATCACTGTGGATCCCATGACGACATCTCGGCGTAACTTCCTCGGCCTGGTCGGCGGTGGCGCACTGGCGGCCGGTCTCGCCGCGTGCGGCAGCTCCGGGCCGAAGAGCACGCCCGGTTCGACCGCGGGAGCCGGCGGCGCCGGCAGCGGGGCGACATACTGGTTCCTCACCGGACAGCCGCAGCAGGGCATCCGGGAGGCGCAGGTCAAGCGGTTCAACGACGCGAACCCGGACACCAAACTCAAGACCACCGAGTTCCAGAACGACGCGTTCAAGCAGAAGATCAAGACCGCCATCGGCGCCGGCCAGGGCCCGACCCTGATCTGGGGCTGGGGCGGCGGCGGCCTGAAGGCGTACGTCGAGGCCAACCAGGTCGAGGACCTGACCGACTGGCTCACCAAGGAGCAGGCCGATCTGAAGAACTCGATCTTCCCGTCCGCGTTCACGGCGGCGACCGTCAACGGCAAGATCTACGCGGTGCCGGGAGAGACCGTCACGCCGATCGTGCTGTTCTACGACAAGCGCGCGTTCGAGAAGATCGGCGCGCAGCCCCCGCAGTCCTGGGGCGACATCATGGACCTGGTGCCGAAGTTCAACGACAAGGGCATCGCGCCGTTCTCGCTCGGCGGCCAGTCGCGCTGGACCAACATGATGTGGCTGGAGTTCCTGTTCGACCGGATCGGCGGCAGCGAGGTCTTCCAGAACATCTTCGACGGCAAGAAGGACGGCTGGTCGGACCCGTCCGCGCTCAAGGCCCTCGAGGAGATGCAGAAGCTGATCAAGGCGAACGGGTTCGTGAAGGGCTTCTCCTCGATCACCGCCGACTCCAACGCCGACCAGGCGCTGCTGTTCACCGGCAAGGCCGCGATGATGCTGCACGGCGCCTGGACCTACGGGAACATGAAGTCGTCCGGTGGCGACTTCGTGACCGGCGGCCACCTCGGGTACATGAACTTCCCGCCGGTCGACGGCGGCAAGGGCGACCCGAGCGACACGGTCGGCAACCCGGGTCAGTACATGTCGATCTCGTCCAAGGCGACCGACGCCGAGAAGACGACCGCGAAGAAGTTCATCGCGAACAACACGCTCGACGACGCCACGGTGGAGGCCTGGGTGAAGTCCGGCAACATCCCGGTCGTGAAGAGCGCGAAGGACAAGCTCGGGTCGATCACCGACAAGAACGACTCCGCGTGGCTGAACTTCGTCTACGACACCGCGGCGAACGCGAAGAACTTCGCCCAGTCCTGGGACCAGGCCCTCAGCCCGACCCAGGCCGAGACGCTGCTCGACAACATCTCCAAGCTCTTCCAGCTGTCGATATCGCCGCAGCAGTTCGCCACGAACATGAACGCGGTGATCGGCCAGTGATCTCCTCGCTCCGCACCGAAGGCCCGGAGGCCCCATGACCGCGACCGCTCCGCCCGTCGCCCCGACAACCGGCCACAAAGTGTCGTCCGGCGCCGGCTCGTCCGGCGTCGGGCGGAGCGGTTCGGTCGCCTGGATGGTGCTGCCCGCACTGATCCTGTTCGTCGTCTTCGGGGTCGTCCCCCTGGTCGGCGTACTGGTGCTGAGCTTCACCCAGTGGGACGGGCTCGGCGCGATCCACGCCGCCGGTCTGTCGAACTGGAAGTCGGTGTTGTCCGACTCCCAGTTGCCGCACAGCATCCTGGTGACCTTCGAGATCATGATCCTCTCGTGGGCCGTGCAGACCCCGATGAGCCTGCTGCTCGGTACGTTCCTCGCCGGGCGGCAGCGGTACCGCGCGTTCCTGGCGGTCTTGTACTTCATCCCGCTGCTGCTCAGTTCGGCCGCGATCGCGATCACCTACAAGGCCCTGCTCGACCCGAACTTCGGGCTCGGCCCCGGTCTGCACCTCGGCTTCCTCACCCAGGACTGGCTCGGCCGCAGCAACCTCGCGCTCGGCGTGGTGATCTTCATCGTGTCCTGGCAGTTCATCCCGTTCCACTCGCTGATCTACCAGGGCGGCGTCCGGCAGATCCCGACCACGATGTACGAGGCGGCCGCGATCGACGGCGCCGGGCGGATCCGGCAGTTCTTCAGCATCACCGTGCCGCAACTGAAGTACACGATCATTACGTCCTCCACCCTGATGGTGGTCGGCTCGCTGACGTTCTTCGACCTGATCTTCGTCCTGACGGCGGGCGGTCCCGGCGACGCGACCCGCGTCCTCGCTCTCGACATGTACAAGCGGGGCTTCATGTCCAACCAGATGGGTCCGGCCAGCGTGATCGCCTCGCTCATCGTGCTGCTAGGCCTGGCGCTCGCCCTGCTGCTCCGACGGCTCGGCGGCAGTACGACAGCAAGCCAGCAGGAAGGTGCGTGACATGGCTGTGGCCACCAGCAGCACGAGTACGGCGTCACGTCCCACGCAAAGCCGCCGCCCGAGCCGTGCTTACAAACTGCTGCAGCTGAACTGGTTCGGCGGATTGGCGGGCTGGATCTGGCTGGCGATCGTCCTGATCCCGCTGTACTGGATCGTCGTCACCAGCTTCAAGGACCAGAGCGCGTACTTCACCCAGAACCCGTTCGCGCTGCCGTCCGCGCCGACGACGAACAACTACAAACTGGTGATCGAGTCCGACTTCCCGCGGTACTTCCTGAACAGCGTGATCGTCACCGTGGGCACGATCATCCCGGCCGTCGCGATCTCGTTCATGGCGGCGTACGCGATCATCCGCGGCGCCGGCAGCAGGTTCCTTGCCGGAGTCAACGGTCTGTTCCTGATGGGGCTGGCGATCCCGTTGCAGGCCACGATCATCCCGGTGTACCTGCTGATCATCCGCATGCATCTGTACGACAGCCTGCTGGCGCTCATCCTGCCGTCGGTCGCGTTCTCAATCCCGCTGTCCGTGCTCGTGCTGGCGAACTTCGTCCGCGACGTACCCAAGGAACTGTTCGAGTCCATGCGCGTCGACGGCGCGACCGAGTGGGACATGCTGCGCAAGCTCGCGTACCCACTGACCCGGCCGGCTCTCGTGACCGTCAGCATCTACAACGGCCTGGCAGTGTGGAACGGGTTCCTGCTGCCCCTGATCCTCACCCAGAGCCCCGACAAGCGCACACTGCCGCTGGCGCTCTGGACGTTCCAGGGCCAGTACAGCGTCAATGTCCCGGCGGTTCTCGCCTCCGTCGTGCTCACCACCCTGCCGATCGTCATCCTGTACGCGATCGGTCGCCGGCAACTGCTCAGCGGCCTCACCGCCGGCTTCAGCCGCTAGAGCCATTGCTCAGAGATTTGGTCCGGCCCGTCTGCTTCGGGCCGGATCACCCTGACTGGTGCCTTCAAGAGGGAGACAGAGTGAAGTATCGCAATGCACCTGCGAGTAACTCGACCAAGCTCACGCCGCAGATTTCCCGCCGAATGCTGCTCGGTGCGAGCGCAGCAGCGGCGGCAGGCGTGGCCTTCGGCCCTGCGGGGCCGGCATTCGCAGACCCAGGCCCGGCTGGCGATGCGGGCAAACCCGGTACCGAGCGTCCGTTCGGACCTGTCGTCGTGGCCGGTCAAGGTGGGCGCACGTCGTACGCTCGCGCTGTCCGGCTGAGCACGGGGGCGCCGGGCAAATCGCAGACCCTGCTCGCGACCTACCAAGGTGGAGGCCCGGGGTTTCCGCTCTATCGCAGTGATGACGACGGCCGGACGTGGGCCAAGCAGAGCGCCGTACCCGATGCCGGCACGGCGTCCGGGGTGTATCTGCAGCCCTTCCTCTACGAACTGCCCCGCGCGTTCGCCGGTCTGCCCAAGGGTGCGCTTCTGTTCGCGTGCAACTGGCTCGGACAGAACTTCAGCAGCACGAACATCCAGCTGTATGCCAGCACGGACAGCGGTCTCACGTGGCAGTTCCTGAGCACGGTGGCCCAGGGTGGACCGGCCAACACGACGAACGGCGCGACGCCGGTGTGGGAGCCGTTCCTGCTGCTGCACAACGACAACCTGATCTGCTACTACTCCGACCAGCGGGATCCCAACTTCGGCCAGAAGCTCGCGCATCAGACGAGCACTGACCTGCACACCTGGGGTCCGGTCATCGACGATGCGACCGGAGCCGCGTACGCCGACCGACCCGGCATGACCACGGTGGCCCGTCTCAAGGGCGACCTGTGGATCATGACCTACGAGTATGGGCTGCCCGACGACCCGGCCAACCCGGATCAGGACAACTACTCGTACCACGTGCACTACCGGATCGCGAAGGACCCGGAGTCGTTCCGGTTCTCCCCGGACATCCCGCTCCTGGACCAGGGCGGCGGCGCGCCGAACGGGGCCCCCGTCGTCACATGGTCGAAGTCGGGGGGTGTGAACGGAACGATCGTCGTCACGGGCAACGACGATCAGGACTTCTTCGTCAACCGCGACCTCGGTGACCCCGGGGCATGGACGCGGCTCTCGTCGCCGATGCCGGCCGGCTACAGCCGCTTCACCATCCCGTTGGACGGCCCAGGGGATCCGCAGAACCGTGGCCTGGTCTTCGTCATCACGGGAGCGCAGTACGGCAAGTCAGGCCCCGTCGAGGCGGGCATCATCTCGCTGGACGGCTGAGGCCGGCTTCAGCAGATCGTCAGAGCCTTCTGCTCCGGGGCCGGATCGCCCACGACGCAAGCGCCAGTACGGCGAATGCGGCGGGGGCGATCGTCCCGGTGTACTTGTGCACGGCGGCGTTCGAGGCTGCCGCGCCGGTCATGTTGATCAGCACACCGGCGTACGCCCACTCCTTCAGCCGCGGCAGCCTCGGTGCGGCGATCACCACCGCGGCGGCGAGTTTCGCCGTACCGAGGATGGTGGACAAGTAGCTCGGATACCCGAGGTCGATCAGCACCGGATAGAACGGCGCCATCCGGAACAGATCCATCGCGCCACCGACGGCGCACTCCCCGACCACGATCGAGGTCACTGTCCAGTACGTCGTGGTCCTCATCGCGATCACCTTCTATCGAAACGGACCCGTACTCTTCTCTAACGGTACGATAGCGTTTCGATGGAGGTGGATCAATGGTCTCGCGGGGAGCTGGCGCGCGGCAGCGGATGCTGACGGCCGCGCTCGACGTACTGGACGAGGCCGGGCTGGCCGGGTTCACGATGGAAGCCGTCGCGCGCCGGGCCGGGGCGAGTAAGGCCACGCTCTACCGGCGCTGGCCGACCACAGGTGCGCTACTGGTGGACGCGATGGATGCGACCTACCGGCCGTTCCCGACGCCCGACACCGGCTCGGTCACCAAGGACGTCACGGAGATCCTGAACGCTTTCGTGACGCTGCTCGAACGTACGCCGTTCCCGCGGCTGCTCGCCGCGTTCATCGACGCCGCGGAACGCGATCCCGCCCTCTCGAAACTCCACACCGACCTCACGAACCGCCGCCGCGAGCCGCTGCTCACAGTCCTGCAACGCGGCCGCGACCGCGGCGAGCTCCCGCCGGACACCGACCCCGAACTGACCACGGACCTCCTGACCAGCCCGTTCTTCTACCGCCACTTCGTCGCCCACCGCCCCATCCCCCGCCGCATGGTCGCAGACGTCATCGCCCGCGTACTGAATCCAGCCAGTGCTCATGGCCTCACAGGCTGCTAACCTCAACGCTCTTGCTGGCCAGTGGGGTGATGAGTGCTTTGGCGGACGAGAAACCCGATGCGAACAGCTGGTTCGACAGACATCAGAGAAGCGCCTGGATCGCTGCCGCGGCGTCGATCGTCGCCGCTCTCATCGCTGCGTTGGTACCCGTTCTCACCTCCTCCGGCGATGACCAGAACACCGCCGGCGCCCCGGCCGCCGTACCGACGCCGTCGACTTCCGCTCCCCCGCCGTCGACTCCTGCTCCCCCGCCATCGGCGTCTGGTCCTACGTCCGGATCGGTGCCGGCCACGACTCCGGTGCCCAGTCAGACCCCGCCGCCCGGCCCCAGGACTCCTCCTGCCGGAACCCAGCTCTGGCAGGGCGCTCTGCTGCTCGACACCGAGCCCAAGGACCTGGATGCCGCGCCACCCGAACCCGTCGGCTACTCGTACAACGGCGACGTGTACATCGAGCTGAATCACGAACTGACGAGCTCGAACGGCACTCTCATCGCGCGGTGGTCCGGCGGCGCTCTGCCCGGATACGCCGACTGCTCGACAGCAGTCGGCGCCTTGGGCACCCGGCAGCCCATGAAGCTCTCGACAAGAACTGTGCTGTGCGTGCGCACCAGCGAGCAGAACATCGCCCGACTCGAGGTCACCTCGGTCGCCACAGGGCTGGACGTGAAGACCACCTTCACCGCGGTCATCTGGAACGCAGGCTGAAGCTCAGTGACGGCTGCTGTCTCCGAAGATGTGACGGCTGCCGTCGGCGAAGATCAGTAGACCGGCGCGATCCGGGCGGGACTCCAGCCAGGCGAGGGCATCGGGTCCCAAGGCGAAGGCGGCGGTTGCGTCGATGTCCGCCTGGGTGAGGGAGTGGTGGACGACGGTCACCGACGCGAGTGCGGTCGGGGTGGCTCCGGAGCGAGCGTCGACGATGTGATTGCCGCGGCGGTTCAGTCCGGAGGTGGCGATCGCGCCGGTGCGGATCGGCACGACGGCCGCGATCTTGTCCGGGTCGTGCGGATCCTCGATCCCGATCCGCCACGCGGGCGAGCTGGACGCGGCCACCCGGCAGGTGAGGTCGCCACCCGCCGCGAGGCAGTGGTCGGTGTCGGCCAGCCGCTCCAGCACGGCGGCTGCGCGCTCGACGGCCCAGCCTTTCACCACGCCGCTGGGATCGAGTCCGCCGGAGCGTCGTACGTCGAAAGCGCCGTCGGACTCGATCCGCGCCTGCTCGCCGAGCTCGAGCACCTCTGTGACCTCGGGTGGACAGTCGACGACGGTCAGCTCACCTCGGTCGAGACGAGAGATGTACGAGTCCGCGCGGTACGTGCTGAACATCCGGTCGGCCATGTGCAGGACCTCCAACGCGTCCAGCCACGCCTGGGCCGCGGGCTCGTCGTCGGTGTGCCGGCCGCGGAGGGCCAGGCTGATCGGCATGCCCATCACGTGTTCGACGTACCGCTTCATTTCACCTGGTCCAGGGCGCTCTGCAGGGAGCGGACGTAGCCGTCGCTGGTGACGGTCGCACCGCTGACCATGTCGATCTGCGCGTTCTGCGCCTTGACGGTCTCGTCGATCAGGACCGGCAGTGCGTAGTCGTTGATCTCGACGTCGCGGTGGTTTCCGTTCGGGTACTGCAGAACGTTGACTGCGGTGATCTTTCCGCTCTGCACGGTGAGCTGGACCTGCACCGGACCCCACTGCGTCTGCGCAACGTCCCCGGTGACGGTTGATGACGCGGACGACGGCGTGGCGACCGGCGTGGTGGCCGGCGTCGGTGTCGACGTGCTCCCGTCATCGGTCCCGTCGTCGCCGGAGCCGGAACCCGAGGCGGTCGAGGGTGCCGGTGCGGGCGTGCTGCCGACCGATCCGCTGGAGATCGGCGCGACCGCGGCGTCCGGTCCCGACGTCGAGGTGTGGTAGCCGAACATCAGGACGACGGCCGAGACGGTACCGAGGAGCCAGGCGACGATGCGTTTCACGGTATTCACCACTTGAAGGTCTCGAGATGGAGCCGCTCGGCCGGCAGGCCGGCGGTGCTGAGGCTGGACCTGACCAACTCGGTCCATGCCTCGGGTCCGCACAGGTAGACGTCGCGTTCGGCGATGTCCGGAATCCAGTGCAGGAGGGCTTGTACGTCGTCGTACTCTCCGACGCCGGCGCCGAACCACGAGTCCGGACGTCGCCGCGATCCGGGCAGCGTCAGCAGCGACAGACCGCGGTCGCGCCACAACGCCTGCAACTCGTCGTGGAACAGTGGCTGGTCCGTGTACCGCTGCACCAGCACCGCGTCACCTGGCTCGTACTCGAGTCCTTCGGCGAGTGCCCGCAGTGGCGTGACGCCGACGCCCGCGCCGATGAGCGCGAGCTTGCGCCCGGTGCGCGCTCGCGAACTCATCCGCCCGAACGGACCTTCGACAAGGACGCGCGTTCCCGGCTGCAGCGAACCGAGGGCCGCGCTGCCGTCACCCGCGTCCTGCACGGTGATTCGCAGTCCGCGGCCGTCCGGCGCGGCCGACAGCGAGTAAGGATTTGCCCGCGTCCAGCCTGGTCGCCCCAGGAAGCGCCAGGAGAAGAACTGCCCCGCCTCGGCGCGCAGACCATCCAGACGGCGACCACCGACGTACACGGACACGACTCCTTCGGTCTCCGGTACGACGGCGGTCACCCGGAGGCGATGTCGCACGTTGCGCCAGATCGGTACGCCGATCCGGTAGACGAGCACGGCCGCGGCGGTGACTGCCCAGGCCGTCCACCAGAAGACGGTCCGGCCCGGCGACGACAGGAACTCCTGCCCCGTCCACAACTGGTGCGGAAGCGCGATCCCGACACCCAGGTACGCGTAGAGGTGCAGAAGGTGCCACGACTCGTAGCGGATCCGCTTGCGTGCCGCTCTGATGCTCGTCAGCACGCTCAGACAGAGGCAGACCGTGCCGCCGACTGCCAGCAGCATGCCCGGGTAGTCGACTGTCAAGTCCCACAAGGTCGCAGGTGTCCGACGCAGCTCCCCCGCCGCGTATCCCCAGGTGATCGTGACGAGGTGCGCCAGCATCAGGTTGAACGACGTGAACCCCGTGACCCGGTGTATGCGTGCCAGGCGGTCCTGTCCGAAGGCTGCTTCGAGCATCGGCACGCGGGCCATCAGCACGACCTGTGCCAGCAGCAGGACGGCCGCGGCCAGCCCAGTGAGACGCCCCATCGATCTCAGTCCCGTTGCCCAGCCGCCGAGCTCTTGAATGCCGCCGTCGGTAACCCACCAGTACGTGGTGAGCAGGAGACCGAGCCAGAGCGCGGCGACGGCCCCGAGCCGTACGGCGCTGTCATGACGAGATCGCATGGACAGCAGTGTTGCCGCGCCGGCTGAGCAGGTCCTTCGGCTTGTCTGTGAGTCCGCTGTGAAGCGCTCGTTTGGCGTGCGGTTGCCGACCGACCGGGAAATAGATATCGTCGAGTGTTTGTGCCGGAAAACAAAAAGAAGCCCTCCTCAGGCTTCTGCGTTCAGATTATCAGAGCTTTTCGGTAAAAGCAACAACAGGATCGGGGGCAGGAGTGCTGGAGCAGGAGATCGCTGTAGAGCAAGGCGAAGTGACGATCATGTACGAGCGGCTCGATGTGCTGCGCGAAAAGGCGCGGGGCGAAATGGGCCGGGTACAGATCGAGGAAACCACCGGGACGGATCAGGCCCGGTCGGAGCGCGAGTCGTTCACGGATCTGTTCTCCGGGCGGTTCTCGCAATTGTCGGCGGTGGAACGCGGATTGTGTTTCGGGCGGATCGACGAGACGGCCGGCGACCGGTTCCACATCGGCCGGATCGGGTTGTTCGACGACGACTACAACCCGCTGCTGATCGACTGGCGGACGCCGGTCGCGCAAGTGTTCTACCGGGCCACCGCGGCCGAACCGCTCGGGGTCAAACGCCGCCGTCACATCCGGCTGCACGGCCGGACCGTCGTCGGGGTCGACGACGACCTCCTGGACGCGGACGCGATCGACGACGGCGAACGCAGCACGCTGATCGGCGAGGCGGCGCTGCTCTCGTCGCTCAGCGCGAGCCGCACCGGCCGGATGAACGAGATCGTCGCGACGATCCAGTCCGAGCAGGACGAGATCATCCGGTCCGGCCTGCCCGGGGTGCTCGTCGTACAGGGCGGTCCGGGCACCGGCAAGACCGTGGTCGCGCTGCACAGAGCGGCGTACCTGCTCTACACACACCGCGAGCAGCTCGGGCGGAGCGGCGTACTGGTCGTAGGACCCAACAGCACGTTCCTGCGCTACATCGACCAGGTACTCCCCTCGCTCGGTGAAACCGACGTGGTCCTCGCGACGATCAGCGAGATGTTCCCGGGCGTCACCGGGACCGCGGCCGAGTCGGCCGAGGCGGCGCGGATCAAGGGCAACCTGGCGATGGCAGACGTGATCGCGCAGTCGATCGCCGGCTTCCGCGTCGTCCCGGCCGAGCCGATCCGGCTGAAGGTCAACCAGGACGAGCTCGTACTTCGGCCGGACGCGATCCGCAAAGCACAACAAGGCGCCCTCGCGGCGCAGCCCCTGCACAACCGGGCCCGGCCGCTGTTCGTCCGGCGCGTCCTCAAGATCCTCACCAAACAGGTGGTCGACCGCATCGGCCCGCAGTACGTCGGGGACGCGGACATCGAGGACATCCAGCAGGAACTGTTCGACGACGACCGGGTCCTCGAGCTCCTCGACCAGTTGTGGCCCGAGCTCACACCCGAGCTCCTCGTCTCGGTGCTGTTCTCGTCGGACGACCGGCTGGCTGCCGCCGCGCCGCATCTCAGTGCCTCCGAGCGTTCCGCCGTACTGCGACCACTCGCCGCGGACTGGACTGCGTCGGACGTCGCACTGCTCGACGAAGCGGCCGAGTTGCTCGGCGAGACCGCGGACGTCGTTGCCGGACGCAAGCGCCGTGCGGCCGAGGACGCTGCTGCCGAGGAGGCGGGCCGGGAGTACGCGCACGGCATCGTCGACATCGAGCTGACCGCCGAGCGGATCACCATCGAGCCGTGGGAGATCGAGCAGTTCAAGGATCTGATCGCCCAACGTACGCGCGTGTTCAACCGTCCGGCGAGTAGCGCCGAGGGCACCGCCTACGACCGCAACTGGGTGTTCGGCCACGTCATCGTCGACGAGGCCCAGGAGCTGTCCGCGATGGACTGGCGGATGCTGATGCGCCGCTGCCCGCGCCGGTCGATGACGATCGTCGGCGACATCGCGCAGACAGGTTCGGCCGCCGGCGTACGGTCCTGGGCCGAACTCCTCGACCGGTACGCCGCCCGCCGCTGGCGCACCGCCGAACTGACAGTGAACTACCGCACCCCGTCCGAGATCATGACGGTCGCCGGCGACGTCCTCGCCGCCATCGACCCGACCTTGCGGCCGCCGGTTTCGGTCCGCGACACCGGCACCGAGCCACACCTCCGGAACGTCCCGCCCGACGAGCTACCCGATGCCTTGCGCACCGCGGTCAAGTCCGCGCAAGGACACGTCGGCGACGGCCGCCTGGCCGTGATCGTCCCGGCATCCCGGTACGACGAGTTCGCCGCCGTACTCCCAGAAGTTGCCCACAGCCACGACCCGTCCGTCCTCGACGGCACCGTCGCCCTCCTCGACGTACCCCAGTCCAAAGGCCTCGAATTCGACGCGGTCCTGATCGCCGACCCAGCCACCATCGTCAAAGAATCCAACCGCGGCCTCTCCGACCTCTACGTAGCCATCACCCGAGCCACCAAACACCTAACCATCCTCGGCGAGCTCCCCGACGTCCTGGGATGATCGTCGGGTAGTGAAGTTGTGATTACTGAGGGTGAGATCGTTGGGTCAATGTGTAAATTCCGTAATGAGGAGACTCCCGGAAAGCACTCTCCTCACGTAATCTGCCCAACCATGCACAGAGGCGAGCGGCGGGCCAAGCGGCCCAACGTCGTGTGGTCGGTGTTCGTGTTCCTCCTGGTCAGCGCACTCGCCGGCGCGCTGACCGCCGGTCTGGCCCTTCCGTTCGCCGGTCTGGCCGGGGTGACCACGGCCAAGGCGCACGACACGGTGCAGTACCTGCCCCAGGACCTGCAGACGGCGCCGCTTGCGCAGAAGTCGATCATCCAGGACGCGGACGGCAAGACCATCGCGACGCTGTACCAGCAGAACCGGACCCCGGTCTCGCTGAAGGCGATCAGCCCGGTGATGCTGAAGGCAATCGTCGCGATCGAGGACGACCGGTTCTACGAGCACGGTGCGCTGGACTTCAAGGGCACCCTGCGCGCGCTGCTGCGCAACCAGTCGTCCGGCGGGGTTTCTCAGGGCGGCTCGAGCATCACCCAGCAGTACGTGAAGCTGAGCCTGATCAACAAGGCCCGCACGCCGGAGGAGGTCAAGGACGCCACCGCCGAGACCTACGAGCGGAAGATCGCCGAGCTGCGCTACGCGATCGCGGTCGAGAAGGAGACCCCGAAGACCGAGATCCTGAACCGTTACCTGAACCTGGCCTTCTTCGGTGACCGTTCGTACGGCGTCGAGGCCGCGGCGATGCACTACTTCGGCGTCCACGCCGCGAAGCTGAACCTGCCCCAGGCCGCGATGCTGGCCGGCCTGGTGAAGAACCCGAGCGGTTACGACCCGATCGACAGTCCGGTGCGCGCCAAGGCCCGTCGCGACGTCGTCCTGCGCCGGATGAACGAACTGAACATCATCACCGCCAAGCAGGCCCAGGACGCGATCAAGACCCCGGTGATCGACCCCAAGAAGGTCCGCGTGATCCCGAGCGGCTGCGCGAACTCGACGTACCCGTTCTTCTGTGAGTACGTCGTCTCCAAGCTCAAGGCGAACAACGCGTTCGGCAAGACGCCGGAGGAACGCGAGAACTACATCGAGACCGCCGGCCTGGTGATCAAGACCTCGCTCGACCGGAAGATCCAGGCCGCCGCCCAGTCCGCGATCGCGCAGCATTCGAAGACCGGCGACCAGGCCGTCGCTGCGATCACGATGGTCGAGCCGGGCACCGGGCTGGTGAAGGCGATGGCGCAGAGCCGCGCGTACGGCGAGAAGAAGGGACAGACGGCGTACAACTACAACGTCGAGAAGTCCTACGCGGGCGGTTTCGGCGGGTTCCAGAACGGTTCGACGATGAAGGCGTTCACGATCGCCGCCGCGATCGGCAAGGGCGTGCCGACGACGTACCGGATCCGCTCGCCGCAGACGATCAGCCTCGGCGGCCAGAACTTCAGTACCTGCAACGGCCCGATCTCGGTCGACTCGTACAACCCGAAGAACTCCACGAAGACGGTCCTCGACCCGTCGATGGTCGACGCGGCCCGCGCGTCGACCAACACTTACTTCCTGCAGCTGTCCCGGCAGATCGGTCTCTGCCCGATCACCACGCTCGCGTCCCAGCTCGGCATGTACGACGCGCAGACCCTGAAGCCACTGGAGCAGGTGGTCTCGTTCACCCTCGGCTCGGCGGGTCTGATCACGCCGCTGATGCTGTCCAACGCCTACGCGACGTTCGCGGCTCGCGGCATGTACTGCAACCCGCAGATCATCACGTCGATCGCCTCGCTGAAGACCGGTAAGGCGATCCCGACGCCCGGCCCGAACTGCCACCGGGTGCTGTCCCCGGGGGTTGCGGACGGCGTCAACTACGTGCTGCAGCAGGTGATGGCGAAAGGCGGTACCGGCGGCAAGCTGAAGTTCGGCAAGAGTGACCTGGCCGGCAAGACCGGTACGATCTCGGAGAATCAGGCGGTCTGGTTCTCCGGCTACTCGTCGAGGCTCGCAGCCGCCTCGGTCGTCGGCGACGCCGACCCGCCGGCAGAGAACCTGATCGGCCAGGTCTTCAACGGCAAGAAGCTCAAGGATGCCTCGGGTTCCGGCACCGCCGGCCCGATCTGGGAGTCCGCGATGCAGGCGGCGTTGCAGGGGCTGCCGACCACCAAGTTCGTGAAGGCGGACGACAAGATCATCCGCGGCAACGTGAAGGACCTGCCGTACCTGAAGGGCATGACGCCCGCGGATGCGGCCGCGAAGCTGCTGTCGATGGGCTTCAAGGTCCAGATGAGTCATGGCCCACAGGTCGACTCGGATGCGCCGGCCGGCACGGTCGCCTGGACGAACCCGCGGCAGGAGGACGGCGCGCCCGAAGGCTCGACGGTCCTGCTGTACATCTCGAACGGCAGCAAGGCCCAGCCGACGCCGCCGCCGGTCACCCCGCCGACGCCACCCGTGACGCCGCCGACCGTCAAGCCGCCGCCAGGCTTCCCGACCTGCCCGCCGTGGGATCCGCGCTACCCCAAGTGCAAGGGCCGCTGACCCCGGCCTGAAAACGGCCGGTTGAGGTTATCCACAGATTCGATTTCGACGCGCCACGGAAGGGTTGACGCTCCCTAGACTTTCGACCATGAAGCGTCTGGGGCTCCGCGTCATCACCACCTGCCTGCTCATCGGTCTGGCCGGCTGTACGTCGTCGTCCGGGTCAGGCCAACTCATCGCCGACCGCCCGGTCGCCAAACCGATCGACTTCAACCAACCGGCAACACCCCAGGCAGCCGAGAAGGCGTATCCGCCCGGCGATCGCACCAACCAGGCCCTGCAAGCCGTCGCCGCCCGCGGCCCACGCCTCGTAGCCGCCGGCTTCGACGAGTCCGACAACCTCAGCCGCCCCCTGTTCCTGACCAGCGACGACACCGGCAAAACCTGGACCCGCCGCCAGCTCGACAAAGACTCGATCGAGCGCTCCTCCACGTTCGAAGGCGTGACGGATCTGGCCGCCGGCCCGTCGGGCTTCGTTGCCATCGGCGACGGCTATCCGGGGCAGGTGTTGTGGCACAGCACGGACGGGACGAACTGGCGGCGACTGGCCACGGACAGGAAGGCGTTCCTCGAGTCGGACTACCTCAGAGACGTCACGGCCACGCCGGACGGGTTCGCGATAGTCGGCGGGAACACCCGCGGCGCCGGCCGGCTGATCTACTGGCGGTCCGTCGACGGCGTGAACTGGCGGCGCATCGACGGCCCGTCCATCGGTCTCGTCCCGACCGCAGCCGGTGAGGTGTCGGCCTCAGAGATTGTTGCCTCTGGCAAGACGGTGGTGATCAGCGGCGATCTGGCCACTCCGTCCAACCCCGAACAGAGCGAGCGGCTGCAGTACTGGTACTCCACCGACGGCGGACGGAAGTTCCGCGCTGCGACCGTTCGCGGCGACATCGCCACCGAGTACCGCGTCTACAACAACGTGCTGGCGGTCGGCGACGGGAAGTTCGTCGCGCTGGCGCAGGGCGGCGGGTTCGACGAGGTCAACGACTCGTGGGACGGCGTGGTGCTCGAAGGCGGCGCCACCGGTGCCTCGTGGCAGGTTGCCGCCACTCCGTGGACTCTCGGTTCGGCGTTCGACGACAGTCCCGGCAGTCTGGTCAGGGCCGGACGGGACTGGGTCGCCACCGCATCCGTGACGTCGGCGACGATCGACACCACCGTGGCCGTC
This sequence comes from Kribbella sp. VKM Ac-2571, assembly GCF_004362255.1. Lineage (NCBI taxonomy): Bacteria > Bacillati > Actinomycetota > Actinomycetes > Propionibacteriales > Kribbellaceae > Kribbella > Kribbella sp. VKM Ac-2571. The sequence continues at coordinate 338,587 of NZ_SNWS01000009.1, forward strand.
GGGCCCACCTGGGCGCAGCTCGCCGACGGCACCGACGCCGGCAGCCAACGGGCTCCCGGCACCCAGTCCGTTGCCGATTCCGTTGCCATCGGCAATGAAGCGGTGATGGTCGGATCGAACGATCGCAGCGGCTCGACCGAGCCGGCCGTCTGGCGCTACGCCGAAGCACGCGTCACGCCGGTCGCTCTCCCCGCCGAGGCAACCCGCGGCCGCCCGTCCTCGGACGTCTACACCCTGCTCCGGGCCGCAGACACGCCGGTAGCCATCGGCACTGTCTCCCACGCCCCGAGCGCATGGACCCGCAGCGGTTCGAGCTGGCAGGCCACGACGCTGCCCGGACGGACGAACGGGATCAGGACCGGCTTGTACGACGCGACGACGACGCCCGACGGCCGCGTTGTGGCAGTCGGCGAGAAGGACCTGTCGAAGGGTTCACGGGCCGCCGTGTGGGTGCGGTCCGCGAACGGCGAGTGGTCCGAGGCCAACTCGCCGGTGTTCGGTGTCGGCGCGCGATCGCCGTACGGCGGACCGACGGCCCAAGCGGTCGCCGCGGGACCTGGCGGGTGGGTGATCGTGGGACAGCGTCATGACGGCGACGGTCACTACGACGCGTGGTCGGCGTACTCGAAAGACGGTAAGGCCTGGGTCGAAGGGGTCGGCGGTAAGGTGCTGCCGGCGGATCCGAAGGGCGAAACCAGGCGAACCCGGGCGACCAATCTCCGGAGTGTGCGGACGGATGCCGCCTCGATGACGACGGTGCTCGCGGTGGGATCGCGGTTCGTCGCCGGCGGCGACCGTGGCGACGGGCTGCCGTGGGTCTGGCTCTCGCCGAACGGGAGCGACTGGCAAACAGTGGTGAAGTTGCCGCTCGCGAAGGGCATCCATTCGGCGAGTGTCGACGAGCTGAACCGGATCGGGAACACGCTCGTCGCGGTCGGCCAGTACGAGCGGAAGGACGGTGACACCGAGGGCGGCTGGGTGAGCTGGACCTCGAAGAACGGCGGGCTGACCTGGACGGTCGGCAAGGTCGTGGTTCCGATCCATGCCTCCACATCGACCCTGGTGCCCTTCCCGAACGGAATTCTCGCGCTGGGCGAAACAGGCGAGCTGGAGGATGTCGACGCCGCCGCGTGGTTCAGTGCGGACGGTCTCACCTGGAAATCCGTCCCGGTGCCGGGTGAGCGGGCCAAGGGCCCTGGGCGGCAAGGGGTGGTCTCGGGGGTGGTCGACGGGGGGAAGCTGCTCGCGGTCGCCTATGACATTCCGCCGGTGGGTGGTGGGTATTACGCGCTCGAGATGGACCTGCCGAAGTAGCTGGTCGGGGGGTCACTAGGCTGGGGGGCAACAGCTGGTACTTGGGAAAGGACTCCTCCGTGAGTGTCGATGAGTTGGTTGGTCAGGTTGAGCGGGCGCGGCGGGATTACGAGGCGCTGGTGGCCAAGGGGCTCAAGCTGGATCTGACGCGGGGGAAGCCGTCGCCCAAGCAGCTGGATGCGGCGAACGGGGTGCTGGGGCTGAGCGGTGACCCGGTATCGGCGGACGGCACGGATCTGCGGAACTACGGCGGGCTCAACGGCCTGCCGGAGGTGCGGGCGATCTTCGGCGAGGACCTGCAGGTGCCCGTCGAGCAGTTGCTCGCGGCCGGGAACTCGAGCCTCGAGCTGATGCACGACGCGATCGTGTTCGCGCTGCTCGGCAAAGTGCCGGGCGCGGAGCAGCGGTGGGCCGACGTCGAGGGACTGACGTTCCTCTGCCCGGTCCCCGGGTACGACCGGCACTTCGGGATCTGCGAGCGGTACGGGATCAAGATGATCCCGGTGCCGATGACGCCCGAGGGCCCGGACATGGACGTCGTCGAGCGGCTGGTCGCCGAGGACGCCGCGATCAAGGGCATCTGGTGCGTGCCGAAGTACAGCAACCCGGACGGCACGGTGTACTCGGACGAGACCGTCCGGCGGCTGGCCGCGATGGACACCGCGGCGCCGGACTTCCGGATCTTCTGGGACAACGCGTACGCCGTGCACCACCTGACCGACTCCCCCGCCCAGCTGGCCGACGTGCTCGCACTGTGCGCCGAGAACGGGCACCCGGACCGGGTGTTCGTGTTCGGCTCGAGCTCGAAGATCACCTTCGCCGGCGCCGGCGTCGCGTTCTTCGGGTCCTCCCCGGCGAACATCGAATGGTGGCTGAGCCACACGGTCAAGCGCAGCATCGGGCCGGACAAGATCAACCAGCTGCGGCACGTGCAGTTCCTCCGCGACGCCGACGGCCTGCACGAGCACATGCGGACGCTCGCCGCGCTGATCCGGCCGAAGTTCGACGCCGTCGACAAGATCCTCACCGCCGAGCTCGGCGGCACCGGCCTCGCCTCCTGGACGGCGCCGGCCGGCGGCTACTTCGTCAGCCTGGAGGTCCCCGAGGGCTGCGCCCGCGAGGTCGTCGCCAAGGCGAAGGCGGCCGGGATCGCGATCACCCCGGCCGGCGCCACGCACCCGTACGGCGACGACCCGACCGACCAGGTCATCCGGATCGCCCCGACGTACCCGGAGCTGCCCGAGGTCGAGGCGGCGATCACCGGTCTCGCCACCTGCGTCCGCTTGGTCGCGAGCGAGAAGCTCCTCGCCGACCAGAGCTGAGGCTGTATCAGGCCTGCGGCAGTTCGAAGATCAGGCAGTTCGACGTTGCGTGGGCGAGGAGTTTGCCGCGTTCGTCGTACAGGTGGGACTCCGCGACCGCCGTACGACGACCGCGGCTGATGATCCCGCCCTCGCACCGCAGCAGGCCCGAGTCGATCGTGACCGGCTTGATGAAGCGGGTCATCAGGTCGAGTGACGTGTAGCCGACGCCGGCCGGCAGCGTCGAATGGACCGTGCAGCCGGCGGCGGTGTCGAGCAGTGTCGCGATGATGCCGCCGTGCACCGTGCCGAGCGGATTGTAGTGGAACTCGGCCACCGGCATCAGCACCGTGACCTTGCCTTCCTCGACCTCGATCTCGGTCCCGCCGACCAGGTGCAGGATCGGCGGCGCCGGGAGCTCCCCGTCGCGCATCGCCCGCAGCATCTCGAGCCCCGACGAGCGGCCGACCCGGGCCGCGGTCTCGGCCGGATCTGCCCAAGAGAACGTCCGGCTCCGGGTCGCCTGCTCAGTCTCCGTCATGGACCGAGCCTCACACCGCCGACCTGGGTCTGTCAACGAGACTTAGCACTCAGCGCGCGGTCGCTTGAGGTCACCGGGCGACGCCGCACCGCGACCTGGTCCGGGCGCGCGTCGACATACAAGCGTTTAAATACTGGGCTTTTCGGGACCTCCTGTCTTCCTTCGCCCGATCCTCTCGCTAGGCTGCTGCCCGTGCTGGGGGAGGAAGAGTGAGGCAGTTCAACGCACCGCCCGATTGGCCCGACCCGCCGACCGCACGATGGCGACCGCCGAAGCGCTGGCGTCCGCCCGAGTCGTGGCCGCCCGCACCGGCGGGATGGAGGTTCTGGGTCGACCAGGCCGGCCGGCCGGTTCGCGGCCCGATGGGTCGGTACGGCGGACCGAGCAGGATCAAGCTCGGCGCGGTCGCAGCCGTCCCACTCGCGCTGATCGCGGTGGTGCTGCTCAACCCGTTCGGCGGCGGTGACGACTCTGCGAGCACGACGCCCGTGCGAACCTCGGAACCCACAGCGGCGCCAACGAGCACACCGGTCGCGGAGCCAACGGCCATCGCGGCGACTCCGGAGCCAACCGAGAGTCCCGAGGCCGGCCGGACGCCGACACCGACGCCGACCAAGAGCCGGACGCCGAGTGCGACGCCGGAGGGCACGACGGAGCCAACCCCGACGCCGACCGAGCCGTCGGCGACGATCTCCCCGACGGAGCCGACCCCGACGACGGCGGTCACGAGCACCACGGTCGTGTTCCGGAGTTGTGCGGAGGCTCGCGCGGCCGGCAAGGCCCCGCTGCGCCGCGGGGATCCGGGCTACTCGGCGGCGCTCGATCGCAACGGTGACGGCGTGGCCTGCGACCGCGGCAACTCCTGACGGATCCCCTCGTTCCACAGCTCCTGCGTCTGGCTGATCCAGAAGGCCGCGAACAGCAGGATCAGCGTGCCCTCGATCCAGAGGACCGCGTGATCCCAGCCGAAGACCTTCTTCCAGCCGAACATCAGCAGCGGTACGACGACCATCGCGACCGCGATCACGGAGTACCGGTTCGCCGGTGAATGCGGGACCGCGTGCTTGCGTTGCTTGCGCCGGAACTGCTCCGCGTTCAGCACCACGACCGCGACGATGCACCCGAACATCACGATCGCGGCCGCGTAGTGCGCGTTGCCGATGAACCCGGACCGGTCGACGAAGAACCACGCCACCCCGCCGCCGAAGATCACCACGGCGACCGCGAGGCCGAGCACGTACATCGGCGTCCACCCGGCCGGCTGCCGGACCCGGTCCCGGGCGATGAAGACCGCGGTCAGCAGCAGGCACGGTACGCCGACCACGAACAGCGCGAGCATGTTGTTCGCGACGTTCGCGGCCGCGTCGCCGAGCGCGACCGGCACCGAGTGACACGTGCCCTGTCCCGGCGTCGGCACGAGCGCGACGCCCGGGGCCAGGATGCCGGCCACGTTGAGCAGGATGTCCTCCGGCTCGGTGTTGCCCTTCAGCACCACCATGCAGACGCCGATGGCGATCAGCGAGCCGACGAAGATCGCGCGCACCGGCGTGTAGTAGTACGCGCTGATCGACGTCTGGAGGCAGTGCGGATCGGTCTTCGCCCATTCGATGACCAGCGCGGCGGCGAGCAGGAGGATCATCGCCGGCATCGCCATCCGCAGGTACCGATAGGTCTTGATGGAGTAGCCACCGGGCACTGTCATCCTCGGCCCTCTCGACACGAGTTCCCTGGTGCCGTCAGTATGCGCCGTTCAGGGGCGCACCACGAGGGGCCGGAACGCCGCCTGGACCTGCGCGTCGCTCGGGGTCACGCTCTCGTTGTCCGTACTGCTGGAGCTCAGACGGTACGGGCAGGCCTCCCCTGACATCTGCACGATGGTGGACAGCACCAGTCGCCCGGTACGCAGCTCGTACACCTTGGCCGGGACCGTGACCTTGCGGAACGTCACGTAGCTGACTTCTCCGCCGTACGGATTCGACTCCGGGACGTATGGGCAGGTCTGCACCGCCGCGCCCTGTCCCGGCGTCTCCGTACACACGACGATGGTCGCCCGGTACGGGTCGTCGATCGACCACGCGGCCGGCAACTGGTCGGCGTACTGGGAGCCGTCGCCGAGGAAGATCGCCGGGTTGAAGCCGCGGTGGTACGGCTTAGCGCCGCTGTACTTCGCCGGCGTCGAGCAGTACGACCCGTCGAGCAGCAGGTTGCGGACGTTGTCCAGCTCGATCGCCAACGTGGCCTTCACAAGTCCGGCACGCGCCCGTGCCGCCTGCTTGGCCTTGGGGTACGTCGTGACGAGCCGCTGGTACGTCGCGCGCGCGGTCACCCAGTTCTTCCGGGACGCGTAGTCGTCGCCGCAGGCCAGCAGTGCATTGGGCTCGATCCGGGGTACGACGGCATTGGCGCGATCGAGCAAGTTCTGGGACAGCTTGCGGGTCCGCAACCACGCGGTCAACGTGATCTGCTCGCACGACTCCATCGCCTGCAGATCCTTGACGAACCGATCCATGACGGCACCTGCGGTCGCCTGCTGCCGCGGGTCGGACGCGATCGGGCCGAGCAGGTCGTAGCCCTGCTTGACCGAGTCAACGTCCCCCAGTCCCGCAGCTGTCCCGAGGTGCGACCTCACCGTCTCCAGCGTGCCGCAGATCTCTACGTCGCTGTCACCGCGGTCCATGTCCTTCCCGGCGACAAGGCGGTCACCGAACCAGACCTCGTCGTGCACCTGCACGACCTTCGCGCAGTCGCCGGCCCGCCGCGCTGCGGTGACCTCGTCGGCGACATCGGCAGCACCGCGCTTGAGCACGACGCCCGACGCCACGACCGCGAGCGTGACCACAGCGGCGACGATCCGCTTCGGGATACTGGCCCTCCGCTCCGGTGGTCGGGTCGCCAGGAACTGGCCGTGCAGCACCTGCAGCAGTCCCCACCCCAGCAGCCCGAACTGGTACGCCGTGTCCTTGCGCTGGTACATGAGGACGAGGAGTACCGCCGTACCGGCCAGGCCGAGAAGACCGAACAACCAGCGGCGGATCAAGAAGTAGCCGAGTCCGAGCAACGACGCGTTGCCCAGGGCAACGGCCAGTGGATCGTGCGGCCGCAGCCGCTTCGGCGGAGGTCCCGGGTACGGCGTGCCTTGCGGAGGCGGAGGCGGGGGCTGGTCCTGGTCCTGGTGCTGGTCCTGGTGCTGGTAGGTCACCTCCACCACTGTGGCGTCGTACACCACCACCCGGAGCGCGCTGGCCGGTTCCTGTCACCCGAGCCGGATGGACTTCTTGTTCATGAATTCCTCGATGCCGGCCGGGCCGAGCTCGCGGCCGAGGCCGGAGCGTTTGATGCCGCCGAACGGGAGGTCGGCCTGGGAACCGCCGGCGCGATTCAGGTAGACCATGCCGGCGTCGATGCGGTCGGCGACGCGGCGGTTGCGGTCAGGGTCGGTGCCCCACACCGACGCGCCGAGGCCGAACGGGGTGTCGTTGGCGAACCGGATCGCGTCGTCCTCATCCGCAGCTTCGAAGACGATCACGACCGGCCCGAAGATCTCTTCGTAGTACGCGTCCATCTCCTGCGTGACGTCGGTCAGGACAGTCGCCTCGAGGTACGCGCCGGGCGTGATGCGGCGACCGCCGGTACGCAGGGTCGCACCTTGTTCGACCGCTTTCGCCACCTGGGCGGCAACCTCGTCCGCGGCGGCGGTCGAGGCGAGCGGCGGGAGCTTCGTCGCGGGATCGGCCGGATCGCCGGGGACGTAGTACTCCGCGACGCGTTTGGTCAGCCGGTCGACGTACTCGTCGTACAGGTCGGCGAGGACGATCATCCGCTTCGGAGCGTTGCAGGACTGGCCGCAGTTCCGCATCCGCGCGGTCGCGGTGGCGTTGACGGTCTCGTCCAGGTCGTCGGTGTCGAGGATGATCAGCGGGTCGGAGCCGCCGAGTTCGAGCACGGTCTTCTTCAGGTTCTTCCCGGCCTCGGCGGCGACAGCGATCCCGGCCTGCTCGCTGCCGGTCAGCGAGACGCCGGCGATCCGCGGGTCGGCGAGGATCGCGGGGATCTGCCGGCTCGACGCGTACGTGTTCACGTAGACGTCGTCCGGTACGCCGGCCGCGTGCAGGATCTTCTCGATCGCGCGCGCCGACCGCGGGCAGATCGAGGCGTGCTTGAGCAGGATCGTGTTCCCGAGGACCAGGTTCGGCGCGACGAACCGGGCGACCTGGTAACACGGAAAGTTCCACGGCATGATCCCGAGCAACGCACCGATCGGCCCTTTGGTGATGACGGCCTTCCCGTCCTTCAGGTCGATCGGCTCGTCCGCGAGCAACGCCGGTCCGTGCTCCGCGTAGTACCGGAAGATGTCGACCACGATCCCGACCTCGCCCCGGCCCTCGTTGACGCGCTTGCCCATCTCGAGCGTCATGATCGCGGCCAGTTCGTCGGCCCGCTCCGCGAACAGCTCCGCCGCCCGCGCCACGATCGCGGCCCGCTCCCCTACGGTCCGCCCGCGCCAGTCCGGGTACGCCGCATGCACCCGCCCGACCGCCGTCCGCACCTCCTCCTCCGTCGAGTTCGCCACTTCCTCCACCAACACCCCACGAGCCGGATCGGTAACTGAGTACATCGGCAACCTCCATCCAGAACCAGAAGACGACGTCACCATACTGTATACAGTCTCCCTGTTCGTGTCGCCTGCGCAGCGGCCACACTCCGCTTACGCTCGAATAACACTGCGTAATCGGGAGGCAACGTGGCGCCAGCAGGTGACTTTCGTACCCTCATCGCTCTCCGAGCCAAGAAGGGTGAGCTCGCTGCTCTTCAGGAGCTGGGCGAGGATCACTCGGTGCAGCCGCTCCTGGCTCTCGACGTCGGACCGGTGACATCGGTCGACGGATTGCTCGATCGCGTCGAGGAGGTCGTACGCCAGCTCTGGAGCTTCGGCCGCATGACGATGCTCGACGCCACGAACACATCGACCGACGCACGTCGCGGAGCAGCCGTCGTCCTCGAAGACCTCCACCGCCGGTTGAACACCCCGACGACCTTGCTGCAAGCCGAGTCGGTCCCGTTCGTCCCTGTGATCGACGCTGGGACCGAGCGACCGCAGGTCGCGGGCATCGGTCGACTGGTCCAGGAGATGGGCCAAGGTTGCGCCGTACGGGTTCAGGTCCGTACGACGGCCGCTGACGACGTACTGCTCCTACTCGACGATCTCCAGGTCGATCCGTCCGACCTGGATCTGGTCGCCGACGCCGGTTACGTCGCGGGCCCGGACCCGTTCCTCGTCGACGACGTACTCCACGTGCTCGAGAGCATCCAGCGGCACGGCGGGTTCCGCTCGATCACGATGCTCAGCGGCTCAGTACCGAAATCGCTCGATCAGCTGCATCGGTGGGAGCAACCTCGCTTCGAGGAGTCTGTCTGGCAGTCGGTCAACAGCGAAGCAGGCGGCGGGGTCCGGTTCGGCGACTACGGTGCGACCCATCCGGTCTCGGGCGACGGCTGGCCGCCCAAACACATCAGTCTCAGGTACAGCTGCGCAGATCATTGGCTGTACCTGCGAGAGCGAGTCCTCGAACCTGCCGAGGAGACCTCGCGAGCTCGCACCGTGCGATTCGTGTCCAGCCAGCTCGTGACCTCCGGAAGCTTCTCCGGTCCGGACTACTCCTGGGGCGATGGTCAATTGGCGCTGGCGGCCGGCGGCGGTGGACGCGCGCTCGGCGACCTGAGCAAGCCGGTCGCCTTCGCGACCTCACATCACCTTGCCTATCTCAGTGAGTTCGCGGCGGCCTAGCTGCCGGCTGCAGCGCGCCGGTTCGTGTTGTGTCATGGGTGTTGAGGGGGCATGCTCATGGCTTGCCCCCGTTGTCCGCCTCTTTGATCGGATGCCCGCCCGTGTCTGAGCAACGGAAGTTTCGTCGTGTTGTGCGGCTGGTCGCAGTGCTGGCCGTTGTCTCGGTGCCGTCGATGGCGCTTGCCGCACCGAGCGCTCCCCCGGACCCCGTGAACGCCTGGCAGTACCCGCACTGGCCGCAGAAGCAGCCCTGGCAGGAGTCGGGGCCGGACACGCGGGTCGCGAAGACCCTGTCGGGCGGACTGCCGGGCCCGATCGACCCGCAGAACTGGGAGAACCCCGACCACATGACGTGGGACGACTACATCAAACCGCCCGGCACGAACTGGGCCGATCCCGCCGTGAAGGGGTCCGAGCGGACCTTCAAGGGCGCGCTCGTGCTGCTCGACTACCCGAACCAGGACTTCGTCATCACCAAGCCCAAGGGGTCGACCGCGTTCGGAAACCCGAGTGCCGCGGCGAATGGCGTACCGCGGGATCAGACCGCGCAGTTCTACAAGAACTTCCTGAACACCCCGGAGCCGCTGAACCACGGTCACACGTTGCACGAGTACTGGATGGAGGACTCCGGCGGCCGGTACGGCGTCGACCTCACCGCGTTCGGCCCGTACCGGATGCCGGGCAAGTCGCACGAGTACGCGATGGAGTTCCAGAGCGCCGAGGACTGCCCGGCCGGTGACAACTGCTCGCGCAACATCCGCACCGACGGCCAGGCGGCCTGGGTCGCCGACCAAGGTCCCGACGTACCGGCCGGGTACGACTTCGTGTTCTTCCTCAGCGCCGGCCAGGACGAGTCGTCGACCTGGCAGGAGTTCGGGATGATGAAGTTCCCGACCAAGGAGGACGTCACCGAGGAGTTCGGTCCGCCGGATCCCGCGCAGCGCAACTGGTCCGAGACCCGGTACGTCGACTGGACGTCGTGGGCCGCCGGCTCGTCGATCTGGCCGAACGCCGGCGGCGGCTCGTCCACCCAGGCGGAGAGCTCCGGAATGGCGGTGTTCGCGCACGAGTTCAGCCACATCCTCGGCATCGGCGACAACTACAACAACCCGTACGGCGTCCCGCCGAGACGCGCGTACACCGGCATCTGGGAGATGCTCAGCCGGGGCAGCTTCAACGGCCCGGGCGGCCCGCACAGCCGCTGGATGATCCCGGCGACCGGTGGCGCGTCGATGGGCGCGCAACACATGCTGCGGAACAAGATCAAGCTGAAGATGGTCGACGAGCAGAACGTGCTCAGACTCTCCCGCGAGGCACTCGCGACGTCGGGTGTGGTGATCGCGAACGTCAAGGCGCGCAGCGTGAACCCGGGCGCCGAGGACCTGTCCGGGATCAACATCGAGCTCGGCGGCGCGGGCGATCTGGATGCGCCGTGCGACACGACGAAGGATCCGCTCTGCGACGGCCGCGGGTACCAGAACTACACGGTCGAGGTCGTGGATCGGATGGGCACCGACTCGTTCACCCCCGATGCCGGCGTACTGCTCGCGAAGACCAAGAACCAGGATCGCGCGCCGTTCGAGTGGGTCGTCGACGCGAACCCGCAGGACATCAACATGACCGACTACGTGCTGCCCGACGGAACGAAGATCCCCATCACGATCGGCGACTACCGGCAGTTGTCCGACGCGCTGTTCCACGCCGGCACGAACTCCGGCAGCGAGTACGAGTACACCGACACCGCGAACCGCCTGCACTTCTACATCACGAACGTGCACCGCAACGCGAAGGGCGAGCTGTCGTACACGGTCGCGATCCGCTCCCTCGACGGCGCGGGCGCCCAGAAGCGCGGCGTACGGCTGCTGCCGACCGTCGCGAAGCCGGACCGCAACGGCGTCCAGACCTGCAACTTCAGCCTCACCAACACGGGCAAGGCCGGTACGTCGTCGACGCAGCCCGAGGACGTCACGCAGTACGTCAAGGGCGACGTCTACCGCCTGTCCGCCAAGTCCAACGGCTGGCCGATCGCCGTCCCCAACGCGCTCGCCACCGCGAACGCAGGCCAGCAGGTCACGGTCCCCGTCTACACCAAGGCCGGCACCAGCCCACTCGCCAAGATCACCCTCACCGCCACCTCCGAAAGCGACCCCACCAAGTCATCCACCGCCACCTGCATCGCCGTCAAGCACTGAGCGCTGACAGCAGTGTGCCGGGCGTCCAGCCGAGTCGGACGCCCGGCGCCGCATGCAGGTAGTCGACCACCTGCGCCAACTCCCAGCCGTGCGCCTCGATCAGGCCGGTGGCGATCCAGTGAAGGTACGACGCTGTTGGCGCGACCGGATCGATGTCGGCAACTGTCCCGTGGGTGACGGTGAACATCGGCAGGCCGTCCAGCTCCCCCAGCCGTACGACGGTCTCGTAGCGGCCGGAGCCGAGCGAGTGGATCTCGGCTACCTCCGGGAGGAGGGCTTCGAGCTCCAGCGCGTAAGCACCGCCCGGCTCGCGCCACATCTCTTGAGCCGCCACGTCCGCCAGCTGCTGCAGACTGAGGAGGTAGGCGCGGCCGGCGAGCTGGGTGGGTGCGGCTGCGTTGTAGAACGCCGAGCCACCGCCCCACACCTTCGACGCGCCCGCGAACACCAGTCCGCCTGACACGGTGACTGCCGCGGTCCGCTGGGGCGGCGTCTGATCGCGGCAGCCCGGGTAGAGCCGAGCGCCACCACGCGGGCGGCCGCCGTACAGATAGCAGCTGAAGCGTTCGAGAGCGAGGTTGGACCCGTAGGCGACGTACCAAACACGTTCCACGGAACCTGTGTCAACTCCTCGTGACTATTGCAAACTGCTTGCTGTTGGCAACTAAATGATATGCGACGCCTTGTAAGACTACCCGGTTATCCTCCCACGTGCGCACGGACTTGCCATCCTGTGGATAACGTGGATTGCCGAAATCCCTTGAAAACAAGGGCATTCGGCTTTGAAAACTGTCGGAGGGGCTGGCTACGCTTTGGGTATGGAGATTCTCGGGGAGCGACCGGTGTGGTCGATGAGCGGCGATGAGATGGTGTCGACTCTCGACGCCACGTACGCCGAGATCGCTCGCCTCGAAACCCTCGCACTGCGGCTCACCGCCGGCCTCGAGACCATCGGGTACGCCAAGGACGTCGGCGCCGGCACCACCGCCCGGTTCCTGACCTTCCGGTACCGCGTCGACGCGACCAAGGCCCGCCGCGACGTCCACCTGGCCAACGCCCTACCGAAGTACCCCGCTGTTGCAGCCGCACTCCCCGACCCTGATCCTGAAGTCGAGGGTGGTGGAGTGCTGTTGCATCCGGCGCAAGCCGAGGCGATCGTGTCCGCGTTGGAGAAGCTGCCCAGCACAGTGCCGGTCGAGGATCTGGCCGTCGCCGAGCGGGAAATGGTGGAACTTGGCCGCACCCATGGTCCGCTCGACCTGCGCAAGACCGGCGTACAGGTCCGCAACCGGCTCGACACCGACGGTCCCGAGCCCGCCGAACAGCAGGCCTACGACCGCGAGACGCTGAAGCTGAAGACCGCCGACAACGGCGTCGCGTTCACCGGGTTCCTGGCGAACGAGAACGCCGAGCTGTTCCGGACGCTGATCCACACCCACGCCAAGCCGCGCAAAACCATCGACGGCGCCCTCGACCCCCGCAGCCGCGACAAGCGCCAGGCCGACGCCCTCACCACCGTCCTCACCACCGCAACAACCCCGCCGGGCCCGCCCGCCGATGCCGGCCGTCGTCAGAGCGGCGCACTCAGTCCCGGACATGGCCCGAAGCCGCACATCATCGTCACCATCGACTTCAACGACCTCAAGGCCGCCACCGCGAACGCGACCGGCCGGCTGATCTACGGCGACGCCCTGTCCGCGGCCACCATCCGCCGCCTGGCCTGCGACGCACACATCCTGCCTGTCGTGCTCGGCTCGGACTCCCAGCCCCTCGACGTCGGCGCCACCGTCCGCCTCGCCACTGGCCCCATGCGCAAGGCCCTGATCGCCCGCGACAAGGGCTGCGTCTGCTGCGGAGCCCCACCGATCTACTGCGATGCCCACCACGTCACCAGCTGGATCGACGGCGGAGAAACCAAGCTCGACAACCTCGTTCTGCTGAGGCTGTCGCACGAATCCTCGTGGCCAGGGTCGAGGTTGGTGTCGTGTTTCGGCGGTCCGGGCTGCCTGCCGGTCAGGCGGGGGTGGCTTGCT
>NZ_SNWS01000010.1:0-329086 GCF_004362255.1 Kribbella sp. VKM Ac-2571
AACGCCATGCTCGCCCACGTCCGTGGCGAAGCCACCGACCCGACGATCGCGCGCAAAGCAATGGACGCCAAACTCGCCGAACCCGGCAGCGCCGAGCTCTACAAGAAACGGGCCTCGAGCATCGAACCCGTCTTCGGCAACATCAAACACAACCTCAGATTCCGGCGCTTCGCCCGGCGCAGCCTTCCAGCCGTGCACAGCGAATGGCGCCTCATCTGCACAGTCCACAACCTCCTCAAGCTGCAGCAAACAAACCCCGCCTGACCGGCAGGCCCGGACCGCCGAACACGGCACCAACCTCGACCCCGGCCACGAGGATTCGTGCGACAGCCTCACGAGGGCCAGGTTGGAGGTTTTGGTTTCGCCGCCGTCGATCCAGGAGATCAGGTGGTGTGCGTCGCACATGACTGGGGGTGCTCCGCAGATGACGCAGCCGCGGTCGCGGGTGTTCAGGGCACGGCGCATCGCCCGGGTGACCAGCCGCTCACACCGGCCGACATCCAAGGGTTCGGAGTTGGAGCCGAGCACGATCGGGATGACTTTGGCGTCGCAGGCGAGGCGGCGGATGGTGGCTGCGGACAGGCCGTTGCTGTAGACGGTGTGCCCGATCGCATCGGCGGTGGCTGCCTTGAGGTCTTGGAAGTCGATGGTGACGGTGATGTTCGCCTTCGCGCCGAACCCGGGCACTGTGTCGACGACATAACCACGCGAACCACCCACGCCATCGCAAGCCTGGCCAGCTACTGCACCGCGGTCCGCAACGTTGTCGGCACCGTTGTCCGCGGCGTTGTCTGCGGCGTTGCCCGGATCGTTCGTGGGCTCGCTCGTGGGCTCGTTCGGTGTCTCCGCCGCTGAGGTATCTGGGTCGCTGGCGCTCGACGTGGCGGTGTCCGTTTTGCCCGCAGTGGTGGTGCCAGGCGCGGTCCGGTGGGGCATCGTGGGGCGCGACATTGTGGGGGAGGGGATGCCGGCGTCCAAAGCCGTGGCGGCCAGGGTCAACGTGGTGGTGGGGGCGTCGGCTTGGCGCTTTTCGCGGGAGCGTGGATCGCGCTCGCCGTCGAGGGTTTTGTGGGGGCGTGCGCCGGCGGTGATCATCGTGCGGAGGAGTTCGGCGTTTTCGTTGGCGAGGTAGCCGGTGAACTTGACGCCGCGGTCGGCGGTCTTCAACGTCAAGGTTTCGCGGGCGGCGGTTTTGTGTTCTTCGGGTTCGGGGCCGTCGGTGTCGAGGATGTCGCGGGATTGTTCGGCGGCTTTGCGCAGGTCGGTCGGGGACAGGTGTCGGGCGAGGCGGACGAGTTCTTGTTCGGCGAACTCGACATCGGCCACCGGCACCGTCGTTGGCACCTTTTCCAAGGCGGTGACGATTGCTTCGGCCTGCGCCGGCCGCAACAGCACCTCAGGCACGGAACCGTCGTCCGGCACATCGGGGTCGGGGAGGGCGGCGGTGACGGCTGGATACTTGGGTAGCGCGCGGGCCAGGCGGACGTCGCGGAAGGCGCGGGAGCGGTCGAGGCGGTAGCGGAACTCCAGGTACTGCACCATGTCACGGGCACCGACCCGTTCCGCGTACCCGGAGGAGTCCATCGCCGCGACCAGCCGCAACCGGCGCGTCTCAAGCAGCGCCAGGTCGGCGTCGGCCTGGTCGAGAGCACGCGCCAGTTCCGCGTCGCTCATCAACTCGGCCGGCTTGTCCATGTAGCAAAGCCTAGACACCCCCACCGACAGTTTTTGAAGCCAGAGGCCCTTATTTTCAAGGGATTCTGTTATCCACAGCCGAAACATCTTGTGGATCTTGCTATGGGCAACTGAGTAGTCGGGCGCCGTTGGCCCAGCAGACGGCGCGTAGCCAGTCGTCGCCCAGTTCCAGTGATTCCAGGGCGGCGAGTTGGACGGCGTACTCGTAAGGGATGTTGGGGAAGTCGGAGCCCAGGACGATGCGGTCCTGCAGATCGGCCAGTCGGGGCACCAGGTCGCGCGGGAACGGCATCAAGGACTCGGTGAAGGGGGTCAGCGCCATCGTGGTGTCGAGATGCACGTTCGGGTACGACGTGAGCGCGAGATGCTCGGCGTACTCCGGCATTCCGAGGTGCGCGATCACCGCGGTCAACTGAGGATGCCGTCGCAGTACCTCACCCATCGGCCCGGGGCCGGTGTGCCTTCCGGGGATCGGCCCGGATCCGCAATGGACGACGACAGGTACGCCGGCCTCCGCCAACTGGCCCCATACGTCGTCGAGCTCACCGGACCGTGGATCGTAGTCGCCGACCTGGACATGCACCTTGAAGATGCGGGTGCCCAAGTCCAACGCCTCGCGGACATACCCGGCCGCTGAAGGCTCGGGGAAGAACGTCCCGCTCGCCACACACCCAGGTGTCACAGCAGCGAAGTCCCGCGCCCACGCGTTGAGCGACGCGGCCATACCGGGCTTGTGCGGATAGACCAGCGCCGGAAACGCCCGTACCCCCAGCGAATCCAGCGTTTTCAGCCGCTCCTCGACCGAGGTCCGGTAGGTGATCGGCCAATCGGTCCCGTAGTGCTCGGTCGCTTGGTCGAAGTACGCCCAGACCGCGTTCATCACCCGGTCCGGCAGGAAATGCACATGCACGTCCACCAGTCCGTCGAGCCCAAGCCGCCGCCACCAGGTCGGCACATCCGCATCACGCACGCCCCTAGCCTGCCTGATCGGCCACCCAGAGGTCAGTGAGGCCCTTGAAGTGGGCCATGAATTTGTCCTGTTCGTGCGGTGGGTACGTCGCGGCGACGGTCTCCTGGAGTATCCGGGCGAAATCGGGGCCGGCCACCCAGTCCCGGACCCGCAGGTCGAAGTCGCCCAGATGGGCGGCGCACCATTCGTGGTACTTCGCGGTTTCGAAGTGCTCGTCCGCGAGGGCCAGGTACGCGTTCAGTTTGGCGTCGTAGTCCAGAGATGAGTCGTCCGCGATCTCGAAGTACCGCTCGGTGTGCAGGTCCACCGACGAACGCCGGCCGGTCGCCAGGCAGAACACCGACCACTTCACCAGAGCGCTCAGCGCCCACGGGAAGTAGTAGTGCAAGGACGTGACCGCGACGTCCGGGCAGGCGTTGGCGTAGTCGATGGGGTGCACCGAGTCGCCCTTGACCAGCATCTCGCAGGAGTTGAACTCCCAGCCGAAGAACGCGTTGACGATCCGGCTGATCGCGACCGTTTCGTGGCCGGCGGCGGGGCTGAGGAAGTCGTGCGAGACGGCGTACCGGTTGTGCATCGGCTCGTCCGGGCGGAAGTCCATCACCATCGTCTCGGCGCCGATCGACAGCGCTCGCGCGAACTTGTCGTACTCGATCGTCGCCTGCAGGTGCATCAGCATCTCGCCGGACTCGTCGTACGCGCGATGCAGGTCGTCGGGGTTGTTGATCCGGGACACGCCTCGCCAGCCGCCGCCGTCGAACGGCTTCATGTACAGCGGGTACCCGAGGTCGTCGGCGATCGCGTCCAGGTCGAACGGCCGGTTGTACGTCGCGGACGTGTACGCCCAGCGCACGTTGTCGAGCGGGTTCTTGTACGGCACCAGCACGGTCCGCGGGATCTTCAGGCCGAGGCGGAGCATCGCGCAGTACGCCGAATGCTTCTCCATGGACTGGAACGTGAACGGGGAGTTCAGCAGGTACGTGCCGTTCATCAGCGCGGCCTTCTTCAGCCACTCGCGCGGATGGTAGTACCAGTACGCGAGCCGGTCGATCACGAGCCCGACGCGCACCGGATCGTTCAGGTCGAACGGCTCGATGGTGAGCCGCCGGGACCCGAACTCGTGCTCGTGCCCGTCGATCGCCACCGGCCCGACCCGCTGCAGCAACGCCTCGAACGCCTGCGGCCAGTCCTCCTCGGCGCCCAGCAACAACCCGATCAGATGACGCGAACGATCAGCCACAAGAGCTCCTTGAGTCCAGGGAAGGAAAGAAAAAAAGGGAGGTGGTGGTGGAGCTCCTTGAGTCCAGGGAAGGAAGGAAAGAAGGGGTGTTGGGTCTCCTCAAAGGGGAGGGGATGGTGGGTCTCCTCGAAGGGGAGGTGGGGGTGGGTCTCCTCAGCAGAATCGGGGCAGGTGGTGGGCGATTTGCTGCTGCCACCAGGGCCAGTCGTGTGCTACGTCGTACCCCCACATGTCCAGCTCATGCGGGATGCCTTTCTCAGTCAAGACAGCATCAGTCGCGCGGGCCGACGGCAGCGAGCCGGTCGGGTTGGTCTCCCAGTCACCCTGACCCACGGTGAGCAGAATGAACAGCCGCTTGCGCAACCATTCCAGGTGATCACCGGACAAACCCGGAAGGTAGTCGGCCGGGTTGTTGAAGTACGTCGCCTCGCCGCGCTCTCCCCACGCGTGCCAGCTGGCCGCATCGTAGTTGCCCGACTGGCAGATCGCGACCGGGAACAGGTCGGCCCGCTTGAACGCGAAGTTCAGCGCGTGGAACGCACCGAGGCTGCAGCCGGTCGTGATGATGTCACCGGCCCCCGGCGAGTCCGACCCGATCGTCGGCACCACCTGGTTCACGATCCAGGACTCGTACAGCTCGTGCCGGCGGGCGCGGTCCTCGAGCTGGATGCTGCGGTCCGACCAGCTCACGTGGTCGTAGGAGTCGACGCAGTACAGCTTGACCCGCCCGGCCTCAATCAGTGAGGCGACCGCGTCGACCATGCCGTTGTTCTCGTAGTCCCAGGCGCGTCCCTGCTCGCTGGGGAAGACCAGCACCGGGCGGCCGAAATGACCGTACCGGATCAGCGTTCCGCGGCGGTCAAGCCCCGGCGCCTCCAACTCGACCTGCTCCCGTTCCATCAGCCCCACCCCAGGTCCGTCGCAGTAGATCCGTCAGATCAGGATCCAGCACATCTCGCCAGGCTGTGAAGTTGTGCATGTCGGGAGTCTCGTCCAGCGTCACGTCCAGCCCGAGCTCGGCCAGCCGCGCCGCCATCACCCGGTTGTTGTGCACGTTCTCCTCGGTCGTCCCCGCGGTGATCCCGATCCGGGGCGTGCTCGGCGCCGTCGTTGCCGCCAGCACCTGCGCGACGAACTCGGTCACCTCCGCGTAGAACTCGAAGTTCGACTCCTGCGGATCGGTCTCCGGCGTGAAGAACGACCCGGACTGAAGGAACAGCCCGGCGAACGTCCCCGGGAAGCTCCACTCCGCGTGCAGCGCCGCGAGCGCCCCCAGGCTCGCCCCCATCATCACGGGCCGACGGCTCTGGTACTGCGCCCGCACAGCCGGTACGACGTACTGCGTCAAAGACCTGGCGTACTGCGGGTTCGCGGCGTACCAGAGGTTGCGCGCGGTCGGCTCGATCAGGGCCAGCCGGAACGGCGGCAGCGCGGACTCGGCGATCATCGCGCCGGCGTACTGCGCCAGACCGGCGTACGCGGCGAACTCCGGACCGTCGTGGGCGAGCAGGAGAGGCAGGTCGAACGACGGTGCGATGCCCTCCGGCGCCCAGACCTGCACGTTGACCTGCCCGACGGGGGACTCGACGGTCATCGCGGTGAGCGTCGACGGGATCGGCTGCACGGTGAGCCAGCCGGGCTCGACGTACCCGGGCAAGGGGAGCCAGGAGTGGTGCCCGAACGCTCCGTCGACGGTCCGTGGATTGGTCGGATCCGCTCGCGTGCCGAGGTTGGCGATGTCGAACAGGTACTCCATCCGGTGTACCGACGGCCGGGGCAACCGCAGCTCCCAGCCGTAGTCGACCGGTTTGAACTCGAGCAGCTCCGCCGCGAGGCCCAGCTCCTGCCACAGCCGGACGCCGCTGAACGCATGCGTGGGGTCATCGAGGCGGAACACCACCTCGGCTCCCTCGACCGCGCTCATGTGTGCAGGCATCCAACTACCGTAGCGACGTAAACACTGACAAGAGCTGTCAGTGATGGCGTTCTATCGTGGGAAGGTGGTCGATCTCACCGATATCCGCGAAATCACCGCGGACCTTCCGCGCAGCTACGAGGTGCTGGTCCGGGACCGGATCAAGTTCCGCGTCGGCCAGATCGTCTATCTCGCGGTCGCGGCCGACGAGCAGACCATCGGCCTCGGCTTCCCGCGCGAGGAACGCGCCGCCGCGCTCGCCGCCGAGCCGGCCAAGTTCCTCCCGCCGCGCCCGTCCGATGAACGCTTCCAGTGGATCGAGCTCAACCTGGCAGCCGTCGAGTACGACGAACTCCGCGAGCTGATCCTCGACGCCTGGGCGATGTGCGTCCCCAAGAAGGTCCGCGCCGAGTACTTCGGAACCCCCTAGGCGGAGGTCACGACGACCGGCGTGTCCTTGCTGCCGATCAGGCCGAGGAGTTCCACGGCCTCGGCCTCGATGGCTTCGGTCTCGGCGGCGGTGACCGGGCCGTGGGTGGTGACCCGCAGACTCGGATCGGTGCCACGGTGATGACGCCAGTCGGCCGTGTAGTCGCCGTCGATCAGGACGGTGCCCATCGCGGCGCCGTTCCCGGGTGGCAGCGGCACCGGCCGCCCCGACGGGTTCACCCGCCGCCGATCCGCGTGCGACAGCAGCAGGTTGTCGTACTCCGGAAGGAACCGCACCGGCGCGGGCGTCTCCGCGTCGGGCAACGGACCGTCCGGTACGTCGAACAGTTCCCGCCCGTCCTCGTCGGCGTACACGCGCAACCCGGGCCGGAGCCGGTCCAGGACCTCACGCAACTTCGTCAGCCCTGACCACATCTGTACGTCGGCCGCACTCGCCGGCCCGAACGCCGCCAGGTACCGCAGGACGAGGGCGTCGATCGAAGGATCGGGCACCGGCGATCGGCCCAGCCAGCTCTCGATCGTCTGCAGCGCGGCCGGCCCTGTCTCACCCCACACTCCGCGTGGCGTGACCTGGACCGTGCCGGTCAGATAGCTGACGGCGTACGCCATCGCGTTCGCGTCCCAGTCGGGCCAGCGCTCGCCGAGCACCTCACGGAGCCGGCTGCGGCTGTACGGTTCCCGGCTCAGTAAATCAGTGCCGAACGCAACAATGGCGTCGATATCGGCCCCGGCCAACTGCTTGCCGAAAGCGCCACGAAACCCACGATCCGCGACCGGATGCACGAGCCGCCACAACCGCAGGCAGTCCTCGGCCGTGACCAGATGGATCGTGGCCCGCATCAGCGACGTACGAACTGCGTCGCGTGCGGTCATGAGCGCTGACAACTCGGCCGGGTCGAAGCCCTTGAGTCTCGACCACAGCGCGACGTACGGCGCCAGCGGGGCCTGCGCCTGCAGACCCACCAGCCGCTCGATCAACTCGGCGACCGGGCCGCTCTCCCGGCGCAGCAACTGTTGACGCTGGAGGAGGGCGCGGTTCAGGTCACGACGGCCGAGCACACGGACCGGGGTCGAGGCGTTCATCGCCCAAGCCTACGAAAGACGGCGCGCAGTCCTGGACCAGTCATCCTCAGGTAGTAGACCAGAACCATCCTGACGGCCGATGGGTGGCGAGGTTTCGCGAGCAACGCTTGGAGCATGACTGGGGACTTCTTACCCCGGCGCCAGAAGGCGTCGGTGCTGAGCCAAGCTGTGACCGTTGTGATTCTGCTGGCCGTGGTGGCGGTCGGGATCGTGCTGTTTACCTAGGAACCCCCCACGACCTAGGAATCCCAGCGCACATCCGCTTCGCCCGGCCGGACGACTCCGGCCTCGTAGGCAACGACGACGGCCTGGACCCGGCTGGACAGGCCGAGCTTCGACAGCACCGAGCTCACATGGGTCTTGACCGTGGTCTCGCTGACGAACAGCTTGGTCGCGAGGTCACGGTTGGACAGCCCGCGGGCCATCCAGACCAGGATCTCGCGCTCCCGTTCGCTGAGGTGCGACAGCAGCCCGGCCCAGCGCGCATCCGGTTGCGCCGGCTTGCTGGTCGCCGTACCGCCGTCGACCTGACGCTCCAGCTCCATGCAGCGCTCGAGCAGGACACGGGTCGAGGCCGGATCGACGAGCGAATCGCCGCGGTGCACCGCCCGTACGGCGGAAACCAGGAGATCCGGATCGGTGTCCTTCAACAGGAACCCGGACGCTCCGGCACGGACGGCGGCCAGGACATAAGCCTCGTCGTCGAACGTGGTCAGCACCAGTACGGCGGGACGCGCCCGGCCGGTCTCGCGGTTGGCGGTCGTGATCCGCTCGGTGGCCACCAGACCGTCCATCACGGGCATCCGGATGTCCATCAGGACGACGTCCGGGTCGTGCTGCTCGATCAGCCGGAGCGCCTCCTCGCCGTTCTCGGCCTGCGCGACCGTGGTCAGGTCCGGCTCGTGGTCGAGGATCATCGCCAGGCCCATCCGGATCACGCCCTGGTCGTCGGCGACCAGGATCCGGATCGGATCGCTCACTTCTGCGGCGGCAGCCATGCCTGCACTCTCCATCCACCCAGGGGGCCGGCCGCGACGGCGAGGGTGCCGCCGACCGCTGTGGCCCGTTCCCGCATCCCGATCAGTCCGTTGCCGCGGCCGCTCTCCTTGCGGCGCGCGGTTTCCAGCACGTTCACGGGCGGCGGCCCGCCGTTGCCGTTGTCGTCGATGGTCAGCAGCTCGCCCTGCGGTCCACTCTGCCAGGTCACCCGCGCGGCGCTCGCCTTGGCGTGCACCATCACGTTCGTCAGCGCCTCCTGGATGATCCGCACCGCGGTCAGGTCGGTCGCCGACGTGAGCTGCCGCTGCCTCGGCGGCAGCTCCATCGTCACGTCGATCCCGACGGCCTTCAGCCGCTCACCCATCCGTGCCACGTCGGCCAGGTCCGGCACCGGCGCGGTGCCGCCGCCGGACCCGGTGTCGCCGGCGATCTGCGGCGAGGCGGTGTTCAGCACTCGCACCGTCTCCCGCATCGCGGTCAGCGCTTCCTTGCCGCTGGCAATGATCCAGCGGATCGCCTCCCGCAGTACCTCGGGGCGCTCGTCGGCCACCCGGTCCGCCGCCTGCGCCCGGATCACGACCGCACTCACGTGATGCGAGATCACGTCGTGCAGGTCGCGGGCGATCCGGGTCCGCTCCGCCACGGCGGCCCGCTCCGCCTCGACCGCGCGCAACCGGACGAGCTCGGCGTTCCGCTGCTCGAGCAGGGCCACCGACTTCCGGCGGCGGCGGGCGTCCGCGCCGAGCAGCACCATCCCGCAGATCAGTGCCTCCGCGAACACGAACAGTGACACGTCGATGTACGAGTACAGGCTCGGCACGTCCCGCGGGAGGCTCTGGTACCGATCGCCGCGCAGGATGTCGCGGTTGACATGGCTGAGGACGATCGCGACCACGGTCGGGAGCCCGATCATCAACCCGGCCAGGCTGCCCATCGTGAAGAACAGACAGGTGAACCGCCGTACGCCGGCCGACGCCGCCAGGTACCCGACGACGAGCAGCGGGACCAGGTGGATCTCCGACTGCAACGCCGCGTCGCTGATCTCGGGCTGACCGAACATCGTCAGGCCGAGCTGCGCCGCGAGGCCGGTGCCGGCCGCGGCGTACAGGAACGGGTACAGCACGGAGACGGCCACGAGCATCGTGCGCGGGATCCGCCGGACGAGGGCGACCGTGGCGACCAGGAAGACACCCGTGACGACCGAGACGGCCGGGTTGTGCGGGCGCAGGCCGGTGCCGTTGATGAGGTTCAGTACGGCGAACCAGCCCAGCCCGATGACCGCGGCGAGCAGCAAGTCCTGCTGCCCCTGCGACAATCGGCGCCAGACACTCATCATGTCGCCCAGCGTAGTCAGACCGTGTTTGCCAAAGCTTCATCTGCCCGGAGGGGTGGTCTCTCCAACTTTTGGAGGAGGCTCAGCGTCCGAACTGATACTCAGGGGCTACGGATGGGACGTCAGAACGGTCCCTGGGACCGATGTGCCGCCACACCCGGATCCGAGAGGCTGTACCCCATGAGTCACGACGTGCCGCCGCGCCGGAACGCTATGGCGCGGACCCGGTTGCTGTCCGTGATCGGTGTGGTCGGGATCGGTGCGGTCATCGGAGCGCTGCTGCTGTGGCACGCGCAGGTCGGTGACGTGCTCGGCCTGGGTGCGGACAAGGAGCCGGTGGTGTCGACGGTCGGCGCGCCCGCGATCGGCGGACCTCCCACCACGACGAAGCGGGTGACTCCGACGCCGTCCCGCCGTACGACGCCGACCGTGCCGCCGAAGACCACGACGACGCCCTCGAAGAAGCCGACGAAGAAGTCCACGCCGGTATCTGGTGAGGAGAGCATCGACGGGCTGTCGCCGAAGCTGAGGTCGCGGCTGGCGAAGGCGATCGTGGCTGCGAAGGCCGACGGTGTCACGATCAGCATCACCTCCGCGCGGCGCAGCACGGCGAAGCAGCAGCGGCTGCTGAACGAGGCGATCAAGAAGTACGGGTCGTACAAGGTGGCGACGCGATGGGTGCTGCCGCCGAAGTACTCCGCCCACGTGCAGGGCAAGGCCGTGGACATCGGTCCGGCGGCCGCCATGACGTGGCTGAACAAGAACGGCTGGCGGTACGGCGTGTGCCGCCGCTACGACAACGAACCCTGGCACTTCGAGGCGCTCACAACGCCCGGCACGAAGTGCCCGCCGCGGGAACCGCACGCCGTGGCCAAGGCAGATTGATACAAGGGGGAAAACCGAGATGACCATGACCTACGCACAGCCGCTCACCCGGCGCTACACCCGCGCCCGGCTCGCCGTACCCGCCTTGTGGCGCCAGGTGATCCGGACCGGCGACAGGCCCGAGCCCACGACCACTGAGCCGGATCGCTCGGCGCATACGCAGCTGGAGATCTACGACGGCATCCTGGCCGCGTTCGAGCGTCGTGACGAGGTGGCAGCGGTACTGCGGGCATCCGCCGACCGTGCGACCGCCGTACGGCGTCTGCGCGACGAGTTCGGCCTCAGCCATCTGCAGGCGACCGCGCTGATCGACCTGCCGCTCACCACCGAGTGCCGCGACCGCATCGCCCACCGCGCCGACGAGCTCCGCACCGCCCTCGCACGCTGACTCTCCGTCCTCCGCGCGAGCCGCACTCGGTGGTCGCGGCTCGCGTGGACCTGCGGAGTTTGCGTGCCGTGGGGAGGATGGAGGGGTGATCACGATGGAGCAGGCCGGACGACTGCGCAAGGCCGGGGTGCTGTGGACACCGGCGGCCGGGGACCGTTTCGTCGTACCGGACCGGGACATGGACGACGACGTGTTCGTGGTGAGCGACATGACCGTCGAGGTGCACGACTACCAGGGCAGCAAGGTGATCGGCTTCAACGGCACCACCGAGTGGGCCCTGGACAGCATCGAGCAACGCGAAGTCATCTGGCTCCCGCGCGAGGAGCAGCTCCGTGCTCTCCTCGGCTCGCACTTCAAGTCCCTCGAAGCCACCCCGGACGGCTACAAAGTCACCCTCACCACCAGCACCCACACCTCCGCCGACGCCGAACAGGCGTACGCCGAAGCAGTCATCCACCTGCTCGGGGCTTAGGACGTTGCCCGCCAGTACTGCTTCTTGTCCTTGTCCTTGACGCTGTAGCCGAGGTTGGCCAGGTCGCTGCGGAGCTCTCGTAGGTCGGCCTTGCCCTTGTCGCCCTGATCGAAGGCCTTGGAGCGGGCCCGGAGGAGCGCGTTGGCCGCGGGCGAGAGGTCCGGGTCACCCTCGACCCAGCGCCGGAACTCCGACTCGTGCGGGTCACCGGAGTCCGACCACGGATAGCCGTGGGCGCGGAAGGCTGCCGGGATCCGCTTCGCCTCGGACTTCAGCTGGTCGTGCTTCTCGCGGGCCAGCTCACGCGACGATGCGTCCTGGAGGACGATCTCCTTCCCGTCCAGGAACGCCACCGCAACCTTCACCCGCGGCACCGTCACGGTCTTCTGGTTCTTCAGGAACTCGACCGACTGGCCGGTGATCGTCATCTTCAAGGTGTCGTCGAGCGCCATCCCGGCCAGCAGTACGCCGGCCACGAGTCCGACGACCACGCAGATCACCACGACCCACCAGCTGTCCCACGCGGCGATCAGCTTCAGCGGCCCGTGGAACGGCACCCACTCCCGTCCGGACGCCCAGTGGGCGATCCGCGGCAGGAAGAATCCGAGCACCAGCCCGACCAGCGGCAACCCGCCGAACAGCACCGTCTTGTCCGTCGCGGAGTGGCCGATCACCGTCCGATCCGCAGTCGTAGACCCCATGTCCCGAACGTAGCGTGACGGCCTGAAACTAAAGTATCGATCGACGGCAACCGAAGGAGCCACGTGACGGACGGGATCTGGCTGCGCTTCCTCAGCGGCCCCGACATCGACGCGTTGGGGCTGACCCGGCTGGAGATCGTGGACGCCGTGGAGGACGCCGTCCGCGAGCACGGCGAGGGCCGGACGAGCTTCGAGCCGCGCATGCACCTGATGCCGAGCAACGGCGGGATCGGCCACTTCAACGTCCTCCGCGGGCACCTCGACGGTCTCGGCGAGCACGGGATCAGCGGCGTGAAGGTGGTCGGCGACTTCGTCCCGAACTACCAGAAGGGCCTGCCGAGCGAACTCGCGATGGGACACTGTTCAACCCGAACAGCTGATTCCCGATTGCGGTCCTGGACGCGACGATGATCACCGCGGCCGGGACCGGCGCGATGACGACGGTCGGCGCCCGGCACCTGGCCCGCCGGGACAGCAAGATCCTCGCGCACGCCGGCGCCCGCGGTACGGCGTGGTGGAACGTGACGATGCTCGACGACCTTCTCGACCTCGACGAGATCCGGGTAACGTCGCGGCGGCCGGAGTCCCGGGAGAAGTTCGCCGCTGAGCTCTCCGCCGAACTGACCACGCCGGTCCGGGTGTGCGCGACAGCGGAGGAGGCCTTCGACGGCGCCGACGTACTGGTCGAAGCGACTCGTCTCACCGAGCCCGAGCCGCTGCTGCGGACGGCGGCGGTCCGACCGGGCGCGTTCGTCGTACCGTACGGCACTGTCTCGGCGGTCGAGGTCGATCTGCTCGACGTGATCGACAAGGTGGTTGTGGACGACTGGCGGGAAGCGCAGTCCGGGCGGTTCGGATCGCTCCGCCGACACGTGGACAGCGGGCGGCTGTCGCCGGGGACGCTGTACGCCGAGATCGGGGAGATCGTCGCGGGCCGCAAGCCCGGCCGCGAGAACGATGCCGAACGCAACCTCTTCTGGCATCGCGGCCTGTCGCTGCTGGACGTCGCGATCGCCCACCTGATCCTCCGCCGAGCCGAAGCCGCCGAAGCAGGCACCATGCTCAGGTTCCACTGATGATCGTCAACGACCCCTCTGACCTGGACCCGGCCAGCCCGGAACCGATCGAATTGGCACCCGCCCTCCTCGGCCGCGTGGCCGCGACCCGCTCCGCGGCCCTCGACACCCTGACATCCGGCAGACCCGTGTACGGCGTCAACACCGGCATGGGCAACCTCAGCAAGGTCCGCCTCACGGAAGCCGAGCAGCGTGTCCATCAACGCAATCTCCTGCTGGGCAGAGCAGTCGGCGGCCCACCCTGGCTCCCGCCGGACGAGTCCCGCGCCGTCCTCATCGGCCGCCTGAAAACCTTCCTCACCGGCGACGCCGCCGTCTCGATCGAACTGCTCCACCAGTTGGTTGCCCTCATCAACACCGGCCCGCTGCCGAACATCCCCGCCGAAGGCGCCGGCTCCGCAGGCGAGATCATTCCGCTTGCGCACGCCTTCGCCTCCCTGGATCCCGGTCTCAAGGAAGGCATCGCCTTGCTGGCCGGCATCCCCGGGGCGACCGGCCGAGCCGCGCTCCACGCAACCAGAACGCACCGGTTGGCGGATCAACTCAGCGCCGTCGCGGCCGGGGCGATTGCAGCCATAGCAGCCAATCGGGATCCGTATCAACAGCTCGCGGCGCGTGGGGACGACCTGCTGGCCACCGAGTTCGCAAGACTTCGAGAGCTGGCAGGTCCCGAGCCGGAGCCGCGGAGCCTGCAGGCGCCGGTGTCGTTCCGGGTTGCCGGGCACGTGAACGCACATGTTCGGCGGACCTTGCAGCACTTGGAGGACGCGGTGGACCGGGCGTTCACGAGCGTGACGGACTCCCCGGCGTACCTCGACGGCGAGTTCGTCGGCACCGCCGGCTTTCACGGGCTCGATCTCGCCGCGCACTGCGACCATCTGACGGCAGCGTTGGCGCACGCAGCCGAGGTCTCGACTGCACGATTGCACCGCCTGCTGGATCCCGGCGTCACCGGCCTCACCGCGCAACTCGCCCGCGAACCAGGCCCGCAAGCCGGGCTGGTCGCCGTTCACAAACGCGCCGTCGCGACCACCCACCGGTTCCGGCGCCTGACGTTGCCTACGGCAATCAGTACGGCGGAGACGTCCAACGGTCAGGAGGACGTGCAGACGTTCTCCTGGGAGGCGGTCGGCAACCTCGGCGAAGCGATCCGCCTGACCCGCGAGACGACCGCGTGCGAACTGCTCGCCGTCCGGCAGGCCTTCGCGCTCTCGGCCCGCCAGATCCCGGCGGAGCTTCAAGACATCATGCGGGCGGTCGACGCCGTCGTACCTCCGATCGACGCGGACCGTCCGTTCGGCGCGGACCTGACCAGACTCCTCACCGAGGTGCTGGGAGCTGGTTGATCGAAAAGCGAGGCGACACGCGGGTCGTGGCGAAACCGCAAGTAGCCCGGACCGGGTCTGCGTCGTTGGCCTGGTGCGGGGGATCGGCGTCGGCGAGTGGAGGAGTTCTCATGAAGCGGTTCGTGGTGCCGCCGAACTGGCCGTCCCCGCCCCGGCGCAGCTGGGTCCCGCCGAAGACCTGGCGCCCGGATCCGTCCTGGCCGCCGGCGCCGGAGGGGTGGAAGTTCTGGGTCGACGGCAAGGGTGAGCCGGTCCTCGGCCCGATCGGCCGGTACGGCGCTCCGTCCCGCCGCGCCGCGTACGCCGCCGCCGCGGCGATGATCGTGTTCGCCGGGGTCAACCTCTGGGCCGTGCTCGTCATCGGCCAGTTCGGGGGATCGGATGATCCGGCGGCGGTGAAGTTCGCCGAGGAATCGCCGTCCGCGGGTCCGGCGGTCAGCTCGACGAGTCCCGTCGTACCGCGGGCGACGTCAACGCCGACGCCGGTGCCGCGGACGATCCTGGTGCCGAGCGAGGGCCCGACTTCCCGGCCGACTCAGAAGCCGACCCAGGGGCCGACCCAGCGTCCGACTCGGAAGCCGACCGCGACCAAGACCACCGAGCGGACCACGCCGAAGCCGGTCCGCACGACCACCAGTACGGCGACCGTGAAGCGGTCGCTGCCGACCAATCGCCCGTCGACCCGGGAGGAACTCCTCCGGCAGTACTGCATCGACCGCGGCATCGACCCGGCCTGGTGTGACCCGGCCAACTGGGAGCGAACGCCCTGACGCCCTGTTGACAATCGGGGCGGTCCGCATCCATTCTTAACCATATGGTTTTGAAACCACTTGGTTATGAAGATGGATTGACGGACGTCTTCGCGGCGCTCGCCGACCCGACCCGCCGGGCGATCCTGGCCCAGCTCAAGCACGGGGACGCGACGGTCGCCGAGCTCGCGGCGCCGTTCAGCATGTCGCAGCCGGCCGTGTCCAAGCACCTGAAGGTGCTCGAGCACGCCGGGCTGATCAGCCGCTCGCAACGGGCGACGGCCCGGCTCAGCCACCTCGAGGCCGAGCCGCTCCGCACGGCCGTCGGCTGGCTGATGGACTACCGCGCTTACTGGGCGGAGAGCTTCGACCGTCTGGACGATCTGCTCGACGACCTGTTGGAGGAGTCGTGAAGGTCATCGCTGAGCCGGGCGTGCCGCAGGTTGTCATCATCCGGGAGTTCCGGGCGCCGCGGGAGTTGCTGTTCCGCGCGTACATTGAGCCCGACCTGGTGAAGCGCTGGCTGGGGCCGGCCGAGCTCGAGCTGGTCGTCAACCAGCTCGACCCGCAGCACGGCGGTCGTTGGCGGTGGACGCAGTACGACAGCGACGGCAAAGGCTATGTGTTCCACGGGCTGTACCACGGGGAGCCGACGCCGGAGCGCATCGTGCAGACGTACGAGTTCGACCAGGCACCAGGGACCGTCTACCTGAATCTGATCACCTTCGACGAGGCCGACGGGGTCACCACGCTGACGCAGAACACCGTGTTCTTCGCGGTCGAGGACCGCGACCTGTACGTCGACGGCGGCATGGAGCGCGGCATCCGCGCCTCGATGCAGCAACTCGACGACCTCGTCACCCAACTGGCAAAGGAGTCCAGCTCATGATGCTCAACGACAAGCAGGCGATCGTGTACGGCGCCGCCGGCCCGATCGGCGGCGCGGTCGCCAAGGCGTTCGCCGCCGAGGGTGCGGCCGTCCATCTCGCCGGACGTACGGCGGAACGCCTCGAGCGGGTCGCGGACGAGATCCGCGCCGCGGGCGGCAAGACCGAGATCGCCGTCGTCGACGCCCTCGACGAACGATCCGTCGACGATCACGCCGCCGCGGTCGGCCGGATCGACATCTCGTTCAACCTGATCGGCCATACCCAGTACTTCGGTACGCCGCTGATCGACATGTCCCTCGCAGACGTCGAGGAGCCGGTGCGCAACATGCTGCGCACCTTCTACCTCACGTCCCGCGCGGCCGCCCGGCGCATGGTCGAGCAAGGGTCCGGCGTGATCCTGACGTTCGGTGGCAACGGCGACCCGGTCGCGAACCTGGGCGCGTTCCAGACAGGGTTCGGTGCCGTCGAGGCGATGCGCCGCAGCCTGGCGCGCGAGCTCGGCCCGCACGGCATCCGGGTGATCACGTTGCAGACCAACGGCATCCCGGAATCGAACCCGGACACCTACCCGGAGGACTTCCGCCGCGAGGTCGCCGAACACACCGCCGCCCAGACCATGCTGAACCGCGCCGCCACCCTCGCCGATGTCGCCGCCATCGCAACCTTCGCAGCCTCCGACCAGGCCCGCTCGATCACCGGCACGGCGATCAACCTCACCGCCGGCGCCGTCGTCAACTAACTTAGGAAGTCGACCGTCCGGACGTCGCCTTTCGAGGCCTGATACACCGGCCAGGCAACCGCGAGATCCTGCCAAGGCAGTCCAACGGGCGCGTACACGGTGACTTCTTCCGCCGACCGGCGGCCGGCGGCGACTCCGTTCAGTACTTCGGTCAAGGTCGCGTGCGCCGCATCGGCGGACAGCCCGACGTTGCCCAAGGCACCCATTTGCGCGGCGAGGCTGCGGTCGTCGACGACCACGCGGGCCGCCGTCAGCAAATCGGCGGACAGCTCCACCTTCCCAGGCTCATCAGCTCCCAACGTCGTGAGATGCGAACCCGGCCGGACATCAGCCGCGGTGAGCAACGGCTCCCGTGACCAGGTGGCCAGCACGACAACCCCCGCCGCCGCAGCCACCTTCTGCGGGCTGCTCACCACAACACCCGGAATCCCTTGCTGGGCAAGGAATTCCGAGGCCCTGTCTGGTACGACGTCATGCACAACGAGGCGGTCGACTCGGCGGAGGGCGACCAACCCGGCAAGTGTCATCGCTGCCTGCGCTCCGGCGCCGATGATGCCGACTGTTCCTGCTGGAGCCAGGGCGTCCGTGGCGAGCGTGGCTGCCAAGCCGGTGCGCCAGGCGGTGATGGTGGAGCTGTCGAGGAGGGCGAGGAGGGTGCCGTCGGTGAGGTCGTGGAGACACACCATACCGCGCAGTGCCGGCGTGGCACCGGGGAACTTGGCGTTGACCTTCACGGTGTACGCCGGAATGCCCGGAATCACGCCCGGCAGCAGCGCTGTCGCCGTACCGGGACCAGGCAGATCGGTGCGGATCCGCAGCGGCTCGATATCACCGGACTGGAGGAACCCGGCACGTAATACGTCGAGCACAGCAGGTACGTCGAGCGCTTGCAGGACATCCGACCGGGTGAGGAGAGCTGTCATCAGACGATGTTCCGCTCGGGGCGGACGGTGGACCGGAAGCGGTCGGCGCTCAGTGGAGTGATGTCGACGAACGGTTCCCGGCCCAGGTAGAGGTCGCGAATCACCTCACCGACAGCAGGCCCCTGCAGGAAGCCATGGCCGGAGAACCCTGTCGCATAAAGGAATCGCGAGATGTTGTCCGCCTCGCCGATCAACGCGTTGTGGTCGGGCGTGACCTCGTACAGGCCGGCCCAACCGCCGGTCAGCCCGACGTCGAGGAGCGAGGGCGCCCGTCGTGCCATGGCCTCGGTCAGCCGGGGGATCCACGTATCCGTCCGGTTGAGGTGGAATCCGGGCTCCTCGGCGGGATCGGACAGGCCGACGAGCAGCCCGGGCCCCTCACGGTGGAAGTAGAACGTCGTACCGAAGTCGATCGTCATCGGCAGCTCGGCCGGCAGACCTTGGACGGCCTCGGTGACAACGATCTGCCGCCGCAACGGAACCACCGGAAGCTCGACGCCCACCATCTCACCGATCTGCGCGGACCAAGCACCTGCCGCGCAGATCACCGTCCCGGTCCGGATCTCACCACGGTTCGTCCGCACCGTCGTCACCTGGTTGCCGGCAGCCTCGATCCCCAGCACCTCGCACCCGGTGACCAACCGCGCTCCGAGCCGCCGGGCAGCCGATGCATATCCCAGTACGACGGACTCCGGCGTGCAATGCCCCGCGCTCGGCGAGAAACACGCACCGACCAGCCCCTCCGCTGCAACGACCGGCGCCAGCGCGATCGCCTCGTCGACGGAGACCATCCGCGTAGGGATGCCCGAGCTCTGCTGCAACCTGTTCTGCAACGCGGTGCTCTCGCGGAAATGCTCGACCTGCTCCGCACTGTCCAGCAAGAACAGGTACCCGACCTGGTGCAGATCGATCTCCTGACCAGGCCGCTCACCGAACCGCGCAAATGCCTCGAGACTGCGAGCGCCCAGCGCGATGTTCACCTCGTCCGAGAAGTTCGCCCGTACTCCGCCGGCCGCCTTACAGGTCGACCCCGACCCGAGCTCGTTCATCTCCAGCAACACCATGTCCCGCACGCCGGCCTCGGCCAGGTGAAACGCGATGCTCGTCCCCATCACCCCGCCACCAACAACCACCACGTCGGCAACCCCAGCCACCATCAACCTCCTCCAGTAGATCGGGGCGGTCAGGGGAGCTGGTACGTCAGGTCGGCTTCGACCGTCTCGGTGTCCATCTGGGCCTTTTGCAGTTTGCCTGAGTAGTCCCAATTCATGGACTGCCAGCGGGTGAACTGGTCCAGGACCCACATCCCGCTCTGCCGGGAGCCGTTGCCGGACTTCCCGTTTCCGCCGAACGGCAGGTGCGCCTCGGCGCCGGACGTCGAGTTGTTGACGCTCACCATCCCCGCCGAGATCCCCTGCGCGAAGCGGAACGCCTTGTTCGGGTCGGTCGTGTAGATCGAGCTGGACAGCCCGTACCCCGACTTGTTGCCCAGTGCAATCGCCTCGTCCAGCGTCGAGTACGGCGTGACGCCGACGACCGGCCCGAACGTCTCGTTCAGGAACAACTCGTCGTCCGCCCGTACCCCGGCGACGATCGTCGGGTGGTAGAACAACCCGGCCGCCGGATCGCCGACGAACCCGGGCCGCGGGTTGTCCGCCGTGACCCGTCCGGTCCGGCCGATCACCCGGTGATGCGCCGCGATCCACCCCAGCGACTTCTCGAACCCCGCCGCGAACTTCTCGTCCAGCAACGGCCCGAACAGCACGTCCTGCGTCGGGTCGCCCATCGCCGCCTCCGCGGTCGCCTGCCCGAAGCGGTCCAGGAACTCGTCGTACACGGACCGGTGCACGATCGCCGTCCCCAAGGACGTGCACCGCTGTCCCGCCGTACCGAAGCCGGAGAACAACGCGCCCTCGACTGCCAGGTCCAGCTCCGCGTCCTCGGTGATCACCATCGGGTTCTTGCCGCCGAGCTCCAGGCACGGCGTCTGCAGGTGACGGCCGCACAACTCGCCGATCCGCGTGCCGACCGCGCTCGACCCGGTGAATCCGACCTTGCTGATCAGCCCGGCCTCCAACGCCCGCTCGAGTCCGGTGAACGTGTCCGGTCCGTCGGCGTACACCAGGTTGAACACCCCGGCCGGTACGCCGGAATGCGCGAAGATCTCGTAGAACGCGTCCGAGACGACAGCGGAGTACTCCGCCGGCTTCCAGACGACCGTGTTGCCGCAGAGCAACGCCGGGACGATGTACCAGGACGGGACCGCGACCGGGAAGTTGCCGGCCGTGATCACCGCGACGGTGCCGATCGGTCGGCGGAACGTGAACAGCTGCTTGTCCGGCATCTCCGACGGCACCGTCTGCCCGTACAGCCGTCGGCCCTCGCCGAGGAAGAAGTCGCAGGTGTCGATGATCTCCTGCACCTCGCCGAGCGCCTCACCCAGCGGCTTCCCGATCTCCCGCGTGACGAGGGCGGCGAGGCGCTCCTTGTTCAGAGACATCAGCCGGCCCACGTTCGAGATCACCTGGCCGCGATGCGGCGCCGGGGTCGCGGCCCAGCCGGCCTGCGCGGACTGTGCGACTGAGGCGGCCCGCACGAACACCTCCGGCCCCGCACTGCCGACCGTCCCGACGACGTCGCTCAGCTGCGCGGGGTTGGTCGACGGAGTACGCCGTACCGCTTCCGCCACTCGTTCGCCACCGACAACGGACAGCACCTCACCGGCCATGCGGCTACCTCCTCGTAGTGGGCCTCCACCCTAATTCGGCGGCGGGACCTTGTGGTCGGCGTAGAGGTCCGGGATCGGGATGGGCATCCGCCACAGCCGGGAATCCGGGTGGATCATGCCGTGCCGGATGGCTATGTACCGGAGCAGGCGGAGCGGGCCCGCGATCAGTACGACGGCCAGGGGCAACTCGACCAGGAGTGCGCTGAGCAGCGCCTGGGTCAGGTCGCCGCCGCGCTGGCTGGTCATCACGTCGAACCAGGCGTCGCAGATCAGCAGGACGCCGGACGCGAACGCCGTCGGGAACACGAACTGCTTGCGTTTCCAGCCGGCCAGCGCGGTCAGCACCAGCATCGTCAGCAGCAGGATGTCGAACCCGACCCAGGTCGCGACCCAGTTCCGCGCGACGTAGTGACTGGGCAGCGTGGCGGCCAGGTACACGGTCCAGGGGATCAGAGCGGCCGCGCAGACCAGCATCAGGACCGTCCGCCACTTGCGGATCCGGTCGATCGTCCGCCGCGACGGCAGCCCGGGCGGCCGCGGCGCGAGCCGCACGATCAGCTCCCGCCGCTCCTGCGGCGTCATCGCCGCGATCTCTTCGTCGGTCAGCTGCACAGCAGAAGTATGCCTTGTGATTGCATTCACAAGCCAGTATTCTGTTCGGACGGAGAAGCTGTCGATGATGACAGGCGAGGTGTGGCCATGACCAAGCGCAGACCACCGGGGATGAGTAACCAGGACTGGGTCGAGTCGCAGATCAAGCTCGCTCAGAACCAGGGCGAGTTCGACAACCTGCCCGGCGCCGGCAAACCACTGAAGCTGGCAGACCAGCACGACCCCGACTGGTGGGTGAAGGACTTCCTCCGCCGCGAGGACATCGAGGCCGAGGCGTTGCTGCCACCGGCCGTCCTGCTCCGCAAGGAGAAGCAGCAGGTCCACGAGAAGGTTCGCGGGATGCGTCGCGAGTCCGAGGTCCGCGAGTACCTCGCCGACCTCAACAAGCGCATCCGGCTCAGCATCCGCGACACCACCGGCCCGGTCGTGCCGACAGGCCCGGTGGACGAGGACGTGATCATCGCCCAGTGGCGGATGGAACGCCCCGCACGCGACCCGCGTCCGCAGCCCTCCGAGCAGCACCGCCCGAGGAAGAAGTCCCTCTGGCAGCGGCTGTTCAGCTGAGAAGTTCGCGGGCCGCGTTCTCGATGGTCTGTTCGCTGAGCAGTACTTCGTGCGCGGCGGCGCCGAGCGGGACGTACGAGTCGTAGCTCGTGACCCGGGCCAGCCGTCCGGCGTACCCGTGGTCGATCAGTGTGGCCAGGATGCCCTCGGACACACCGCCGGACCGGCGGGTCTCGTCGGCGACCAGCACCCGCCCGGTGATGTTTGCCTCGCGCAACAAGTCCTCGACCGGCAACGGCGCCAGCCAGCGCAGGTCGAGGACGCGGATCCCCGGCACTCGGGCCGCCACCCGCAGGCTCATCGGTACGCCGTTCCCGAACGTGACGATGGTCAGCTCGGTGCCGTCGCCGTACGTCCGGCCGCGCCCGATCGGCACCGGTTCGTCGGGGTACGGCGCCAGCCACTGCTCGTCGCCGTCCTCGTACAGGTCCCGCCGGTGGTAGAGCGCGATCGGCTCGAGGAACACGCTGACGGTGCCGGACGACCGGGCCGCCGCCGTACACGCGTGCAGCATCGCGGCCGCGTCGTCCGGACGGGACGGCGACGCGATCACGATCCCCGGGATGTCCCGCAGTACGCCGAGCGCGTCGTCGTTGTGGAAGTGGCCGCCGAAGCCCTTCTGGTACCCGTAGCCGGCGATTCGCAGCACCATCGGGTTCGCGTACTGCTCCTGCGAGAAGAACTTCAGCGACGCAGCCTCGCCGCGGAGCTGGTCCTCGGCGTTGTGCAGGTAGGCGAGGTACTGGATCTCGGGGATCGGCAGCAGGCCCGAGACGCCGGCGCCGAGCGCGAGCCCCAGGATGGACTGCTCGTCGAGCAGGGTGTCGAAGACGCGGGGCGGACCGAACGCCTTCTGCAGCCCTCGGGTCACGCCGTACACACCACCCTTGCGGCCGACGTCCTCACCGAAGACCATCGCCTCCGGGTACGACGCCAGTACGTCGCTCAGCGCGCGATTGATCGACTGGCTGAGCGTCAAGGGTTCCGCGACGGGCGTCCGCTGCGGCAATGCGGCGGCGACCGCTTCCGGCTCGGGGAAACGCAGGGGCGCGGCGACGACTTCGGGCGAGGTGAGCTGGGGGAGGCCCGCGACCTCGGCCGCGATCCGCTGCGCCTCGGCGTGCTTCTCGTCGTACAGGTCGATGATCTCCTCGGCGCTGTAGCCGGCTCCGAGCAGGTAGCGCGCCGTACCGATCAGCGGGTCGAGCTCCTCGTCCGCGGCCAGCTCAGCCGGAGACCGGTACGCCGCCTCGACGTCGGAGCCAGCGTGGCCGAGCAGGCGAACCGTCCGCAACCGCAGGAACGCCGGGCGCCGGTTCCGCCGTACGAACGTCGCCGCCTCGGTCGCCATCGACAGGGCCGCGTCCAGATCGGTGCCGTCCGCGTCGAAGTACCGCAGGCCAGGACGCGAGCCGTACGCCTGCCGGATCCAGCCGTCCGGGGTGCGCACGCTGATTCCGATCCCGTTGTCCTCGCAGACCAGCAGCAACGGCATCGGCAGACCCTGGTACGACGCGTGCAGGGCAGCGTTGATCGCACCGGTCGCGGTCGAGTGGTTCGCGGACGCGTCGCCGAAGCTGGTCACCACGATCGCGTCGGACGGCCACGGGGACGGTACGCCGAGCTTCGCCGACCGGTTCATCGAGAACGCGACGCCCATCGCCCGCGGCAGGTGGGAGGCGATCGTCGACGTCTGCGGGATCACCGACAGCTCGTGCCGGCCGAACACCTTGTGCCGGCCGCCCGCGATCGGCTCGCTGGTCGCCGCCGCGACACCGAGCAGGATGTCGCGCAGGCCCTCCTTCGAGCCGCACTGCGCGGCGCGGGTCAGGTAGAACGCGCCGGACCGGTAGTGCAGGAGGGCCGGGTCGGTCGGCTCCAGGGCGGCGGCGACGGCCGCGTTGCCCTCGTGACCGGCCGAGCCGATCGTGTAGAAGCCGGTGCCCTGGGACTGCATCCAGCGGGCCGCGAGGTCCGCGTGCCGGCTGCCGAGCTGAGCGTCGTACAGGCTTCGGAGCAGCTCTGCGTCGTGCTCCCACGGGGCCGGGGCGAGGCCGCGGACGCGTTCGGCGAAGGTCCTCATTTCATCCATGATCCGGGATCGGCCCGCGGAACACAGCTCCGCCCACAAGTTGAACAGGTCACCCCGGGTTCATCCGCTGTCGCCCGGGGAACCGTGCTTGGGGGTTGTTCGTTCTCGGTGGGAGGGGGACTCTGTGGGGTGTGGTGACGGTGAGTGAGCCTTGGTGATGCAGCTTTCCTGGGTACGGCGGGTGGGGATCGCGGCCGGTCTCGGAGTCGGGACAGCCGGCGCGCTCGCGGGCGTCCTGCTGCTCGGTCCGCTCGCCGCGTCGATCCTGCTGGTCGTGGTGTTCGCGCTGGTCTGGCCGCTGGCCGCGGTGGTGCGGCACGTGACGGACGATGCGCCGTACAGCTCGGCGGCCCTGGTCGCGGGCGCGGCCGCCGCAGCGGTGTTGTGCCTGCCGGGCCTGGTGCGGTTGCTCGCATGGGGTGCACTCGGGATGGTGTCGGCGCTGATCCTGGCCGCACTGTTCGTGCTGATCGACCTCGCCGTACCCGATCGGGCCCCGCGCCTGCGCCCGTCGCGTAAGCAGCGCAAACTGGTCCGCCTGACCGAGACTCAGCTCGCTGCGGACGAGGAGCTGATCGCATCGCTGCAGTGTCCGCTCTCCATCGAGGAGCTCTGCGGAGTCTGGTCCGAGACCGCCACGCAGCTCACCCAGGGCGCCGATCCGCGCGACCGGCAGGCCGTCGCCGAGGTCCGCCGGATCTGCCTCGACGAGTTCGAGCGCCGCAACCCCGACGGCTTCAACCGCTGGCTGGACGCCGGCGCACCGGCCAACCCCGGCCGCTACCTCCTGGGCAACAGCAACAACTAGGCAGCCTTCTTGCTCCGGCTGGTCTTCTTGGCCGCGGACTTCTTCGCGGTCGACTTCTTCGCCGCGGTCTTCTTGGCAGTTGACTTCTTGGCCGTCGTCTTCTTTGCCGTGGTCTTCTTCTTCGCTCCGCGGGCCTTGCGGGCCTCCTCGACGCTGGCGCGCAGGGCGGCCACCAGGTCGGTCGGGTTCGTCGCCTGCGGCTCCTCCTCGGAGTAGACGACCTCCTTGCCCTGATGCTTGGTCTTGACCAGTTCCTTGACCCGCTCGGTGTAGGTGTCCTGGTACGACGCCGGCTTCCACTCGCCGCTCATCGCCTCGATCAGGTCGACCGCCATCGACAACTGCTTGCCGGAACCGGTCTTGCGCGGCAGCTCGCCGAGCTCCTCGTCCGGGTCGCGGATCTCGTCGGCGAAGAACATCGTTTCGAGCACGAGGACCTTCTCGTCGGCCCGGATCGTCGCCAGGTACTCCTTGCCGCGCATCACGAACTTCGCGATCCCCGCGCGGTTGGTCTTCGCCAGCGCGTCTCGCAGCAACGCGTACGACGAGGCGTTCTCGGCATCGGACGGGCCGAGGTAGTAGCTCTTCTGGAAGTGCATCGGGTCGATCTCGTCCAGATCCACGAACGTGTCGATCTCCAGCGACCGGGACTTGCCCGGCGCGATGTCGTCGAGCTCCTCGGGCTCCACGATCACGTACTCGCCGCCGCCGACGTCGTGACCCTTCACGATCTTCTCGAACGGGA
Source organism: Kribbella sp. VKM Ac-2571 (assembly GCF_004362255.1). Classification (NCBI taxonomy): domain Bacteria; kingdom Bacillati; phylum Actinomycetota; class Actinomycetes; order Propionibacteriales; family Kribbellaceae; genus Kribbella; species Kribbella sp. VKM Ac-2571. Next base: position 25,404 of record NZ_SNWS01000010.1, read on the forward strand.
CCTCACGGCCGGTGCGCTCGTTCACCCGCTTGTACCGGATCCGGTCCGAGGTGCCCTTCTGGAACTGGTGGAAGTCGATCTCGTGTTCCTTGGTCGCGCTGTACATCCCGACCGGTACCGAAACAAGTCCGAAGTTGATGTACCCGCTCCAGATCGCCCTTGCCATCGCCGGCTCCTTCCGGTACCTCCTGGTCGCCCCGGCCGGTACCCAGTTCAGAGCCGGTTGTAGCGCTTCCGGGCCTCGCGGCTTTCCTTCTGGGCGTCGCGGGCGGCTCGGCGGGCCTCGTCGAGTTCGGCGCCGATGCGGTGGACCCGGGCCTGGGCCTCGGAGAGTTCCTCGCGAGCGTTGTCGAGCTGGGCGTCCAGCTCCTCGACCTTCGCCTCGGCGGCCTGAGCGGCCGCGACGGCCTCCTCGAACGCCTGTTTGGCCAGGGCGCGCTCCGCCGCCTCGCGTTCGTCCTCCTCTGCCTTCTTGCGCTTGGCTGCCGCGCGCTCTTCCTCGGCGGTCTCGGTTTCCGCCCGTTGGGCCTTCCGGCGGTCGCGGGCGGCCTGGCGGCGCTCGTCGGTGAGCGGGGTGACGTTGGACGGTTCGCCGTTCTCGTCGACGACACCGAAGCCGACGTGCCGCAGCGCACTGCTCAACCGGCCCTCGCGTACGGCGTCGCCCGCGGCCGGATCCACCAGCGCGGCGTCCAGCGTCTCGCGCAGCTTCTGGCCGACATCCGCGCTGACTTTCTGACCCTCGTCGGCGGCCAGCCGGGCAGCCTCCTTGGACAGCTTGTCCAGCAACCGGTGACGCTTCGGCGTCAGCTCCCGCAGCCGCTCGCCGTCGAGATCGGCGGTCGCCTCCCGGAACTCGTCGCCGAGCGCGAGCAGGTCGTCGAGCTCGTCGGGCAGCTTGCGGGCCACCAGGTTCGCGAGCCAGGCCGCGACCGTCGGCTTGCGCAGCGCCTTCAGCCGGGTCGACCCGATCGCGTCGCCGCCGGCCTTCAGCTGCTTGGCCAGCTCGTTGCGAGTAGCAATGAAGTCGGCCGCCGGCGCCGCATAGACCGCATCGGCCGCCTCCTCGAAGTCCACGGAGCCGACGCTACCTGATAGGACGTCCGAGGGCCCTGCGTCTACTGCGCGGCGCCCTCGGACGTCCTATGTCAGCAGCCGCTCGGGCCCCGTTGGACGGCCAGTTCGGCGCGGAGGGTTTCGAGGATGCCGCGGAGCAGGCGGGAGACCTGCATCTGGCTGACGCCGAGTTCCTGGCCGATCTCCTCCTGGGTGAAGCCGTTGCAGAACCGCAACTGGAGGATGCGCTTGTCCCGCTCACCGAGGTTCGCGACTGCCGGTGTCAGGGTGTGGACGTTCTCGACCAGGTCGTAGCCGTCCTCGGCGTCGGCGACCGTCTCCAGCAGGCTCGTCCCGCCGTCCGACGTACCGGGTGCGTCCAGCGAGAGCGTGCTGAAGCAGCCGCGGACCGAGGCGGCCTCGGCGACCTCGGACGGGTCGGTGCCGAGCGCCTCCGCGGTCTCCTCGTCGGTCGGCACGTGACCGAGCCGCTGGATCAGCTCGGGCTCCGCGGCGGCGATGTTGCCCTGCATCTCCTGGACCCGGCGCGGCGGCCGGATCGTCCAGGCGCAGTCGCGGAAGTACCGTTTCAGCTCACCGCGGATCGTCGGTACGGCGTACGACAGGAACGCCGTCGACGCCTCCAGTTTGTAGCCGTTGACGGCCTTCACCAGGCCGAGGTACGCGACCTGCTCGAGATCGTCGGCGTCGACGCCCTTGCTGCGGTACCGCGAGGCGATCGACCTCGCCACCGGCGCGTTCAGGAGGACGACCTCGTCGAGGCACGCCTGGTGCCGGGGATCCGGGACCCTGTCCGCCTCGAGCAGCAGCTCGTGGGTGGCGTCGGCGATGGTCTGCTTGGTGCGTTCTGCAGTTGCGATCGTCACGGGAGATACCTCGTCGTGTCGTCGTACATGCTCGGTGGCAGGGGCTGAACCACTAGCTCCACCAGATCAAACTCGGCCCGAGCTTTCAAGTACCCGACTGTTACGGGTGCTTGAAACGCTTGTCGCCTGACAGTAACTGTCAGGTTTCAGTGGTTTGCTCGCACTCATGAACGAGTGTTGCGCCGTCGTCGACCTGCGCCAGTACACGCTGCACCCCGGGCAACGGGACAACCTGATCGAAGTCTTCGACACTTACCTCGTGGAGGGGCAGGAACAGACCGGTATGCACATCGTCGGTCAGTTCCGCGATCTGGACGACTCGGACCGGTTCGTCTGGATCCGCGGGTTCCGCGACCTGCCCGCGCGGGCGGACGCGCTGAACGCGTTCTACTACGGCCCGGTCTGGCGCGCGCACGCCGCGGCGGCGAACGCGACGATGATCGACTCGGACAACGCCCTGCTGCTGAAGCCCGTCCGGCTCGAGGCCGGTTACCCGGCGCTCGACGCGCCGCGACCGGACGCGTCTGCGACGTCAGTAGTCGGTGGCGCGGTCTACCACCGCGGCGCCGAGGACGACGGGTTCGTCGAGTTCTTCACCGATCAGGTCGCGCCCGTGCTCACCGACACCGGAGCCGCGCCGGTCGCGGTCCTCGAGAGTTTGGTTGCCGAGAACAACTTCCCGCAGCTGCCGTTGCGGGACGAGGTGGCGCTCGCCTGGTTCGCGCGGTTCGCCGACGACAGGGCGTACGCCGAACATCGCCGGCGGCTCACGGAGTCGCGCGTCTGGCAGCGGCGGGTGCTGCCCGAACTGGTCTGCCGGTCGGCGAAACCGGCCCAGGAGCTGCGGCTGCGCCCGACCGCGCGATCGCAGTTCCGGTAAAGCTGTTCCGGTAAATACGTTGCGGGGCCCGGAGCGGGCGGGCATCCTGGGTTGACCGAGCGGCGGCGAACGCTGCCTGGACTAAGGAGGGCTGACGGATGGCCATCACTGTGCTGCGGCATGTCCGCGTCAGTTCACCTTCTTTGTTCAGGAGCACACCAGTTGTCTGCAGAGTACGAACTCTCATCTGATTTCTCCGACCTCGACTCGCGCTGGGCAGATCTGACCCACGACGAGTCCCAACCGGATCCGTCCGACGCCTTCGTCTTCAAGTTCCACTCCGTCGACGAGGAACTGGGACCGGATCAGCGGTGGTCCACCTGGCTGGACGTCGAGCGCGGCTCTCGCGGCCCGGAACCACGCCCTTCCTGGGTTGTGACGGAACAGGCCGCGATCGATACCGAGCTCGGCGTCCTCAAAACCGGTAAGGAAGCCGACGTCTTCCTGGTCGAACGGGCCGTCGAAGCCATCGGCGACAACCCGGCGAAATCCTCACTGCTGGCCGCGAAGCGGTACCGCACCGAGGAGCACCGGTCCTTCCACCGCAGTACGTCGTACGTCGAAGGACGCCGTACCCGCAACAGCCGCGACAGCCGGGCGATGCACAAGAAGACCGCGCACGGCCGCAGTGTCGCGGCCGGGCAGTGGGCGTACGCCGAGTGGGACGCCCTCAACCGGTTGTGGAAGGCCGGCGTCCCGGTGCCGTACCCGGTCCAGGTGGACGGCACCGAGCTGCTGATGGAGTTCATCGACGACGGCGAGGGCGGTGCCGCGCCACGGCTCGCTCAGGTCCGGCCGTCGAAGGAGCTGCTCGGTCAGTACTTCGAGCAACTCCGCGGCGGGATGCGTGAACTGGCCCGGGCCGGGCTGGCGCACGGCGACCTCTCGCCGTACAACGTCCTGGCCCAGGCCGACCGGATCGTGATGATCGACCTGCCGCAGGTCGTCGACATCGTCGGCAACCCGAAGGGCATGGACTTCCTGCTCCGCGACTGCCACAACATGGCCGCGTGGTTCACGAACCGCGGCCTGGAGATCGACGAACAGGAGTTGTTCGCCGACCTCCTCACGATGGTGTTCTGATTGCCTTCTGCAGCAGGGGGACGAGCGGGACCAGCTGGTCGGGGTAGGTGTCGACGAGGCCGTCGACGTGGTTGCCTGCATCGACCCGCTGGTACTTGTGCAGGCCGGTGCCACGGGCCATCTCGGCGTACACGTCGGAATCCTGGGTGATCGGGAGCAGGCTGTCGTACGTGCCCTGGATGGTGATCAGCGGCTTCTTGATCTTGCCGGTGAGCGCGATCCGCTTGATTGCCCGGTGCGCGTCGGGCCGCTGGGCGTAGTCGTAGTCGGCCTCGCTCCCGGTGTACGTCGGGTCGAGCTCGGCGGCGTAGATGCGCTGGGTCAGCTTCCAGTAGACCGTGTAGTGGTAGTCCCAGAGGAAGTCCGAGCGCGGATCGAAGCCCGCCGCGACGATGGCAGCCGGGTCGTGCTGCTCGTATCCTTTGATTGCCTGAGGCAAGTACGTGAAGAGGTTCGGCCCGTCGGCCGTCCACAGCGTGCCTTCCAGGTCCACGCCGCGGGTGAAGAGCTCCGGGTGGTTCTCGAGTTGCCAACGGACCAGGTAGCCGCCGTTCGAGATCCCCGCGGCGATCACCTCGCGCGCCGGGCGACCGTAGTACTGCGAGACGGTGGCGCGGGCGGCTCGCGCGAGTTGCGTCGTACGGACGTTCCACTCGACGATCGCGTCGCCGGGACGCAGGCCGTCGGTGTAGAACGCGGCGCCGGTGTTGCCCTTGTCGGTCGCGGCGTACGCGTATCCCAGCGAGAGCACGTAGTCCGAGATCGCCTTGTCGTTCGCGTACTGCGCCCGCACGCCGGGTGATCCGGACACGACGAGTCCGCCGTTCCACGTCCGCGGCAGCCGGATCACGAACTGCGAGTCGTGGTTCCACCCGTGGTTGGTGTTGGTGTGCGAGTTGTCCGGGAAGTACCCGTCGACCTGCACCCCAGGTACGCCGGACTGCTGCGGCAGACCCGAGTGCGTGAGGCCTGCGTAGTCGGCTGGATTCGTGTGACCCGACGCGACCGTGCCGGCCGTGGTCAGGTCGTTCAGATGGGCGACCTCTTGATACTCGGCACCCGGAACGCGGACCGGTCGGTGGGCATTCGCCGGCGTTGTCATGAGACCCGTGAGCAGCATGACAGCGGCGGACAAGGCGAGGAAGCGGCGCATGCCGTCACGTTAGAAGTCGCCTCCTTCGCCGGGTATGGGCTGACGAAACACACCACGCCGTACCGACCTGGGGCCCCGTACTACTCGCGTCGTTCCAGTGCGGTCACCAGACCTGCCAGCAACCCGCGCCGATCGCGCGTCGGAACGCTCACCCGGTCGAATCGTCCCGTCCGGTTGTTCCTGACCTCGAGCGTGACCAGATCGTCGTGGGCCGTCGACCCGAACACGCCGCCCAGCACCAGCCCGTGGCGCCGGTCGGACAGCCGGTCCGCCGGCAGCTCCGGTTCCCCGCCGACCCGGACGGCAAGCTCCGGATCGGCTCTCGCGGCCAGCAGGCGTACCCACTCGGGCTCGATGTCGGCCACCGCGACCTTGTCCGGGCCGATCCGCAGGGTCTCCCGGGTCAGGACGACAGTGCCGCGCCAATTGCGAACCAGAATGCCGAGCCACCAGATCGCGAACAACGAACCCGGACCGATCACCGAGATGTTCACCTGCGTGCGATCGAGGTCGACCTTCGACGTGAGCAGAAGCCCGGTGGTCGCCAGACCCCACAAGATGAAAGGCGGCAGGTACCACTTCCGGGCGATCGGCCGGCCGCGGTAGATCACTTTGGCCATGCTCAGGACACCGCCTTCGCGGCTGCGCGTCCCGCCGTACGGCCGGTGAACAGGCAACCGCCGACGAAGGTGCCTTCGAGCGACCGGTAGCCGTGGACGCCACCGCCACCGAACCCGGCGACCTCGCCGGCGGCGTAGACACCCGGGAGCGGGGTGCCGTCGGCACGCAGGACGCGCGACTCCAGATCGGTCTGCAGACCGCCGAGAGACTTGCGGGTCAGGATGTTCAGCCGTACGGCGATCAGCGGGCCGGCCTTCGGGTCGAGGATCCGGTGCGGGGACGCGACCCGGATCAGCTTGTCCCCGCGGTAGTTGCGGGCGCCGCGCAGCGCCGTTACCTGCAGGTCCTTGGTGAACGTGTTGGTCAGCTCCCGGTCCCGCGCGACGATCTGCCGCTCGAGGTCGTCGAGCTTGATCAGGTTCTCGCCGGTCAGGTCGTTCATCCCCCGGACCAGGTCCGGAAGGTTGCCGCGGACAACGAAGTCGGCGCCCTTGTCCAGGAACGCCTGCACCGGCGCGGTCGCACCGCCGCGGGCGCGCCCGAGGACACCCCGGACGTCCTTGTTGGTCAGGTCCGGATTCTGCTCCTGGCCGGAGAGCGCGAACTCCTTCTCGATGATCTTCTGGGTCAGCACGAACCACGTGTAGTCGTACCCGGTCGTCATGATGTGCTCGAGCGTCCCCAGCGTGTCGAACCCGGGGAACAGCGGCACCGGCAGCCGTTTCCCGGTCGCGTCGAACCACAGCGACGACGGCCCGGGCAGGATCCGGATGCCGTGCTGCGGCCAGATCGGGTCCCAGTTCTGGATGCCTTCGGTGTAGTGCCACATCCGGTCGCGGTTCACGTACCGGCCGCCGGCCCGCTCGGTGATGGCGAGCATCCGCCCGTCCACATGCGCCGGTACGCCGCTGATCATCCGCTTCGGCGGCTCGCCCATCCGCTTCGGCCACTGCGAGCGGACCAGGTCGTGGTTGCCGCCGATCCCGCCGGACGTGACGATCACGGCCTGCGCGGTCAGCTGGAAGTCACCGACCTCGGTCCGCGAGCTCGACACGCCACGCAGTACGTCGCTGGGCTCGAGCACCTTGCCCGCGACGCCGTCGACCACACCGCCCGTCACCGTCAGCTCGTCCACCCGGTGCCGGAACCGGAACTCGACGAGCCCCTTCCCGACGGCCTCTCGCACCCGGCGCTCGAACGGCGCGACCAGGCCCGGCCCGGTGCCCCACGTGATGTGGAAGCGCGGCACCGAGTTCCCGTGGCCGTCCGCGTTGTACCCGCCGCGCTCGGCCCAGCCGACGACCGGGAAGAACCGCACGCCTTGCGCGTGCAGCCACGGACGCTTCTCGCCGGCCGCCCAGTCGACGTACGCCTCCGCCCACTGCCGCGCCCACTTGTCCTCGTCGTCCAGCCGGTCGAACCCCGCCGAGCCGAACCAGTCCTGCATCGCCAGCCCGTGGGAGTCCTTGATGCCCATCCGGCGTTGTTCCGGAGAGTCGACGAAGAACAAACCGCCGAACGACCAGAACGCCTGGCCGCCGAGCGACGCCTCGGGTTCCTGGTCGAGCAGCAGTACCTTCCGGCCCGCGTCGGCCAGTTCGGCGGTCGCGGCCAGCCCGGCCAGCCCCGCCCCGACGACGATCACATCAGCGTCCATGGCGACATGTATAGCGCACTTGGGATCATGGGGCAGTGACGATCCTTTCTGTTCAAAACGTCGTACTTTCTGCAGCTTCGATCGGTCCGGAGAACCCGCTCGCACCGCTCCGCACCCAGCGCGAGCCGCACCACGTCGAGAACATCGCCGAGCTCCCCGCCGACCTGCGGGAGAACATCGAGTACGGGCGTCTGCACAGCCCGCTGCCGTGCCTGAACCAGGACGGCTACGACCGGACCCTCGTGGAGACAGCGCTGCCTGCTCTGGTGCTGGAGAACGACCACGTCCGTGCGACCGTCCTGCCGAGCCTCGGCGGCAGGTTGTACTCGCTCGTCCACAAGGGGACCGAGCTGCTCTACCGCAACCCGGTCTTCCAGCCCGCGAACCTCGCGCTGCGCAACGCCTGGTTCGCCGGCGGCGTCGAGTGGAACGTCGGAAGCACCGGCCACTGGACCGGGACGTGCGCCCCGATGCACGCGGCCCGCGTCGAAGGCCCGGACGGTACGCCGGTCCTGCGGCTGTGGGAGCTCGAACGCACCCGCAACCTCGTCACCCAACTCGACTTCTGGCTCCCGGAGGACTCGGAGTTCCTGTACGTCGGCGTACGGCTGCAGAACCCGTCCGACGTCGAGGTCCCGGCGTACTGGTGGTCGAACATCGCAGTACCGCAGTCGCCGGACCGTCGCGTCCTCGTACCCGCGGACCAGGCCTGGCAGTTCGGCTACGGCAGCCGACTGGACCTGGTCGACGTGACGACAGATCTGACCTATCCGATGCGGCACCCGCGCGCCATCGACTACTTCTTCGAGCCCCTGCCGGACGAACGGTCGTGGATCGCGTCGGTGGACGGCTCCGGCAACGGCCTCGTGCAGGCGTCGACCGAACGGCTGCAGGGACGCAAGCTCTTCGTCTGGGGTCAAGGCGACGGCGGACACCGGTGGCAGGAGTGGCTGTCGCCCGGGCTGGAGGGCGACGGGTACGCCGAGATTCAGGCCGGGCTCGCGCGCACGCAGATGGAGCACCTGAAGCTGCCTGCCGGGACTTCATGGCACTGGCTGGAGGCGTATGGACGTCTCTCGATGGACCCCGGTGTCGCGCACTCCCAGGACTGGAAGACAGCGCGAGCCGGGGGAGCAGCAGCGCTCGAACCGTTGCTTGATGGGCTGCGTGGGAGGGAGCGGGCGTGGTTGGGAGTTGTTGATGCCGTGCCGGTCGAGCGGCTGGCGGTCGGATCGGGCTGGGGTGCGCTGGAGCTCAAGCGGACCGGTTGGAGCGTCTCGGACGGTACGCCGTTCAGCGAGGACACGATGACGTCCCGCGAGCAGGCGTGGCTGCCGTTGCTCGACGGGCAGTTGCCGGCGGTTGACGACGTACCGGACGGGACTCTGGTGGCGTGGCGGGACCTGCTGGAAGCGGCCGAGGACAACTGGCTCGTCTGGTACCACCGGGGCGTCGCGCGGCACTACGACGGAGACGTCGACGGTGCGATCGAGGCGTGGCGGGAGTCCGGCGACAACGCCTGGGCGCTACGCAACCTCGGTGTAGTCACGGGAGAGCTGGAGTACTACGAGCGCGCCGTCGAGCTCCTGCCCGACCTGGTGCCGCTGGTCGTGGAGGCGATCGCGGCCGCGCTGGACACCGACGTGCAGCGGGCGGAGCGGATGCTCGAGCACGCGCCTGACGACCCGCGGATCCAGCTGCTGCGTGTCCGGCACGCGCTGGAGACCGGTGACCCGGCCACAGCGCACGAACTGCTCGCTGCCGGAATCCAGCTCGCCACGGTACGGGAGGGCGCGAACCCGCTGACCGACTACTGGCTGGCCGCGGAGGAGGCACTCGGCACACAACGGCCAGTTCCGCCGCAGTACCAGTTCGGAATGGGCGGAAACTGACAACTTCAGGTCAACTCTACCTCTAGAAACACCGCTCCACCGGACTCTACTATGGTCCTGTAGAAAGGTTTTTGTACTTACCTGGAACCAAGTGGAATCCGGTGGCGTCTCACCGGGTGAGCGGCAAACGCCGCGCAAGGGCAGTTTCGACAAACGACCGCGTCGCTCGCGGGCGACGCGTCGGGGGTGAGTGCCATGTTGACGATCGTTGTACTCGGTGGGTTCGGCCTGGTGCTGGTGGTCGCGACCTTCATCGTGACCGAGGTTCTGGCCGGTCTGCGGCGTAACGAACTCCCCACCGGCACGGAAGAGAAGACCGCGGGACGAGTGATCCGGGTGCGTGGCCCGGTCCGCGGCCAACTGCAGAGCGGTGCCCCGGCGATCTACACCGAGGTCATCGTCGAGTACTACACCCGCCGGGGTGAGGGACCGTACGAGGTCGCTCGCAAGTTCCCGGTCGGGAGCCGTATTACTTACGCCAAGGGTGACCGGGTCATCGTCGCGTACGACGTCCGGACGCCCCGCCGGGCCCGCCTGGCCGGCCGGGTCAGCCACTGGCCGACCCTGGGGCCGTTCTCCGCCACGGCGGCCTGACGGTTCACCTGCTTGAGCCTCCTCTCCGGCTCAAGCAGGAAGATGCGGGGCGAGCAGGTTGTAGAGCACCGGCCGGCCCTGATCCAGAACGTAGTCCGCCTCGTCCGCGGACAGCCGGTCCGCGAGGTGCGCCAGCGCCTCGCCCATCGTGATGCTGAGCGTCACGGCCAGGCGGAAGTCCCGCGAGTCCCGCGCGCCGAAGCGCGCCGTCAGCAGCTCCGCGAACTCGCCGGCGTGCTGGTCGTCGAACTCGCCCGGCTTCGCCTCCAGCTCTGGATCGCCGAGCCCGCTCAGCACGACCGCCTTGAAGCCCGGGTCGGTCCGGTGCATCTCCCGGAACGTGTCCAGCGTGACGTCGACCGCCGCCCGCCAGTTCGTCACGTCGGCCAGCCGCTCGCGCACCGCGTCGGTGTAGCGGGCCTGGTTCCGCCGCTCGATCGCCTGGATCAGGCTGCGCTTGTCCGGGAAGTACCGGTACACGCTGCCGACCGCGATCTCGGCCCGCTTCGCGATCCCACTCGTCGACGCCGCGTCGTACCCGCGTTCGACCACCTCGGCACAGGCCGCGTCCAGAATCCGCTCGACCTGCCGGCTCGCCCGGTCCTGGGTCGGCGTCCGGCGCAGCGGATAAGCCCCCGAAGTCACCATTCACTCATTGTCCACGCTCCGAGGGACAACGTTGCCACCTCTTTGTGACAGATTGCCGACAGTTGGTCATGGGGCCTCCCGTCCTGGACTGAGGAGCGGAGGGAGCGCAGCGACCGGAGCGACGAGGGAAGGACGGGAGTCACAGCCCCATGACCCGCCGCGACGGAGTCGCGGCATTCAGTAGGGCTCATGAGGAGGAGGGGTAACTCGTATGCGCATCAACAAATCCGCTGTCGTCGGCCTCGCATCGGTCGCGCTGGCCGCCTCCGGGGTCGCCGGTACGGCGCTCACCCGGGAAGACTCCGCGTCCGCCGCGAACGGCTCGGGTCTGCGGTTCAACCAGGTCCAGATGATCGGGTCGCACAACTCGTACCACCGCGAGCTCAGCCCGGCCGAGCAGAAGGTCCAGCAGGCCCAGAACCCCGGTTCGGTCGACCTCTGGTACTCGCACGCGCCGATCACGCAGCAGCTCGAGGACCAGAACGTCCGCACGCTCGAACTCGACCTGCTCCCGGACCCGGCCGGCGGCCTGTACACGTATCCGCTGATCCGGAAGCTGACCGGGCAGGAGCCGCTCACCGACCCGGCGATGGCTCGTCCCGGGATCAAGGTCATGCACGTCCCGGACTTCGACTACAACACCACCTGCGACACGTTCGTCCTGTGCCTGCAGCAGGTGAGGTCGTGGTCCGAGCAGCACCCGAACCACGTGCCGATCACCATCAACCTCGAGCTCAAGCAGTCCGACCCGAAGGTGGTCGCGGCCGGCGGCGTCCAGTCGCCGCCGTGGGACGCCACCAACCTCGAGGGTGTTGACCAAGAGATCCGGTCGGTGTTCTCCGAGAAGGAGCTGCTGACGCCGGACGACGTCCGCAAGCCCGGTCTGACGCTGGAGCAGTCGGTCCTGACCAAAGGCTGGCCGACGCTGGACGAGGCCCGCGGTCAGGTGCTGTTCTACTTCGACAACGGCGGCCCGGGCGCGATCCGCGACCTCTACCGGACCGGTCACCAGAACCTCGAGGGCCGGGCGGTCTTCACCCAGGGTCCCGAGGGCGAGCCGGACGCGGCGATCACGCAGGTGAACGACCCGCGGGGCGCGAACCAGGCGGAGATCCAGCGGCTGGTGTCGAAGGGCTACCTGATCCGGACCCGGTCGGACGAGCCGATGGCGACGATCCGCGACAAGGACTACACCCGGCTCGGCATCGCCTTGGCCAGCGGTGCGCAGGTCGTGACGACGGACTGGCCGGTCGCGGGTATGGCCGCGCGGTACGACAGCGATTTCGTCGCCAAGCTGCCCGGGCACACCGCTGTACGATGCAACCCTGTGACAGCACCGAAGTGGTGCCATGGAGATGTCGTCGGAAGGTGATCTGAACATGTCGGAGCACGTGGTTGACGTGAGCTGGAGCCGTGGTGAGCACGAGTTCACCTATGACACCTACGACCGCGACCACGAGTGGCGCTTCGACGGCGGCATCACGGTGCCTGGCTCGGCGAACCCGAAGTACCTGGGCAATCCGGGCCCGGTCGACCCGGAGGAGGCGTTCGTGGCGGCCCTGTCGTCCTGCCACATGCTGACGTTCCTGGCGATCGCGGCCCGCAAGCGGATGGTGGTCGACGCGTACGACGACCACGCGGTCGGTGTGATGGCGAAGAACGCGGACGGCCGGCTCGCGATCACCGAGGTGACGCTGAACCCGAAGATTGTCTGGAACGGCGCCGAGCCGGACACCGAGACGCTCGAGCGGATGCACCACCTCGCGCACCGGGAGTGCTTCATCGCGAACTCGGTGACCACCGAGATCACGGTTGCCACCTGACCCTCTTGCCAACAAAACCACCCGCCGACCGGCCTGAACCTCGCGCAAACGGTGTCAGGACGGTCGACGGGTGGTGAGGTGCACCTCTGTGGCGGTGCACCGGTAACGGATCCGGGGGCGCCTCGCACTGGGGCGCCTCTGCGTTTGATGTGCGACTTCCGTGCGGTCTGGCTCGGTGGGCCAGACCGTCCGGGTGCGCCGCCCGGGTCCGTTCGTCCGGCTGGCGCCTTACTGCTCGGCGGCGGCGTCGGTCCGGTCGTCTGTGGTCTGGGTGCTGTCGACGGCCAACAGGTCCTCGAGCTGGCGGACCTGCTCGGTGGCCATCGTGCTCATCAGTCGGTGGATCGTCATGCCGGTGAGACGCCGAGGGCCGGAAGGTATGACGGGAATCCTCGATGTGACCTGAGTCACTTGGGTCGTGCTACTTCTCGTCGAGTCCGTCCAGCCGCAGAGGGACGAGCTTGCGGGCGTCGTCGTACGAGGTCCCGGTCAGTTCGAGCAGGTCGATGATCGTGGAGCGCAGCTGACCGAGGACGACGACCGCGGACAGTCCGATCGGCAGCGGCATCTGCGCCGTACGGCGGCCCAGTTCGCCCAGCACGCGGTGCGCGGCGACGTCGGCGGCCGGTTCGAACAGGGACTCGCCGATCAGGCGGGTGCCGTCGGCCAGGCGTTCGAGCAGCGTTGGGTACTCGTCGGGCATCCGTTCGTCGCGCCACACCGACACCGCGCACCGGCGTACCAGGACCCGGGTGTTCCGGATCGCCCGGTCCAGCGGTACGACGAGATCGGCGATCTCCTGGACCCGCCCGCGGTGCCGGCGGCGGAACGGGGACAGCCGGACGACCGCGACCCCTTCCTCGGCGGCGCCGCGCAGGTCGTCGAGCCGGGACTCGCTCGCACGAGCCCGGCGGAGGGCGTCGGTGACGGCCTCCTCGTCGCGATGGCGCAGGCCGTCGGCGGTCTCGACCAGGATCTCGGCCAGCTCGTTCAGGACGCCGGCCGCCTGTTGCCGAGGGCGTCTGATGGCCGCGGCCGGCGCGATCGTGGCGGCCGCCAGCGCGACCAGCCCGCCGAGCGCCGCGTCCTGCCAGCGGCTGAAGCCGGCGCCGGGGTTGGGCAGCAGCGTGGTGACGATCGCGGCCTGGACGCCGGCCTGGGTGGTCATCAGGTTCCCGGCGCCGAGCAGTACGGCGACGCTCATCGCGAGCGCGATCACGAAGACGAGTTGGAGTACGCCGGTCCCGAAAACCTTCACGAACAGGTCGCCGACGCCGACCCCTACCGCCACGCCGACCATCACCTCCGCGACCCGGCGGAGACGCTGGCCGAAGCTGAAGCCGAGGCAGACCATCGCGGCGACCGGGGCGAAGAACGGCTGCTTGTGGCCGACGACGTACCGCGCGATCGCCCAGGCGACACCGGCGGCGAGCGCACACTGGGCGATGAAGAAGACCCGGCTGCGCCAGCGCTCGATCCGCCGGCGGATCGAGGCACGGGACCGCCGCGCGGCCTGCGGCGCGATGTCGTCGCGCAGCTCCCGCAGCTGGTCCAACGTCAACCTGACCGGATCCACGCGCCCCATTCTGCGGGATAGGTGCGCCAGCTTGATTCAGCGGCGCCTTGCGGTTCAGTGTTGCCTCATGAGCGAGCGAAGCGAGCGAACAAACGACACAGTCGACCTTGTCGGGCAGGCCGGAGCCGAGCGGAGCGAGGTGGAGGCATGACCGACAACAACCGTGAGGACTACGGCAGCTACTCCGTGGACGACGAGGACCAGCTGCAGGCCGAGGACACGCTCAACGACCGCGGCGTGGACGACCTGCTCGACGAGGGGTACTCGCCGCCGGAGAAGTGGTCCGCGGGCGAAGGCTTCGGCACGACGGCCGACGAGGCGCTCCAGGGCGAGACGCTGGACCAGCGGATCGCCCAGGAGGTCCCGGACACCGACCCGTACGCCGAGGACGGTGAGGACGTCGGCGGCCCGCAGGTCGGCACCGAGCGCTCCGGCCGCCTGGTCGCCACCGACGAGGGTGCACACAGCGACGACGACAGCGAGCTGTTCGCCGAGGACGTCGGCATCGACGGCGCCGCCGCCGGCGCCGAGGAAGCCGCCGTCCACGTGGTGGACGACGACGGGTTCGAACTCGAGGACGACGACGAGTCCGACCTCGAGAACTACCGCGACGTCGACCTGGGAGACGTCGGCGACCTGGAGGACTGACCCGGATCCCCGCCGCCACCCCCGACGTACGCGCCCCCGCATCTGGTGGGTTCACCCACGAGATGCTGGGTTCGCGTCCGGGATCCGGTGGGCGAACCCCGCATCTGGTGGGTTAACCCATGAGAGGCCGGGAGGTTCCCGGCGTGCTGGTGCGGCGGGCTAGCGGCGGGTGACGAGGATCTCGGCGCCGTGGCGGGGGACCAGGGTGACGTTCTTGGCCTGGGCCGGTTCGGGTTCCGGGTGCGGGGCCTGGAAGTTGTAGGCGCCGACAGCGGCGCGGAGGATCTCGGTGGCTTCCATCAGGGAGAACCCGGCGCCGATGCATCGCCGGGCCCCGCCGCCGAACGGCATCCAGGTGCCCGGTGCCGGCGGATCGTCGGACAGGAAGCGTTGCGGGCGGAACTCCTGCGGCTGCGGGAAGTGTTCGGCGTCGCGGTGGACCAGGCCGATCGCGGCCATGATCGTCGTACCGCGGGGCAGTCGGTAGCCGGCCAGGTCGGTGGTCTCGGTGAGGCGCCGGCCGACCTGGTACACGACCGGATGCAGCCGCAGCGCTTCCTTGACGATCGCCTCGAGTTCGTCGTCGGAGCCGGCGTCGGCAGCATGTTGACCGAACGCCAGATCCGCCGGCCGGCGCGCCAGTTCGTGGAAGGCCCACGCCAGCGCGGTCGCGGTCGTCTCGTGCCCGGCCAGCAGTAGCGTCACCAGCTGATCACGCAGCTCCACGTCCGACCAGTTGCCCGCAGCAAGCAACCGCGAGAGTACGTCGGTGCGCCCGGCGAACGTCTCGCGGCGCGCGGCGATCTCGTCGTACAGGATCTCGTCGACCCGCTTCTGCGTGTCCAGGTAGGTCTTCCACGGCCGCACCCGGAGCAGCGGCGGGTAGAACCCACCGAGCATGATCACCGGCGACACCGACACGATCTTGTCCAGCAAGGGGCGCAGCGTGTTCAGCCGGTCGGCGTCGGTGACGCCGAAGATCACCTGCAGGATGATCTCCAGCGTCAGGTTCCGCATCCGCTGGTGCACCTTGAACGGCTTCCCCACGGGCCACTTCGCCACTTCGGCCCGGGCGAGTTCGAGCACCATCGCGGCGTACCCGCGCAGGGCCGCACCGGAGAACGCGGGCATCAGCTGCTTGCGCATCCGCACATGGTCCTCGTCGTCGAGCAGCAGCAACGAGTGCGAACCCATGATCGGCTCCAGCACCATGTTCCCCTCGCCGGCGTGCATCACCGACGGCGGGCTGCCGAACACCTCCCGGATGTGATCGGGGCGGCTCAGTACGACGCACACCCGGCTCGACGGCACCAGGCGGATCGTGAACACGTCGCCGTACTTGTCCCGCATCCGCGGGAAGAACGTCCTGCGGTGACTCGCGAACAGCACCGTCTGCGCGAGGGTCGGCAGCTTCGGCCCGGGCGGCAGCGTGCGTGCGGTCTGCCGATCGAGCGTCCGGGAACCGAGCAACGGGGTCCGGGCCATGCCACCTCCACCGATCGAACCTGTCCTTCCACGCTACGTCAGTCGGGTGAACGCCCGGCGGCGGAAAGGCGAAGGCCCGCCCGAGGGGGTTCGGGCGGGCCTTCAGAGGGTGCGGCGTCAGGAACGCTTGAAGCGCAGCGTCAGGATCTGGAACGGGCGGAGCTCGATCGGGACTCCGTTGCCGAACAGGTGCTGGTCCGCCAGGTGCCGCTCGAGCAGGTCGACCTCGGTGACCGAGGCCACCTCGCACAGCGGCGTGACGGTGGCGCGAGCGCGACCGCCGGCAGCTTCGTACAGCCGGACGATCACGTCACCGGATCGGTCGTCGGCGAGCTTGACCGCCTCGACGATCACGTTGTCGTTGTCCACGGCAATGACCGGACCGACGCCCTCGGCGCCGGTGACGACGCGTTCGGGGAGGTTGATCCAGTAGCCCTCCTTGATCGCCTCCGGGATCCCGGCGCCGACCACCAGCGCGTGGTTCACGGTGTGCACGCCCTGGTCGGTCTTCGGGTCGGGGAACCGCGGCGCCCGGATCAGCGAGGTGCGGATGGTGGTCGTCGTACCGCCGTCCTCCCGCGCGGTCCGGTTGATGTCGTGGCCGTACGTCGAGTCGTTGACCACTGCCACGCCGTACCCCGGCTCGCCCACGTGCACCCAGCGGTGCGCCGCAATCTCGAACTTCGCCGCGTCCCACGAGGTGTTCTGGTGGGTCGGCCGGAAGATGTGCCCGAACTGCGTCTCGGACGCCGAGCGGTCCGCGTGCACGTCGACCGGGTACGCCGCCTTGAGGAACTTCTCCGCCTCGTGCCAGTCCATCTCGGTCTCGATGTCGACCCGCTTCACGCCCGGGCGGACCCGCAGCGTCTGGGTCACCGTGGACCGGTTGAAGGACCGCTTCACGACCACGGTCGCGACGCCGTCGGCGGTGCTGAAGTCGACGCTGTCGACCTCGGTGACGTCCCGGACGTTGTTCTTGTAGAACGAGTCGACGTCCCACGCGTCCCAGTGGTTCGGGGTGTCCACGTGCAGTTGCAGAAGGTTGCCCACGGCACCCGGCGCAATGACCTCGCGCTGCTCCTCGACGTCGTACAGCGAGGTGATCAGGCCACGCTCGTCGATCGTGACCCGGATGACGCCGTTGTCCAGTACGCCGTTCTCGACCGAGACGGCCTGGCCTTCGCCGGCCGCGATACCCGCACCGAGCCCGGCCACGCCGTTGCGCGTGTGCGGCGCGGCGTTGAAGACGATCTGCGCGGAGCCCTCGCCGGCCAGCGCCTGCTGCGCCTTGGCGATGATCGTGTTCAGCTCCTCGGCGACCCGCGCGTACGTCGCCTCCGCCTCGCGGTGCACCCACGAGATCGAGGAGCCCGGCAGGATGTCGTGGAACTGGTGCAGCAGCGCGACCTTCCACAGCCGGTCGAGGTCCTCGTACGGGTACGTGTCGAGCTTGCCCGCGACGACGGCCGCCGTGCTCCACAGCTCGGCCTCGCGGAGCAGGTGCTCGCTGCGCCGGTTGCCCTGCTTGGTCTTCGCCTGCGAGGTGTACGTCGCCCGGTGGATCTCCAGGTAGAGCTCACCGGACCAGACCGGTGCGTGCTCGCGGTACTCGTCCTCGGCGGCGGTGAAGAACTCGGTCGGGGACTCGATGGTCACCTTCGGCGAGGACTCCAGGTTCGCCACCCGGCGCGCGGTCGCGACGAACTCGCGGGTGGGGCCGCCACCGCCGTCGCCGTACCCGAACGGAACCAGCGACCGGGTCGCGGCGCCGTTCTCCTGGAAGTTACGCTGCGCGTGCGCGAGCTCACGGCCGGACAGGTCCGAGTTGTAGGTGTCGATCGGCGGGAAGTGGGTGAACACCCGGGTCCCGTCGAGGCCCTCCCACCAGAAGGTGTGGTGCGGGAACTTGTTCTCCTTGTTCCAGGAGATCTTCTGGGTCAGGAACCACTTGGAGCCGGACAGCTTCACCAGCTGCGGCAGCGCCGCGGTGTAGCCGAACGAGTCCGGCAGCCAGACCTCCTGGGTGTCGATCCCGTACTCGTCCAGGAAGAACCGCTTGCCGTGCACGAACTGCCGGGCCAGCGCCTCGCTGCCGGGCAGGTTGGTGTCGGACTCGACCCACATGCCGCCGACCGGAACGATGGTGCCCTCGGCAACGGCCTTCTTCAGCCGCTCCCAGACCTCCGGGTAGTTGTCCTTCACCCAGGCGTGCTGCTGGGCCTGTGAGAACGCGAAGACCAGCTCCGGGTACTCCTCGGCCAGCGTGGCGACGTTGGACACCGTCCGGGCCACCTTGCGGCGGGTCTCCCGCAGCGGCCAGAGCCACGCGGAGTCGATGTGCGCGTGCCCGACCGCGGACAGTTGGTGCGCGCTCGCGTGCGCCGGCCGGCTCAGTACGTCGGTCAGCTGGGCGCGGGCGTCCGCGGCGGTGCCGGCCACGTTCTCGTAGTCGAGCGCGTCCAGCGAACGGCTGAGCGCCCGCAGGATCTCCTTGCGGCGCGGGTCCTGCAGCGACAGCTCACGCTGCAGGCCGTCGAGGGCCTCGAGGTCCAGGATCAGGTCCCACACCTCGGCGTTGAACACGGCCAGGTCGGCGCGGGTGAGCTGGTAGATCGGGGTCTCACCGAGCTTGGCGCCGATGTCGACCTTCGCGTAGGCGTTGTCGAGCGGGATCTCCGGGTTCGCGGCGCCCTCGACGTAGAACTCGATCCGGTCGCCCGGCGATGCCGGCGTACCGTCCGGGCCGAGGATCGACAGCGGGGCGTAGGTCTGCCGCGGGTGCAGGCCCTTCAGCGGCCGGCCGGAGGTGGTGTGCACCAGGCCCTCCGCGGAGAAGCCGGGGCCGCCGCTGAAGCCGAGGTCGATGACCGCCTCGATCTCGCTGCCGGCCCACTCGGCCGGCACCTGACCGCTGAACTTGAACCATGCGGTGCCCCAGGCCGGACCCCACCGCAGCCCGATCTCGGCCGGCTCGTAGGTCTGGGCCAGCGCCTCGGCGGGGGACACCGGCTCACCGGGTGCGTGCCACACCTCGATGTCCAGCGGGACCGCCGCGCCGTAGATCGCGGGGCGGAGCCGCTCCCGCAGGGCGCGCTTCAGCCGCTCCTCGATGAGTTGACGGTCGTCGTGCACGAAATCAGCCTCCGGGAAAGGATCCTCACGCGGCCGACCGGGCCGCACCGATGACAACGCTGTCACACCGACCCCGGATGCGTCCAGACGCAGTTTGTCACTTGCTGTGTGAATCTCTGTGAGTAGCGGTTGGATTGCAGGCCGCCGACACGGCTACCCCCAAGGCCTCATTGTTGTCTAGGTTGTCCTGCATGGATCGCCCCCGCCTGCTGTCCCCATCCCGGCCGACCGGTCTGACGCGGCGCAGCGTGCTCGGTTTCGGTGCCGCCGCGGCGTCCGGACTGCTGCTGCCCGGCTGCTCGCGCGGCCGCGCGGACGAACCTGCGCCGTCGGAGGCCGCAGTGTTCTCGACCGGGAACCTGAACGGCGTCTACAACAAGTTCGGGACGGCGCTGTGCGCACTGGTCAGCGAGGTGACCGGCATGGAGCTGAAACCGATCGTCAGCGACGGGTCGGTGGACAACCTGAACAGGGTGGCAGGCCGCAAGGCCGACCTCGGATTCTGTACGTCGGACTCCGCGCTCGCGGCGTACGAGGGCACCGGTGACTTCAGCACCGGCCCGCTGCGGTTCACCGCGCTCGCCCGCGTCTACGACAACTACGTGCACATCGTCGTACCGATGGCGTCGAAGGCGTCGAAGCTCGACGACCTGTTCCCGAGCAAGGCCGACCCGAACCGGAAGATGGTCGTCGGCGTCGGTCCGAAGGACTCCGGGACCGAGATCGTCGCGAACATGATCCTGAACAGGGCCAAGGCCGAGCTGATCCAGAAGAACCCGGACCTGGACCCGGGCAAGGTCGACGTGATCCGGAAGAACCTGACCCTCGAGGAGATGGTGGCCGCGGTGCAGCCCCGCGGCACCGCCACCAGGGGTTCCATCGACGCGTTCTTCTGGAGCGGTGGCGTCCCGACCGATCCGATCGCCGCCCTGCAGAAGACCATCGGGTTCCGGCTGCTGGACATCAGCGCGGTGGCGGAGTCGATCGCACTGAAGGAGTTCGGCGGCTTCCTGGTGTCCGCGATCCCGCCGTCGCAGTACGGGCTGGCCAGCTCGGTGCCGACGCTGGCGATCCCGAACTACCTGATCGCGAAGCAGGACCTGTCGGACTCGTGGGCGTGGTGGACGCTCAACACCCTGTTCCGCCGGCAGAACGACCTGATCAAGGGCACCCCGTCACCCGGAGCCAGCCCGGGGACCGGCGGCCACCCCGAGGCCGGCGCGCTGGACCCCCGCTCGGCGATCGCGACCATGCCCGTCCCGCTGCATCCGGCCGCGGAGCGCTGGTACCGCCAGAATCACATCTGAGCGGTACTGGAGCGGTACTGGAGCGGTACTGCTCAGGCGTCGTAGTCGTCGATCAGCGGGACGCGGACCTCGATCACGAGGCCGCCGCCGATCGGCGGCCGGGCGACCACACGGCCGCCGACCCGGGCCGCCTCGGAGCGCACGATCGCCAGGCCGAGACCGGTACCCGGCATCTCGCGGTGGTGCGCGCTGCGCCAGAACCGCTCGCCGACCTTCTTCAGGTCCCGCGATCCGAGCCCCAGGCCGTGGTCGCGGACCGACAGCACCACCTCGGTGCCGTCGCGGGTGACCGAGACCTCCACCGGCGGTGCGCCGTACTTGGAGGCGTTGTCGAGCAGTACGTCGAGGATGTCGTCGACCTCGAGCTCCGGCGCGACGCCGCCCGGGACCATTTCGCCGATGATCAGCTCCAGGTCGTCGGCGGAGTACACGGCCTTCCAGCCGACCAGTCGCTCCTTCACCGCCTGGGCCAGGTCCAGCGGCTCTTCGTTGCCGTCGGCATCCGCCGACGGGCGGTCGGAGCCGGCCAGCCGGGACAGCCGTTGGACGATCCGGCCGAGCCGGTCGATGTCGCTGAGCGCGAACCGCGCGGTCGGCGACAGCCGGGACAGGCCCTCGATGTGGATCCGGGCGGACGTCAGCGGCGTCCGGAGCTGGTGCGACGCGTCGGCGACGAACTCGCGCTCGCGCTGCCGGGCCTGGTGCAGGCTCAGCGCCATCGAGTTGAAGCTGTCGCCCAGCCGGCGGAGCTCCGGTGCACGACCGTCGGTCGAGACCCTGGTGTCGAGCGCGCCGCGGGTGATCTGGTGGGTGGCGTTGTCGAGGTCCTGCAGCGGCCGCAGCACCCAGCGGGTGATCGGCCGGACGATACCGATGATGATCGCGCCGATGCTGATCAGCAGGCCGCCGAGAAGCAGCAGCAGGCCGCGCTGCACCTGGTCACGGGCCTTGTCCGTCGGCACCCGCAGTACGGCGGCGCCGAGCACGCTGCCGTTGTTGACGACCGGGCGGGACACGATCATCTCGCCGGCGGCCCACGGCCACAGCGCCGGCGGCTCGGGTGGGAGACGGCCCGCAAGCGTGCTGTGCAGGGCGGTCGCGATGTCTTCTTCCTTCACGTCCACACCGGACACCGACGTGGCGACGACGCGGGAGTCGACGTCGACGACGAAGACCGGGGTGTCGTAGAGCTCCTGGTACCGCACCGCGAGCTCACGCAGGTTCGCGATGTCGCCGGTCTGCAACGGGGACTCGGCCATCGCGGCGAACCAGTCGGCGTCGTTGCTGCGGGACAGGAAGAGCGTGCGTGAGTTGCTCGTGGCGATGAAGTTCGCCAGCGGGATCACGGCGACGATCGCCAGTGCGACGACCATCGGGACGAGGGACTGCAGCAGTCGACGGCGCAACGGTCAGTCCGAACCGAGGCGGTAGCCGACGCCGCGGATGGTCTGCACCAGTTCGGGCCGGCCGAGCTTGGCGCGCAGGCTGGCGACGTGCACGTCCATGGTGCGCGACGACGCCTCGAAGACCGACTGCCAGGCGTACAGCGCGACCTGTTCACGGGGAACCACCCGGCCGTGGTGCGCGGCCAGCACTGCGAGCACGTCGAACTCCTTGCGGGTCAGACTGATGGGCTTGTCCGCCACCTGAACAGTCCGGGCCTCGATGTCCACGGTCAGGTCGCCGACGGTCACCCGAGGGCGGGGCTGCAAGAGGCCGGTACGACGAAGTACAGCATCGATGCGGGCCAGCAGCTCGGAAATCGCGAACGGTTTCACCACGTAGTCGTCGGCGCCGCTGCGCAGGCCGCGCACCCGGTCGGCCGCCTCGCCGCGCGCGGTCACGGCGATCACCGGCACGTCGGACACCGTCCGGATCTGCCGGCACACGTTGATACCGTCCCCGTCCGGCAGCCCGAGGTCCAGCAGCACCAGGTCGCCGGGATCCGCCGCCAGGGCGTCCGCGGCCGTGCGGACATGGGTCACCATCAGGCCGTACCGCCGCAAAGCCGGTATCAGGGCATTGGCGATATCGAGATCGTCCTCGACCAGCAGAATCCGGACCGCGCCACTCATGCGGTGATCGTAGGCCAGGTCACGGCCCGATGTGTCAGATCTTGGTAAAGACGTAATCACGCGACTCCACGCAGTGTTCGGCAACATTAGCCTTCCGGACACAGGAGGGAACCGGTAGATGACTGTCGGTGTTGGCAGCGGGGGTAGCGTGACCGTGCCCTCTGAGGAAGAACTGGCCGAGTACGAGCAGGAACGGCCCGCTCGGCGGCTTCGGCCTGCCCTGGATCGGGTGATTTCGGTCTGGTGCGCAATCATCAGTGTCGGCGTGCTCGTGCAGGTGTTCGCTCCTCTACCACAGGGCACACAGTTCTACTTGGTGATCTTTCTCGCAGCGATCCTGCCGATCACGTTGCTGTGTTACCGCGGTTTCCGGGTGCCTGCGTTCATCAATCCGTTCAAGGCGCGGTCGCACGACGACCCGGGTGTGGCGGACTGGATCCTGGCCCTCGTCGCGCTGGCGGTGTGCGTCTACCCGCTCTTCGATTTCGACGGGTACCTCGAGCGCCGGCAGGCTCCTTCCGCGTTGGACGTGGCGGCGGGGGCTGTGTTGCTGATCCTGTTGCTCGAAGCGTGCCGTCGTACGACCGGCTGGGTGCTTCCGGCGTTCAGCCTGGTCTTCATCGCGTACGCGTACTACGGCGGCTACCTGCCCTACACCTGGTCGCTGTCACACCAGGGCTTCAACTTCGACGCGATCATCGCGCAGTTCACGATGGGTACGGCGGGGTTCTACGGGACGCCGTTGACGGTCGCCGCGTCGTACATCGTGCTCTTCACCATCTACGGCGCGGTGCTCGACTACTCGGGCGCAGGCAAGTTCTTCATCGATCTGTCGTTCGCCCTCTTCAAACGCAGCCGGACGGCGCCCGGCCGCACGGTCACGATGGCAGGCTTCCTGCTCGGCACCGTCTCGGGTTCCGGTACGGCGACCGCCGTGTCGCTCGGCACCGTGTCGTGGCCGATCCTGCGCCGGGCCGGGTACCCGGCCGAACCGGCAGGCGGAATGCTCGCCGCGTCAGGGATCGGCGCGATCCTGTCCCCGCCCACCCTCGGCGCGGCAGCGTTCATCATCGCGGAGTTCCTGCAGGTCTCGTACCTGAAGGTCCTCGGGTTCGCGGTGATTCCGACGCTGCTGTACTACCTTGGCATCCTGCTCGCGATCGAGATCGACGCCCGCAAGCACGAGACGTCGGCGGCGGAGACCTCTCAGGACTCCGCGCTGCGGTTGCTGCTGCGGTTCGGGTACCACTTCTTGTCGTTGTTCGTGATCATCGCCTTCATGGCGGTCGACGTACCGCCGTTCAAGGCCGTCGTCTACGCGGTGATCATCCAGTTCGGGTTGTCGTTCCTGGACCGTGAGCACCGGTTGACCGGGAGGCCGCTGTTCAAGGCGCTTGCCCAGGGCACCCGTTCGGTGCTGCCGGTGGCGGCGACCTGCGCGACCGCCGGCGTGATCGTCGCGGTCACCACGCAGACCGGTCTCGGACTGAACCTGGCGGAGATCATCGTCGACGCAGCGCGCGGGCTGACAGACAACCACACGGTGGTGCTGATCCTGACCGTGGTGCTGTCCGGGTTCGCCGTCCTGATCCTCGGCCTCGCAGTGCCGGTGACCGCCTCGTTCATCATCGCGGCGGTGATCATCGCGCCGGCGCTGATCAACCTCGGCGTGACGCGGCCCGAGGCGTACATGTTCATCTTCTACTACGCCGTACTGTCCGAGGTGTCGCCGCCGACCGCGCTGGCCGCGGTGGCGACCTCCGCGATCACCGGCGGCAAGGTGATACCGACGATGTGGCAGGCGTGGAAGTACACGTTGCCGGCGTTCCTGGTGCCGTTCGCGTTCGTCCTCACCGACAACGGTGCGCATCTGCTCGGGCAGGGGTCGTTCGTCGGCATGGTGTGGACCACGGTGGTGTCGATGCTGGCCGTGGCCGCGCTCGCCGTCGTCACCGGCGGCTGGGTGTTCGTCCGGGCGACCTGGCTCGAGCGGGCGATCTGCGTACCGGCCGCCGCGCTGCTGCTCTACCTCGCGCCCGTAACCATCACCGCCGGAATCTGTTTGCTACTTGTTGCCGTCGTCATCAACCTGGTCCGGCGGCAACGCCAGGCCTCTGCCGAGGAAGGAACCCTTGCCTCATGAGACTCCGAACTGTTGCTGTGGCACTGGTCGCCGTGCTGTCGCTGGCGGCCTGTGGCGGTCAGCGGGAACCGTCCGGCTCCGGAACGGCATCCGGCGGCCGACTGACGATTGCCACCGGCAACACGACGGGGGTGTACTACCAGCTCGGTGGTGCGCTGGCCTCGGTGATCTCACAGAAGATGTCCGGCTATCGCGCGACGGCCAGCGAGACCGGCGCCTCGGTGCAGAACATCCAGGGCCTGGTCGGTGGGAACTATGACATCGCGTTCTCGCTCGGTGACTCGGCGGCGGATGCCGTGAACGGCGTGAACAGCTTCAAGACCAAGCAGGATGTGGTCGCGCTCACCCGGCTGTACAACAACTACACGCAGGTCGCCGTACGGACGTCCGCGGGAATCAATTCGATCGCGGACCTGAAGGGAAAGCGGGTCTCCACCGGTTCGCCGAACTCCGGCACCGAGGTGATCGCGCGCCGGCTGATCGAGGCTGCCGGCCTCAACCCGGCCAGCGACGTCACCGCGCAGCGGCTCGGGCTGCCGGAATCGGTGGACGCGATGAAGTCCGGGTCGATCGACGCTCTGGTCTGGTCCGGTGGACTGCCGACCGGCGGCATCACCGACCTGTTCACCAGCATGGGCAAGGGCGTCAAGCTCTTGCCGATCGCGGATCTGCTGCCGAAGATGCAGGAGAAGTACGGCTCGATCTACTCCCAGGCACCGATCCCGGCGGCGACGTACAAGCAGCCGGCCGACGTGGCGACGATCATCGTGCCGAACGTGCTGCTGGTCCGCAAGGACATGAAGGACGAGCTCGCGGAGCAGCTCACCAAGGTTGTCTACGACAACATGGATGCGCTGGTCGCGGTGAACGCGGCTGCCAAGGGCATCAAGCTCGAGAACGCCGACAAGACCGATCCGGTGCCCCTGCACCCCGGCGCGAAGAAGGCGATCGAGAGCCTCAAATGACTACCTGCTGGGTACCGGTAGATGTTGCGGTGACCTAGCTCACAGACCGTCCTCCCCCGCACACCAGGCGCAGCGGGGGAGGACGCAGGGCCCCGGATCCGCACACCAGGCGCAGCGGCGACGGGACCCGCACGCCGGCTACCACAACCAGGCGCAGTGAGAGCCGGCAGACCGGGCCCGGCCTCGGCGGAGGCATCCGCCGAGGCCGGGTCTCTTTCCGTCTAGCGGGGTTCTTCCTCCTCCGGCATCGGGGTGCCGTAGAGGTAGTGGGAGAGCGCGGAGTCACGCTTCGGGTGCGCGTGGTACTTGGTCGGTACAACGCGTCCTTCGGCACTGTCCCAAGCGGTATCCGCCATCCGCCACATGCGGTGCGCCAGCCGCCCGGCCATGCCGGTGTGGGGTGAGTACGGATGCGCCCGGGTCGGCGCGACCTCCTCCGCCTCCAGCAGGTCCTCGGTCAGCGTGTTCACGTCCGGGTCGTCGAGCTGGTCCGAGATCTGCCGGCTGTACGTCGCTTCCATCGTCTCGTGCTCGTCGAGCAGCCGGTCGATCTGCTGCCACAGGTCGCGGTGGTGGAGATCCACGAAGCGGCTGTCGCCGTACTGCCGTCCTTTGAGGAAGCGCAGCGAGCGTTCCAGTTCCTTCGCGTTGCCGACGTACCTGGTGACCAAGTCGTCCCCGTCGGGCAGCCGACGGACATGCGGGACGAGCACATCCTCGGCCGCGGCCAGGTGCTGGGCCGCGATCGCGTAGAACCAGTCCGTCTGATGCCGGTGCTCAGGGTGCGCAGCATCGTGGTGGTGAGCCGGCTCGGCCAGCTCCCGAATCCGGGCGTGTTCGTAGGTCAGGGCCATTTCGAGCGTCGAAGCGGTCATGGCAACCACCTCCAGAAGGTCTCCTTCCAGCGTGTGCCCATCCCTGCCGATCCGCAACCGTCCCACCCCGCTCCGTAACCACGCCGTCCGCAATCCGTGAGCCCCTGCGACCAGGTTCGGGTTCGCGTAGGTTGACCCGGTGCTCGCGACTCCGCTCCTGCTGGCCACACTCCTGTACCCCGGATCCGCCGCGTCGGCAGGCGACATCACGCCCGACATCCTGGCTGGACACAACGTCACGCTCAGCGGCGACGCCGTCGTCACGCTTCCACCCGGGACGACGACGTACGACGGAGTGATCAGCGGCGAGGGCACGCTGCGGATCACCGGACCTGGCACCCTCGTCCTCACCAAGGACAGCGACTTCACGCTGCCCAGGGCTCGTCAGCGGCAGCGCGTCAGCATCCTGGGCGGCAATCACCCGTACGTCGTCGTCCGCACGCCGGATCCACCGTCGGTGATCGTCGATCGCGGTGCCACCCTTCAGTACGGGAACGGCGGCGGCGCCGGGCTGATCGGGCGGTTCCCCTACAACACGCCCGGCTACCAGCTCAACCAGGACAACATCGAGGTGAACGGCACGCTTCGGCTCTCGCTGACCCGAACCTTCAACCTCGGCACGATCAGCGGCTCCGGCCTGGTCACCCAGCCTCGCTTCCTGTGGGGCACGCTCGATCTTGCCGGCACTCAGCCGTTCTCGGGAGTGATCGACAACGGGACCGGGACGGCCGCCGGCAAGCCTGAGTCCGCGGTCGCACTGCCCAATGCTCGCGCGATCCTCAACCAGGGGACCTGGACGATCGACACGCCGTTGGACCAGACCGTCGTACTGCGGCAGAAGTTCTACCAGCGTGAGTACGGCAGCGACATCAACGTGCAGTCGCGCCCAGGGAGCAAGGTCGTGCTCACCGGTCAGTACAGCTACTCCGACCGAGGCGGCGACACCGACCCGTCGCTGAGCGACCCGGCGCTCAACTGGCGGAAGATCCCGCACGATCGCAACAAGCGCGGGACCAACATCAAGGGCGCCGACGTGCAATGGGGCGACGGCACGACGCATCAGATCTTCATGCCTGGTACGGCGGACACGGTCTACATCAACTTGCTGGCGGCGCGGTCCCGGTCGAAGCTCACCTTCGCCTACAACGGCCCGGTGACGCTGGGTGCGCCGATCGGCGGTGGTGTCTTCCACGACACGCTCAAGGCGCCGGGTGCGGGCGACATCGTGATCAAGGGTGTCCCGGGCAACGATGTGACCTTCGCGGCGAACCAGTACTACGACGGCTCGACGACGATCCAGCGCGGCGCCGTACTCCGGCTCGGCGGTGCGCAGGGCGACGGAAGCCTGCTGACGAAGGCCGAGCTGTTCAAGGTCGTCAACGACGGTTCACTGATTGTGGGTAACTCCCGAGAGACGATCTCACTGTCGAAGATCAGCGGAAGCGGTGCGTTCACCCAGGCCGGCGCTGCCACGACCCGGCTGACTGGGCACCTGACCTACACGGGCCCGACCACGATCTCCCGAGGCACTCTGGTTCTGACCGCCGGGACCTTGCGCTCGAGCGGCGCCGTCGCCCTCACCCGCGCTGGGGCTCGGCTGGACCTGACAACAGCCGGAGACCAGACGCTTCGCAATCTCACAACGGTCGCCGGTACGGCGATCACGTCCGGCACGCGGGCGGTCCTGACGCTGGCAGGAAAGTCAACGCTCGCAGGCGATTTCCAGGGCGGCAAGCTGGTGAACACCGGCGTGCTCGGTGGTTCGTTCACCGTAAGTGGGGACTTCGCGCAGAGTCCAGGTGGCCGGTTGATCGCCGGTGGGAAGCCAGTGAGGGTCGCCGGCGCGGTGTCACTCGCCGGGACACTGCAGCTGGCCAGGGCGGGGATTGGTGCGGGTCCTCAGATCACTCTGATCGACAACGCCGGCTCGGACCCTGTGACCGGTGCCTTCGCCGGAGTGGCCGAAGGCACGGAGGTGACGGTGGGCGGGAAGAGGTACGCCGTCACCTACCGGGGTGGCGACGGCAATGACGTGAGCCTGACTGCGGTTCAGGCCGCGGCTGTGACACCTTCGGCGCCGGCCAACGAAGCGCCCGCGGCAACCAAAGCTGCCACGGGCGCTTCGTCGTACTGGCGTCCAGCCGGTCTTGGTGGGGCGGCCGTGCTGGTGGCAGTACTGGGGATGATGCTGGTCCGGCGGCTCAGGCGTCGGAACTCCGCTTCCAGAGGTTGATGCCGGCCTCGACTGCGTCCTTGTCGATGGCGTCGAGCTCTTCCTGGCTGAACGTGAGGTTGCGGACCGTAGCGAGGTTGTCCTCGAGTTGCGCGACGCTGGAGGCGCCGATCAGCGCGCTGGTGACGCGGTCGTCGCGCAGCGTCCACGCGAGCGCGAGCTGGGCGACGGACTGACCGCGCTCCTTGGCGATCTCGCTCAGCGCGCGGACGTGCTTGAGCGTTTCCTCGGTCAGCGAGTCCGGGTTGAGCGACTTGCCCTGCGCCGCGCGCGAGTCGGACGGGATGCCGCCCAGGTACCGGTCGGTGAGCACGCCCTGCGCCAGCGGCGAGAACGCGATCACGCCGACCCCGAGCTCACCGACCGCGTCCAGCAGGTCCTCCTCGATCCACCGGTTCAGCATCGAGTACGACGGCTGGTGGATGAGCAGCGGCGTACCGAGCTCCTGCAGGATCCGTGCCGCCTCCCGGGTCCGGTCGGCCGAGTACGACGAGATGCCGGCGTACAGCGCCTTGCCCGAGCGGACGGCCGCGTCGAGTGCGCCCATCGTCTCCTCGAGCGGCGTGTCCGGGTCGAACCGGTGCGAGTAGAAGATGTCGACGTAGTCCAGACCCATCCGGCTCAGCGACTGGTCGAGCGAGGCGAGCAGGTACTTCCGCGAGCCGCCGCCCTGACCGTACGGCCCCGGCCACATGTCGTACCCGGCCTTGGTCGAGATGATCAGCTCGTCGCGGTACCGCTTGAAGTCCCGCGCGAAGTGCGTCCCGAAGTTGGTCTCGGCCGACCCGTACGGCGGGCCGTAGTTGTTCGCCAGGTCGAAGTGCGTGACGCCGAGGTCGAACGCCCGCCGCAGGATGTCCCGCTGCGTCGTGAACGGCTTGTCGTCGCCGAAGTTGTGCCACAGCCCGAGCGAGATCGCCGGGAGTTGCAGTCCACTCCGGCCCGTCCGCCGGTAGGTCATCTGATCGTCGTACCGGCTCGCAGCCGCCTCGTAGTCAGTCACGGAACCCCAGTCTGCCTCATGTCACAACAAGTGCAAACCCCCTTGTTTTCAAGCAGAAACCGCATCACTGACACCAAGAACCCCGCCTTCTGACTGGTAGCGACTGGTTGAGAAGGAGCGGCCGGAGGGCTGACGGCGGAGGCTGCGAGGATGTGGCCATGGAACGGATATTGAGTCGGCCGGAAGCCTCGGAGGCGGTCCAGGACTCTGGGTGGCGCTTCTTGCTGGGCACTTTGCGAACGTCGGTCCCGGTCGGGTCGTTGGCTCGGGCGATCGGCTTGGCAGCGGACGCTGTCGCGGTGTGCGGCGACGACGCCGACCAGCACCTTCGGGTCGATGCCCGCCCCGATCGGGTCGTCTTCACTCTGCAGTCGTTGGAGCACGCAGCGGTCACCACCTTGGATGTCGAACTCGCGCTTCGGATCTCCGCCACTGCGGACAGGTCCGGGTTTGTGACGGGGCCTGAAATCGGAACGGGGGCAGCGCGATCCGTCCAGGTTCTGGAGATCGCTCTTGATGCCCTGGACATCGCCGGGATTCGGCCGTTCTGGAGGGCGGTGCTGGGCTACACCGGTGAGGCGGGTGCCGAGGGACCGGAGGATCCGCTCGTCGACCCGGTCGGGCAGGGCCCGGCGATCTGGTTCCAGCAGATGGACGAGCCGCGTCCGCAGCGCAATCGCATCCACTTCGACATCTGTGTTCCGCACGACGAGGCATCGCGGCGCGTCGAGATGGCGCTGGCGGCTGGTGGACGGCTTGTTTCCGCGACGCGTGCCCCCGCTTTCTGGGTGCTTGCCGACCTGGAGGGGAACGAAGCCTGTGTGACCACCTGGCAGGGCCGAGACGGCTGAGCTTTCTTCGAACCCTGCTGCTCACGCCACTCGTTGACCCTAGGTGAGTCGTGACCAGGGCGCTGGGGGAGAGGTGGTGAAGAAGTGCAGGATGTTGAGTAGGCGGCTGGTGTTGGGCGCGGTCCAGTGGCGTTGGCCGGGCCACGGGGCGGCGGGGAGTTTGGCGAGACCCCAGAAGAGGTGGAACCAGAGGACGGCCGCGGCGAGTTCCTCCTCGGTCTCTGGTGACTGGGCGTGTCGGAGGTACTCCGGGAGGAGCGCGGCGACCTGGGTCAGGGGGAGCTTCGCGAAGTCCATGGCCCGGGGCGCCCAGGCTGCGTCGCCCCAGTCGATGAGTGCGCGGAGGTCTCCGTCCGGGCCGGCGAGAAGGTTGTGAGCGGCAACATCTCCGTGGATCAGCACCTTCGGCCGACTCTCATCGATGCGCTCCGCCAGCCGCGTGAACCACCCGGTCAGCCAACGCGCCGTCCCCGGATCGACGTACCCGCGATCAGCCAGCTCGTCGATCGTCCGCCACGGATCCCCCCACCCATCCTCAGCCACCCTCAAGACCCCCGCCCCAACCATCCCACCCGTCACACCGCCCCAGTCCGCGCCGGCGGGTTCTGCGCTGGCTGGCTTTGTGTGGCTCGTTGTGGATGCCGGATCGCGCTTGAGTTGGTGGAGGTGGGCTAGTTGTTTGGCGAGGGCGGTGGGGAGTTCGGTGGGCTCGGTGCCGTGGACCCGCTCCATCAGCGCGTACGGCGCGGCGATCAGGCGGCGGGTGTCGTCGTACTCCACGATCGCGGGTGTCAGCACTCCGACGGACCGAGCAGCTGGCACGACGTGCGTCTCCTTCAGCAGATCGGCCTCGTACCCGGGCCGGCACACCCGCAGGAACAGTTCGTCCCCGAGCACGAAGCCGCGGTTGGCCACCCCGCCGGCGACCTCCTTCAACTCATCGGGGCCGACGCCGTGACGCCGCGCCACAGCAGCCACCTGGTCCAGGAAGTCGAGCTCCGCAGCCAATGCACATCTCCGTCGTCCGCGCCAACCGCCGCCCGGATCCGCGAGGCGGGGTACGGCGGCATCCACCGAGTTTGATGTACTGCGGGCGTGCGTGTCGATGTGAATCCGGAGACCGTCGGGCGGCGGGAGTTCTATGCGCTGCTGAACTCCGTGGTCGTGCCGCGCCCGATCGCGTGGGTGTCGAGCCGATCCGCCGACGGCGTGCTGAACCTGGCGCCGCACTCGTTCTTCACCGTCTCGTCCGTCCAGCCGCCGATGGTGCAGTTCACCTCGGTGGGGCGCAAGGACAGCCTGAACAACGTCGAGGCGACCGGCGAGTTCGTGGTGAACTTCGCCGCCGAGCCGCTCTACGAACAGGTGAACGCGTCCGGGACGAACTTCCCCCCGGAGGTCTCGGAGTTCGACGCGATCGGGGTGACGACCGAGCCGTCCCGGACGGTCGCCGTACCGCGGGTCGCGGAGTCGCCGGTGGCGATCGAGTGCACGCTGCACACCACCCTCGAACTCGGCGACTGCACCCTCGTCATCGGTCAGGTCCGGCACGTCGCGATCGACGCCGCCGTCCTGGACGGCGACCACCCCGACGTCCGGCGCCTGCGCCCGCTCGCCCGGCTCGGCAAGGACGAGTGGTCCACGATCGGCGAGGTCCGCTCGATCACCCGCATCCGCTACTCCGACTGGCCTGGGCATTTCACACCTCCTGGTGAGTAGGGCTCCTGGTTCCTGATAGTTGCTCCGGGCAGCTGTCATCCGCGGGACTCAGGTTTCCTCCCGGGTCGCGAGGAGCTTCGTGAGTGTCTCGAGCGCTGGGGACAGTCGCAGTGGCGTGTGGTCGGGTAGGGCGGTCGTCGCAGGGTGCCAGGTGAAGTCGGGAGTCACCAGGTAGACCTCCGGTGACAGCGGGCCGGGATCACGGGCGTAGCAGCGGGCGGCGACGTTCAGCAGGACACCGAGCGCCGGGATGACGCTCAGGCCCTCGATCACGTGGAGCAGCAACGTGTCCCGGGCCGGGACCGCGGCGAGCACACCGTAGGGTGCGTGCTCGATGTGCAAGGACTCACGCAGGACGGTGTCGAGGACCAGCGCACGAGAGGCCGCGAAGGCGGTCCCGGAGACGAAGGTGATGCGGAGGTCGTCGTGATCGACGTACTCGACCTGATCCTCGAGGCGGCGGAGGTTGGCGAGGCCGAAGCGTTCGGCGTCCGACCAGGTGAGGCCCAGGTCGGCCGGCTCCAGGTACATGGTCACGATGCCGTCGGCCTCCGCACACGGGACGGAGATCAGGCCGGGGAGGAAATCCGGGCGGTCGGCTGTCCAGTCGGGCGGCAGCGCGTCGCGAGGGACGAGCCGTTGGATCAGCTCGCGCTCGGGATCGTCCGGTGGTTTCGGTGGTCCTTGGCGAAGCTGCTCCAGGAGTTGGCGGAAGTGTTCCTCGATCAGCACCGGCCAGCCGTCCTCGTCGAAGTGAGCGAGGATGCGCGCGAGGTTGCTGAGTCCGAGCACCGGGTTGTCGGCGGAGCTGTCGGTGGGCACGAGCGCGGCGCCGCCCTGGTAGCTGACGGCGAGGCCGAGGTCGGCCGCCGTACGCAACGCAAGATGCACGAGCCGATCGGCCTGCCGCCTGGACAGCGGCGGCAGCACCAGGTCGGGAGAGCTGGAATGAGGGGAGTTGTTGCCTTGGGCATGTTCGGTGGTGTCGATGGGCATCGTCGGTCCTCCTTGTCGGCAGAGAAAGTACGAGGATCGAGCCGTCGCCGAGCACGCCAATCCAGCCCTGTGGACAAGTGGGAGTCGCGCCGAAGGCAAAAGGCCCCGGTTATCCGGCTCTCCTGTCCGACGGGTGGGCGGTGATCAGCCCCCTGGGGTCGTGCGACAGGCAATGGTGGGTGGGCACCTGGTATTGCCTGTTCTCAGTCCCCAGCGCCTGTCCCCACGCCTCGCCGTCGCCCAGCCGGTCGGCCGCCCCGCTAGTCGGGCATGACGGGATAACCGGTCGTGTTGCTCAGGGCGGATGAGCTGTCAGGGGCGGGATACGCTGCCGCAGGTTCAGTTGGAGTGAGTCGAGGAGTTGTATGACCAGCAGCGTGTTGTCGCGGCCGATCTCGGAGACGCGGTTGTCGTTGTCGCACATCACCGCGCAGAACGAGACGAACCTGCTCGGCACCGTGCACGGCGGCGTGATCATGACGCTGGTCGACTCGGTGGCCGGTGTGGTGGCGGCGCGGCACTCTGGCGGGGCCGCGGTGACCGCGTCGATGGACGAGATGGTGTTCCTGGTCCCGGTGCGGGTCGGTGATGTCGTGCACTTCAGCGCGCAGGTGAACTGGACCGGGCGGAGCTCGATGGAGGTCGGCGTACGGATCACTGCCGATCGGTGGGACGCCGTCGGTCCGCAGGTGCACGTGGCGTCGGCGTACCTCGTGTTCGTGGCCGTCGACGAGGATGGGAAGCCGCGGCAGGTGCCGCAGGCGGTTCCGGAGACGGACGAGGACCGTCGGCGGTTGCGGGAGGCCGAGATCCGCCGGAGTCACCGGCTGGCCCGCCGCGCAGCGATCATCGCCTCCCGCGAGCAGGCATGACCAGCGTGCTGGGTCACGCCAGGCGGAACCCGTCCGCGGTGCTGCTCGTGGTGCAACTGCTCGGCGTACTCGTGTATCCGGCGATGGAGGGGTCACGCTCCGGCCGTGTCGCGTTCGAGATCCTCGGCATCGTCGTACTCGTGCTCGCGGTCTTCTCCGTTCGCGCGACCCCAGGACTGACCTGGGTCAGCGTCTGCCTGGGCATCCCGGCGGTGATGCTGTCATTGCTCGACGCGTTCAACCCGACCGAACCGATCGTCGCGATCTCCGGTGCCCTGCATGCGGCCTTCTACTTCTATGCGGCGTACAGCCTGCTCCGGTACATGCTTTCCGACCACGAGGTCAGTGTCGACGAACTCTTCGCGACGGGTGCCACTTTCACCTTGGTGGCTTGGGGTTTCGCCTATCTGTACGTGTTCGTCCAGGTCCTCGTCCCAGGCAGCTTCACCGCAGCCGTTGACCCGGCCAACGATCGCACCTGGATGGAACTGCTGTTCCTGAGTTTCACCACACTGTCGAGCACCGGCCTGAGCGACATCGTCCCGATCACGTCCTGGGGACGCTCGGTCGTGATGCTCGAACAGCTCGCCGGCCTCGGGTACGTCGCCATGGTCGTGTCCCGCCTCGTCGGCCTGACCATCACGAAACGAAGCAACACCTAGACCCGAGGCCACCCGGCCAGCAGGTCGGCGGCCGCGCGGGCCGCGACCTCGGGCGCCGAGGTCATCGCCGCGACCCGATAACTGACCAGCGCACCCTCGTGGAGCAACAGCAGCCGATCGGCCAGCTCACCCGCGTCCGCAAAGCCGGCCGCCGTCGCCTGTGCCTCGAACTCGGACCGCATCCACCGCTTCTGGCCGACGATCACCGGCATCGCCGGATGGTCCGGCGCAGCCAGCTCCACGCTCGCGTTGATGAATCCGCACCCGTTCCGCGATCCGGCCAGCCAGTCCGTCAGCGCGGCGAACAGCACCAGGATCACCGCCTCGGGCGTCGCCGGATTCCGCGCGGCGAGCTGTTCGTCCAGGAACCGGTGCCAGGCGCGGTCCCGCTCCTCCAGGTACGCCGCGATCAGCCGATCCTTCGACCCGAAACGGTCGTACAACGTCTTCTTCGTCACGTCCGCGGCCGCGGCGATCGCGTCGACTCCGACTGTCCGGATCCCCTGCTCGTAGAACAGCGTCGACGCGGCCGCGAGGATGCGCTCGCCGGCCGGGGTCAGCCGGGGCGCCGCGCGGACCTCGCGGTCCACGATCAATCTCACCTGGTGGTCGAGCATACTGACAGTATACCGACCGGTATGGTTACCGTCTTGTCATGATCACGCACAAGGCGCTCACGCTGGCGGCCGGGACCGGGTTCGTCGTGTTCTGGAGCTGCGGTTTCATCGGCGCGCGCTGGGGGACGCAATACACGAACGCGTTCGACCTGCTCGCCTGGCGGTTCCTGGTCGCGGGCGCGATCGCCGCCGCGGTGCTGGCGATCCGGCGGCCGCGGATCTCCCGCCGGGACCTCGTGAGCCAGGTGTGGATGGCGGTCCTCACCCAGTTCGTCTACCTGGGCCTGATCTTCACCGGAATCGAGCACGGCATCACGGCCGGCGTCACAGCGCTCATCGGATCGCTCCAGCCGATCCTGATCGCGACAGTCGCGGGGCCGCTGCTCGGCGAACGGGTCAGCGGGCGCCAATGGCTGGGACTGCTCCTCGGTCTGCTCGGCGTCGGTCTGGTCGTGGCCGACGACCTCAGTGCCGGCCACGGTTCACCGCTCCTCTTCCTGGTCCCGATCGGCGGTCTCCTCGGCCTGGTCGCGGGGACCTGCCTGGATCGCCAACGAAAGCCGGCGACGAACTCGCTGGACGCACTGGCAATCCAGAGCCTCGTATCGGCAGTCCTGTTCACCGCGTTGGCCGCGGCGACCCAGCGACTGACCGTGCCTGAGCAGCCGGGCTTCTACGGCGCGGTGCTCTGGCTGGTGCTGCTGGCAACCGGCGGCGGCTGGGGGCTGTACCTGGTCAACCTCAAGCTCTCCGGTGCGACGCGCATCAGTTCGCTGCTCTATCTGGTGCCGCCGACCACGATGGTGTTCGCGTTCCTGCTGTTCCACGAGACGATCGGCGCGCTCGCCGTCGTCGGCATGCTGGTGTGTGCGGCCGCAGTACTGCTGATCCGGCTCGGTGAACAAGTACGCTGCGGGGATGGCGGAACCCCGGTGGCTGGACCAGACAGAGGCGCACGCCTGGCGTGCGTACATCGCGGCGCAGCGCGTAGTGAGCAGCCGGATCGAGCAGCAACTGCAGCGCGACGCCGGAATTCCGCACACGTACTACGAGATTCTCGTCCGGCTGTCCGAGGCACCTGCCAACCGGCTGCGGATGAGTGAACTCGCGGTCGCCACACAGGGCTCCCGCAGCCGGCTCTCGCACGCGGTCAACCGGCTCGAGCAGAACGGCTGGGTGAAGCGCGAGGGCATCGAGTCCGACCGTCGCGGCCAGGTCGCGATCCTCACCGAGCTCGGCCGGCAGAAGCTGGTCGACACGGCACCCGGTCATGTCGAGGAGGTCCGCAAGGCGATCTTCGACGCGCTCAGCCCCGAGCAGGTCGAGCACCTGTACGACGTCTGCGCGACACTGGCCCGGCATTCCGGTGACACCATCGACCGCGCGGCCTGGGAGCGAAACTGAGATGAGGCGTCCGGTCACGCTGATCGCGCTGACTGCCCTCGCCGCGACCGGCTGTGGTGACGGTGGTTCCCCGACCGCCGGGCCGAGCACAGCGCCGTCGTCCTCGATCTCGGTCACCGCCCCGAGCTCCCCGGCGGCCACACCTACCGATACGCCTAGCGACACACCCAGCGACTCACCCAGCGACACAGCGACTCCGGCCGAGCCGCCGACGTCGCAACCGCCGTCCAGCGCGGCGGGCTGCGTCGACCAGAAGCTGCAGGCCCTGAGCCTGCGGGAGAAAGCCGCACAGCTGATCATGACCGGGATCAACTCCACCGGTATGACGTCCGCCCAGCGTTCCGTCGTACGGCAGCAGAAGTCCGGCAGCGTGTTCCTGATCGGCAACGGCGGCATCCTCTCGCACACCCGTACGGCGATGGCCGCGGTGAATTCGGCCGCGACGGTGAAGGGCGTCCGCCCCCTGATCGCCGCGGACCAGGAGGGCGGCCAGATCCAGCGCCTCAAGGGCTCCGGGTTCGACCGCATCCCTGCGGCCACGGTGCAGGGCACCTGGTCGAACTCCAAGCTCACCGCACAGGCCGAGCAGTGGGGCAGCCAGCTCAAAGAGGCCGGCGTCAACGTCGACCTCGCGCCGGTCGCCGACGTCGTACCCAGCTCGCTCAAGTCGCAGAACGCACCGATCGGCCAGTTGGACCGTGAGTACGGCGACACGCCGGAGGAAGCGGGTCAGGGAGTAGCAGCGTTCGTCCAGGGCATGCGCAACGCGGGCATCGCGACGTCGGTCAAGCACTTCCCAGGCCTCGGGCGGGTACGCGGCAACACCGACTTCTCCTCCGGGGTCGTCGACAACGTCACCGTCCGCGGCGATGCCGACCTGCAGCCGTTCGCGGACGGGATCAAGGCCGGTACGTCGATGGTGATGATCTCGACCGTGACGTACACGAAGATCGACCCGAAGAACCGCGCGGTGTTCTCGCCGACCGTCATCCAGGGCATGGTGCGCGGCGATCTCGGCTGGCGTGGAGTCGTGATCACCGACGACGTCGGCGCGGCGGCGGAGGTCGCCGCGGTCCCGGCCGGTGACCGCGCCACGCGGTTCGTGGCGGCCGGCGGCGACATTGTCATCAACGCCAAGGCCGGGCTGACCGCGGAGATGGTGTCGGCGCTGGTTGCCAAGGCCGAGCAGGACGAGTCCTTTGCTGCGCAGCTGACGAGTAGCGTGCGCCGTGTGCTGACATTGAAACAGGACAACGGCCTGGTGAGCTGCGGATGACGGAGGACGAGCCCGACTACCGCTTCACGCTGGCAAACGAACGCACCTACCTGGCGTACCTACGGACCTCCCTCGCCTGTTACGCCGGCGGGCTGTCCGCAGTCCAGTTCCTCGATCTCGGACCGGACCGTTGGCCGGCCCGGATCATCGGCATCGTCCTGGTGATCGCCGGAATCGTCACGACCGCAGGAGCGTTCCGGCGCTGGCAGCTCAACCTCACCGCGATCCGTCGCGGCGGCGCACTCCCCGTGACCAGGCTGCCGTTGATGCTCGGAGCAACGATCGCCGTGGTCGGCCTGATCGGCCTGCTGTTCTCGCTCTGGCGGTGAATGTGGCGATGAGCACACCGGATCCAGGCCGTCAGCCGGAGCGGACCCTGCTGGCGTGGCGGCGTACGGCGCTCGGACTGGTTGCCAACGGCGTCCTGCTGCTTGCCTCCGGCCACGGCTCGTCGGATGTCCGGACCGGTTTCGGGATCGTCGTGCTCGTGCTGTCGGTGGGCTGTTGGGCGGCGGTGAGCGCCGTCTACCGCCGTACCAAGGGGGGTGCGGTCCATGCTCTCGGCCACCAGAACGTGCTCCGGGTCGCGGCCGGTCTGGTGCTCGTGGTCGGGCTCTTCGACCTGTACGCCGTGATCACACGCTGAAACCAATCGGTTACCAGCCGTGCGCCTCGCAAACACCGTTCACCGTGACGCGCTACGTTGATCGGGGCGGATGCCGCGTCAACCGCTGGTTCCCCCTAGCATGTTCACGGTTTGTCCCTCGTTCATCCGGAGCTTGAAGTGCCGTTACGTCTGCGTCCGAACGACCCGACGTTCTACGACCTTTTCACCGAGTCCGCGAACCACCTCGTCGAGGGATCGCGGATCCTGGCGGAATTGCTCGGCAGTACGGCGGGGACCGGGCTCTCATCGAGCCACCAGATCGCTGCCCAGATGAAGGACGCGGAGCATGCGGCTGACGAGACGACCCACTCGATCATCCGCCGGGTCAACTCCACCTTCGTCACGCCGTTCGACCGCGAGGACATCTACCGGCTGGCCTCCGACCTCGACGACGTCATGGACTTCATGGAGGAGGCCGTCGACGCCGTCCACCTGTTCAACCTGGAGAAGCTGCCGGAGGAGGTGGCCGAGCAGATCGAGGTGCTGCAGCGGGCCGCCCAGCTGACGGCAGAGAACATGCCCAAGCTGCGGACCATGAAGGACCTGGCGGAGTACTGGATCGAGATCAACCGGTTGGAGAACACCGGTGACGCGGTCCACCGCCGGCTCATCGCGAAGCTGTTCAGCGGCGAGTTCGACGCGCTGACGGTGATGAAGTTCAAGACCGTGGTCGACCTGCTGGAGGAGGCGGTCGACGCCTTCGAGCACGTCGCCAACACGGTCGAGCAGATCGCCGTCAAGGAGAGCTGAGCGTGGAGTTCGCGCTCGTCATCGCCGTCGTCGTCATCGCGCTCGCGTTCGACTACACCAACGGCTTCCACGACGCCGCCAACGCGATCGCGACGTCGGTGTCCACCCGGGCGCTGACGCCGCGGGTCGCGCTGGGAATGGCGGCGGTCTTCAACTTCCTCGGCGCCCTGGCCGGAACCGAAGTGGCCGAGACCGTCGGCAAGGGCATCATCACGGCACCGGCCGGGCAGCACGGACTGGTGATCGTGATCGCGGCGCTGGTCGGCGCCATCACGTGGAACCTGATCACCTGGTACTTCGGTCTGCCGAGCTCGTCGTCGCACGCCCTGATCGGCGGCCTGGTCGGCGCCGGACTCGCCTCGAGCAGCACCGTGCTGTGGTCCGGAATCGTCGACAAGGTCGTCATACCGATGGTGCTGTCACCCGCCGTCGGCTTCGTCGGCGCTTTCCTGCTGATGACCGCGATCCTGTGGATCTTCCGCAACAGCAACCCCGGCCGGACCACGCGCGGCTTTCGGATGGCGCAGTCGGTCTCGGCGGCAGGAATGGCGCTCGGCCACGGCCTGCAGGACGCGCAGAAGACGATGGGCGTCATCTTCCTCGCGCTGCTCACCACCGGCCACGCGAACGCCCATGACGGCATCCCGATCTGGGTGAAGCTGTCGGCCGCGACCGCGATCTCGCTCGGTACGTACTCCGGCGGCTGGCGGATCATGCGGACCCTGGGTCGGCGGATCATCCACCTGGACCCGGCCCGCGGGTTCGCCTCCGAGGCGATCGCCGCCACCGTGCTGTACGTGATGGCGATCGGCCTGCACGCCCCGGTCTCCACCACCCACACGATCACCTCCGCGGTGATGGGCGCCGGCGCCACCAAGCGCCTGTCCGCCGTCCGCTGGGGCGTCGCCAAGGGCATCGTCACCGCCTGGATCCTCACCATCCCCGCCGCCGGCATCGTCGCCGCCGCCGTCTACGGCCTCGCCCACCTGATCCTCGAGTAAGTCCGAACCGGTTCATTCCGCAGTTCCATTGAGCTGTACGACGGGCGGTCTGGCGGCTGCCCGCCGTACAGCAGCCTGAAGACGCCTCTAGCGGTTCCAGCGGCGTACGGACTTGGCTACGTCCTTGGCGCGGATGGAGCCGAGGTTGTACTCCCAGGCGGCCAGGAGGCGGTCGCCGAGGACCTCTGGGTCCAGGTACGTGCGTGGGCGGACGGCGACCGCCCAGGTGGCCGCGGCCGCGTGGCCCTGCTGGTGGAGCAGGTGGTCGACGGTCGCCTCGATGCGGTTCGACTGGTTGCCGCCGAGGCCGTCCGTGGCCCACTCCTGCACGATCCGCGTGTCGTCGGCCGTCATCCGGGCCAGGTAGGTCAGTGGGCCACGCCAGAAACCCTTGCGACCGATGGTGTCCAGCGACTCGAGCGGGAACCAGCCGTTCTGGTTGCGCCGGCCGTTCACTGCCGACTCGATCTCCCGGGCGCGCTCCGCGGACAGCCCGCGGGTCGCCCAGTCGACGAAGAACGCCCCGGCATCCGGGATGTGCTCGGACACGTGCGGGGCGGGTGTCAGCGCCCCCGGGTCGAACAAGTGCAGTTCTTCCGATGAATCGAACAAAACCATCCCCGCAAGCTCTAGTACGCGAGCCACCGCAGCCGCCCGCCGTACAGGGACCCCCCAGGTTCCTGTTCCGTCAACGACAGACTTCGTACCCTCGTAACTGCCCGAGGGTCAAGGTCTGGTCCGGTCTACTGACGTTTCGCTGCCCGCCGGGCGAGTTCCTCGGCGTCCAGCCGTTGGGCCTCCTCGGGAGTCGGCGCGCTGCCGCCGTACGCGGCCGGCAACCACCAGGCACCGGCCGGTTGTTCGGGGTAGGCGCGGATCGTCTCGTCCAGCATCCCGGCCATCGTGGACCGCAGGTGCGCGGTCGCCTCGGCCGGGTCGTCGTCACGCGTCACGGTGATCGGCGCGCCGATGCTGATCGAGATCGGCCGGTGCCGGGTGAAGTCGCGCGGGTGGTCCTTGGTGAACATCCGCTGCGTGCCCCACAGGATCATCGGCAGCACCGGTACGCCGGCCTCCGCCGCCATCCGCACCGTGCCGGACTTGAACTCCTTGAGCTCGAACGACCGGCTGATCGTCGCCTCCGGGAACACACCGACGACCTCGCCCGCGGCGAGATGGTCCAGGGCGTGCTGGTACGACGCGGCACCCGCGTCCCGGTCCACCGGGATGTGATGCATTCCGCGCATCAACGGGCCGGAGTACCGGTTGCGGAACAGCACCTCCTTCGCCATGAACCGGACGAGCCGCTTGGCCGGAAGTGCGCCGTACCCGCCGAGGATGAAGTCGACGTAGCTGATGTGGTTGAGCGCGATCAATGCCCCGCCGGTCCGCGGCACGTTCTCGGCGCCGGTCAGGCGGATCTTCAGGTCCAGCACCTTGAACGCGGTCTTCGCGAAAGCGACGACGGGCGGGTACACAAGATCTCGCATCTCTAGAACTTACAGGCTTCGTCTAGGGTGTGCGGTGACAACTGGAGATCGCGGGAGCTCGCACCGTAGTGGGCTGAGAGGGCGGCTGGGCCAGGAATCAAACACTGGAACCCGGCGCCGCCGACCGCCGAACCTGTCCGGGTAATTCCGGCGTAGGGAGCAGCAGCATGGTGAATGTCAGCACGATCCGCCCGGCCGTCACCACGGGCCCGATCTCGGGCTCGGAGAAGATCTATCGCGGAGAGCTCGGGGTACCGGCGCGCCGCGTGAATCTCA
Organism: Kribbella sp. VKM Ac-2571; assembly: GCF_004362255.1. NCBI lineage: Bacteria > Bacillati > Actinomycetota > Actinomycetes > Propionibacteriales > Kribbellaceae > Kribbella > Kribbella sp. VKM Ac-2571. The sequence continues at coordinate 67,721 of NZ_SNWS01000010.1, forward strand.
CCAACGGCGAGCACTTCGACCTGTACGACACGTCCGGTCCGTACACCGACGCGTCGGCGCGGATCGACGTCCAGGCCGGTCTTCCCGCGTTGCGGCGCGAGTGGATCGCCGGGCGCGAGTCGCGGACCCAGCTCGGGCACGCGCGGGCCGGGGTGATCACCGAGGAGATGCGGTACGTCGCGCTGCGGGAAGGGCTCGATCCCGAGTTCGTCCGGGCCGAGGTGGCGCGCGGACGCGCGGTGATCCCGGCGAACCGGCAGCACCCGGAGAGCGAGCCGATGATCATCGGGAAGAAGTTCCTGGTGAAGGTGAACGCGAACATCGGCAACTCCGCCGTCAGCAGCTCGGTCGAGGAAGAGGTTGAGAAACTCGTCTGGGCGACCCGGTGGGGCGCGGACACCGTGATGGACCTGTCCACCGGGAAGAACATCCACGAGACGCGGGAGTGGATCCTGCGGAACTCGCCGGTGCCGATCGGGACGGTGCCGCTGTACCAGGCTCTGGAGAAGGTCAAGGGCGATCCGGCGGCGCTGTCGTGGGAGGTGTACCGCGACACCGTGATCGAGCAGTGCGAGCAGGGTGTGGACTACATGACCGTGCACGCCGGCGTACTGCTGCGGTACGTGCCGCTGACCGCGCGGCGGATCACCGGCATCGTGTCGCGTGGCGGCTCGATCATGGCCGCGTGGTGCCTGGCGCACCACCAGGAGTCCTTCCTCTACACGCATTTCGCGGAACTGTGCGAGATTCTCCGCGAGTACGACGTGACGTTCTCGCTCGGGGACGGTTTGCGGCCGGGCTGTATCTCGGACGCCAACGACGAGGCGCAGTTCGCCGAGTTGCGGACGTTGGGGGAGCTGACCCGGATCGCCTGGGAGCACGACGTACAGGTGATGATCGAGGGCCCCGGACACGTGCCGATGCACAAGATCGCCGAGAACGTCCGGCTCGAGGAGGAGCTGTGCGGGGAGGCGCCGTTCTACACGTTGGGGCCGTTGGCAACTGATGTGGCACCGGCGTACGACCACATCACGTCGGCGATCGGCGCGGCCCAGATCGGCTGGCTGGGTACGGCGATGCTCTGCTATGTCACGCCCAAGGAGCATCTCGGCCTGCCCGATCGTGATGACGTGAAGACCGGCGTGATCACCTACAAGATCGCCGCCCACGCGGCCGATCTGGCCAAGGGGCATCCGGGCGCGCAGGCCTGGGACGACACGTTGTCCAAGGCAAGGTTCGAGTTCCGCTGGGAGGACCAGTTCAACCTCTCGCTGGATCCGGACACGGCTCGGTCGTTCCACGACGAGACGTTGCCGGCCGAGCCCGCGAAGACCGCGCACTTCTGCTCGATGTGCGGCCCGAAGTTCTGCTCGATGCGGATCACCGCCGACATCCGCGCGTACGCCGAGGAACACGGCCTGACGTCGGCGGACGCCATCGAGGCCGGCTTCGCGGAGATGTCGGAGACCTTCAAGGCCGGCGACCAGAAGCTCTACCTGCCGATCACGGACTGAGTACAAAACCCGTCCGGCCCGGCGCGAATCGGGCTCCGGGCCGGATACGGGGAGTAACTGGCTGAACCGATTCAGGTTTTGGCCTTCACTCTACGTGAATAAGACTGTAGCCTTAACCCGTTCGGAAGGAGGTGCAGGGCATGGTCTTCGTTCTCACGGTAGATCAGCGCGGCAGCCGAAGCACGAGCGATCTCGTACCCGAGCTACTCAACTCCCTGAACCGCCGGCCGCGGCGGACCGGACTGCTGCGGAAGTTCGAGCGGACCGCCGGCGACGAGGTGCAGGGCGTGCTGTCGGAGGCCCGTCCGACCGTCGACGTGATCGTCGAGCTGCTCCGGTCGGACAACTGGTACGTCGGACTCGGCGTCGGTGAGGTCACCGAGCCGCTGCCACGCAGTACCCGGGCCGGAAGCGGCGACGCGTTCGTGTTCGCGCGGGAGGCGGTGACGCGGGCGAAGTCCAGTCAGCACCACGTGAACGTGGTCGGAGCGGACTCCCGCAGGGCAGAGCAGGTGGAGACGGTGCTGTGGCTGATGGCGTCCGTGCTGCGGCGGCGCAGTGACCGTGGCTGGGCAGTGGCCGACCTGTTGGGCGAAGGACTCACAAGGCGGGAGATCGGCGTGAAACTCGGCATCAGCCAGTCGGCGGTGACGCAACGTGCCCAGGCCGCGGGCTTCGCCGAGGAACAGCGCGGACGGGTGCTCGCCGCGGATCTTCTCGGTGCCGGGGCAGCTGCGTGACGGCGCTGGTCCTGTCGTTGACCGGTGCCGCCCTGGTCCTCGCCGTACTCGCCTGGGTGCCCAGGTCGTCCGGCTCCACCCTCGAGATCGTCATCAGCGGGCTCATGCTGGCCTGCCTCGCCGCTGTCGGCGTACTGCTGCTCGCGGGGCATGGCGTGTCCGGCTGGGCCGAGCGCTGGTGGAACGTACTGCTCCTGCTGGCCGGAGCGTTGGCAGTGACAGGGGGCGGGCCGCTGACGACCTCCGTCCTGGCGCTCGCCGACCGAGGGAACACACGCGCCCAGTCGACGCAGAAGGCCGGGGAGGTACTGCGAGGCGGCGCGCTGATCGGTGCACTCGAGCGAATGGCCATCTACGCTTCGCTGGTCGCCGGCTGGCCCGAAGGCATCGCTGTGGTGCTGGCGATCAAGGGACTGGCCAGGTACCCCGAACTCCGCAGTCCCGATCAGCCTGCCTCGGTCACCCCGCAAGCCGTTGCCGAACGCTTCATCATCGGCACCTTCAGCAGTGTGCTGTGGGCAGTGGCCTGCGCCGGTCTCCTCCGCTCGCACTGACGTCAGGTGCGCACCACGTAGGTGTTCACGACCTTGTCGTGCCATGTCTGCTTCTGCTCGTCCCACAGGGGCCACAGGAGGTTCAGGAAGCAGGCGTTGTTGAAGAGGCCGCTGAGGAAGTCGCGGAGGAACGACCGGCCGGCTCCGATCGGCTCTCCGGTCACGGCGTCGATCAGCTTGATGTTCAGCGCGCTCTTGCCCACGCTCTGGCCGGACTTTCCCTGCCGGAAGACCCGGTTCCACAGGCCGAGCGCGATGCTGGCGACGCAGCCCACCAGGAAGAGGATGGTCGCCCACCATTGCGGGTTGTCGTCCGGGTAGGGGTTGCCTTCGCGCGCCGCGACGTTCGCGATCAGAGCGCCGAACCCGATCAGGAGCGGTGCCAGTGGGATCAGGCTGTCGATGAGCGACGCAGCGACCCGAGGGCCCCAGTCCGCCAGGGGAGGCATCGGAGCGCCGTAGCCGGAGCCGTACGGCTGCCCGTAGCCCGGCCCGTACGGCCCTTGCTGGGGATGGTGCTGTGGCTGTTGTCCGTATCCGTAGCCCGGCTGCTGCTGACCGTACCCGTACCCCGGCTGGGCGTCTCCGTACGGCTGGTCCTGCGGCCGGTTGTCGTCAGGCGGCGTCGGTGTGCTCATCGGAACCCGTCTCCCAGTCGATCGATTCCACCGTATCGCGGGTACCGTTGGGGCGTGACGTTCGCGGTGATGCCCCGTCCACAAGGACCGGTGAAGCCTGTCGATCGCCGCGTCTGGGGCCTGGCCGGAGTGGGGATCGGCGGCTTCGCGCTGGCCGGGATCTACCGGCTGTCCGGCCTGGGCATCCCGTGCCCGCTGCACACGCTGACGGGTCTCGACTGCCCGTTCTGCGGCGCGACCAGAATGGCCGCGGCACTCCTCGACGGCGATCTGAACGCCGCCTGGCATTTCAACGCCGCGGTCCTGATCCTCGGCCCGCTCGTTGGCGTTGCCATCGGCTACGAGGTCCTGGCCTGGTCGCTGTCGCGCGCCGGCTGGCTCGACCTGCCCCGGCAGCGCCTCAGCCCACGGGCGGTGGCAACCCTCACAAAGGTTGCTCTGGGCGCCTTGCTGATTTTCGGCGTACTACGGAATTTCTGACGCCGGTCACCTGATCAGGCCGGCCCGCTGCCACGCGGCCTGCACGAAGGGCGGGACCACGAGATCGATCCGCCGGCCGAAGGCCACGTAGTTCAACATGACGTCGAACCAGACCGGCCGCGGCACCCGCAGCTTGTACTCGGTTTGCCCGTAGGCGAGGACGGTCCCGTCATGCTCGGTCCACATGCGGGTCACGGCAGCCAGGCCGAAGTCCTGCTGGCCGTAGCGGTTGAGCAGCAGCACCCTGTGCCGCGTCAGGACCGCCGTACCGTTGTCGATCGTGCGCCACTGCGCTGCCGCCGCGTAGCCGTCGGCGTTCCCGATGGCGAGCCGGACGCCGTCGAACCGTTGCACCTCGCAAGGTTCGACCGCGTGGGCGATCTCGCCGGGCCCCAGCGGCACCGGCGGCGGGAGAGGCTGCAACTGAACCCCCTGGCCCAATGCGCTCCACAAGTTCCACGCATCCCACCAGTCCTGCTCAAATGGATTCAGCACAGCCCCTCCCCAGTCCTCAGCCGACTACCGAAGCCCGATCACCAGCGTGTTCGCAGCCTTGTCGTGCCAGCCCTGCACCCGCCCGGAGCTGTCGAACAGCGGCGACAGGTAGACGAGCAGCGCACCGATGTAGCACAGGAACGAGCCGATCATCGGCAGCAGCCAGCGCATGAAGGCCGGACCGAAGCCAGGGACCTGACCGTCCGCGGAGCGAACGACCTTGATGCCCATGACCATCTTGCCGACCGTCTGGCCCTTGAACGCCGTCAGCAGCAACTCGTACAGCACCGTGATCAGTACCGAGATGCCGAGGAAGGCGAAGAACCCGCCGAGGATGCCGGCGGTCTCGCCGTCGGAGACGGTCCCGTCGTTGGTGGCCGCAGCGGTACCGCCGATGAAGATGAAGTACAGGATGCCGACGATCGCGTACAGGATGATGCTGTCGATGATGCGTGCGAGCGCACGCGATCCGATCGTCGCCACCTTCACGGTGCCCATGCCCGGGATCTGTACGAGGCCGCTCTGGGCCTGCGCTACCTGGCCGTACTCGGGACCCTGCGGGTAGCCGCCGGGCTGGCCGTAGCTGGGCTGGCCCGGCTGCTGGCCGTACTGCGGCTGGCCGTAACCGGGCTGGCCCGGCTGCTGGCCGTACTGCGGCTGGCCGTAACCCGGCTGACCGGGCTGCTGGCCGTAGCCAGGCTGACCAGGCTGACCGCCCGGCTGCTGGCCGTACTGACCCGGAGCGCCGTAACCCGGCTGGCCGGGCTGGCCCGGCGGGGTCGCACCCGGGGTGCCGTACGGGTTCTGTCCGGGGCCTTGGGCGCCCTGTCCATAGGACGGCTGCCCACCCGGCGCGCCCGGTCCCTGGTTCCGGCCGTCCTCCGGTCCGGTGCCCGGGGGTACGTTCTGGTCGCTCACGATGGTCCTTTCGTCACAGTTCACCCGCGTTTACTGGGCAAAGGCTAGCGGTCGGAGGGCCACAGCGGTGGGCATGGCAGACGCGAAACGCCCGATCTGTGGACAGTTGCACCAATTGACATCAAATACAGCCGCGGACCGGCGATTCGCCGGCCCGCAGCTGTGGATAACTTGTACGACGGAGCAGACAGGACCTAGCCGAAGCGGCCGGTGATGTAGTCCTCGGTCGCCTTTTCGGCCGGGTTGGAGAAGATCTGCTTGGTCGGGGCCATCTCGATCAGCCGGCCGGGCTTGCCGGTCGCGGCCAGGTTGAAGAAGGCAGTCTGGTCCGAAACGCGCGCCGCCTGCTGCATGTTGTGCGTGACGATCACGACAGTGAAACGGTCCTTGAGCTTCTCGATCAGGTCCTCGATCGCCAGCGTGGAGATCGGGTCGAGGGCCGAACAGGGCTCGTCCATCAGGATCACCTCGGGCTCGACCGCGATCGCCCGGGCGATGCAGAGTCGTTGCTGCTGGCCACCGGACAGACCCGCGCCCGGCTTGTCGAGCCGGTCCTTCACCTCGTTCCAGAGGTTCGCGCCCTTGAGCGACGACTCGACGACCTCGGTGAGCCTCTTGCGGTCCTTGACGCCGTTCAGCTTCAGGCCGGAGGCAACATTGTCGAAGATCGACATCGTCGGGAACGGGTTCGGCCGCTGGAACACCATGCCGACAACCCGCCGTACCGCGACCGGGTCGATGCCCGCGCCGTACAGGTCCTGCTGGTCCAGCATCACCTTGCCCTCGACGCGGGCGCCGGGGATCACCTCGTGCATCCGGTTCAAGGTGCGCAGGAACGTGGACTTGCCGCAGCCGGACGGGCCGATGAACGCGGTGACCGAGCGGGGCTCGACCGTCATCGACACGTCCTCGACGGCCTTGAAGTCGCCGTAGTAGACGTTGAGGCCGCTGACCTCGATGCGCTTAGCCATATCGACTCAGAACCTCTCGACTATTTCGACTTGATGGCGCTGAACCGGGCGATCAGCCGGGCCAGCAGGTTGAGGGCAAGGACCAGCAGGATCAGGGTGAGCGCCGCCGCCCAGACCCGGTCCGCGGCGTTCGGCAACGCCAACTCGGTGCGGTCCTGGTTGATCATCGTCGGCAGCGCGCCCATGAAGCCGTTGAACGGGTTCAGGTTGATGTTCTTGGAGTAGCCGACCAGGATCAGCAACGGCGCGGTTTCACCCATCACCCGGGCCAGACCGAGCATCACGCCGGTGATGATGCCGCCGAACGCCGTCGGTACGACGACCTTCAGGATCGTCTTCCACTTCGGTACGCCGAGCGCGTACGACGCCTCGCGCAACTCGTCCGGCACGAGTTTCAGCATCTCCTCGGTGGACCGCAGTACGACGGGAAGCATCAGCAGCACCAGCGACAACGACACCGCGAAACCCACGCGGTTGAAGCCGAACACGGTGATCCAGACCGCGTAGACGAACAACGCGGCGACGATCGACGGGACACCGGTGAGGATGTCGATCATGAAGCTCACGACCTTGGCGGCTCGCGTGCCCTTGCCGTACTCGACCAGGTAGACCGCGCCGAGAATCGCGATCGGGACCGCGATCACGGCGGTGATCAGGGCCATGATCAGCGTGCCCATGATCGCGTGGTACGCGCCGCCGCCGGCCCGCCGGACCGTGATGCCACGCTGCGACTGGCTCCACCAGTCCGCGCTCAGCAGCAGGTGATAACCCTTGCTGACCACGGTCCACAGGATCCACAGCAGCGGGATCATCGCGACCGCGAAGGCCAGCACGATCAGCACGGTGGCCAGCGTGTTCTTGAAGGCCCGGGCGCCCGACTTCCCGGTCAGGTCCAGGACTTTCCCGTCGTACGCCGGCTTGTTCTCTGCCACGACACTCATGCTGCGGCTCCTTCGGTGGCGGCGCCGGCACGGCGGTTGCGGCGGGGGCGCTTGGTGCCGGGGGCGCTGCGGTCGACGATGATCCGGGCCGCGGAGTTGACCAGGAACGTGACGACGAACAGCACCAGGCCGGCCGCGATGTACGCGCCGGTCTTCTCCGGCGAGTCGAACTCGGCGGCGTTGTTGGCGATCTTCGACGCGAACGTCTCGCCGCCGGCGAAGATCGACGAGTTCCACGGGTCGGTGCCGTTCGGCACCGACAGGATGATCAGTACGGCGACGGTTTCACCGAGCGCCCGGCCGAGGCCGAGCATCGAGGCGCTGACCACACCGGAACGCCCGTACGGCAGCACCGACAACCGGATCATCTCCCAGCGGGTCGCGCCGAGCGCCAGCGCGCCTTCGCGGTGCGCGATCGGCGTCTGCGCGAAGATCTCCCGGCTGATCGCGGTGACCACCGGAAGGATCATGATCGCCAGCACCACCGACGCGGTGAAGACCACGCCGACGTTGTCGCCCGGCGGCTTCTCGAACAAGGGGATCCAGCCGAGCGCCGTGGACAGGCCGTTGATCACGGGGCGCAGGATCGGCGCGAAGAACAGGATGCCCCACAGGCCGTAGATGATCGACGGTACGGCGGCCAGCAGGTCGACCGCGTGCGCGACCGGTGCGGCCAGTCGTTTCGGGGCGTAGTACGTGACGAACAGCGCGACGCCGATCGCGATCGGGACCGCGATCAGCATCGCGATGATCGAGCTGATCACGGTGGTGTAGAACAGCGCCGCGATGCCGAATCGCGGCTGGTCGCCGCCCGGCTCCCAGATCCGGGAGAACAAGAAGTTGCTCTTGTCATCGATCAGCGCCGGGATCGCCAGCGCCAGCAGGAAGATGCCGACGAAGGCGACGATCAGGACCACCAGGCCGCCGGAGCCGCGGGCGAGCCCGCCGAACAGCCGGTCGCCGAGGTGCCCGACCGGGCCGAGCTCGAGCTTGCCGCCGGTCTCCGTCGGGGTCACGGTCGCGGTCGTCGTACCCGCGGCCTCGACACCGGACTCGGTCATCACCTCGGCGTCGGCTTGTGCCGCTTCGTGCTCGGCGTGTTCCGCGGCCAGGCCGCCGAACCGCGGGGTCGGTCCGGCGTCCTCGTGAACCAGATCCTCGATCTTCGGTTCTTCGGCGGCGGTGCCGTCCGGCCGGTCGGGCGGTGCCGTGCCGTCTGGACTACTCATTTCGATGCTGCTCCAAGCGCCTGAGTCGTGATGTCACGTCTGGGTCTGACTGACGAGGCGAGCCCCGGCGTGCTCCGATGACTCGGATCGGCCGGGGCTCGCATCAGTACTGCGTCTCGATCAGCTGATCGCCTGGATGGCGGCCTCGACCTTGGTCTGGATCTCGGCCGGGAGCGGCGCGTAGTTCAGGTCGGTCAGCGACGCCTGGCCGTCCTTGCTGACGAAGTAGCTCAGGAAGCTCTTCACCAGTGCGGTCTTCTCGGCCGGGAGGCCCTTGCTGCAGGCGATCTCGTAGGTGACCAGGATGATCGGGTACGCACCCGGGGCCTTGGTCGCGTAGTCCAGCTTCATGGCCAGGTCGTTGCCGGTGCCGGTGACCTTCGCGGCGGCCAGGGCCTTACCGGCGGAGTCGGCCGACAGCTCGACAGGTCCGGCGCCGGCGTCGATCTGAGCGACACCCAGCTTGTTGTCGACGGCGTAGGACCACTCGACGTACGTGATCGCGTTCTTGGTGCTCTTCACGCCCTCGGCGACGCCGGCGGACTTCTCCTTGCCGGCACCCGTGCCGGCCCACTTCTTCGCCGGCTCCTTGGTCCACGCGCCACCGCCCGCGGCCTTCAGATACTTGGTGAAGTTCTCGGTGGTTCCGGACTCGTCGGAGCGGAAGAACACCGAGATCGGTGCCGACGGCAACGTGACGCCCGCGTTCAGCTTGGCGATCGCCGGGTCGTTCCAGGTCTTGATCGTGCCGGCGAAGATCTTCGCGGCGGTCGGGCCGTCGAGGACCAGCTTGCTGACGCCGTCGAGGTTGTAGGCGATCGCGATCGGGCCGATCACCATCGGCAGGTTGAGTGCCGGGTTGGCCTGGCAGCGCTTCGCGGCCGCCTCGCTCTCGGCCGGGGCGCCGTCCTTCGGCTCGGTCTTCAGGGCCGAGTCGGAGCCCGCGAAGTCGACCTGGCCCGCGTTGAACTGCTTGATCCCCGCGCCGGAGCCGGTCGGGTTGTAGTTCACCGTGACGTCGGCGCACTTCTCGTTGTACTTGCTGATGACTTCCTCGATGGCGTTCTTCTGCGCCGAGGAACCTTCGGCGTTCAGAGTGCCCTTCGGGCACTCGGCGCCGGCCGACGACGTCGAGGAGTCGGGGCTCGACGAACCGGCCGGCTCGGGGTCACTGCCACAGGCGCTCAGGGCGAGGACGCCGAGGGAGGCCACGGCGACGGAGCCGACGCGGAACAGGCGATTGACGGACACGAGAGTGTTGCCCTTCTGCGGGAATCAGACTTCTGAACTTCCACAGACGGTAGGGAGATCAGGTGACCGACCGGTCCGTCGCTGGTGAACGAGCGGTGAACGGTTCCGGTAGCGTGCGCGACGGCTGGCGTGCCGACAGGCAGCCATTAGATGAACTGAGTTAAGAGCCGTCACTCTCCGTCGATCTCAACGGCTGCTTGCTCACGTTTCGGTAACGTCAGCTGGAGAAGTCCTCCGGGGCGACGCCGTCGAGGAACTGCCGGAAGCGTTCCAGTTCGGCCTGTTCCTCCTCGGGGGTCGCGACGCCGGCTTCTCGCAGTACCTCTTCGGTGCAGCGGATCGGCGTACCGAGACGGACCGCGAGCGCGACCGAGTCGCTCGGTCGGGCCGAGACCCGGGCGCCGTTGGCCAGCACGAGTTCGGCATAGAACACGGCGTCGCGCAGCTCGACGATCTCGACGGCTTCGATGTGCACGCCGAACGCCTCGATCAGGTCGCGCATCAGGTCGTGGGTGAGCGGCCGCGACGGGCGCAGGCCCTGCTCCTCGTAGGCGATCGCTGTGGCCTCGACCGAGCCGATCGAGATCGGCAGGTAGCGGTAGCCCTCGGTCTCCCGCAGCATCATCACCGGGGCCCGGTTGGGCGATTCCATCCGGATCCCGATCAGTGTCAGTTCTCGCATCATCGTCATGGTGCGCCCCGAACCTCTCCTCAGACCGGCACCCGGTGGGGCGCCGGTTCCTCGGGTAGGAACATACCCGTCGCCTCCAGTGTCACCCGGGTACCCCGTCGGCTGTGCCTGGATCGTCACCGAGCCGTGTCGCGGCGGCTACCCGATGCCTCACGGGGCACCGAAGCGCTCGTGCACCAGCCGGCCGTCGGCCAGCCGATGCGCGACCAGAAACGCACCTGGGGAGAACTTGCCGACCTTCAGGCCGAGCTCGCGCGCGAGGGCCGGCAGGACCGGCCGGTGCGAGCAGACGACCGTCACCTTGCCCGGTTTCCACACCCGCCCGGCCAGACCGCGCAGTCCGTCCGGGTCGGCGTCGTACCCGCGTTCGGAGATCTCCGGCCACAGGTGGATGCGTCGGTCCAGCAAGGCGGCGTACGGCGCGACTGTCGCGGCACACCGTTCCGCGTCGCTGCTGATGATCCGGTTGGCGCCCAGTGCGGCCAGTACGCCGGTCATTCGCTGCGCGACCGCCGTACCGTCGCTGGTTAGCGGACGGAGGGTGTCCTTGCCGTCCCAGTCCTTCCGCTTCAGAGCCTCCGCGTGCCGCACCACGACGACAGTGGCTACAACAGACACCGCCTGGTCGAGTGCGTCCAGGATGTCCACGTCACGCGGGTAGCTGAGCTTGCCGCGGGCCTTGTCGACCGGGAGCCAACTGACCTGGTCCACCTCGTCGTTCGGCTCGAAGTCGCTGTCACTGACAGGTACGGCGGACCAGTAGTGCACCAGCTTCTGGGCAGTCCCGCCGTTCTTGCGGATCGGGTACCGCTGCACGCCGAGCGGGGGGCCGAGGGTGACCTGCAGTCCGGTCTCCTCCTCGATCTCCCGGCGCGCACCGAGCAGCACGTGCTCCTGCGCGTTGAGCTTGCCCTTCGGGAGGGACCAGTCGTCGTACCGGGGACGGTGCACCAGCAGCACCTGCCGGGTGCCGCGGCGCTCTCGCCACACGACACCACCCGCGGCGATAACCGTCGCCGGGTTAGTCATGGAATCACCCTAAGACGTGGCTAACCGATCGGTTCGGACGCCCGCCGCCGCCCGCGGGTTGCGATCAGCCGCTCCTGCATGTCCCGCAGCGGCTCACCGTCCGGCCCACTGAGGCGGGCCTGCCACGTGTCGTCCGACTGCAGCCACCAGGAGCCGGTGCCGTCGTCCAGCGCCAGGTCGAACATCTCGCCGAGCTCGTTGACGTGGTCCTGCTGCTTCAACTGCACCAGCACCTCCACCCGGCGGTCCAGGTTGCGGTGCATCAGGTCGGCCGAGCCGATCCATACTTCCGGCTCACCGCCGTTCTCGAACAGGAACACCCGGCTGTGCTCGAGGAACCGGCCCAGGATGCTACGGACCTGGATGTTCTCCGACAGACCGGGTACGCCGGGCCGGATCGTGCAGATGCCCCGGATCCACAAGTCGACGGGTACGCCGGCCTGTGAGGCCCGGTAGAGCGCGTCGCACAGGGCCTCGTCCACCAGGCTGTTCACCTTGATCCGGATCCGCGCCGGGCGGCCGGCGTGGTGGTGCTGCACCTCGCGGTCGATCCGCTCGAGGAGCCCCCGCCGTACCGACTGAGGAGCCACCAGGATCCGCCGGTAGCCGGCGCTGCGACCGAAGCCGGACAGGTGGTTGAAGAGAAGCGCGACGTCCTCGGTGACCACCTTGTCGCTGGTCAGCAGACCCAGGTCTTCGTAGAGCCGGGCCGTCTTCGGGTGGTAGTTGCCGGTGCCGATGTGCGCGTACCGGCGCAGACCGTCCGGCTCGTCACGGACGACCAGCGACAGCTTGCAGTGCGTCTTGAGGCCGATCACGCCGTACACCACGTGGCAGCCGGCATGCTCGAGCTGACGAGCCCACTTGATGTTCGCCTGCTCGTCGAAGCGCGCCTGGATCTCTACGAGGACCAGCACCTGCTTGCCGGCCTCGGCGGCGTCGATGAGCGCGTCGACGATCGGGGAGTCACCACTGGTCCGGTAGAGCGTCTGCTTGATCGCCAGGACGTGCGGGTCCGCGGCGGCCTGCTCGATGAAGCGCTGGACGCTGGTGGAGAACGAGTCGTACGGGTGGTGGACGAGCACGTCGCGCTGCTTGAGCGCGTGGAACATGTCCGCTGGGTTGGAGGTCTCCACCTCGGCCAGATGCGGATGCGTCGACGGCACGAACGCCGGGTACTTCAGCTCGGCCCGGTCCAGGCCGGCGATGGTGAACAGGCCACGCAGGTCCAGCGGGCCCGGGAGCTCGAACACCTCCGCCTCGGTGACGCCCAGCTCGGACAGCAGCAGCGCCTTCACCTGCGGATCGATCGACTCCTCCACCTCGAGCCGGACCGGCGGACCGAACCGGCGGCGCAGCAGCTCCTTCTCGAGCGCGGCCAGCAGGTTCTCGGCGTCGTCCTCCTCGACCTCGAGGTCCTCGTTGCGTGTCACCCGGAACGTGTGGTGCTGGGTGACCTCCATCCCCGGGAACAGCTGGCCGAGGTGGGTGGCGATCACGTCCTCGAGCGGCACGAACCGGCCCTCGGCGACGTTCACGAAGCGCGGCAGCAGCGGCGGCACCTTCACCCGGGCGAAGTGCTCACCGCCGGTGTCCGGGTTGCGGACCACGACCGCGAGATTCAGGCTCAAGCCGGAGATGTACGGGAACGGGTGGGACGGGTCGACCGCCAGCGGCGTCAGCACCGGGAACACGCGCTCCCGGAAGAACCGGGTCATGTCCTCGCGCTCGCTGTGCTCCAGCTCGTCCCAGCGCAGGATGTCGATGCCCTGCTCGGTCAGCGCCGGCTGCACCGACTTCCGCCACGTCTCCGCCTGCCGGTCCATCAGCTCCCGGCTCCTCGCCAGGCTGCGGTCGAGAACCTCGCGGGGGAGCAGGCCGCTGGCCGCCTTCACCGCGACCCCGGCCGCGATCCGGCGCTTCAGACCCGCGATCCGGACCATGTAGAACTCGTCCAGGTTGCTGGCGAAGATGGCGAGGAACTTGGCCCGCTCGAGCAGCGGGATCCCGTCGTTCTCGGCGAGCTCCAGGACCCGCTGGTTGAACGCGAGCCAGCTCAGTTCCCGGTCGGAGAACCGGTCCGCGGGGAGGTCACCGACCGCACTGATGTCGTACGGCGGTTCAACGTCGTACTCCCTGTTGTGCGATGCCAGCAAGTCTCCAGCCACACCGCTCAGCATCCCATCCTTTGGTTAACAACGGGTAGCCGTCCGCGCGTTGCCGGATGTGACCTTTTCGATGTCCGTCGACCGGTTCCGGGGACAGTTTTCAACACCTGGTTGCTACCTGGTTGCTAGCGTCACACCTTGTGAACCTACGACTGGACTCGGTACTGCGTGACACGGTGGCCGCCGTACAAGCGAACGCCCTCACTCCGGTGTACGCGCTGCCCGCCGCTGTCCGCCGACGGCTGGCCGGCGCCCCGATCCAGATCGACGGCAACACCCTGGACCCCGACGTACAGCTGCTCCTGCGCATCGACAACCTGTTGCCACGCACAACCAAGACCGACGCGGCGACCGCCCGGACGCGCTTCCGCAACCTCTGCAAGCTGATCACCGGCACCCCCGCCGACCTGCTCCGGGTCACCGACCTGACCGTCCGCGGCGCCGCGGGCCAACTGGAGGCCCGCCTCTACATCCCCCGTGGCGACGCAGGCCGTGGGCTGCTGGTGTACCTCCACGGGGGCGGCTGGGTGGTCGGCGACCTCGGTACCCACGACGCGCTGTGCCGCTCGATCGCCGCCGACGCCGGCGTACGGGTGCTCTCCGTCGACTACCGCCTCGCCCCCGAAGCCCCCGCCCCGACCGCCGCTGAGGACGCGATCGCCGCGTTCACCTGGGCCGTCGACCACGCCGAGGACCTGGGCGCGGATCCCGGTCTGGTCGCCGTCGGCGGTGACAGCGCAGGCGGCAACCTGGCCGCCGTCGTCGCCCAGCAGACGGTGCGCCGCGGCCTCCCACAGCCGGCGCTCCAGGTCCTTCTCTACCCGGCCGTCGACCTGGTCGCGCGCCGCCCCAGCCGAGACCTGTTCTCCGAGGGCTTCATCCTCACCGAGGAGGACATCATCTGGTACCGCGACCTCTACACCCCCGACCCCACTCTCCGCCCCGACCCGATCGTCTCGCCCCTCCGAGCCGAAGACCTCACCGGCCTCCCACCCACCTACCTCACCACCGCCGGCTTCGACCCCCTCCGAGACGAAGGCCTCGAATACGCCACCGCCCTAACCGCGGCCGGCAACGACCTGACCCACGCCCACCACCCCACCCTCCCCCACGGCCACACCAACCTACTAACCGTCCCCGGCACCACCCGCCAAGCCCACACCCACCTCACAAACCACCTAAAGGAAGCCCTCCACTAACCACCCGCGGACAACCGCCCGCCCGCTTCCTGAGCCGAGCTGGGGAGGTTTTCCTGCCCAAATCGGACAGAAACCCTCCCCAACCACCCGCCCCCCTCGGCCCGTCGGGAACCGCCGTCCGGACTCTGGGAGGCGAAGTCTGTCGAGAGGGCCCGTGGTCAGCGGTCGGGGTCTACGAGGACAGGCACCGCCTCCCGGACCTGCAGCGGAGTGGTTGGGCCAGTGACGGGAATGGTGCCGTCGACGTACTGCCAACCGGTGCCGGCAACGTTGAAACGCGCTGCGTAACCGGTCGTCAAGGTGAGCCCAACGGCACCACGTTTCAGGTACTTATGGGTGATCTCCTTCGACGGGTACGGCTTGCCGGGCGTGCTCGTGGTGAGCGCCGGGCTACCGTCACCGAAGTTCCAGGTGTAACTGACCGGCGTTGCCTGGACAACCACGGGGAATCCGAGCAGGGTGACGGTCGCGGTCGAGACCTTGTTCTCGTCGGTGTAGACGATGGTGTCCAGATTCACCAGAGTCCGCCCATTAGGCTGCACCTTCACCGAGAGCCCTGGAAAGGTCAGGTCCTTCGTCTCCGACCGAACCTCCTCCCACCTGACATCCTGGGGCCGCGGCAGTACTACCAAGCGCGGCAACACCCGTTTCGTCGTCTTTGTGTCGTCCGGTTTGTCGGGGGTGCAGACGTTGGGCCCCTCGACTTTTCCTCGCATATCCCAGGGTTTGCACATGCCGGCGTTCATTCGGAGGTCGCGTCGTGCGTCAGGTCCACGCCGGTCTTCCTTCTGCGGCCTCTTGTGCGTTGTCGTAGACGTCGGCGTCGTAGCTCCGGGTTTTGGCAGAACACTACCGAGCCGTGATCGTTGCTCCCGCTCCGCGGCTGCGATGCGCAGTCGGTCCCGCTCCGTCGACGCCGTGGCTTTAGGCGCCTTCTTCGTCGGTTTCGGCTTAGTTGGTTGCGGAGCTGAAACGGCGACAACGAGGCCGGGTGGCCGTTCCAGCGTTGCGTGCGCTGCGTTTCCGATCAGGAGCATCGGCGCAGCCAGGACGCCCACGAGTAGAACGCTTGTCTTACGCATCAGCGGCGATCTTGGAGCTCGATCTCAAACATGACCCAGTTCCCCTTGCTCGGAGAAAGTGCTACCTGCTCCGTATATTTGGCCGCCTTGCTGGTCGCAGGAACAGCCGATGGCGAATCTTTCGTCGTGTACACACCGACCGTGACAGCCGCCGAGCCACGCAGACGGCCACCGTTTCCGCGAATCAATTCGCTGACCTCGGCTACTCGCTCCAGATAGTCCCCGCTAAGGCCACCATTCGCGGCGTTGACCTTCGTCGCGAAGCCCGCATATTGCTTGCAGCCCACGCAGCCAGCATCGCTCGCGGCGAGTAGTGGCGCTGCATTACCAGTCTGAGACGCATAGTTCATCAGGTCGATGTAATGACGGATGAACTCTTCCGCAGCCGCTAACGAGAGTCCGTTCGCTGTTGTCGGCCGTATCGGCGGGGACGGCGGAACGGTACTTGCTGGGGTGCTTGCCTGTGTAACCGACGTGGTTTGCGAGGGAGCCGTGCCAGCCGAGGACGTCTGTGGTGGGGCCGTGTTGGGGTGGCCTGCCTCGGGGCTTCCCTGGCCGCAGGAAGTTAAGAGTGTGGTGGTGGCTAGGCAGGCCAGGAGTTTGAGCGTTGGCCTGTTGCGGTGTGTCACGTGTGTCAGCCCTCCGTAGTCGACACGATCGTAACGGCGGGGTGGGGCTGGGTTCGATGTCAAAAGATGCGGTTGTGGATAACGGGGGTGGGGCCAGGAGCCGTCCGGCTGGGGGGTTAGAGGCTCGGGCGGCTCCTGGTTGGTGGTGGGACGGGGGTGGGTCGGGTTTATGACGTGGAGTGAGTGGGTGACTTCGTTGTGACGTCGTTCACAGGGGGTCAGGCGGGGGCGTATTGGACGTCCAGGGCGGCGGTCTCGAAGTTGAGGGCGTTGTAGAGGGCTCTGGCTGCGGTGTTGGTGCCGTCTACGTAGAGGACGACTTCGTCCAGGTTGCGGGTGGTTTGGAGGTGGTGGAGGCCTTGGAGGGTTAGGGCCTTGCCTAGGCCTTGGCCCTGGTGGGTGGGGGAGACGCCTACTACGTACACCTCGCCTATGCCGTCTTCGACCTTGGTCCAGTGGAAGCCGGCGATCGCGCCGGTGGTGGAGTCGACGGCGAGGAAGAAGCCGTTGGGGTCGAACCACGGTTGCTGGAGGCGCTCTGCCAGGTCGGCGGCCGTCCAGCTGCCCTGCTCGGGGTGGTCGGCGAAGGCGGCCGCGTTGACCTTCAGCCAGGCGGCGTCGTCCTGACCGGGGACGAACGTCCGTACGTCGATGCCGTCGGGCCAGACGGGTTCTGGCAGGTCAGCCCTGGTACGGCGGAGGAAGTAGAGCTCCCGGGTGACTTCGAGGTTGAGGCGGTGGGCCAGTTCGTCGGAGCCGGGGCGGCGGCCATGGGCCCAGACACGAGTACGGGCACCACCGTGGTCGAGGAGCATGCGGAGGAGCGCCGTACCGAAGCCTTGGCGGCGGGCGGGCGGGGCGACGAAGAGTTCGGCGGAGCCGTCGGGGGACAGTGCGCCGTACCCGACCAGGTTGCGGGCGCTCTGCAGGCCGCTGACCTCGATGGTGCCCGGATCGCCTTCGTAGGCGAGGACGTGGACGTCGCCGGGGTGTTCGCCGTCGAGGTGCAGGAGGGTGCGTTCGGAGAGCGGGTTGACGCCGTCGCTGTGTGCTGCGGCGCGGGCGAGTTCCGTGACGGCGGCGGCAGTGGCCGAGGGCAACGGTGAGGGTACGGCTTCGAGGGTCACCTGAATACCGTAAAAGGTCCGGTTCAGTTCATGCTCAGGTCCTGGCGAGGGCGCGTCGTCACGGGTAACTTTCCCGGAACCGCGGAGGATTTCGCGGCACCGCAAACAGCGGTGACCGAGACGACGGAGTAGATGGAGTAGATATGGCCATCACAGCACGAGGCAGGGCACGGTTGGGGGGACGGCGGGCGGTCGGACTGCTCGCCGCCGGGACGGCCGTGGCGCTCGCGTTGGCCGCGGGGGGATCCGTGAGCCAGGCAGGAGCCGCGACCCAGGACGCGACGCAGGCGAGCAAGCCGAAGCCGACGCACAGCCAGATCCAGCTGCTCGCGATCAACGACTTCCACGGCAACCTGGAGCCCGCGACGGGGTCCAGCGGCAACATCAACGGCATCCCGGCGGGCGGCGCGGCGTACCTTGCCACCCATCTGAAGCAGCTCCGGGCGGCCGCGGAGGCGAAGGGGGAGGACTCGGTGACGGTCGCCGCCGGTGACCTGATCGGCGCCTCGCCGCTGCTGTCGGCCGCGTTCCACGACGAGCCGACGATCGAAGCGCTGAACGGGATGGGACTCGAGGCTGCGTCGGTGGGCAACCACGAGTTCGACGAGGGCTGGCACGAGCTGCTCCGGATGCAGACCGGCGGCTGCCTGCCGGACGGCGACGGGGCGAACAACCAGAACTCCTGCCCGGACGCGGCGCACCCGTTCGAGGGCGCGAAGTTCAAGTACCTCTCCGCGAACGTGTTCTTCGAGAACACCCGCAAGACGCTGTTCGCGCCGTACACGATCAAGACCTTCAAGGACGGCAAGAAGGTCGGCTTCATCGGTATGACGCTGGAGAACACGCCGAACATCGTGACCAAGTCCGGCGTCGAGGGGCTGACCTTCAAGGACGAGGTCGAGACCGCGAACGCGCTGGTCCCGGTGCTGAAGAAGAAGGGCGTGGAGTCGATCGTCGTGCTGCTGCACGAGGGCGGCTTCCCGGTCGATGCCAAGGCGTACAACAGCTGCCCGGGCATCTCCGGCCCGATCGTCGACATCAACGCCGGCCTGGACCCGGAGATCGACGCGATCATCTCCGGCCACACCCACCAGGGCTACAACTGCTCCCTGCCGGACAAGGACAACAACCCGCGGCTCGTCACCAGCGCCTCGTCGTTCGGCCGGCTCGTGACCGACGTCCGGTTGAGCATCGACAACGCGACCGGCGACGTCGACCGGGTGAACACGCTGGCGAACAACCAGATCATCACCCAGGACGTCGTGCAGGACCCGAAGACCGCGGCCCTGATCGCGAAGTACAAGCAGCTCGTCGCCCCGATCGAGAACAAGGTGATCGGTCACCTCACCACGCCGTCGGTGGTGCGGACGCCCGACGACTCGCTCGAGTCGCCGCTGGGCAACCTGATCGCCGACGCGCAGCTGGCCGACCCGAGCGTCGTGACCGGTGCGAAGACCCCGGTCGTGGCCTTCATGAACCCGGGCGGCATCCGCGCCGACCTGGCGTCGAACAACGGTGAGGTGACCTTCGGGAAGGCCTTCACCGTGCAGCCGTTCAACAACTTCCTGGTCTCGATGGATATGACCGGGACGCAGATCAAGGCCCTGCTGGAGCAGCAGTTCTCCGGACTGAACGGCCCGGACGCGCCGAAGTTCAAGGTGCTCCAGGTCGCGGGCATCACCTACACCTGGAACCCGGCCGCCGCGGCGGGCTCGAAGGTGGTGGCCGGCTCGATCAAGATCGGCGGGCAGCCGCTCGTCGACGGTACGACGTACCGCATCGTCACGAACAACTTCCTGTCGGACGGCGGCGACGGCTTCCCGGCGTTCACCACCGCGACCAACAAGTACTTCGGTGGGCTGGACATCGATGCGTTCGCCAACTACCTGACCGCTCACGACCCGTACACGCCGGTCGCGACCGACCGCATCTCCGTCGGTTCCTGACCGCAACGGCGGACTGAACGAGAGCCGGTACGCCGTCTCCCAGGCGGCGTACCGGCTTTTTTCTTCTGGTCAGTGATCCTGGTACCTTGCGTACTCAGGCACTTACGGAAGGTGAGCGATGGCGCACGTTGCTCCGACCTCGCACCGGCGGGCTCCCAGGACTTCGCATCGCGGGCATCGCAGCGCGGACGGGCCGGTGCAGATCACCAGCTGGCTCGGGCTGACGTTGGCGTTCGTGGTGGGGCTGATCCTGACGGCGCAGTCGCACGTCGGGGTTCACGCGGCCGGCGTCACCCTGCTGGTGATGCTGGTGCCCATCACGATCGGAGTGTTCGTGGCCGCGTTCCGGCAGGGCATCGGGTCCTGGAAAGCGGCCCTTGGCACGGCGGCCGCACTGGCCTTCACCCTGCTGAAGTTCTTCTTCTGACCAGCAACCTCAGGCCAAGAACCTCAGGACGTCACTTCGGCAGGCTCGCGCGACGCGGGCGCCGGCGGGACCACGAAGCGGTAGCCGACGTTCCGGACGGTGCCGATCAGGGCTTCGTGCTCGGGGCCGAGCTTCGCGCGCAGACGCCGTACGTGCACGTCGACCGTCCGCGTACCGCCGAAGTAGTCGTAGCCCCAGACCTCCTGGAGCAACTGCTCCCGGGTGAACACCCGGCCCGGGTGCTGCGCGAGGAACTTGAAGAGCTCGAACTCCTTGTACGTCAGGTCGAGCGCCCGGCCGTTGAGCTTCGCGGTGTACGACGCCTCGTCGATCACGACGTCGCCGCTGCGGATCAGCGTGGACTCGGGCTCGTCGTTGCGGGTCGCAGCGAGACGGCCGATGACGAGCCGCAGCCGGGCCTCGATCTCGGCCGGGCCGGCGGTGTCGAGCAGTACGTCGTCCGCACCCCAGTCGGCGTTGACCGCGGTCAGGCCGCCCTCGGTGACGACCAGGATCAGCGGTACGTCGATACCGGTCGTGCGGATCAGCCGGGAGGCGCTCCGGACGGCGACCAGGTCGCGGCGGGCGTCGAGCAGCACGGCGTCGGCGTCCGGCGCGTCGACCAGCGCGGAGACCTCGGTCGGCAGGATCCGGATCTGGTGGGGGAGCAGGGCGAGCGACGGCAGGACCTCGGTGGAGGCCTGCAGGGCGTTCGTCAGCAGAAGCAACGTGCTCACGCTGTCTCCTTGTGCTGATCGTCGGATCCGGTGGCTGCGATCCGGGCCTCGTGCACGGCAGGCCCCGGCGGCGTCGTTGCCGGGGGCCTGGGACACACTGGGTCTAACAGCAAGCTGACATAATAGCCGAGACTTAACCGATTAGTGAGGCGCGGACCAGATGCCGGAAGTGACCATCAGGTACTTCGCTGCCGCCCGCTCGGCCGCCGGGGAGTCGTCGGCGACCGCCGAGGCGGGCTCGATCCGCGACCTGGTCACGACGGTGTCGGCCGACCGGCCGGAGCTGGCACGGGTGCTGTCGATCTGCACCTTCCTCCTGGACGGCGAACGCGCCGAGCCGGGCACCCCGCTCACCCAGGGCGCCCTCGTCGACGCCCTACCACCCTTCGCCGGCGGCTGAGCAAGGCCAGGCACAAGGACAGGCGCTAGGACTTCTCGCCAGGTACATTCGTCGCCGTGGCGATGGAGTCGGGGACGCTGCTCACTACGGTGGGGCGTGCGGGGGTTCTGTTCGGCAAGGCGTGGCCGCGCCTTCTCGCGGTGTTTCTGGTGGCCCAGCTGGCGCACCGCGGCCTGCAGTGGGTAGCCGTCCAGGCAGGCGCCAGAGCTGAGGCAGCCGGCATCGCTGTACTGGCGCTGCTCGTAGTCGTCTCGCTGGCGATGTACGTGACGATGTTCCTGGTCCTCCGCGGAGAGCTGCCGTTCCACCGCAGGGCCGTTGCCGAGGGCATGCTTGCCCCGGACGGTGTAGAGCCCGGCCATGAACACAGGCCGCTCGATGCGCTCGCTGCGGCGCTCCTCCCGTTCCTGGCTTTCTACGCCGCTTACAAGTTCCTGCAGAACGAGGCGCTCGACTACGAGTACCAACTGGCCGTCCACAAGGTCAACGAGACCGCGGCCACCGTCCTGGGCGGCGGTACGGTTCCGCAGCCATCGGAGGGGCTGCAGTCGCTGTCCACCTGGTTGTTCATCGGCCTGGGCGTCACGGCGTACCTGCTCCGCTTCGCGTTCAAGAAGTGGCGGAAGGACAAGGAAGGCCCGGTCCGCAAGCTGTTCGTCACGTACCTCGAGGCGTTGTGGATCTTTGTCGTCGCGTACCAGGCCACGTCGGTCATCCCGCCGCCGATGACGTGGCTGAAGGAGCGCCAGGTCTGGCAGTGGCTGCACGACGGATACGCCTGGGTGCTCGACCATGTGCTGGGCGTCAACCAGGTCCGTGAGGTCTGGGACGCGGTCACCGGGTTCCTCACCGCCGGTATCGCCGACCTCTGGGACGCCGCGGTGCTTCCGCTGATGTGGATCACCATGACGGCGATCATCTACGGCCGCGTCGTGCGGAAGCTCGACAAACCGCGGTGGCGGTTCGACCGCATCACGCACCGTTGGCAGCAGACGCCGCGGATCGTCCGCGTCGCCGGGAACTCGGTGATGGCCGACTGGAAGGACCGCTGGACTCCTGTCCTGGAGGCGTTCCGGCTGGTGGTCCGCTCCGGTCTGCGGCCGATGCTCGGGTACTTCCTGGCCTGGGCGGTCGTCACGTTCGCCGCGAGCGGCGTGTGGATCGCCCTGAAGGTGTGGGTCCTCGGACCGCACACGCTGCAGTTCTGGCAGGTCGTCGACGAGCCGCTGAACCTGGTCACCGACGGTCTGAAGATCATGCTGCAGGTCAGCCTGCTCGCCGCGGCCTACGACCGGATGATCGGCGGCCTGGCCGGCTACCTGACCCCGCGGACCCGCGCGGTCCACGAGCAGTCGGCCGGCGACCACGGTGTCACCGACCTGAGCGCCGCTACCTCGGGAATGCCAGGTACTGAGGCAGCTTCGTAGCCCACGTGATCGTCGGCTGCACGCTGCCGGCGACGGACGACGGTACGACGAACACCGCGACCGTCTCGAACGGCTTCCCGGCGACCGGCTTCAGGTAGTACTGCGCCGCGGCGCCACGCCAGCTCGACGGCTCGTCGTCGGAGCCGCCACTGCAGCCGGTCGGACGATCCTGGTAGTCGTCGGCGATCCTGGTCTCGTCCCAGATCCGGCCGTCCGGCGCCCGCAGATGGACCTGGCAGCCGCCGAGCCCTTCGAGCGCGGACAGGTCGTCGACCTGCAGCCGGAAGTACACCCGGATCCGCGTGGTGCCTTCGGGTAGCGCGTCCTGATCGAGACCCTTCTCCGACGGCTGCGGGTTCTCCTCGACGCTGGCGGCGTACCAAGTAGCTCCGTTGTACGACGTACCGCCCGCAGACACCGTGACGGGATCGCGCGGCTCGTTGCTGTACCAGGACTTGTAGTCGCTGCGCGTGGTCCACCAGCCGGCGAGCGGGATCGCCACTACCAGCGTCGCCAGCGCGGCCGTGTTCTTCCGGAACCACCCACGGCGAGCCCGGCGCGCACCACTCATGTTTCGCTCGCAGCGGTCAGGTCAACGACGTCCTGTACCTGAGGAGCGTCGTCGCCGAGTGGCACGGTGACCTGCGGCTCGAGGTCGTTCAGGATCGACTTCTCCGTCACCAGCAATGTTGCCCCGGGCACCTTGTCGGCCGGCATCTCGACAACGAACGAGCCGCGGACCGAGATGTCGGGCGCGAACTCGGTGCCGGTCAGGTCGACGCGGTCGAGGCCGCTGCGGTTGGAGCCGAGGTACGTGATGCCGTCGGCGGAGCGGATCTTGACGCCGAAGATGTGCATCGGCTCCCGTTTCGCGGTGACGCCGGCGTCGATCACCACGAAGGCGGTCAGCGAGTCGCGGTCCGGCGTGGAACGCGGGATCCGGAGCTTCTTCCCGACCCGTACGTCGTCGACGGTCAGGTCGAAGCGCGGCGTGTGCACCGCGCGCCCGACGATGCCCTTCACGGAGGTCGGCTGCTGGATGTCCTGCTGTGTCGGCGTGAATCGGTACAAGCCGACGATCGCGACCAGTACGGCGAGCGTCAGCCCGACGTTGAGCAGTTTCTTCCGGCTCATTTGGCCTTCACCGCGACTGTGCTTTCGGCGGCGATCTTGTCCGGCAGCCACTTCTCGTGGTGGTCGAGGATCGACTCGTCCTCGTGCTTGTAGCCCTGCACGGTCAGCTTGACCTCGGTCGGGAACCGGCTCGCCTTCGGCAGTTTCCAGACGTACGCGACGTCCTCGGCGGCGTCCGGGGTGAGCACCGGGTCCATGGTCGCGTCGCGAAGGTTCGTGGTGCCGAGCGGCGGGTCGGTGTCCTGCACCCCGGGTACGCCGATCAGCCGGATCAGGTCCGACGGCGGTGTCGTGCCGGTGTCGTCGGTGACCTTGAGCTTGGTCACCACCGCGATCAGCACCCCGCCGTCGTCCGGGGTGAACAGCGGCTTCAGGTCCTTCACGGTGACGACCCGCTGGACGGTGACCTCGAACTGGCCGGCGTCGATCGCGGTACCGGCGTCCACCTGCGGAGTCTCGTCACCGGCCTTCTTCAGCCCGCCGAAGGCCGCCGAGATCACCAGCAGTACGGCGGCGGCGCTGATCGTCCACGTCCGCACCGAGCGGCCACGCACCTTGAGATCCTGGAACTCCGGAAGCTCCTCCGGCTCCTGCCCCCCGCTCCCCGTTTCCTGCACGCAGGCAAGCGTAACCAGCAGTAGGGCCGTCTCAGTCGTCCGGCCGTCCGCGGAGTCGCTTCGTCTCGCCGCGGCGCTTCTTGTTGTCGAGCCGGCGCCGTACGGACCCCTTGCTCGGCTTGGTGGGCCGCCGCTTCCGGGGCGGCGGAGCGATCGCCTCCCGGATCAGCACGGCCAGCCGTTCCCGGGCGGCCTCGCGGTTGCGCCACTGCGACTTGTACTCCGACGCGGCGATCGTCACCACCCCGTCGACCAGCCGCGACTGGAGCCGCTCGAGCGCTCGGGTCTTCAGTACGTCGCTCAACGCCGACGTACCCGCCACGTCGAAGCTCAGCTCGACCCGGCTGTCGGTGGTGTTCACGGACTGCCCGCCCGGTCCGCTCGACCGTGAGAACCGCCACGCCAACTCGGCCTCGGGAATCACCACCCCCGCCCGCACAGTCACTCCACTCTCCACAGGACCTATTAGACCGGAGCACAATCACCAGATGGATGCCTGTGTCTTCTGCGGCCTGATCTCTGCCGACTCGGCCCGCTGGATCGCCAAAGAGGACTCAGCGGTCGCGTTTCTCCCGCTGCCCGGTGAGGAGATCGCTCCGGGGCACACCCTGGTTGTGCCGCGGCGTCACACCACCGCAGGTCTCCTGAACGCGCAGCCGGGTGACCTGACTCTGGTGATGGACCTGGCTCAGCGCATCGCGCAGAAGATGGTGGCGAGGCTCGGGGCGACGGGTGTGTGCGTGCTGAACGCCAGTGGGCCGGGCTCCGGCCGCAGTGTCGACCACCTCCACCTGCATGTGGTCCCGCGGTACCCGGGCGACGGCGACGACTGCCTGCCTTGGCCGACCGGACGTTCGGTCCACCGCCTCGCTGTGGATCCGCAGGTGCTTCTCAGCACGTGAAACGGGCGGTTGAACTGTGAACGGGGCGACGTACCGTGGGTAGTTGTGAGCCTGGGGCTGTGGGTACTCGTAGCGGCGGTAGTGGCCGGCGTGGTGCTCAGTGTGCTCAAGGCCTGGGTCGATGGGCGGTTTCGCGGGAAGAGTGAGGACGACGTGGAGCGCGTGACGGCCGCCGAGCTGGGTGGGGAGCTGGGCGAGCGGGCGACGCTGCTGCAGTTCTCGTCGGCGTTCTGTGCGCCGTGCCGTGTCACGCGGCGGACGCTGGCCGAGGTCGAGGGCATGGTCGACGGCGTACGTCACGTAGAGCTGGACGCCGAGTCCCACCTGGAGTTGGTACGCCGGCTCGACATCCTGCGTACGCCGACGACGCTGGTGCTCGACAGCACCGGAGCCGTCGTGAAGCGGGCCAGCGGAGCACCGCGGAAGCCGGACGTGATCGCCGCGCTGGCCGTCGCGATCGACCGCCAGCCGAGCTGACAGCGTCCGGTAGGTGTCACCGGATGGCCAATGAACCGGGACTTAGGCAAGACTCTCCCGGTGAGCTCCCAAGTAGCAGGTTGGTACGACGACCCTGAGGACCCGACCCAGCAGCGGTACTGGGACGGCAACGCCTGGACGGATCAGCGTCGCCCGCAGGAGGGCCCACCCCCGTTCCAGGGGCAGTTCGGCCAGTCGAAGACGCAGGACCTCCCGAAGTACGGGCAGCCCGCGGAGCACGGACAGGTGTACGGCGGCGGATCGGCTCAGTCGCCGGGTCAGTCACCGTCGCAGTTCGGCCAGCAGGCCCCGCAGCAGGGCGGCTACCCGGCGTACCCGCAGAGCAGCCAGGGTTTCGGCTACCAGGGGTCCGGCATGACCCCGGACGGTCAGATGCTGTCCGGTTGGTGGCGCCGTGTGTTCGCGCGCATCATCGACTCGATCATCGCCTGGTTCATCGCCTTGCCGCTGACCGGGTACTTCTATTACCAGTCCAGCAAGGTGATGAACTCCTGGGTGGAGGACGTCCTGGACGCCGCTCGTGCCGGTAGCTCGACTCCGGTCTCGATGCCGCCCGAGGTGTTCAAGTGGGCCATCCCGGCCTCCCTGCTGGGGGCGCTGGTCGTGTTCGTCTACGAGTACCTGTTCCTGGTCGCGAAGGGCCGCACTCCCGGCAAGATGGCGACCGGGATCGCGGTCCGGCTGCGGGACGTGCCGGGCAAGCCGCCGCGCGGTGCCGCCGCGAAACGATCCGCCCTCGTCCTGGTGCTGAACATGGCGAGCTCGATCCCGGTCGTCGGCCTCTTCGCCTCCCTCGCGCTGCTGCTCAACTACCTCTGGCCGCTCTGGGACGACAAGAAGCAGGCGCTGCACGACAAGATCGCCGCGACCAACGTGGTCCGCGTCTGACTCCAGGGCGTGGAGTCCACAGTTTGATCAGTTGTCTCACGTGATGGGACCACGGGTGGCGTGCCTGCCCAGGTTCCGTACTCTCGTGACGTGGTTTACACGACATGGCTGACGAAGCGACGGGCAGTGGACAACTGCCGCGTCCGCTCATCGCTGTGTCGTCGCCGCTGACCAGGCGGCGTCCCGAGCGCTGCGGAACCGGTTGCTGAGCACGGTTCCGCGTACGTCGCCTCCCGCAGACCCGGGCGGGTTCCGGCTCGACATCCTCCTTCACCGGGAGTCGTCATGTCCGAACAACAGACGGCACAACAGGCGGCACAACAGGTCGATCCGCGCGGTCTCCGGTTCGCGGCCGGCGTGACCACGGTCGTCCTGGCGCTGACGCTCGTACTGAACAACCCCTGGCCGCTCGCGGTGCAAGCCGTGGTGTTCGCGATCTCGGTCGCGTTCGGCGTGAGCGCGTCGCCGTACGGGTTGCTGTTCAAGCGGCTGGTCCGGCCCCGGCTGGGCCCGCCGAAGGAGCTGGAGGACGCGGCCCCGCCGCGGTTCGCCCAGTTGGTCGGCCTCGTCTTCGCGGTCGCCGGTCTGGTCGGGTACCTGAACGGCGTGACCGTCCTGGGAGTGGTCGCCACCGGATTCGCCCTGGTCGCCGCGTTCGTGAACGCGGCCGTCGGGCTCTGCCTCGGCTGCGAGGCCTATCTGCTGATCCACCGCATTCGTACGCCAACCACCGCTACCAACTGAGAGGCAGCACACATGAGCAGGGAATCCGCGCTCGTCTCGGCCGACTGGGTCGAAGAGCACAAGAACGACGCCGGTGTCGTCCTGATCGAGGTCGACGAAGACGTCTCGGCGTACGACGCCGGCCATATCGCCGGAGCGATCAAGCTGGACTGGAAGGACGACCTGCAGGACCCGGTCCGGCGGGACTTCGTCAACAAGGACCAGTTCCAGGCGCTGCTGTCCGACCGCGGCGTCAAGAACGAGGACACGGTCGTGCTGTACGGTGGCAACAACAACTGGTTCGCGGCGTACGCGTACTGGTACTTCAAGCTCTACGGCCACGGTGACGTGAAGCTGCTCGACGGCGGCCGCAAGCGCTGGGAGCTGGACAGCCGCGAGCTGACCGACGAGGTCGTGAAGCGCGAAGCCACGGAGTACAAGGCGAAGGACCCGGACCTGACGATCCGCGCCTTCCGTGACGAGGTCAACGAGGCCATCGGTGTGAAGAACCTCGTCGACGTGCGGAGCCCAGACGAGTACGCCGGGCGGCTGCTGGCGCCGGCGCACCTTCCGCAGGAGCAGGCGCAGCGCGCGGGTCACATCCCGACCGCGGCGAACATCCCGTGGAGCAAGGCGGCCAACGACGACGGCACGTTCCGCGCCGACGACGAGCTCAAGCAGCTGTACGCCGACGCCGGCGTCGACTTCGGCAAGGACACCATCGCCTACTGCCGGATCGGTGAGCGCTCGGCGCACACCTGGTTCGTGCTGCACGAGATCCTCGGCCAGGAGAACGTGAAGAACTACGACGGTTCCTGGACCGAGTGGGGTTCGCTGGTCGGCGTACCCGTTGCTCTCGGCGACGAGCCCGGGGAGGCCTGACATGTGCGGAGCCAAGCAGGGCGGACTCGACCTCAAGGGCGTGGACGTCGACAAGGAGGCCGTGATCCAGGGCCAGGTGCTGCGTGGCGAGGAGCCGGTCGGCGGCGCGTACGTGCGGCTGCTGGACTCCACTGGTGAGTTCACGGCCGAGGTCCCGACCTCGGCGACCGGACACTTCCGGTTCTTCGCGGCGCCGGGCAGCTGGACGCTGCGCACGCTGGCCCCGAAGGCCGACCCGGTCGACCGTCAGGTGGTCGCGCAGTACGGCGAGGTCGCGGAAGTGGCCGTCACCGTCTGAGCAGTCGATCGTTACTGATGGTGCCACCCCCACCCGACGGTGGCCCACCCTGAAGTAAGCACCGAAGGGCCCGGACCTTGCGCGTCCGGGCCCTTCGGCATGCCCGGACAGGTGCCGGGATCGCCAACCGGTCAAGGATTTCCGGGTCATCGCAGCCGGGTTACGGCTGGGACCGCGAAATCTCGTGGAACGAGCGGCAAGGTAACGGTTTGGTCTCGGAGCGCGGTCGGCTCGTCACCTACCGCAGTCGGCTGAGTTGTGTCTGTGTCCTGACCCGCACTTCGGGTCACGTCATCACTCAGGGAGGAGGGGTCAATGCGACCCCGCATCGGATACAAGAAGCTCGCCGCCGTCGGAGTTGCGGCGGTAGTCGGCGTGGCTTCTACGATTGCGCTGACGTCGGGTTCCGCGTCCGCCTCGCCGGTTTTCGGCTACAGCGGCTACGCGTACGGGACCGACGTTCAATCCGGGCTGGCGAACAGTGGCCCGCAGGTGATCAGCAAGTTCGGTTGCACCACGGACGCCAACAAGGCTGACAAGAACGACATCGCCACGGCGAACGTGAACGGGCAGGCGATCGCGCGCTCGGTGAAGACCGACACGCACAGCTTCAACAACGCCAGCGGCACCGGCGTCACCAGCAACGCGGTGGCCGCCGACATCCGCGTCGGCAACCTGCTCACGCTGACCGGCGTGAAGACCACCACCACGTCGAAGTACTCGAAGGGCCAGCTGTCCTACACCGGCAGCACCACCTTCGCGGGCGTGCGGATCGGCGCGGTCACGGTGCCGTCGCTGCTGAACCCCAAGCCGAACACCAAGGTCGCCGTACCGGGCCTGGGCTACATCGTTCTGAACCGCGTCGGCGGCGTGAAGACCGCGTCCGGCATCTACTCGTACGCGCAGGCGGTCGTGCTGCACGCGACGGTGAAGAACCAGTACATCCCGCAGGGCGTCGACGTCGCGGTGCTGAAGACCCGCGCGGAGATCTCCAAGCCGGCGACCGCACTGGTGATCGGTTCGGCCTACGGCACCAAGGCCACGGCCGACAAGCTGGTCGTCTCCGACGCCACGTCGCTCCAGACCACCTGCCAGGGCACTGAGGGCAAGACGGTCCGGGTCGCGGTCGGCGAGCTGAACATCCCGAAGGTCGCCTACGTCGGCGGTGTCTACACCACCAAGAACGGCGCCATCGGCACGGAGAAGTCCTACATCAACTTCACCTCGCACGTCGCGGGCGTGAAGGTCGGAAGCCTGTCCATCGGCGCCATCGAGTCCTCGGCCTCGGCGTGGAAGACCAAGGACGGCAAGGGCGGCGTCAGCTCGTCCTCGACGATCGCTTCCATCAAGGTCGGCGGCAAGAGCTACGCCGTCCCGACCGGCGAGAACAAGACCCTGGACATCCCGGGTATCGCTCGCCTGACCTTCAACCAGGTCATGCGGCAGAAGCGCTACATCGAGGTCAACGCGCTGGTCGTCGACGTCTACAGCCTGAACACCAAGGTTGTCGTCGCGCACTCGGCCGCCGGCGTCGTCAGCTGATCTCAGCAGACACGCTCTGAGTCGAACCTCACCGACCCAGAACTCCCGGCCCCCGGATCCCGCAAGGATCCGGGGGCCGGTTGTTTGCGCCCAACTTTGAGAAGCCACCGACCATTTCCGGAGCGGATTTTTGGTCGATGGCTTCTCAAAGTTGAGCTCAGGCGTCGAGGACGATGGTCACGGGGCCGTCGTTGGTGAGGGTGACGTTCATGTGGGCTCCGAAGGTGCCTCGTTCTACTTTGGCGCCTAGGGATTCGAGGGCGGTGCAGAAGGAGTTGTAGAGCGGCTCGGAGACCGGGCCGGGGGCGGCGGCGTTCCAGGAGGGGCGGCGACCCTTGCGAGTGTCGGCGTACAGCGTGAACTGGCTGATGGCGAGGATCGGGGCCTGTTCGTCGGCGGCGGAGCGTTCGCCGTGGAGGATGCGGAGGGTCCAGATCTTCGCGGCCAGCGCGGCGGCCTTCTCGGGGCTGTCGTCGTGGGTGACGCCGAGCAGGACCAGCAGCCCGGGCCCGTCGATCGCCCCGACCACCTCGCCGTCCACCGTGACCGACGCCCGACTGACTCGCTGTACTACGGCTCTCATGACAACATCTTCTCGTGCGGGAGATCGTCCGGTCATCGGACCCTCCGACCGGCAAATATCCGTTTCGAGATGCGATCTGGCAGGATTCGTCCATGGCGTCGACACTGATCACTGTTGCTCCCACCGGTGCCGAGACCGCGAAGGCGGACTGTCCGGCGTTGCCGACCACGCTCGACGAGCTGGTCGAGACGGCGAAGCGCTGCGAGGCCGCGGGAGCGGCGATGATCCACATCCACATCCGCGACGGTGAGCACAAGCCCACGCTTGACCTCGGCCGGCTGACCGAGACCGTCGCGGCGGTCCGGGAGAACACCGCGCTGATCGTGCAGCTCTCGACGGGCGGTGCCGTCACCGATCCGTACGAGGATCGCCTCCGCGTGCTGGACGCCGTACCCGACTCCTGCTCGCTGACCATGGGCACGGTCAACTTCGGCGACGACGTGTTCATGAACCCGTGGCCGTTCGTCACGCAGCTGTTCCAGCTCACGCAGGAGCGCGAGGTCGTTCCCGAGTTCGAGCTGTTCGACCTCGGCCACGTCGCCGCGCTGCACCGGCTCCTCGACAAGTACGGCCTGCCGTACGGCGGACGCGTGCACTGCGACCTGGTGATGGGCGTCCCCGGCGGCATGCCCGGTACGGCGGACGCACTCGTCGCCGCGGTCAACGCGCTCCCCGACGCCGTCACGTCCTGGTCCGCCACCGGCATCGGTCGTACGTCGTTGACGGTCGCGCTGGCCGCACTGTCGAAGGGCGGCAACCTCCGCGTCGGCATGGAGGACACGCTGACGCTGGCGAAGGGCCACCCGGTCACGCACAACGCCGAGCTGGTGGAACGCGCCGCCGCCCTGGCGACGCTCGCTCAGCGCCCGCCGATGTCCCCGGACGAGGCCCGCGACCTTCTCAACGTGAAGAAGTAGCCGGCGATCCCGGCAACGATGATCGTTGCCTCTAGCAATAGCCAGTCGCGGAGGTAGTCGCGGGCGAGCACGGTCGGGTTCGAACCTTTGCCCTGCCGCAGTAACAGCGGTACGGCGATCAGGCTGGTGATCCCGACGTACAGCAAGGTCGTCCGCACCGGGCCGACCGTACGGTGCCGATCGGGCCCGGCCGACCATCGAGCGAAGAGCCAGCCGACGCCGACGGTCAGTGGCACCAGCAAGAAGTCGTCGGCCACGACGGCCCCGCCCAGCCAGATCGGCAGCCGGATCAGCGCTGGTAGGTCCAGGGCGTTGAGCAGCAGCCAGAGTCCCCACAGTCCGACACCGACACCGGCGACGGCCAAACCGATCCGGGTCTTCACGAGATGACCTCCAGTCGATGCACCCACTTGGTCTGCAGGACCCCGGGGCGATTGGGCGCGATGATTCGCGCCGGGAACCCGTGGTCGAGCGCAAGCTCACCGCCGTTCAGCCGGAGCGCGAGCAGCGTCAGCGGATCGGCGGCGAAATCCGGTGGCAGCTCACTTGTCGCATAGAACCCGCCCTTCTCCATCGAGACGACCCGAACTCTCGAATGCGCCGGGGCTCCGGACAGTTCGAGCAGGTCCCGGATCCGGATGCCTTCCCAGCGGGCGCCTTGGCTCCAGCCCTCGACGCAGGCGATCGGCAGCTCGGACCGGCTCTGCGGCAGCGCCCGTAGTTCGTCCAGCGAGTAGGACAGCTGCTGCGGTCCCGTGATCATGAAGCGCCAGTTGTCGTCGATTCCGTTGACGCCGGCGGCTTCCGCCGTACGGTTCACCGGCAGGCCTTGGGGCCCGAGGTTCGGCTTCCGCGGCGCCAGGACGGCGACAGGACCGAACGCCGGGGCCGACTGCCCGACCGACGTGATGCCGACGAGCGTCGCGGCGCCGGCCACTGTCCGGAACAGCCCGCGCCGGGTGAGCCCGGTGATTGCCGGCGGCAAAGAGTCCGGCACCTTCTCGGCCGTACGCCGCCAGTTCGCGCGGATCAACGGGAGCTTGACGGCCAGGTGGACCAGCAGGGCACCGATGATGATCCACGCCAGCGCGTAGTGGGTCTGCCGGAACGGGAACGGCCATGGGTACCACTGCAGGGTGTTGATGAAGCCGATGAACAGCTCGAGTGCCATCGCCGAAACCAGCACCAGGATCGACGCCCGCTCCAGCAGCGTCGCGAGCGCCTTTCGGCTCGGCGGCCACGGCGGCTTCGCGAACAGCTTCGGGTAGACAGTCCACAACTTCGCCAGCAGCAACGGAACCGCGACGGTCCCGCTCAGCACGTGCAGTCCCTGAGTCACGCGGTACAGCGAGGACGGACGGCTGGGGATCGGCAGCCAACTCGGGGTGTCCTGGGCGAAGTGGCTGTAGAGGCCGGTCAGGAAGCAGACCGTCACGGCGACCGCGAGCCAGCGGCCGATGACCGTCGCCACCCGCGGGTGGTGCAGCGGCGACGGGAACGACTTCTCCGTCGGAGGTGCCGGGAGCTTCATGTTTCTACTAGAACCCAGCCGGAGACGTGTGGACGGCGTACGGCGGTTACTGCTCGCGAACGGCGTACCCGGAACCAGTTATCCACAGGTCCG
The DNA here is from genome assembly GCF_004362255.1 of Kribbella sp. VKM Ac-2571. Classification (NCBI taxonomy): domain Bacteria; kingdom Bacillati; phylum Actinomycetota; class Actinomycetes; order Propionibacteriales; family Kribbellaceae; genus Kribbella; species Kribbella sp. VKM Ac-2571. The sequence goes on from NZ_SNWS01000010.1 coordinate 100,922, forward strand.
CGTCTGTACCGGAGTTGGTGGCACCGGTCGGGGCATACTCTGGGCAAACTTGATGGAAGGAGTGGCGGAGTGAAGACGCAGGAGCGGTCGTTCGACGATGACGAGCGGGCGATGGCCGATCTGGCCGAGGTTGTCGACTGGCGACCGATCTGGGGACCGCCGGCCACCGGCATGGACGCGATCCGTGCCCTGGTCAACCGCGTCACCGACGCCACCGGCTGGCGTCCCTGGGCGCCGGGGACCATCGATCCCGATCGGTACACCTGGGGCCTGGTCACCCAGCGCGAGACGGTGATGCTCGTGCTGCCGGACGCCGTACTGCCGGAGTCGCCGCGGAGCGGCTGGTCGGCGTACGAGATCGGTTCGTCGGAGCTGCCGCAGGCCGAGGAAGGCCTCGACGCGCACTGGCCGGGCCAGCTCGAGATCGCCCGTCGCTACTGGGGTCCGCCGGTGTACGTCGGGCCCGGCGACGACCTGCGCATTCCGCCGGAGTGGCGCGGCCGCCGCCGGCACCTGGCGGTCTGGCTGCGACCCGGAGCCGAGTTCCACCTGTACGCGTCCCAGCCGGGGCCGGAGGACACCGCGGCCGGCTTCGGATATTCCGTCTATGCCAGCGAGGTGGCCTGATGGCTGAGGATCAACTGGAAGCGGAAGACCTCCTGCGCATCATCGCCAGGGAGCTGAAGCGCTTCAAGGACGTCGGGAGAGACGTCTGGAGGCTCCTGACCTCGTCGCAGCGGCGCCGGGTGGGGATCGAGACGGTAATCATCCGGGACCGCTGGGGCCCCGACCGTCCGAACGAAGACGTCCGCGATCGCACCGCCCGGCTGGAGCGCGAGGCCGCGCGAGCCGAGGAAGAGGTCCGGGATCTCGGGTCGCAGAACGAGAACCTGCGCGACCGTGTCGACGAGCTGCAGCGGGATCAGGACGCCGAGCGGAACGACGACCGCGACAACGACGGCATCTCGGACAGGGACATCAGGGAGCTGTCCGACGTCGACAACGACAAGATTCCCGACTCGCGGGAGCGTGAGACCGAGGACGACCAGCAGGTCGACAACGACAACGCTGCGGACGACGCGGCCCGGCAACGTGACCAGGAGCGCGAACGGGCGGACGAAGAGCGTCGGAAGCGGGAAGAGCAGGAGAGCCAGAAGAACCGCGAGGACGGTGTCGACCCGGTCACTGCAGGGGCGGCAGCCGGCGCTGTGGCTGGGGCCTCGGAACTCGTCGGTGAGCAGGACGAGGAGAACGCCGAGGACCAGCAGGAGCAGCAGGACCTCGAGGCCGACCAGGAGTCGACGGTTGACGCGGACAACGCGGTGGACGACCCGTCGGCTGAGGCGGACAACGTGCGCCAGACGGAGCCTGCTGCGGAGCAGGAGGGCGTCGACCCGTACGTGACCGAGGAGGGGGCGCTCGACAACGAGCGGTTCCAGCAGAACGACCTCGAGCAGGACGGCCAGCAGACGGACCCCACGCTCGACGCGGACAACTCGCTCGAGGAGTCGGGGGTTGACGCCGACAACGCGGTGGACGACCCAACGGCCGAGGCGGACAACCTGCGCCAGACCGAGCCTGCCGCGGAGCAGGAGGGCGTCAATCCGTACGTGGCGGGGGAGGGGGCGCTCGACAACGAGCGGTTCCAGCAGGACGACCTCGGGCAGGACGGCCAGCAGACGGACCCCACGCTCGACGCGGACAACGAGCTAGCCGAGCCGGGAGTCGACGCGGACAACGCGGTGGACGACCCGTCGGCCGAGGCGGACAACGCGCTCGAGGAGTCGGGGGTTGACGCGGACAGGGCGGTGGACGAGCCGTCGGCTGAGGCGGACAACGTGCGCCAGACGGAGCCTGCTGCGGAGCAGGAGGGCGTCGATCAGTCAGCCGAACAGAGCTCGCCCGGCGCGACCAACGAGCGGGTGGTCGAGTGGGACACCGAGCGGGACGGTTCGCACCTTGAGCTTGACGCCGACCAGGAGTGGGACGGGACCGTCTACCAGACCGGCGAGAACGGCCCGAGTGTGACCATCAACGGCGGGCAGCAGGGACAGGAGCAGTCCGCCCCGGATGTAGAAGGCCAGGAGCAGGGCGGGTCCCAGTCGGCGCAGGCGGTCAACCTCGACCGGGTCGAGGGGCAGACCTTCACCGTCGGACCCGAGGGAGTCCAGTTCGCGGACCAGAACCAAGCGTCGGCCGGCACCGAGGGCCCATCGACCAGCCAGGCGCAGGGCACGCAGTGGCGTCCGCCGGAGCGGGCGGCCGAGGACCCGGCGATCGCCGAGGCGCGAGAGGCCCAGGGGGACAAGCAGCAGCGCGGTCCCGGCAAGGATCTCCCGCCCCACGAGCAGGCGCAGTTCCACCACACTCGAGGCGACCAGGAGCCGCTCAGCAAGGTCGACCCCAAGAAGGCAGCTCTCGCAACCGACCGTCCCGGCACCCCAGCCGCGCAGCGCGGCCAGGACCGCGACCGCGGCGGCCGAGGCGACGACGGCCGAAGCGGCGGCGAAGGCCGCGAACGCTGATCACCTACTACAACCAACAGCACAGTCCGCGGGCTCTCCGAGTCCGCGGACTGTGCTGTTAGTAGACGATTGCTTGGGTGTTGTCGGTGAGGATTTCTTCGGTGAAGGCGGGGGCGCCGGCGATTCGGGTGCCGGGGTGGAGGTCGGCGTCGTTGAGGTCGCGGCGTTTGGCGCACTGGGTGCAGACGGTGAGTTGGCCGCCTTCGAGGACCGCGGTGAGCAGGTCGGCGAGGGGTGCCGCGTGCGGGAGTTCGAAGGTTTCCGCGCGCCCGGGGACCGCGAACCAGACGGCCTCACCGGTCAGCCACAGGGAGACCGTGGCGCCGGCCGCGACCGCGGTGGCGGCGACGGTGAAGGCCTGGTTGGCGCGCTCGGGTTCCTCGGCGCCTGCGGTCAGTTTGATCACCAGCGTGCGGGACATCACGCCACCGTAGCCGAAACCGCCGTACCCATCCTCTAGACTGACCAACGTGCTGCACGTCGTCTTCACCACGCTGCTGGTCCTGGTCTGTGTGTTCATGGGCTGGTTCTCGGCGTTCGTCGTCTACCGGCTGTATCGCGGCCGTAGTGCGAACTGAGTGACCCGATGGCGTTCGAGATCCCGCAGGACCTGCACCCGGACCTGATCCCGCTCGCGTGGCTGCTCGGTCGCTGGGAGGGCCGCGGGCACGGTGACTACCCGACGATCGAGAAGTTCGAGTTCGGGCAGCAGATCGATTTCACCCACAACGGCAAGCCGTACCTGCACTACGTCAGCCAGACGTTCGTGGTCGGCGAGGACGGCACCAAGGAGCGTCCGCTCGCCGTCGAGACCGGGTTCTGGCGTCCGCAGCCGGACAACAAGGTTGAGGTCATCCTCGCGCACCCGACCGGCATCGCCGAGATCTGGTACGGCGACATCGACGGCGCGAAGATCGAGCTGCAGACCGATGTGGTGGCGCGCACCGTCACGGCCAAGGAAGTCACCGCGGGCCATCGCCTCTACGGTCTCGTCAACGGCGAGCTCCTGTGGGCCTACGACATGGCCGCCGAAGGCCAGGCCCTGCAGCCCCACCTCTGGGCGACCCTCGTCCGGTCCTAACTCTCCGACACCCAGGAGTACTCGACTTTCGGTCGGCCGCTGCGGCCGTCGTAGCGCTGGGTTCGGAGCGCCTGCCCCTGATCGGCGAGGTGTTCCAGGTACCGGCGGGCGGTGATCCGCGAGGTGCCGAGCGACGTCGCCACCTCCTCCGCGGTCCAGCCCTCGCGATCGGCGAGGAGCTGTACGACGCGATCGAGCACACCTCCCGCCAGCCCCTTCGGCACCGACGAGGTCGTTGCCGGATGCAACAGCCGGTCCACTTCTTCCTGGTCCGCGACGACTTGGCCGGCCTCGGCCGCGCGGCGCTGGCGTGCGTACGCCCACAGCCGGTCCCGCAACGTCTCGAACGCGAACGGCTTCAGCACGTACTGAACGACCCCGATCCGCGCGGCCGCCTGCACCGCCGCGACCTCGCGCGCCGACGTCACCGCGACCACATCCGTTTGATTGCCAGCGGCCCGCATCCGCCGTACGACGTCCAGTCCGTGCCCGTCCGGCAGGTGCATGTCGAGCAGCACCACGTCGACATTGCCCCGCGCAAGCACCTGCAGCGCGCGCCCCGCCGTACCGGAGACTCCCACGCAGGTGAAGCCGGGCAGGCGTTCGACGTACGTGCGATGTGCTTCCGCCGCGACGGGATCGTCCTCGACGACGAGTACGCGTAGGTCAGGCACTCGCGCCCACCGCCCGCGGCAACCGGACCCGCACGGTCAGTGCGGGTACTTCGTCCAGCTCGGAATCCGGATCGACCATCAGCGAACCCTGCCACCGCTCGACCGTGCTCCGCACTAGTACAAGCCCCAGCCCGTGCCCCGGCTCGGCCTTCGTCGTCCACCCGTGCTCGAACATGTGCGCCAACTCCACCGACCCCAACGCGGCACCCGTGTTCGTCACGATCAGGTCCACCGCGTCCGCGGTCGTCGCCGCCCGGAACTCGACCTTCCGCGGCGCCGGACCGCCCCGTGCCGCCTCGATCGCGTTGTCCAGCAGGTTCCCGACCACGGTGACAACGTCCTGCGCCGGCAGCCGGGTGTTCAGCGCCTCGTGCCCGAGATCGAGGGCCAGTACGACGCCGCGCTCCTGTGCCTGCGACAACTTCGCCAGCAACAGCGAGGCCAGCACCGGATCGCCGACCGTGCCGACGACCCGATCCGTCATCGCCTGTGCGAACTGCAGCTCCGACACAGCGAACTCCCGTGCCCGTTCCGGTTTCCCGATCTCGATCAGGCTGACCACGGTGTGCAGCCGATTCGACGCCTCATGATTCTGTGCCTGCAGCGATTCCGCCAGACTCCGTACGGCGTCCAGCTCGCCGAGCAGCCGCTGCAACTGGGTGTGGTCCCGCAGCGTGACGATCCGCCCGCGCCCGGACGGCTGCTGGTTCACGACGACGACGCCTTGCGCGCCGAGGTGCAGCTCGTCGTACGCCGTCCGCCCGGTCTCGAGCAACTCGGCGAGAGCTGCACCGAGAGGGAGCTCCTCCAACGGCGTACCGGGTGCAACCTCGCGCAGGCCGAGGAGCTGCAGCGCCTCGTCGTTCGCGAGCTGCACCCGGCCGTCGAGGTCCAGCAGGATGAGTCCTTCGCGGGCCGCGTGCAGGACGCCTTCGTAGAAGTCGAGCATCCGTGCCAGCGACTGCGTGCCCATGCCGCGCGTCGCGCGACGTACGCGCCAGGTGACGAGCGCGTTACCCGCGATCGCGACGCCGAGCATCAGGCTCGCGATCCCGAGCATCGAGCGCAGGTCGATCCAGGCCAGCTCCCACCAGCTCGGTGCGGACAGACCGGAGGCCGCCGCGTCCCGGACCGCCTGGGCGCGGGACCGGCTGACCATCACGATCCAGACCATCGCGATCAGGACGGCGACCGTGACGCTCTGCAGCCAGAGAACCTGGCGGCGCAGCTCCCACGGACGGTGTCGCATGCGGACAGTTTGCCCCTAATCCGCCCCTGACCCGTACTGCGAACGATATGAACGAAATGCGCACTTCTCCTGTGCGTCACGTCACAGTTACCCACAACCCCTCCGCCAGGCCGATAAGGAAGTCCCACCAATGTCGAGCCCGACCGAACCCCGTCCGACTCCGGTCCGCAACGACCGGACCCATTTCCTCTACATCGCCGTCATCGTCGCCGCCCTGCTCGGCATCGGTGTCGGCCTGCTGTTCCCCGATTTCGCCGTCGAGCTGAAACCTCTCGGTACCGGCTTCGTCAACCTGATCAAGATGCTGATCAGCCCGATCATCTTCTGCACGCTGGTGATCGGGATCGGCTCGGTCCGCCAGGCCGCCAGCGTCGGCAAGGTCGGCGGTCTCGCGCTCGTCTACTTCCTGGTGATGTCGACGGTCGCCCTCGCCATCGGCTTGCTGGTCGGCAACCTCGTGCAGCCGGGCTCGGGCCTGAACCTGACCGACAAGCTCCGCGAGGCCGGCCAGAAGCAGGCCGCCGGCGCGCACGAGAGTACGACGGACTTCATTCTCGGCATCATCCCGAAGTCGCTGCTGTCCTCGCTGACCGAGGGCCAGGTGCTGCAGACCGTGCTGGTCGCGCTGCTCGTCGGGTTCGCGCTGCAGGCGATGGGCTCGAAAGGCCAGCCGATCCTGGTCGGCATCGGTCACATCCAGCGGCTGGTCTTCAAGATCCTGGCGATGATCATGTGGACGGCGCCGATCGGTGCGTTCGGCGCGCTCGCGGCCGTCGTCGGCGCGGCCGGATCGACCGCGCTGGTCAGCCTGCTGAAGATCATGCTGGCCTTCTACATCACCTGTCTGCTGTTCGTGATCGTTGTCCTGGGCACCATTCTGCGGATGGTCACCGGGATCTCGATCTTCCAGCTGCTGCGCTACCTCGGTCGCGAGTTCCTGCTCATCGTGTCCAGCTCGTCGTCGGAGACCGCCCTGCCCCGGCTGATCGGGAAGATGGAACACCTCGGCGTCGACAAGTCTGTCGTCGGTATCACCGTTCCGACCGGGTACTCGTTCAACCTCGACGGTACGGCGATCTACCTGACGATGGCGTCGCTGTTCATCGCGGAGGCCATGGACACGCCGTTCTCGCTCGGTCAGCAGATCTCCCTGCTGCTGTTCATGATCGTCGCGTCGAAGGGTGCCGCCGGTGTGACCGGTGCGGGCCTGGCGACGCTGGCCGGCGGTCTGCAGTCGCACCGCCCGGAGTTGGTCGACGGCGTCGGTCTGATCGTCGGCATCGACCGGTTCATGTCCGAGGCCCGTGCGCTGACGAACTTCGCCGGCAACGCGGTCGCGACCGTCCTGGTCGGGCATTGGGTCGGCGAGTTCGACAAGAACCAGGCCGAGCAGGTGTTCGCCGGCAACGACCCGTTCGACGAGGTCGCCTTCGCCGCCGGTGACACCCACGCCGGCGACGCCCCCGCCCCCGCCCCCGCCGCCGTCGAAGCTCGCCAGTCCGATAGCTAGACCATCCCCACCCCTCCCACGCGCTGCCCGCCGGACCACAGACCGGCGGGCAGCGCTGTACTTGCGGATCCCCAGGCCATCACAATCGCCCTTTCGCGGGCGCCCCAACCGGCGGAGTGCGCGGCGGCGCCAAATTGTGATGGCCTGGCGGTCCGCTACTTCCCGTCGAGCAGTTCGATGACCGGTGCGAAGTCCTCCAGGTAGCCGGAGTTGACGCTGATGTAGCTGGCGCCGATCTGGTCGCGGCGGCGCAGGAGTTCGTCGGCCATCTCCTGCGGTGTGCCGCGGAGCAGCATCAACGAGTCCATCGCCTCGAGCTCGTCGGGGTCGACGCCGGAGGCACGCTTGGTCCAGGGCGGCAGCGGGCGGGTCCCGGCGGCGAGCAGGTTCATCGCCAGCTCGATGTCGTCGGCGCGGGCCCCGGCCAACTCACGCAACTCACGCGCGACGGCCGCAACCTCCGAGCGAGGAGTGGTCGCGTCCTTGGCCAGCGAGACGATGTCGGCCCGCTCGGCCGCGAGCGCGAGCGCCTTCGGCCCGCCGGCGGCCAGCATGATCGGCGTACGTCGCTCGCCGTCGAGCTCGCGCAGCAGGTCGAGGGTCTCGATGACCTGCTCGCGCCGCTCCCGCGCCGTCCCCCATCGCAGACCGACCTCGGCCGTCTGCTGCTCCGCGACCGGACGGCCGGTGCCGATGCCGAACTCGAACCGCCCGTCGGTGAGCACGGTCAGGGTGTGCGCCTCCCAGGCGGCCTGTCGCGGCGTCCGCAGCGGCGCGGCCGCGACGAAGGTGCCGACCCGGATGTCGGCGACCGCGGCCGCCATCGCCAGCGAGGAGAACGGCGCCGGGAGCTGCAGTCCGTCCGGCATCAGCACGGTCTGGAACCCGAGATCCGCCGCCTGCCGAACCGTCTTCACCCACTCCTCACCGGTCGTCGGACTTCCCGCCACACCGAACCGGAACTGCCTCATACTCATCCACGTCCTCGCTTCGCTGCGGGCGCGGACGAGGCACGTGTCGCGCTGTGTTTGATGATGAACTCGCTTCGCTCCTTCATTGCCCTGCTCCCTCCGTCGTTGGATGACTCCAGAATCGCGACAGCGGGGGTCTGTCCACATCCCACGAGGGGAGGCGTTCGCCGTACGCCGACCGACGTACTCTGGTGACATGTCACGTATGCGCAGCCCCCTGCTGGACCGGCCCGGCGCGGTCGAGGCCGACGGACTCGACGCCGGCGTCGCGGCGCACTACGGCTCGGACCTGCGTGAGCAGCGGGCCCTGGTCGCGGGTGAGGCGTTCGTCGACCTGTCGCACCGCGACGTGGTCACGATCACCGGCCCGGACCGGTTGACGTGGCTGCACGCACTGACCACGCAGTACTTCGAAGGCCTCAAACCCGGTACGTCGACGACCGCGCTGCTGCTGTCTCCGACCGGGCACGTCGAGCACGTGATGTACGGCGTCGACGACGGGGAGACGTTCTGGCTGCACACCGAGCCGGGCGCGGCTCCCGCGTTGGTGGAGTGGCTGCAGAAGATGGTGTTCATGTCCCGCGTCGAGATCGCGGACGTGACCGACGACTACGCGATCATCTGGCGGCCAGGCGCTCCCGAAGGAGAGCATCTGACCCGTAGCGGTGCTGACTCGCTGGGTGGGCACGAAGTGTTCCTGCCGCGGGCCGAGCTGGCTGGGCTGAAGGGTGCCGCGGCCGGGATCTGGGCGTACGAGGCGCTCCGGATCGAGGCGGGCGCGCCGCGGTTCGGGCTCGACACGGACGAGCGCGCGATCCCGAACGAGCTCGGTTGGCTCGGTGTCGGCGTACATCTGGACAAGGGCTGCTACCGCGGCCAGGAGACCGTCGCGCGGGTCCACAACCTCGGCCGCCCGCCGCGCCGCATCGTCCGTCTGCTGCTCGACGGTTCCGTCGACCACCTGCCGGCCCACGGGTACGCCGTCCGCGTGGGGGACAAGCAGGTCGGCGTGATCGGCTCCGCGGCCCGCCACCACGAGCTCGGCCCGATCGCCCTCGCCCTGATCAAGCGCAACGTCGACCCGGCCGCCGTGCTCGAGATCGTCGCCGAGGACCAGCCGACCGTGACCGCGACCCAAGAGCTCTTGGTCGACCCCGAGGCCGGCCTGCACGTTCGCGCCCGGCTGTAAGCCGCAAACCTAGACGGGCGAGCGCAGGCGGCGGCCGGGGGACGGGATGCTGGCGGGGCTGGCCAGGCCTAGCGTGCCCAGGAACCGTTCGAGGCTGAACGCGGCCATGCCGAGGGCGACCGGATTGCCGGGAACACGGGACGCCTCGACGGTGAGGTCGGGCAGGGACCCCGGCAGGACGTGATCCGGCAGCTCTGCGCGGACCGCGGGGATCAGCCAGTCGCCCAAGGCCGCAGTGGTCCACCCGGTCAGCGTGATATGCGCGATGTTCAGCAGGTTCACCAGGTCACCGAGCGACGCTGCCAGGTAGTGAGAGGTACGGCGGGCAAGCTCGTCAAGCGCACTGTCACCCCGCGCCAGCCCGTCGGCGACGGCATCCACGAACCCGCGCTGCTGCGGCTCCCGCAGCGCGGCATGGTCCTGGTCGATCTCCGACAGTGTGGTCTGTAGTCCCTGCACGCCCAGGTACGCCTCGACGCAGCCGAGCCGGCCGCACCGGCAGCGCCGGCCGTCCAGCTGGAGCAAGGTATGTCCCCACTCGCCCGCGTTGTTCGCCTCGCCGCGAAGCAAGGACCTGTCGATCACGATGCCGGCGCCGACCCCGGTGCCGAGATTGACCACCGCCATGCTCTTGGTCACCCGGCCGACGCCGAACCACAGTTCCGACAGCGCGACGGCCTTCAGCGGGTTGTCGACGTACACCGGCAGGCCGAGGCGTTCCGCGAGCAACGCCTCGATCGTGACGTCGTGCCAGTCCCAGTTCGGTGCGAAGACCGAAACCCCGGCGTCCGGCCTGACCTGGCCGGGCAGGCTCACGCCGGCGCCGATGATCTGGTCGCGCTTGATGCCGTCCGCCCCGACCGCCGCGTCGACGGCCCGGACGATGCCGTCGACGACGTACGCCGGTCCGCTCTCGTGCTCGTCGAGCGCGACCTGATGCTGTGCGAGCGGCTGGAGAGTGACGTCGTACACCGTCGCGTCGACGTACGTCTCGGCCACGTCGATGCCGAGGATGCGGCCGCGATCGGGGTCGATCGTCAGCCGCTCGTACGGGCGGCCGACCGTGTTCTGCTCGACCGTCGCGATCCGCAGCACCCCCTCGGCGAGGAACTGCGTGACGAGGGTGGCGACGGTCGCCGGGCTCAACCCGGTGTGCCGTGAGATCTCCTGCCTGGTGGACGGACCCAAGGCGAACAGTGCGTGCAGCACCTCGAACCGGCTCTCGTTGCGCAGGTCACGAGACGTCTGCCGCGGCACGTTCATCCCCTAGGTGTTCTCGATCCGTACTGCCCGAAGCTCCGGCCTGGCCGGTCCGTCCACGCCCCGCACCAGCAGCGTCAGCCCAGACCATCCCGGCGGGATCCACAGTACGTCGGGATCGCCGCCGGAGAACGCCGGCCGGTCACCGAGCCAGACGCGTCCGAGGCACTCCCCGCCGGCCCACCCGGTGATCCGGACCTGAGTCCCCTCCGGCCGCACCAGCAACCCATTCTCCAACGTTGGAAGCTCCACGTCGAGCCAGGCCTCCTCGCCCGGCGCGAGCGTCAGCGGGAGCTCGATCGCGGGCCCGGACTCGCGGCGGAGCGCGAACGCGGTCAGCAGTTCGTCGTCCTGTACGGCGCAGGTCCAGTCGACGATCGGGTCCAGTGTGAGCAGCTCGGCACGGAGACCGCCGCCGCTCGGATTGTGCGGAACGGTGACGGAGATCTGTTTGGTCCCGGCGGGCAGGGTCACCCACGGATCCTCGGCGTGGACTGTGAGTGGCCGGCCGTCGTCCACAGTCACGGAGACGGGCTCACGAACGCCTTCCAGATGCAGCGCCGCCGGCGTTTCGGTCTCGAGGTGGCGTGTGTAGGTGATCGGCGTGCCGACGCGCGTGCTGCTCCAGCCGGTCAGGCTCCGCAGCGGGGCCGGCTCGCCGGCCCAGTGCCCGTGGACTGTCCAGAGCGCCGAGATGTCGCGCGTCTCGAGGACGTTCCACAGCGACCCGAGGCCGCGCAGCGCGCCGAGCCGCAGGGACGGCAGGCGGGTGTCGTCGAAGTTCGCGTGGCCCCAGATCTCGACGGTTGCCTGGATCTGTCCGGTGAGCCCGCGGACGTCGATGCGTTCGGTCGCACCGAAGGCCGCCAGCGTGTGGACGCGACCGCCGACCGACAGGTCCACGATGTCGGCGGCGCCGACGAGAAGCAGTTCGCCGGTCAGCTCGGTGGTCGTCGTGTAGGTTCCGCGCCCGCGGTAGACGCCGAGAGATTCCAGCGTCGGCGGGAGCTCGTGAGTCCCTGCCGGCGTCGAAGGTGCGGCCGACGTACGTCGCCGGATGGTCCCCGGTGCCTCATCGGAGGCCTCGGGAATGTCAGTCTCCGGTGGCGGCTCTACCGTGACCACGACACCTTCGACCATCCTCGACGAGCCGACCAGTATCTGCTCCGTGGTGCTGCCGATGACGACTGTCACTGGTACGGCGGAGCAGAACAGCAGGCCCTGCTTCGTGTCCATCAGGTCGGCCGATGCCAGCCGGAGCGTGGTGTCGCCGAGCGGCAGGTCGAGCACCATCAGCGGGCACGAATCCGCCGCCACCGCGACTGGGATTCCCGCGACGATCGCCTGTCCGTCCTCGGCACCGAGGTTCGGTACGGCGACCAGTCGGCCACCGCCCTCCAGGTCCAGCACCGAGTGCGACGAGCTGGTCGGAAAGTCGGTCGTCACCTGGATCGGCTTACCCGGCGTCGCTGACGCGAGCCGTGGTCCGAGCGCCTCCAGCACCCAGGCCAGCGCCTGCGCCTGAGCGAACTCCGGTCGCTCCACTCCTGTCGACGACACGTATCCACCGAAGTCGTAGCCGTGGCTCATGAAGTTCCCCGGCCGCCCCCAGTTCCCGCTCGACGGGGTGTAACCGAAATTCCATCCCGACGACTGCAGATAGGGCGCGATCAGCGACGCACCACTCGCCAGCAGGCGCCGCAATGTCCGGTGCCGCCGGTTCGTCTCGGTGATCAGCAGCGGCAGCCCGCGATCAGCGAGCAGCCGCGCATACCGCCGTACCTCTTCCTCGATGAACGGCGAGTCGTCGTCGGGGTAGAAGTTGCACGCCGGTACGACGCCCTCCACGTCGCCGGTGGCGCCGAAGAGATCTCCTTGCCCCGAGCAAGCAATCAGCGGTACGCCGAGACCGTGCTGCAGAGCCTGTTGACGCAAAGCGGTGAGGTACCCGGGCCGGTCCTCGCAGTCGAAGAAGTCGAGCTCGTTCTCCAACTGGACCATGATGACGGCGCCACCTGCGCCGTACTGACGCGCGGCCAGGATCGGCAGGACCTGATCGAACCAGTCCGTCACCTGAGCCAGGAACCGCGGCTCGTTCTGCCGGACGCGCAGCGCGGGGTCCAGCCCCAGCCACGCCGGCAGCGCGCCGCCGTCCCACTCCGAGCAGATGTAGGGACCGGGTCGGGCAATGACGTGCAGCCCGACCTCGAACGCGAGATCCAGGAACGCGGCGACGTCACGGCGGCCCTCGAACGACCAGCGGCCGGGGGAGAGCTCGTGGAAGTTCCACGGCAGATACACGTCGACACACGTGTACCCGGACCGGCGAATCTGCTCGAGCCGTTCCCGCCACTGCTCCGGCGGCAACCGGAAATAGAACAGCGACGCGCACAACAGCACTCGCGGCTCCCCGTCGATCCGGATCCCGCGCGCGTCCATTTCGACCGTCACTTGACCCCCGCACTCCCGCCGCTGATGTCCATCTCGTACAGGTACCGCTGTCCCAGGTAGTAGACCAGGATCATCGGCAAGGTGAGCAGGATCGACCCGACCATCACCAGGTTCCACGGTGGCGCCTGCAGTGCTTGCGACGTACTGGTGATGTACTGCACGCCCAGCGCCAGCGGCATCTTGGTCTCGTCGTTGAGGTAGATCAACGGGCCCATGAAATCACCCCAGGTGGCGGTCAGGGTGAAGATACCGATCGCGATCAGCACCGGGGCGAGCATCGGCAGCATGATCCGGCGGTAGATGCCGAAGAAGCCGAGGCCGTCGACCATCGCGGCCTCGTCGATCTCGCTCGGCAGCCGGGACACGAACTGCCGGACCAGGAAGACGTTGAACGCGTTGGAGAAGAAGTTCGGCACGATCAGCGGCAGGAAGGTGTTCACCCAGCCGAGTTCCTTGAACAGGATGAACTGCGGGATCATCGTGATCTGCGCCGGGATCATCATGGTCGCCAGTACGACGATGAACAGCGCGTTCTTGCCGGGCGCCCGCAACCGAGCGAACGCGTAACCGACCAGCCCGCTGGACAGCATCTGCCCGATCACCGCACCGGTCGAGATGATCACCGAGTTCAGCAGGAACCGCTGCATCGGGAGGTCGGTGCTGAACACCCGCGTGAAGTTCTCCCAGTGGAACTCGCGGGGGAGGATCGTGAAGGTGTTGGCGTTGACGGTCTGGTCGCTGGACAGCGCGATCGACACCACGAACACCAGCGGGACGCACAGCACAGCCGACACGATGATCAACGTGGCATAGGTGAACGGCGTCGCCCGGAACACTCCCATGACCCGATCGCGGCTCGCGGTCCGCTCCGGTCCCGGCTGCGGCTCCTGCTGCGGTGGTGCGGCAGCGGAGATGACGGTGGCCATCACTTCACCTCGGTCTCGTAGAACACCCAGCGCCGGGCGGTGCGGAAGGCGAGCAGCGTGAACACCAGGATGACCGCGAACAACAGCCACGACAGCGCCGACGCGTAACCCATGTGGTAGAAGGAGAACGCCTCGTTGAACAGCAGCGGAACCATCATCTGGCTGGCGTTGTCCGGCCCGCCCTTGGTCAGGATGTAGACCTGGGAGAACACCTGGAACGCGCCGATCAGCCCCATGATCAGGTTGAAGAAGATGATCGGGGTCAGCTGCGGGAAGGTGATGCTCCAGAACTGCCGGAACGCTCCCGCACCGTCCACCTCGGCCGCTTCGTAGAGCTCCCGCGGGATGCCCTTCATGGCCGCGAGCAACAGGACGGTCGCGCCGCCGGCGCCCCAGACGGACAGCAGGATCAGCGCCGGTTTCACCCAGATCGATTCCAGCAGCCACGACGGGCCCGGGATGCTGAACACCCCGAGTACGTCGTTCAGCGGGCCGGACGGGGCCAGCACCATCTTGAAGATCATCGCCGTCGCGACCAGTGGCACCAGCGTCGGCAGGTAGATCAGCGTCCGGAACACCTTGCGGAGGCGGACCTGCTTGTTCAGCAGGTTCGCCAGCCACAGGCCGATCCCGAGGCCGAGCGGCACCGAGATCGCGGCGTAGAAGAACGTGTTCCACAGCGCCTTCCAGAACACCGGATCCTCGGTCAGCAGCCGGGTGTAGTTCTCCAGCCCGACGAACTTCGGCGGGGTGAACGAGTCCCAGTCGGTCAGCGAGATGTAGATCGACGCGATCATCGGCCCGAGCAGGAACACGACGAAACCGATGATCCACGGCGACGCGAACAGGTAGAACCACAACGCCTCGCGGCGGCGTAACCTCGACATCAGGCCGGCTTGACGATGGACTCGAGTCGCTTCTGGACCGCGGTCAGCGCGGTGCGCGCGTCCTGCTTGCCCAGCCAGAAGTCGGCCAGCCCGTCGTCGAACGCCTTCTGCATCTCGTTCCAGGCCGGGATGAACGGCGCCCGGTAGACGAAGTCGCTGGACTCGCCGAACACGTTCATGTTCACCGGCTTGGTCATCCAGGCCGGCTTCAGGAATGCCTGGCTCTTCTGCACCTCGAGGTTGGCCGGCACGTCCTGGCCGGTGGCGATGATCTGCTGCTGTGCCTCCGGTGAGGTGAAGAAGTCGATCGCCTTGAGGGCGGCATCCGGGTTCTTCGCCGTCCGGGAGACGGCCAGGCCGCTGCCGAACGCGGTCACCGCCTGCTGCTTGCCCTTCCACAGCGGCGCGATGTCCCACTCGATCTTGCTCTTCGCCAGACCGCCGATCGCCCAGAACCCGGTGGTGTTCACCGCCACCTTGCCATTGGCGAACGCCTGGTCGCCGCCGACATCCGCGCCCATGTCGGCGTACTGCTTCTTGGTCGGTACGACGCCGTGCTTGAACACCAGGTCGCCGGTCCACTGCAGGGCCTCGATCACCTCGTCGGTGGCGACCGCGGGCTTGCCGCTGTCGTCGATGATCTTGCCGCCGTTCTGGTACACGAAGCTCCACCACTGGGCCCACCACCCGCCGCCGGCGTAGCCCCACTGCTTGCCCGGAACGGTCAGTTCCTTGAACGCGGCGAGCGCGTCGTCCCAGGTCCAGTCCGCGCTCGGCGCCTTGATGCCCTTGGCGTCGAACAGCGTCTTGTTGTAGTACACGATCATCGCGCCGGAGCGGTCCGGGATCGCGTAGACCTTGTCCTGGTACGAGTACAGCTTGCCGATCGAGCCGAACCGCTTCTCGAGGTCGATCCCGGCCTTCGACGCCAGGTCGTCCAGCGGCAGGAGCTGGTTCTTGCTCGAGTAGACGTTGACGCTCTCGGCCACCTGCATGATGTCGGGGCCCTTGCCGCCGGCAATCATCGTCTGGACCTTCTGCGCGTACCCGTCACCCGGGATCAGCTGCAGCGTCACCTTCAGCTCGGGGAACTTCTTGACCAGCAGGTCGATCCGCTTCTGGTACGCCGTCTTGTCGGCGTCCCCGCCCCACACCGCCATCACCAGGTTGGCGGCGGTGGCGTTACCCGACGTACTGCCCTTGTCGTCGCTGTCCGAACCGCACGCGGTGAGCGTGATGACACCCGCGGCCAGACTCATCCCGAGAAATCCCCGACGCGAAACCTGCGCCTTGTCCATCGCCATCGCGCTGACCTTCCTACGTGTTGAACCCTGAGGGTTTGTGTTGATCCCTGAGGGTTTGGGTGCCGGTTAAACTAATCATTGGAATAACCCTTGGCAAGACCCAGGTCGGCGAAATGCCAAACCGTGACCGGGTGCTTCCCGTGGCGGTGCGCGGGCCTGCGAGGGGAATCATTCGCAACCTGGTGTTTTGCACCTGTACAGTTCAGCCGTGACCGAACCTGTGATCCTGGCCGACGTCGTCCGGAGCGACTTCGTCGAAGGCCACCACCGCGGCTCCGTCGTCGTGACCAACCCCGACGGCACCGTCGCCTGGTCCGTCGGCATCGTGGACCAGCCGATGTTCCCGCGGTCGTCCAACAAGCCCATGCAAGCCCTCGGCATGCTCCGCAACGGCCTCCCGCTGACCGGCAAGCTGCTCGCGCTCGCGGGCGCCTCGCACTCCGGCGAGCAGTTCCATGTCGACGGCGTACGGCAGATCCTCGCGACCGCCGGCCTCGACGAGACTGCGCTGCAGACCCCGGTCGCATACCCGCTCGACGACGACACCCGGGACGCCTGGGTCAAGGCTGGTCACGGCAAGGAGCGGGTCGTGATGAACTGCTCCGGCAAGCACGCCGCGATGCTGCTGACCAGCAAGCTCAACGACTGGGACCTGGAGACCTACCGCTCGCCGGATCACCCGCTGCAGAAGGAGATCCGCGCCGCGATCGAGGACGCCGCGGGCGAGAAGGTCTCCTACGTCGCGATCGACGGCTGCGGCGCGCCGATCTTCGCGCTCACGCTCTCCGGGCTGGCCCGCTCGTTCGGCCTGTTCGCCGGCACCGCCGCCGACACGTTCGAAGGCCGGATCGCCGACGCGTTCCGCACGTACCCCGAGTACGCCAGCGGGAGTACGCGTGACGAGGCCGAGCTGATGCGAGCCGTCAACGGTCTGTTCTGCAAAGCCGGTGCCGAGGGCGTGTACGCCGTCGGTCTCGCGGACGGCACCGGTATCGCGCTGAAGCTCGAGGACGGTACGCCGCGCGCCCGCAAGGTCGTGATGGCGGCGACCCTCCAGCGCCTCGGCATCACGAACGAGACGATCGAGAACCACCTCCACTTCGACCTCACCGGCGGAGACAACGTGGTCGGCGCAGTCCGCCCGCACACCCCGACCTTCGCCTGACCCCGGCCCCGTCTTTCCGGAACTTTTTCGTCATCTGGCGACCATTTGTTTCCGGAAAGGCGGGGTTTTCTATGGTTGGTGGGTGGATGAGGCGATCGTGGTCGGAGCCGGGATCGGCGGAGTGGCAGCCGCTGGGGCGTTGAGGCGGGCCGGGTGGCGGGTGCGGGTGTTGGAGAGTGCGCCGGAGCTGGGGGAGGTCGGCGCGGGGCTTGTGGTGACCGTCAACGGACAACGGGCAGCCGAGGAGCTCGGTGCCGCGGAGCGGATCCGGCGGAGTGGGTACGACGTACGCGCGGCCGGGACTCGGCGGTGGGACGGGAAATGGTTGCTCAAAGCGCCCGATGGTGGTGACACCGGGATGATCGGGATCCACCGGCGGCGGTTGCACCAGGCGCTGGTCGAGGCGCAGGACGCCGACCTGGTGACAGGTGCTCGGGTCACCGCGGTCGAACCTGGAGCGGTCGGTGGTGACAGGGCCCGGGTGACGTGGGAGTCGGCGGACGGGACGCACAGTGCGCGGGCCAATCTGGTGGTCGGTGCGGACGGGATCCGCAGTACGACCAGAAATGCCTTGTTTTCCACGGGTTTGCGCTACAGCGGCTTCAGTTGCTGGCGTGCGGCGACACCCGACACCACGGTCGACGACCGGTTCGCGATGACGTGGGGGCCGGGCGCCGAGTTCGGGGCGCTGCGGATCAGTGCCGACGAGGTCTATTGGTACGGGTACGTCGCGATGCCGAGCGGCCGACCGATCGGGGACGAGGTGCGGGCCGTCCGTCAGTACTTCGCTTCGTGGGCTCCCGACGTACGGGCGCTGACCGAGACGACGGATGAGGTGATCCGGCACGACGTGTGGGTGCTGGACCGGCCGCTGCCGCGGTACACGATCGGGCGGACGGTTCTGATCGGGGACGCGGCGCATCCGATGCTGCCGACGCTCGGGCAGGGCGCGAACTCGGCGCTCGAGGACGCGGTGACGCTCGGGTTGGTGATTCCGGCCGGTGGTGAGCTGGCGGCTGGGCTGCGGGAGTACGAGTCGCAGCGGTACCGGCGTACGCAGAGGATCGTCAGCCGGTCGGCGTGGATGGGGCGGACGGGCGCAGAGGTCGGTGCGCGTGGTCAACGGTTGCGGAACGCGATGCTGCGGATCACCCCGCCGCGGGCCGCGCTCAGGAACGGCACACGGATCTTCGACTGGACCCCACCCGGGTCATTTGGCACGCAAGCGGTCGACCGCGGGTGACGCGATCGGCAGCGGGGCAGTCGGCGCGGGCAGATCGTAGCCGGCGTACAGGCGGGTGCGGATCGCTTCCAGGGGGAAGGTCTCGCGGTAGATCGCGAGTTTGACGGTCACCCCCTCCAAGGTTGCTCTGAGCAACATCTCCTCGACGGCGGGGTCGGCTGCGCCGCGGGCCGCGAACACGTCGCGGATCGCGTCCTCGACCAGCGACAGCCGGTCGGATTTGGCCTGCTCGACCCGGGCGAACACGTCGTGGGTGGTCGGCTGCATCATCAGCGTGATCGCGAGCCGCTGGATCGGGAGCGTGGTCGCGGCCGCCATCAGGGCCCCGTCGATGATGCCGGCCAGTCGTTCGTCCGGAGTTCCCTGGATGTTCAGGATCCCCGCGATGCCGTCCAGCCAGCGGTCCAGGAGCTCGGCGGCCAGTTGTTCCTTGGTGGCGAAGTAGTACGAGACCAGGCCGCGGGACACGCCCGCGGCGGCGGTGATGTCGGAGATCGACGCGGCCTCGTAGCCCTTGGCGGCGAAGGTCTCCAGCGCCGCGGCCAGGATGCGCTCGCGGGAACGCTCCCGCAGTTCCTGATTGACAGTTGCCGATCGCGGCACTGATTCCTCTCCCGGTCGAAGCCTGAAGCGCCGGGCAACCCCCCATCCTCGTGCCCGGCGCTTCGGGCTGCCCCCCCGTGGTTCCGGCCCCTCCCCAGGCGCCGTCTATAGACTGGACGTCCAGTCAACAAACGTCAAGGACCTTCCCGTTTTCTGGACACGAGCCGTGACGGGTAGACTGAAAGGGCTGCGCCCTGTGTCGAGTGGCACGTGAAACCAGCCGTAGCCACCGCCTACACACCCTCTGATGACTGGAGCGCTCCTTCATGCCTGTCCGTAACGACCTGCGCAACGTCGCGATCGTGGCCCACGTCGACCACGGGAAGACCACCCTCGTCGACGCGATGCTGTGGCAGTCCGGCGCCTTCGGAGCCCATCAGCACGTGGATGAGCGGGCGATGGACTCCGGCGACCTGGAACGTGAGAAGGGCATCACGATCCTCGCCAAGAACACCGCCGTACGGCACAAGATGGCCAACGGCGAGCAGATGACGATCAACATCATCGATACCCCCGGGCACGCCGACTTCGGCGGCGAGGTCGAGCGCGGCCTGTCGATGGTGGACGCGATCGTGCTGCTGGTGGACGCCTCCGAGGGCCCGCTGCCGCAGACCCGGTTCGTGCTCCGCAAGGCGCTGGCGCGGCAGATGCCGGTGATCCTGGTGGTCAACAAGGTCGACCGTCCGGACGCCCGGATCTCCGAGGTCGTCGACGAGACGTACGAGTTGTTCCTCGACCTGCTCGACCACGACGCCGACCAGTCCGCCCTGGATTTCCCGGTCGTCTACGCCTCGGCCCGGGCCGGCCGCGCCTCGCTGAACCAGCCCGCCGACGGCGGTATGCCGGACTCCGAAGATCTCGAGCCGCTGTTCGAGACGATCCTGAACAACGTGCCCGCCCCGGAGTACACCGAGGACGCGCCGCTGCAGGCGCACGTCACCAACCTGGACGCCTCGCCGTTCCTCGGCCGGCTCGCGCTGGTCCGCGTGCACGAAGGCACCCTGAAGAAGGGCGCGCAGGTCGCCTGGTGCCGCCACGACGGCACGATCCAGAAGGTCAAGATCACCGAACTGCTGGTCACCGAGGCGCTCGAGCGCGTCCCAGGCGACTCGGCCGGCCCGGGCGACATCGTCGCGATCGCGGGTATTCCGGAGATCATGATCGGCGACACCCTGACCGACCCGGACAACCCCAAGCCGCTGCCGCTGATCACCGTGGACGAGCCGGCCATCTCGATGACGATCGGCACCAACACCTCGCCGCTGGCCGGCCGGACCAAGGGCACCAAGGTCACCGCCCGCCTGGTCAAGGACCGGCTCGACCGCGAGCTGGTCGGCAACGTGTCGCTGAAGGTGCTCCCGACCGAGCGCCCGGACGCGTGGGAGGTTCAGGGCCGTGGTGAGCTGGCGCTGGCCATCCTGGTCGAGCAGATGCGCCGCGAGGGTTACGAGCTGACCGTCGGCAAGCCGCAGGTGGTCACCCGCGAGATCGACGGCAAGCGGCATGAGCCGGTCGAGCGGCTGACGATCGACTGCCCGGAGGAGTACCTCGGTACCGTCACCCAGCTGCTCGCGGTCCGGAAGGGCCGGATGGAGCAGATGACCAACCACGGCACCGGCTGGGTCCGGATGGAGTTCCTGGTCCCGGCCCGCGGGCTGATCGGGTTCCGCACCGAGTTCCTCACCGACACCCGCGGTACCGGTATCGCGCACCACGTCTTCGAGGGGTACGAGCCGTGGTTCGGCGAGCTGCGCACGCGGCCGTCCGGTTCGCTCGTGTCCGACCGGGCCGGCGCGGCCACGTCGTACGCGATGATCAACCTGCAGGAGCGCGGCACCATGTTCGTGGAGCCGGCCACCGAGGTGTACGAGGGCATGATCGTCGGCGAGAACTCGCGCTCGGACGACATGGACGTCAACATCACCAAGGAAAAGAAGATGACGAACGTCCGCTCGAACGCGGACGAGTTCGAGAAGCTGGTGCCGGCCCGCAAGCTGTCGCTGGAGCAGTCGCTGGAGTTCTGCCGCGAGGACGAGTGCGTCGAGGTCACGCCGGACGCGATCCGGATGCGCAAGGTCGCCCTCACCCAGATCGAGCGCGCCAAGCTCGGCCGTAAGTCGAAGAGCTGATGATGCTGGAGCGTGCCGTGATCGACGGGCTGTTCCCGAGTGACCTCCCCGAGCCGCAGTACTGGGAGGACCGGTATCCGCAGCGGGAGCTGCCCGAGGGAGCGAAGGTCACGCGGCTCGGCCCGTCGCCGACCGGGTTCATCCACATCGGCGGCGTGTACGTCGGGATGATCGACCGGGACATCTCGTCGAACACCGGCGGGGTGTACCTGGTCCGCGTCGAGGACACCGACCAGTCGCGGGAGGTCGAGGGCGCGCTCGAGCAGTTCGCGCGCGCCTTCGAGTACTTCGGCATCAGCTCCGACGAGGACAAGGACCACGGTGCGTACGGGCCGTACGTGCAGTCCGCGCGCGAGCAGATCTACCTGACCTACGTGCGGCACCTGCTCCGCCAGGGCAAGGCGTACCTGTGCTTCGCGACGAAGGACGAGCTCGCCGACATCACCGCCCGCCAGCAGGCGTCCAAGGTCCCGACCGGTTACTACGGCAAGTGGGCGATCTGGCGCGACGCGGACCCGTCCGCCGTCGCGGCCAAGCTCGCGGAGGGTGCGCCGTACGTCGTGCGCTTCCGGACCCCTGATGACGCCGACGGGCAGCGGACCAGCTTCGTGGACGCGATCCGCGGCCGGCTCGAGCACGAGGCGAATCGCAACGACGCGGTCATCCTGAAGGCGTCGGACCAGTCGCCGCGACTCCCGACGTACCACTTCGCGCACGCGGTCGACGACCACCTGATGCGGGTGAACCTGGTGATCCGCGGCGACGAGTGGATCTCCTCGGTGCCGCTGCACCAGCAGCTGTTCGCGGCGCTGGAGTTCGAGCCGATCACCTACGCGCACATCGCGCCGCTGATGAAGCAGATCCCGGGCGGCAAGCGCAAGCTGTCGAAGCGCAAGGATCCCGAGGCGGGCGTCGACTTCTACATCGCCGCCGGCTATCCGGCCGACGCGGTCCTGTACTACCTGCGCGGCCTTGCCAACGGACGGCTCGCGGAGCTGCCGCTGGCCGAGGCGCTGACGACGCCGATCGACATCAGCCTGTGCGGGGTCGCCGGTCCGTTGGTCGACCTCGTGAAGCTCGAGGACATCAGCGCCGACCACATCGCGACGCTCAGCGGACAGCAGATCTTCGACGCGGTGCGCGCCTGGGCCGTGGAGTACGACGCGGAACTCGTTCCCGTGCTCGACAACGAGAAGGACCTCGCGCTGCGGGCGCTCGCGGTCGAGCGCGACGGCGTCGAGAACCCGCGCAAGGACCTGCGCAAGTGGTCGGACTTCCGGCCGGCGTACGGCTTCTTCTTCACCGAGCTGTTCGTCCCGGTGGACGGGCCGGCCGACGAGCGGCTGGTTCCGCTCGGTGTCGCGGCGGACGTCGTCACGGCGTTCGCGGCGGATCTCGTGGCGAACTACGAGCATCTCGGCGACCCGCAGGCGTGGTTCGACCAGATCCGTACTCTCGCCGGCAAGCACCGGTTCGCGCCGAACGCCAAGGAGTACAAGAAGGATCCGGACGCGTACGTCGGCTCGATCCGCGAGGCCTCGCAGCTCGTGCGCGTCGCGATCACCGGCGCCACCCGCAGCCCCGATCTGCATGCGACCGCGCAGGCTCTGGGAGCTCCTGAGGTCCTGCGTCGGCTGCGTGCTCTGACGTCCTAGAGCACGAACTGGAAACGGTGGCTGACGGAGCGTGCCCTGAGCTCCGTCGGTGTGATACACCATTGCTCGGCCACTGGTGGGGCAGAGGTCGGGGGAAGAAAGTTTTGATTCGTTACCAACCAGACGTGAAGTACCGACGTCTGTTCTTGTGGAAGCACTCTTTTGGGGGAAGGACAAGGGAAACATGGGGATTCTGCGTAAGATCGGCGCTACCCTGACGGCCGCCGCGTTCGTGGGCGTCGGCGCTCTGTCGGCGACCACTTCGGCCGAGGCCGCGCCTCAGGTGACGGCGTCGGCGCAGAAGTCGACGACGGCTCCGGCGCCGGTGGGTCTGCCGCCGAAGGCCGCGGTCACGACCACCGCCGCCACGTCCACCAGCAAGCTCATCGCCAAGTACAAGATCGACCGCCGGTGCCTGACCAAGGGCCGGGTCCTCTGCATCAACAAGAAGACCCGCAAGCTGGTGTACGTCGTGAACGGCAAGCCGGTCCAGGTCATGGACGTCCGGTTCGGCGCGATGAGGACGCCGACCCGCAGCGGCGTCTTCAAGGTCTACCGCAAGTCGAAGAACCACGTCTCGTCGCTGTACCACTCGAAGATGCCGTACGCGATGTTCTTCAGCGGCGGCCAGGCCGTCCACTACTCGTCGGACTTCAAGGCCCGCGGCTACAACGGCGCCTCGCACGGCTGCGTGAACGTTCGCGACAAGAAGAAGATCGCCTGGGTGTTCTCCCGGGTGCACGTCGGCGACAAGGTCGTCGTCTACAGCAAGTGAGCTGACTCATCGACAGCGGCCGGGGAACTACTCCCCGGCCGCTGTCGCGTTCCGGAACGCCGTGTACAGCCGCGGCTCCACCAGGCAGAAGGTGCCCTGGGCAACATTGGTCGGGGTACGGCGCAACGTCTGTACGGCGATGTCCGCGGCGGACTGTGCGGGCCACCCGTAGATGCCGGCCGAGACCGCGGGCAGCGTCATCGTCCGGACGCCGAGCTCGTCCGCGATCCGCAGCGCGTTGCGGTAGCACGACTCGAGCAGCGCCGGATCCCGCTGCCCGGCGGTGTAGTTCGGCCCGACCACATGGATCACGTACGTCGCCGGTAGTGCGCCGGCCGTGGTCCACACCGCCGTACCCGTGGGAGTGCCGTTCGGGTACCGCTCGATGAGCTCCGCGAGGATCTCGCGGCCGCCCGCCCGGTGGATCGCCCCGTCGACCCCACCGCCGCCGCGCAAGGCGTGATGAGCGGCATTCACGATCGCGTCCGCGGGCACCGTGGTGATATCCGCCGTGCTGAGTGCGATCTCCATCTGGAGTTGCCTCCGGTACGCTGAGGGGCCAACCGAAACGTCAGTGGGGACGTCCTACAAGTGTAGGAACGGGGCGACCGAAGGGTGTGTCCGATGCGCGGGCTGTTGATTCGCAAGGTGCTGAGCGGGCTGGTTGCTGGGGGTGCGATTGCTGCACTCCTGAGTTCCGCAACGACCGCGACCGCGGCCCCGCAGGACCTGAAGACGGTGCCGTTCGAGGTCAGCGGGGAGCTGCCGATCTACCCGAAGGCGCTGTGGAAGAACGGTTCCACCGGGACGAACGTCCGCAAGGTCGAGGCGCGGCTGGTGCAACTGAAGCTGCTCGAGAAGCGGTACCTGGACAATGAGTTCGGGACCATGACCCGGTCCGCGGTGAAGAAGTTCCAGAAGTCGAAGGGCATTCCCCAGCTCGGGTACCTCGACCAGTTCACCTGGGACCAGTTGGTGAAGGTCACGCACGAGCCGACCCAGACCGAGCTGTACCCGCCGGTGCCGGTGGTGAACGGCAAGAAGCTCGACGCGCGCTGCGCGACCGGGGTGGCGCTGTGCATCGACAAGACCACCCGCAAGCTGCGGTACGTCGTCGACGGCGTGGTGAAGATGCAGATGGACGTCCGGTTCGGAGCGGTGAAGACTGCGACCCGGGAAGGCAGCTTCACGGTCGGCTGGAAGAGCCGGAACCACGTCTCGAAGCTGTACGACTCGGCGATGCCGTACGCGATGTTCTTCAGCGGCGGCCAGGCGGTGCACTACTCGTCGGACTTCGCGGCTCGCGGGTACAACGGCGCGTCCCACGGCTGCGTGAACGTCCGTGACCTGGCCAAGATCAAGGTCCTCTTCGACGAGGTCCACGTCGGCGACAAGGTCGTCGTCTACCGCTCGTAGTTCTTACAGGGGGCGAGGGCCTCGGCGGCGGCGGATGGCGCCCCAGCCGCCGCGGCCACGGCCGGTGGCGGCGCGGAGTGCGGGACGGGCGTCCACGAGGTACACGGCGGAGGCGACGATGCCGATCAGGCCGAAGAAGCTCAGCCAGCCCTGGAACACCTGACTCAGCGTGAACACCACCAGGATCAGCACCCAGCCTGGCTTGGTGAGCTTGTCGGCAGCGATGAACACCGCCCGTGGCCGGAAGACCGCGTCGGCGAGCGCGACCAGCTTGATCGCAAGCAGCACCCACCAGATGACCGACAGCGGATCGTCGAACCCGGGGATCAGGCTCCGGAAGGTGATCATGCTACGAGCCTAACCGACAGACCGGGCGGCCCACCTCTGCTCAGTCGCAGCTGTGGACCGCCCGATCCCAGGATTCACCCTGAAGTGGGTGAATCGTCACTGACTGTGGTGATCAGTCGCCAACCTTGTCGGCCGCGGACTCGGCGGCCTTGGCGGCGGCCTTCGCGGTCTTGCGGGCGCTGGTCGCGGTCGCCTTGACGTTGCGGGTCGCGCTCGTGGCGGTCTTCTTCGCGGTGGTGCGGGTGGCCTTGGCCTTGCTCACCGTGGTCTTGGCGGTGCTGACCAAGTCCTCGGTGGCTTGCTGGTGGCGGATCCGCTCGACCAGGTCCTTGCCGCGGCCGGCCAGGTCCTCGTAGGTCTCCTCGGCCTGGCCGAGGACAGTGGTGAAACCGGCCTGCGCGGTCTTCGGGAGCTCGCGCAGCCTGGCCGGGGCGGTGCGCGCGTCGGCGACGATCGCCTCGAAGCGCTTGGCCAGCTCGGCCTGCGCCTTGGTCAGCTCCTTGGTGAACTCGACCTGCAGGTTCTTCTGGTCGAGCTTCGCGAACCGGGCAGTCACGTCCTCGCCGACGGCGCGGACCTTCTCGACCGCGAGGTCGCCGGCGCCGGCGATCGCGTAGAACGGGGTAACAGGCGTACGGGTAGCCATCAGGCTTCTCCTCGGGGTGTTTTCAGCAGGTCTATTCGGTGCTGCGCTTGCGAGCCGTGGGCTTCTTCGCTGGGGGCTCTTCAGGGGAGTTCTCGCGGACGAACGACGTGTAGACGTCCAGCAGGACGCGCTTCTGGCGCTCGGTCAGTGCGGGGTCGAGCAGGACGGCGTCGACCACGCCCGTGCCCTGCCGGCCGCCATCGGCGTCGTCGTCCGGATCGAGAATGCCGGCCCGTACGTAGAGGGTCTCCGCGGAGATCCGCAACGCCTTCGCGAGCTGCTGCAGTACGTCGGCCGACGGCTTCCGCAGGCCGCGCTCGATCTGGCTCAGGTACGGGTTCGACACTCCGGCCAAGTCCGACAACTGCCGCAACGACAGCTGCGCGTGCCGCCGCTGCTCGGCGAGGTACTCCCCGACGGAGCCCACCGCCCCAGCCGCCCGATCACTCAACTTGGCCATGCCCCCAGTGTGCTAGCAAGCTGCTTGCAATTGCAAGCACCCACCCCGTGAGCCGCCTCACTCAGCCCCAACCCACCTTGTGCACCACATCCGTGGAAGTCGGCCTCGACCGTGCGGACGTGGTGCACAAAGTCGCTGCTACTGCTCGCGGTGGACCTTGTGCTGGGCGGCTTGGGCGCGGGGGCGGACCGTGATGCGGTCGATGTTGACGTGGGCGGGGCGGGTCGCGATCCAGGCGACGATGTCGGCGACGTCCTCAGACGTCAAGGGCTCCCGTACGCCGGCGTACACGGCGTCGGCCTTGGACTGGTCGCCGTTGAAGCGGGTCAGGGCGAAGCCTTCGCTCCGGACCATGCCGGGGGCGATCTCGCTGACCCGGACCGGCTGGTCGTACAGCTCCAGGCGGAGCGTGTCGACGACGGCCTTCGCGCCGTGCTTCGCGGCGACGTACCCGCCGCCGCCCTCGTATGCGACCTGGCCGGCCGTCGACCCCATCACGATGATCGTGCCGCGCCCGGCGATCAGTGCCGGAAGCAACGACTTGGTGACCGCGGCGACCGCGATCACGTTCACCTCGTACATCCGCCGCCAGGCGTCCAGGTCGGCGTCGGCCACCGGCTCCAGACCGAACGCCCCGCCGGCGTTGTTCACCAGCACCTGCAGCTCGTCTCCGACCGCGGCGGTCAGTGCGGCGACGTCCTCGGCGGACGTGACGTCGCACTGCACCGCGCGGCCGTCGATCTCCTTGGCCAGTGCCTCGATCCGGTCCAGCCGCCGCGCGGCGCAGATCACCTCGAACCCCTCACGGGCGAGGTACCGCGCCGACGCGGCCCCGATCCCACTGCTAGCACCCGTCACCACGGCCAACCGACGATCGCTCGAAGTCATACCTCAAGTTTCTCAAAAGCCTCGGTGTGCTCGGCCGGGAGTCTCACGGGCCGTCGGGCTGACGCGATCACCGCGGCGAGCGCGACCAGACTCACCGCAAGGAATCCACCCAGCAGACCAAGCGTCTGTACGTCGGGGTGGATCAAAGCCTGCCCACGGAACGCCTGCACCGTCACGGTGATCATCACGCCGATGTACGCGAAGGCCGCGACGCCGACCAGGCGATGACGTACGCGCTCCGGCCGCAGCCATTCGACCCGTGCGGCCAGGACGCTCAGCGCGAGGACCGTCAGCAGCAGGAAGTGGATCGCGTGCAGTCCGACGAAGTGCGGGATCCGCAGGTCGCCACCGACAGTGCTCCAGTTCGTCAACGGCATACCAGGGCCGCCCGCCTCGACGCCGATACCGTGGCTGCCTGCCAACGTGACCGGGTGACCGTAGGCGTCCGTGACCTCTTGGCGCTGACTCTGCGAGCCGACCAGATAGAACGCGAGCCCCATACCGGCGACCGCCAGCCCGATGCCGACCCGGATCGCCCGGTTCAGCGGGGCGTCGCCGATCCGCTGGAACAGCAGCATGATCGCGACCACCAGACTCGCGCCGAACAGTCCCATGACCCCCGACATGAAGACCTTCTGCCCGACCTGGTTGAACGTGTCGGAGTTGTCGTTGAAGTGGCTGAACGTCCCGCGCGCGGCCTGTACGGCGATGAACCCGACGTCGACGATCCCGGTGATCGCGAACACGGTGCCGGTCCACCAGCCGAAGCGTTTCGCCTTACGCAGCTTGGAGAGCAGCCACGCGAGCGTCGCGCCGTACAGGACGAACGACAGGCCGAACTTGAACGGCTTGAGCCACACGGACTCGTGGAGGATCTCCCGGCCGTCGACCGCGAGGCCGATGCCGGCGGTCAGGACGAGACCGGACATGGCGAGCACCATCAGCATCAGCGGGCGATGCCAGGACCTGACTTCTTCGAGGACTGTACGCATGTGTTCAATGCTTTCGGCGGACGGCCCAGAGCACAGTGGGCTGAGGACGCCGCTCCGGGTGGTGGTAGACCCACCACGGATAGGGCTGATTGGCTGTTGCAGGTGTGGTTACTGGTATGTGCTGATGGCCCTGTGGCGGCGGCACTGGGGCTTGTCTGCCTCGGCCAGTCAAGCGGGGTCGATGAGTCCGGTGTCGCGGCCTGGGCGGACGTGGTCTGATGCGGGCCGGTTGTCGGCAGGCGATTCGTGTCGGTGGGGTAGGCGAGACTGCTTGTATGCCTGACGATTCCGTGTCCGAGAAGCTGTCCCAGTGACCGTGGTGACGCTGCGGGCGTACAAGTACGCGCTCAACCCCAGTCCCCGTCAGGCTCGGTACCTCGATGGGCACTGTGGTGCGGCACGTAAGGCGTTCAACTGGGGTCTTGGGCGGGTCAAGGCGGTCATGGATCAGCGGGCGGCCGAAACTAGTTACGGCGTCCCGGACGAGCTACTGACTCCGGCGATCTCCTGGTCGATGTACTCGCTGCGCAACGCCTGGAACCAGGTCAAGGCGAGTGTTGCGCCCTGGTGGGCGGAGTACTCCAAGGAGGCCTATGCCAGCGGCCTGACCCAACTCGCCGTCGCACTGAAGAACTGGGCCGACTCACGCAAGGGTAAGCGCCGTGGTCGTGTGGTGGGGTTTCCGCGGTTCAAGTCCAAGCGCAAAGCGCCAAGTCGTGCCGGTTCACCACCGGCGCCATCGGCTGCGACGACCGGTACGCCGTACTTCCACGCATCGGCCGCATCCGGCTGCACGAGACGCCAGCACCGGAACTGCTGAAGGGCACGACTCGGATCGTGGCCGCGACAATCCGGTTCGAGCGCGGCCGATGGTTCGTGTCGTTCACCGTCGAACAGGACACAACCGTCAGAGCGCCGGCGCGGCCCGACGCGGTGGTCGGCGTGGACCTGGGCATCAAGAACCTCGCGATGCTGGCCGAGCCGGACCGGGCGCTCGCCCCGGTCCCGAACCCGAAGCACCTGAACGCGGCGCTGCGGAAGCTCGGCAGGCTGTCGCGTCGGGTATCCCGGCGGATCGGTCCGGACCGCCGTACCGGCCGGGTGCCGTCGAAGCGGTGGAAGCGTGCCAATGCCCAGCGCAACCGACTTCACCACACGGTCGCGTATCAGCGAGCCGATGCCCTGCACAAGTTCACCACGGCGATCGCGGCCGAGTACGGGACCGTCGTCGTGGAGGATCTGAACGTTGCCGGGATGTTGAAGAACCGCAGGCTGGCCCGCCGGATCGGGGATGCGGGGTTCGGTGAGATCCGGCGGCAATTGGCGTACAAGATCGAGTGGAACGGCGGGCGGCTGATCGTGGCCGACCGGTGGTTTCCATCGAGTAAGACCTGTTCGGGCTGTGGAGTGGTGAAAGCCAAGCTGCTCTTGTCCGAGCGTGACTACAGGTGCGAGTCGTGCGGTCTGGTGATGGACCGCGACGAGAACGCGGCGAGGAATCTCGCCGCGCTGGCAGTCGCCGTCAGTGGTGCGGAGACGTTAAACGGACGTGGAGCCGACCAGAAGACCCGGACCACCGGGCAGGTGGCTGTGAAGCGTCCACCCGGCAGCCCAGCGTGTGAGACCGGGACCGCCTCGCCAGAGGCTGTGAGTGTGTAGCCAACGAATACTCACTTGCAACGGAGAAGTCCCGATTCCCGGCCGAAGCCCCGGAGTTACCCTGACCGAGTGACCGATTCCCCCGACCGTCCACTCCGGCGGGTTGCGATGATCAGCCTGCACACCTCACCGCTCGACCAGCCGGGGACCGGGGACGCCGGCGGGATGAACGTGTACGTCGTGGAGCTCTCCAAGCAACTGGCCGGCCTGGGGATCGAGGTCGACGTCTTCACCCGGGCGACCGCGTCGGCGCTGCCGGCCCGGGTCGAGCTGATGCCGGGCGTGATGGTCCGCAACGTCGCCGCCGGCCCGTACGAGGGCCTGACGAAGAACGAGCTCCCCGCCCAGTTGTGCACGTTCGCCCGTGCCGTCCTGCGCGCCGAGGCGATCCACGAGCCCGGCTGGTACGACGTGATCCACTCGCACTACTGGTTGTCCGGCCAGGTCGGCCTGCTCGCTCGCGATCGTTGGGCGGTCCCACTGGTCCACACCATGCACACGATGGCCAAGGTGAAGAACGCCAGCCTCGCCGACGACGACGTACCCGAGCCGCCCGCGCGGCTGATCGGTGAGGAGCAGGTCGTCGAGGCCGCGGATCGGCTGCTGGCCAACACCGACGACGAGGCCCGCGAGCTGATCGACCTGTACGGCGCCCAGCCCGCGAAGGTCGGGGTGGTGAATCCGGGGGTGGATCTGGAGCTGTTCAGTCCGGGCTCGCGGACGGCCGCGCGAGAGGCGGTGGGGTTGCCGGCCGATGCCGTCGTACTGGCGTTCGTCGGCCGGATCCAGCCGTTGAAGGCGCCCGATCTGCTGATCCGGGCGGCGGCGCGGATGCTCGAGCGGGACCCGTCGCTGCGGTCGCGGCTGGTGGTCGCGATCATCGGCGGACCGTCGGGCAACGGGATGGAGCACCCGGAGGCGCACGCCGAGCTGGCGCGGGCGCTCGGGGTCGACGACGTGACCCGGTTCGTGAAGCCGATGGAGCGCGCGCGGCTGGCCGACTGGTACCGGGCGGCGTCCGTCGTGTGTGTTCCGTCGTACTCGGAATCCTTCGGGCTGGTCGCGCTGGAGGCCCAGGCCTGCGGTACGCCGGTGGTCGCGGCGGCCGTCGGCGGTCTGAGTACGGCGGTGCTGGACGGGCGGACCGGGTTCCTGGTGCGCGGGCACGCGGTGGACGACTTCGCCGACGCGCTGGCGCGGATCGCGACGGATCCGGCCGTCCGCGAGAGCATGAGCCACGCGGCGGTCGGGCACGCCCGGGGGTTCGGCTGGGAGCTGACCGCGCGGAAGACGCTGGCGGCGTACCGAACCGCCGCGGAGACAATGGCGAAGGAAATCGCCGCGGAGGTAGCCGGGTGAGAGTTTCTGCGGCGGACGTGATCCGCCAGGTGCTGACCGAGAACGAGCTCGAGTTCACCGAGAGTGAGCCGGGCGTCTTCAGCGCGGACCTGCCGGGGGAGCGGAAGCTGAAGACCACGGTCTCGCTGACGGTCGGCGCGCAGGCGGTGCAGGTGCACGCGTTCGTCGCGCGGCATCCGGACGAGAACCACGCGGCCGTGTACCGGTGGCTGCTGGAGCGGAACCTGAAGATGTACGGCGTCGCGTTCGCCGTCGACCACATGGGTGACATCCACCTGGACGGACGGGTCCCGTTGCACGCGATCACACCCGGTGAGGTCGATCGGTTGCTCGGGGCGGTGCTGGAGTACGCCGACTCGTCGTTCAACACGATCCTCGAACTGGGGTTCGCGTCGTCGATCCGGCGCGAGTACGAGTGGCGAGTGTCGCGCGGCGAGTCCACCCGGAACCTGGACGCGTTCAAGGGCTGGCTGGAGCCTCGGTAGTCTGAGCGCATGACCTATCGCCTGATCCTGCTCCGCCACGGCCACAGCGACTGGAACGCCAAGAACCTGTTCACCGGCTGGGTCGACGTCGACCTGAACGCCCAGGGCGTCGAGGAGGCGCACCGCGGCGGCCAGTTGCTGCTCGAGCGCGAACTGCTGCCCGACGTACTGCACACGTCGGTGCTGCGCCGCGCCATCCGGACCGCGAACATCGCGCTCGAGGAGGCCGGGCGCCAGTGGATCGACGTACGGCGGTCCTGGCGCCTCAATGAGCGGCACTACGGCGGCCTGCAGGGCAAGGACAAAAAGCAGACCCTGGAGGAGCTCGGCGAGGAGCAGTTCATGCTCTTCCGCCGCTCGTACGACACACCGCCGCCGGCGATCGAGCGCGGCTCCGAGTACGACCAGGCCGGCGACCCGCGGTACGCCGGGCTGCCGCCGGAGATCTTGCCCGCGACCGAGTGCCTGAAGGACGTCGTCGAGCGGATGCTGCCCTACTGGTACGACGCGATCGTGCCGGACCTGCGCGCCGGCAAGACCGTCCTCGTCACCGCGCACGGCAACTCACTCCGCGCCCTGGTCAAACACCTCGACAACCTCGACGAGAAGACCATCGTCGGCCTCAACATCCCCACCGGCATCCCCCTGTACTACGAACTCGACGACAACTTCAAGCCCGTCACCCCCGGCGGCGAATACCTAGACCCCGCCGCCGCCAAGGCCGCCATAGAAGCCGTCAAAAACCAGGGCCGCTAGAACACCCCGGCCCCGCCGAAAGGCCACGCGCCGGGGCCGTAGCCGGCATGGCGGTGGGGTTGAACAGGTTATTTCCTGTTCAACCCCACGCTTTCCCGGGAGTAGGCCGAGGCGACGGCTGCTCTGAAGCCTGTTAGGAGTCCGGGTCCGCGGGGTCGTCGAGGTCTACCGTGCGGAGGTATTCGAGTCTGGACTGCAGTTCCGGGTGGTCGATGAGAACTTGGGCGCTGGTTTCCAGGAGGTCGCGCTCGGTTCTCAGTAGATGTTTCATTCGGCGCTCCACGGCGTTCAGGTGCGCCCTCATCTCAGCGGGAGTGAGCGTCGAAACGTCGGTGTTGACCAGGCGGCTGGTCTCGGAGTCGTCGGTCATGGGGTGACGGTACCGGGCCGTAGGGCGGCGCGCGGGGGATCGGGCCGCCCGGCGGGCACGGTTACTCGCCGCGCAGCGGGTCGTAGTGGTTGGCGAGGCGGACGGTGTTGACGCCGTTGTAGACGACGCCGGGGATCTTGCCGTAGCCGGTGAGGGCGGTGGCTGCGCCGTTCGCCTTGCTCATCGCGTAGAGCGTGCCGGTCTGGGTGTTGTTGTCGACGCCAACGATCAGGACGCCGCCGCGGGTGCCGCAGTTCTGGACGACCAGCGACTCGAAGTTCTGCCAGCCGCCGGACCGGATCCGCTTGAGGACCGGCTTCGTGGAGGCGGCGACCGGGATCCGCACGGTCCAGAGCGCGCCGGCGGTCGTGGTCATCAGCAGGGTGTCGTACGTCATGGTCTCGCTGATCACCGTCATCGTCTTGAAGCCCTTGAAGCCCGGGAACGAGCCGAGGGACTTGAAGCCGGCGCCGACGATCGCGTACCGGTACAGGCTGCCGTTGCTGTTCAGGCCGTACAGGTAGGCGTGGCTCGGGCCGTCGACGCTGTCGTTCGACGTGGCGATGGTCTTGAAGCTCGTCCAGCCGTTGCCGACCTTCTTGAAGGTGGCGACCGGCGGGTGGTACGGGTACACGTAAGTGGTGTGCCGGTACAGGTTCCCGCCCTGCAGCAGCAGGCCGTAGTAGTAGAACTGGGTCCCTGCGGCGTTGGCGGCCATGTACCAGGTCGCGTTCGCGCGGGTGCCGACGAACTTGAACGAATCGTACGGCGCACCTTGCGGCGGCCGGCCGGCGGTGACATCGGCCGCCTCCATGGTGCCGGCCGCGGTCGGGTAGCCGGTCGTGATCTCGCAGGCTTCGGTGGCGGCCTTCGCGGAGTTCGACTGCTTGGTCAGGTCGGACCACGGCTTCAGGTCGGTCTTCGCGGCGTTGGCGGGCGCAGAAACGACGGACGCAGCGAGCAGGCCCATCCCTGCCACCGCGAGGGCGAGTCGTTGCAGTCGCATAGCGAGTCCTCTTTCACGAGATGTCTTCCCGGGGCGGATCCCGAGACCGGGTCACCTCCCGTCCCATCGCGCGCCACACACCTGGCGTTACATCGATCACCGAACGTGACCAGATAGAGATCTGCGCGCGGGCCGACTGCGGTAGCCCGGCACCACGGTCCGCGCCCCGGCGAAGCCGGTAGAAGGCAGCCGCGCCGGAGGTCAGTTGCCGTTGGGGTTGGGGGCGGAGGCGCCGGCGCCGGAGCCGGCGGCGGTGCCGCCGATGGCTACCGGGAGTTCGCCGGTGACGAGGTAGACGACGCGGCGGGCCATCGCGACCGCGTGGTCGGAGATCCGCTCGTAGTAGCGGCTCAGCAGGGCCATGTCGACGGCGACCTCGACGCCGTGCGGCCACTCCTCGTCCATCATCAGACGGAACTGGTTCGAGCGCAGCTTGTCCATCTCGTCGTCGCTGGCCTCGAGCCGTCCGGCCGCCTCGACGTCGCGGGTCGCGATCACGTCGCCGGCGGCGTCGACCATCTTGCCGGCCACGGACCCCATCGACTCGATCACGTCGTGCAGTTCGGCCGGGATCGCCGGCGCCGGGTACCGCATCCGGGCGATCTTCGACACGTGCGCGGCCAGGTCGCCCATCCGCTCCAGGTCGGCGACCATCCGCAGCGCGGCGACCAGCATCCGCAGCTCGTTGGCGACCGGCGACTGCCGCGCCATCAGCTCGAACACCTTCTCCTCGACACCCTCACCGGCGGCATCGAGCTGGATGTCGGCCGCGATGACCTCTTCGGCCTTGCGGATGTCCGCCTCCAGCAGGGCCGCCGTCGACCGGCGTACGGCGGTGGACACCGTCCGCGTCATCCGCTCCAGCTCGGCGAGGATGTCGTCGAGCTGCTCGTGGTACGTGTCACGCATGGTGTTCGAATCCGATCTGTGGTGTCCGGTGCCGCGGAGGGGACCGGCACGGTACCCCTCCCACCGTGACCGTATGCCGTCGAGGTTGCCGGATGGCGACGAGTGGTGAACGACCGATGAACAGTTAGGTCGTGTCCCGGTCATCCGGTGCTCATTCGGTCTTTCCCTGCTGGTCGCCCGCGTAGCATCGTTGCCGTGGACCCCACGCTGGCTGCGGTGCTGGGCGGCGTCATCGGCGCGGCCCTGGCTCTGCTTTCGCTCGGCGCGATGATGCTTTCGGAGCGGGCGCAGCGCAAGATCCCGGAGTCCCCGGAGCCCGCCGTACCCTCCGGTGTCGCCACGGTGCTGTCGGTACTGCGGTCCTCGGCGGTCGTGATGGGGCCCGAGGACCAGGTGCTGCAGGCCAGCGCCCCGGCGCACGTGCTCGGCATCGTCCGCGGTGAGCGGCTCGTGGTCGACGACATCCTGACCATGGTTCGTCAGGTCCGTCGCGACGGCGAGATCCGCCAGCAGGACCTGGAGATCGTCCGGGGCCGGCTGGGTGCGACGCAGTACGTCAGTGCCCGGGTGGCGCCGCTGGGCAGCCAGCTCGTACTGGTGCTGGTCGAGGACCGCACGCGCGAGCGCCGTCTGGACGCGATCCGGCGGGACTTCACCGTCAACGTCAGCCACGAGCTGAAGACCCCGGTAGGCGCGCTGATCCTGCTCGCCGACGCGGTCTCGGAGGCCTCCGACGACCCGGAGGCTGTGCAGCGGTTCTCGGACCGGATGCGGATCGAGGCCTCCCGGCTGAGCCGGCTGGTCAAGGAGATCATCGAGCTGTCCCGCCTGCAGGGCGACGACCCGCTGGAGAACCCCGGCCCGGTGGACATCAACGGGGTCATCGAGACCGCGGTGGACCGCTGCCGGATCGACGCCGAGGACCGGGACATCAAGATCGTGGTGAAGAGCGAGCCCGAGCTCGAGGTGCTCGGCAGCGAGGACCAGCTGGCGATGGCGATCGGCAACCTGGTCGAGAACGCCATCAACTACAGCCCGGACGGCACCCGGGTCGCGGTCGCCGCGCATCCGATCGGGGACCTCGTCGAGGTGACGGTGTCCGACCAGGGTGTGGGCATCCCGAGCAGTGACCTGGAACGCGTGTTCGAGCGCTTCTACCGGGTCGACCGGGCCCGCAGCCGGGAGACCGGCGGCACCGGTCTCGGCCTCTCGATCGTCAAGCACATCGCCTCGATCCATGGCGGCGACGTGCGGGTCTGGAGCGTCGAGGGCCAAGGTTCCACCTTCACCGTGAGACTCCCGTTGCGGCTCGAACCCGCACCGGGCCAGACCGACTCCACCAGCCAGGAGGAGCCGGCCGTTCCCCTGACGCCTACCCCGTCAGGTCAGAAGACAAAGGAGACAGCTTCGTGACCCGAGTGCTGGTCGTCGAAGACGAAGAGAGCTACAGCGACGCGCTGTCGTACGTACTGCGCAAGGAAGGGTTCGAGGTCGCCGTCGCGGAGACCGGGCCGGACGCGCTGGACGAGTACGACCGCGCCGGTGCGGACATCGTCCTGCTCGACCTGATGCTGCCGGGTCTGTCCGGCACGGAGGTCTGCCGGGCGCTCCGCAGCCGGGGCAACGTCCCGGTGATCATCGTCAGCGCCAAGGACACCGAGGTCGACAAGGTCGTCGGGCTCGAGCTCGGCGCGGACGACTACGTGACCAAGCCGTACAGCCCGCGGGAGCTGCTGGCCCGCGTTCGCGCCGTACTGCGTCGCGGTCAGGACGTCGAGCTGCTGCCGGACACCCTCGAGGCCGGCCCGGTCCGGATGGACGTCGAGCGGCACGTGGTGACGGTGTCCGGGACCGAGATCCGGCTCCCGCTGAAGGAGTTCGAGCTGCTCGAGATGCTGCTGCGGAACACCGGCCGGGTGCTGACCCGCGGTCAGCTGATCGACCGGATCTGGGGCGCCGACTACGTGGGCGACACCAAGACCCTGGACGTGCACGTGAAGCGGCTGCGCTCGAAGCTCGAGAAGGACCCGTCGAACCCGCAGCACCTGGTCACAGTGCGTGGCCTGGGCTACAAGTTCGAGTCCTGAGTCACACCCCGGCAGGTCGCGACGGCCTGTGGAGTTAGCTTAGGCTCTCCTTAGTTGAGGCAATCTAAGGAGCACTACATGTCCTGGTCCCGTATCAAGGTCGCCCGAGGTGTCGCCGGCGCGGTCACCGCCGTGCTGTTCGCCACGACCTCGCTGGCCGCGTGCGGCAGCGACGGCGACAAGCAGGCCGAGACTTCGGCCGGTACGGCCGGCTCGGCACAGTCCGGGTTCCCGGTCACGCTGAAGAACACGTTCGGCGACACGACGATCACCAAGAAGCCGGAGCGGATCGTCACGCTCGGCTGGAACGCCCAGGACGTGGTCTACGCGCTCGGCGAGACCCCGGTCGGGATGCCGAAGGTCACCTACGGCCCGACCGCCGACGGCGTCACCGCGTGGGATGCGGACAAGTTCGACAAGTCGAAGACGACGTTGCTGGACACCGGCGACAAGTACCCGTTCGAGAAGATCGCGGCGCTGAAGCCGGACGTCATCCTGGCCCCGTACGAGGGCTTCGACGAGGCGACGTACAAGACCTTGAGCGGGATCGCGCCGACCGTCGCGTACCCGGGGGCGCCGTGGCAGACCACCTGGCAGGACCAGACCCTGCTGGTCGGTGAGGCGCTCGGCAAGAAGGCCGACGCGGAGAAGCTGATCGCCGGCATCTCGGACAAGATCAAGCAGGTCGCCGCGGATCACCCCGAGTTCAAGGACAAGACCATCACGGTCGGCTCGTTCGGTGCCGAGAACTACGTCTACATGCCGGGTGACCCGCGCGTGCAGATCCTGAACGAGATGGGCTTCAAGAACGCGCCGGGGGTGGAGGCGCTGGAGAAGACCAACACCAAGAAGGAGTTCTCGCTCACCATTAGTAAGGAGAAGGTCGCGGACGTCGACGCCGACGTGCTGATCGCGTACGTCGACGGGATCGGGACGCAGAAGTTCCTGGCCGACCCGGTCTACTCGTCGCTGAAGGCGGTCAAGAGCGGTGGCGCGTACGCGCTGCAGGACCAGCAGGTGATCTCCGGCATGAGCGCGGTGAGCGTGCTGAGCGTCCCCTGGGTGCTCGACAAGGTGCTCCCGAGCCTCTCCAAGGCCGCCTCAGCCAGCAAGAACTAAGGGCCGGTACGGCGAACCACGCCGCCGGCTCGCCCTACCAAGTAGAACTGGCCGTCCCGCGCCGGGGCCGCCCTGCCAAGTAGAACGGGCCGTCCCGCGGCGGGGCGGCCCGTTCTGTCGTTCGGAGGTCTACTCGGCGGCGGGGGATGGGGAGTAGTGGTCGTCGGTGAGGACCGGGACGTAGGCCGAGACCGGTGCCGCGGTGCCGAAGGTGATCGTCACGTTGACCATCTGGCCCGGCTTCGCACCGGTCACGCTGATCGCCGGACCGGCCTCCTCGGCGCCCGGGGTCGGGGTCCCACTCGGGGTTTCCGACGGCGTCGTGCTCGGGCTGGTCTCGGCGCCCGGAGCCTCGGTGCCCGTGCCCGGCAGGACGAGCGCTGTGTGCGGCTCCAGCTCCAGCGGCTTGGTGAGCCCGGTGAACTTGACCTCGGTCGGCTGGTCGGCGCCGGCCTGGCCGTCGGCCGTCCCGGGTGCGGCCTGCTCGATGCTGACCACGGTCTCCGGGGCGTCGCCGTTGTTGACGATCACGCTGTGCAGTTCACCCTTGCCGTCGCCATCGGCCAGCACCAGCATGTTGCGGACCTTGATCTGGCCGGACTCGATGTTGGTGCCCTCCGCGGCCTGGTACGGCTGCAGGGTCGGCGCGGAGAAGCTCGCGCTGCACGCCGCCAGCGCGATACTGAGAGTGGCGGCGGCACCCGCCAGCGCGGTACGCCGGGCGAACCGCGAGGACAACGTGATCGGCACTGGAATCCCTCTCGTGCAAGCTTTTCGGACCTGTCGCGGCACTGGTGTGCGGCGACGGCGGACCGACTGTGGACCGGCTGTGGACACCGTCAGGCAGCGGCCTCCGGCGCCCCACAGCGTAGCCCTCGTGATGGGCGGGCCGGACGCCGGGATGCCGCCGAAAGGGTGCCGAAGCGATGTCCGGAGCAACGGTGTGCGCGCGCACGAGGCATGTGAAACAGCGTTTGTCAAGGCAGGAAGTGGCCCCTGACCAGCGCAAACGCCCCGGCCAGGCCAGCGACCGCGTGGTAGTATTGGTCTTGGAAAGGGGCACGTGACATATGACTTTCACAGTCGGCGAGACGGTTGTTTACCCCAATCATGGTGCGGCCGTCATCGAGGACATCGAGACCCGCAAGATCAAAGGTGAGGACAAGGCCTATCTGGTCTTGAGGATCGTCGCACAGAACGACCTGGTCGTCCGGGTCCCCGCGTGCAACCTCGATCTCGTCGGCGTGCGTGACGTCGTGGATCAGGCTGGCCTGGAGCGCGTCTTCGACGTGCTCCGTGCACCGCACACGGAGGAGCCGACCAACTGGTCGCGACGCTACAAGGCGAACCTGGAGAAACTGCACTCCGGTGACGTGCTGAAGGTGGCAGAGGTCGTCCGCGACCTGTGGCGCCGTGAGCGTGACCGCGGTCTGTCCGCCGGTGAGAAGCGGATGCTGGCGAAGGCTCGCCAGATCCTGGTCTCCGAGCTGGCCCTGGCCGAGCACACCAACGAGGACAAGGCGGAAGCCATCCTCGACGAGGTCCTCGCTTCGTAGTCGAATCCCATGAGTAGCGCGGTCGTGATTCCCGCGGCCGGGCTAGGGCTGCGACTGGGTGGTGAGACCCCGAAGGCATTTCGAGAGGTCGGTGGCGACTCGTTGCTGGTCCACGCGGTGCGTGGACTGAAGGCAGCGACCGCCGCCGACCTCGTCTGTTTCGTGGTCGCCGTGCCGCCCGGCTCCGAGGAGACGGTCGGCAAGGAGCTCACGCCGTACGTCGGGGATGCGCGGCTGATCGTGGTGGCCGGCGGTGCGGAGCGGCCTGCTTCGGTGCGGGCAGCTCTGGACGTGGTGCCGGTCGACGGGATCGACTGCATCCTGGTCCACGACGCGGCGCGGGCGTTCGTGCCGGCCGCTGCGATCGAGCGCGTCGTGGCGGCGGTGCGAGCCGGCGCCGAGGCCGTCGTACCAGTGGTGCCGGTGACGGACACGATCAAGCGGATCGGGCCGACCGGTGACGTTGTCGAGACGCCTGATCGGTCGACGCTGGTCGCCGTACAGACACCGCAAGGGTTCGCTCCGGACGTACTGCGGCGCGCACATGCGGCTGGTGCCGACGCGGCCGTGACCGATGACGCGATGATGTGTGAGCGGATCGGGGTCACGGTGCGGACGGTCGAAGGTTCGCCGGACGCGTTCAAGGTGACCCGGCCGCAGGACCTGCTGCTCGCCGAGGCGCTGCTTGCGGAGCGGAGGATCTCGTGAAGGTTCCACGGGTCGGCAACGGCGTCGACGTACACCCGCTGGAAGAAGGCCGCCCGATGTGGCTGGCCGGCCTGCACTGGCCGGACGAGCCGGCCGGGCTGTCAGGTCATTCCGATGGCGACGCGGCGGCACACGCTATCTGTACGGCGCTGCTCACCGCCGCGAAGCTGGGTGACCTGGGATCGAACTTCGGTACCGCCGAGCCCGAGTGGGCCGGTGCGGCCGGGATTGTGCTGGTGGCGGAGGCCGCGCGCCGGGTCCGGGCCGCCGGGTTCGAGATCGGGAATGTCGCGGTGCAGATCGTCTGCAACCGCCCCCGGATCGGCACTCGTCGCGAGGAGGCGGAGAAGGTCCTCTCCGCCGCGTGCGACGCCGAGGTTTCGGTGAGCGCGGCAACGACCGACGGCCTCGGCTTCCCCGGCCGCGGCGAAGGCATCACCGCCATCGCCACCGCCCTCATCTACTGACCTACCCCGTCGCCTCCCCACCTCCCCGCCCCGCTCCTTTCAACTTTGAGAAGCCACCGATCATTTTCGGAGCGGGTTCTTGGTCGGTGGCTTCTCAAAGTTGGGGACGGGAGGTGTCGAGGGGGACGGGGTCCGGGGAGAAGCGGGCGGCTCGGGGGTCTAGTTCGTTGCCTTGGCGTTGGGTGAGCGGGGCATAGAGCTCGGGGCGGCGGCCGCGGAGCCAGCGGCGGCCGGTTGCCAGGGGCACCAGGTCGAGGTCGAG
Organism: Kribbella sp. VKM Ac-2571; assembly: GCF_004362255.1. NCBI lineage: Bacteria > Bacillati > Actinomycetota > Actinomycetes > Propionibacteriales > Kribbellaceae > Kribbella > Kribbella sp. VKM Ac-2571. The sequence continues at coordinate 142,012 of NZ_SNWS01000010.1, forward strand.
GTCCGCGACCACCACGGCCTCGGCGGGGACCGGGGTCTCCGCGACGATGCGGCCGTACGGGTCGAGGATCATCGCGTTTCCCGTGCGGAGTTCATCGTCGTCCCGGCCGACGCCGTTGCTGAACAGCAGGAACATCCCGTTGTCGTGCGCGCGTGCCGGCAACCACCGCATCAGCCATTCCCGCCCGCTCGGCCCGTTGAAGGCCTCCTCGATCGCCGCGCGGTCCCCGCTCGTCCACACCTCTAGGGGGATCGGCTTCATCCCGTGCGGGCTGCGCGAGTTCGTCCCGCCGGTCTGGTGCGGCGCGATCAGGACCGTTGCGCCGAGCAACGCCGTGATCCGGACGTTCTCCACCAGGTTGTTGTCCCAGCAGATCAGCACCCCGGCGCGGAATCCCCACGGCGTGTCGAACACCGTGTACGACGATCCGCTCGCGATCTCCTCGTGTTCGAACGCATGCAGCTTCCGGTGCACGTGGACGGTTCCGTCCGGCAGGCAGACGGCGTACGCGTTGAACAACATGCCGTCGGCACCTTCGAGGAACCCGACGCCGATCCCCGCGTCCAGTTCCTTGGCGAGAGCAACGACCCGGCTGACCAGCGGTCCATCGGCCGGCTGGGCGAGCTCGTGCAGCCGGGCGGGAGTGTGTCGCCGGAGATGCCAGTAGCCGAGCAAGCACATCTCCGGGAACACGATCAGCCGGGCGCCGTCGCCGACTGCCTGCCGGGCGAGACGGTCGACCGTGGCGAGATTGGCCGAGGGCTGGTCAGGGGTCGGCTCGAACTGCACGACAGCGGCGCGAAAGGACGTCATACGACCATCGAAACGCCGAGGCACCTATGACGTCCAATAGCGGTTCGCGAAGGTTCCATATCCTGGGGTTATGGATCTCCGTCTGCTGCGGGCGTTCGTCACGGTGGCCAGACTGCGGAACTTCGGGGCCGCGGCCGTGGAGTTGTCGACCAGTCAGCCCGCGCTGACCAAGCAGATCCAGGTGCTGGAGCGCCGGGTCGGCTCTGTGCTGTTCAGCCGCGGCAGGCACGGCGCGCGGCTGACCCCGGCCGGGGAACTGTTGCTTCCTGACGCTCTGGAGTTGCTGGACCGGTCAGAGGCGTTCGAGCGACGGGCCGTTCAGGTGGCGTCCGGGACCGAGGGCTCGCTGGCGATCGGGTTCGGGTTGTCGGGAATCGAGCTGGCGCCGCGGGCGGTTGCGCTGTTCCGGAGCCGGTGGCCGGGAGTGACGATCTCGCTCGAGGACATGTCCTCGGCGGTGCAGTGCGAGCGGTTGCTGGCCGGGAGCCTGCAGATCGGGTTCGTACGATTGCCGGTGCCGGCCGGCCTCGAGCACCTTCGGTTGCGACGGGATCGCCTCACCCTCGCCGTACCGGCCGACCAGCAGTTGCCGCGTGATCTGGCCGGCTGGATCGACGAGCGGCCGCTGGTCCGCCTGACACCGGACCGCGGGCCGGGACTGACCGCCCAGATCGACACGCTGTACGCCGAACTTGGTTGCCGCCCGCAAATACTCCAAGAGGCCGGCGACCTGCAGACCGTCCTCGCCCTGACGGCAGCCGGCGTCGGCCCGGCCGTCGTACCGCAGACCGCCGAACGGATCGCGCCGCCCGAGGTCCGCCTGGTGCCACTCCCCGGCCGCGCAGCCACCTGGTGGATCGGCACCGCCTGGGCCACCAGAACGCCCCTCACAGAACGCTTCGTAAAAGCCGCCGCCGAGGTGGCACGCGCCGGCTAAGGCCCTGACGAGAAGCCGGGCTTGACGACGTGGTCGACCTGTCCGTTGAGCCTCCGCCTGTTCCAGGCGGCCGCGGCCACGATGCCGCTCGCACCCAGCAGACCGAGGACGCTCATCACGATGTCCAGGGTCAGGTGCTGCTGGCCGACGCACCTCGGCTGCAGCATGCCGTGCGGGTCGATGCGTACCTGTACGCCGCCGCCGGGAAACTCCCGTCCGTAGTCGGACCTGAAGTCGTAGCTCTTGCCGTTCGGGCAGTCGGCGGTGAAGTCCCAGACCTCGCGGTTGCGGTAGTTGTGCACCCGGCAGTTGAGCGTCTTGCCGACATGGGCGAGTCCGAGCGGCGTCGGCGTCATCAGGAACGGAACCGCCGCCATCGCGCTGGCGGCGGCGCCGAGATAGCCGAAGTACCCGCCGCCGAGGATCGCGATGCCGAAGGTGAAGAACATCGTCCCGAGCACCAGCACCAGGACAGCGATCACCACGTTGTGGGGCGGGAACGTATAGATCAGGCCGGCGACCACGAACAGCACCGCACCCAGTGCGATGTACCTCCGCGTCGGGCCCTGTGGAGATCCACGCCGCCGCAGCGGCTTGCCGGCGATGATCGCGATCACCAGGATCACTGTGACCCCGAGGAAGAACTCCAGCGGTGCGTATTTCATCAGCGTCGTCTGGGGAGGGGTGGGAGTTCGTAGGAGTCCAGCCACGCGGCGAACAGGTGGCGTAGGGACTGCTCGTCGGGGCTGAAGGTGGTGGCGAGGGCGATGAAGTCGGCGGTGGTGACCGACCCGTGCCGGTGCGTCTTGGTCCACGTACGGAGGAGGTCGAAGAACGCGTCGTCGCCGAGGTGCTTGCGCAGTACGTGCAGGGTGAGCGCGCCGCGCTTGTAGAGGCGGTCGTCGAACATCAGGTCCGGGCCGGGGTCCGACAGCATCAGGTCCTGTGGCAGGCCCTTCAGCCGCGTGTGTGCCTTGGCTGCTTGCTGATCGGCGGAGAGTCCGCGTGCCTCCTCCGACCACAGCCACTCGGCGTAGCAGGCGAAGCCCTCGTTCAGCCAGATGTGCTGCCAGTTCGCCGGGGTCAGGCTGTTCCCGAACCACTGGTGCGCCAGCTCGTGCGCGACCAGCCGCTCCGATCCGTTCCGGCCGTCGACGTGGTTGCTGCCGAACACCGAGATGCCCTGCGCCTCGAGCGGGATCTCCAGCGGATCGTCGGTCACCACGACCGTGTACCCACCGAACGGATACGGCCCGAACTGCCGGCAGAACAGCTTCATCATGTCCTGCTGGCGCCCGAAGTCGTGCCGGAACTCGCGGCTCCGCGCGGCCGGCAGCACGCCGCGGATCGTCACGGGCGAGGCGGCCAGGTCCACCTCGTCGTACCGTCCGATCTGCACGGTCGCGAGGTACGTCGCCATCGGCGCGGCCTGGTCGAACACCCAAGTCGTACGGCTCGCCTTCACCCGGCGTGACACCAGCCGCCCGTTCGCGACGACCTGGTACGGCGAGTCCGTGGTGATCGTGATCCGGTAGTGCGCCTTGTCGCCGGGGTGGTCGTTGCACGGGAACCAGGTGGCCGCCCCGCTCGGCTGGCTGGCGACGATCACGCCCTCGGTGAGCTCCTCCCAGCCGAGCTCGCCCCACGGGCTGTCCTCGGGTCTCGGGTTCCCGTTGTAGTGCACGTCGACCGAGAACTCGGCGCCGTCCGGGATCGTCGTCGCCGGGGTGATGTGCAGTTTGCCGCCGCGATGGACGTACCGCTGCGGCCGACGGCCGTTCACCGACACCTTCGACACCCGCAGCCCGGACAGGTCGAGGCTGAGGCGCGAGAGCGCCTGGGTGGCGAACGCCGTGATCGTCGCCTTGCCTGTCAGCCGGTTGCTGCTGACCCGGTAGTCCAGGTCCAGCTCGTACGACTCGACCTTGTAGTCGTTGCTTCCGTGGCTGGGCACATACGGGTCAACCATCAGCTCTGCCAGGGACCGATGGGGTTCCCGGCCCAGCGCGTGCCCGCCGGCACACCTTCACCACGCATCACGAGAGACACCGGCCCGATGGTAGCTCCTGCTCCCACCTCGGCCGCCGGGAGGACGATGCCGTGCGGGCCGAGGGTTGCCCCGGCCCCGAAGGTGACTGTGTTCATGGAGAGAACTCGATCATGAAACAGGTGCGTTTGCAGCACACAACCGCGATTCACCGTGGCCCCATCGCCCAGGGTGACCAGATCCGCCTCCGGCAACCAGTACGTCTCGCACCAGACGCCCTTACCGATCTTCGCTCCCAGTGACCGCAGCCAGAGCGTGAGGACCGGCGTACCGGCGGCGGCGTTCGCGAACCACGGCGCGGCGACCAGCTCGACGAAGCTGTCGACGACCTCGTTGCGCCACACGAACGAGCTCCACAGCGGATACTCGACGGCTCTCGTCCGGCCGACGATGACCCATTTCGCGACCGTCGCCATCCCGCCCGCGACCGCGCCGGCCGCGAGGATGACCGCGCCGGACAGCAGCATCGTCCACCACGGACCCAGCCAGAGGTCGAGCGCCTGCAGGGCGAACAGCACGCCGAGGGCGATGAGCACCGTGCCCGTCATCGGGACGAACCGGCACAGCTCGACCAGCGCGCGGGCGACCTTGAGCTTGTACGGCGGGTTGAACGTTCGGCTCTGATTACCCGAGACGGCCTGACGGCGCAGCTTCACGGGTGGCGAACCGAGCCACGACGTACCGGCCTTGGACTTCTTCGGGGCCGCGGACAGCACCGCGACCAGGCCGTTCTTCGGGACGCTCCGCCCGGGCGCGGTCATCCCGGAGTTGCCGAGGAAGGCCCGCTTGCCGACCTTCGCGCCGGCCACGTGCAGCCAGCCGCCGCCGAGCTCGTACGACGCGATCATCGTGTCGTCGGCCAGGAACGCGCCCTCGCCGACGGTCGTCATCTTCGGCAGCAGTAGCACCGTCGATGCCTCGACGTCGCGGCCGATCTTCGCGCCCAGCGCACGCAGCCACCACGGGGTCAGCAGGCTCGCGTACAGCGGGAAGAGCAGCGTGCGAGCGGAGTCGAGGAGCCGCTCGGTGGCCCAGACCTGCCACCCGATCCGGCTGCGGACCGGGTAGTGGCCGGGCTTGATCCCGATGCCGAGGAGCCGTACGCCGATCAGCGTGAGGACCGCGATGGTGGCGAACCCGACCAGCGTCATCAAGGGGATTGCGCCCAGCGCATGCAGCGTCGCATCCGGCAACGTCTGGGTGCCGCGCAGCGCGTGGCCGAGCACGACGAACGCCGCGGCTGCCCCGGCAACCGGGATCAGGGACATGAGCGCGGACTGGGCGCCGTACGCCGCAACCCACCACGGAGCGCGCGCGGGACGGTGGTCCGGCCAGGGGTGCCTTGCGCGGCCGAGCCTTGCTGCGGGCGAGCCGGACCAGCGCTCGTTGTCGGGGACCTTGCCGGAGACGGCCGAGCCGGCCATGATCTCGGCGCTCCGGCCGATCTCTGCGCCCGGGAGCAGCGTGCTGCGGGAGCCGACAACCGCGTCGGGGCCGACGGAGATGTGTCCGACGTGCAGCCGATCGCCGTCGATCCAGTAGCCGGCCAGGTCGACCTCGGGCTCGATCGAGGCGCCGCGGCCCATGGTGAGCATGCCTGTCACCGGTGGCAGCGTGTGCAGGTCGACGCCGCGGCCGACCTTCGCGCCGAGCGCGCGGGCGTAGTACGCGATCCAGGGCGCGCCTGCCAGATTGGCGGCGCCGGCCGCGTCGGCGAGGTTCTCGGCGGCCCACAGCCGGACGTGGACGTGGCCGCCTCGCGGATAGGTGCCCGGTTTCAGGCCGCGCAGCAGGATCCGGGCGCCGACGACCGCGATGCCCATCCGGCCCGCCGGGCTGATCAGGATCAGCCAGCCGGCCAGGATCCACCACCAGGAGACGGTCCGCGCCCACGGGAGCGGCTCGATCAGCGCGGCGAGGAGGTTGTTCAGCGTGAACACGTAGACCAGCCAGCGGATACCGACGACGGTCTGCAGGATCAGCGTCAGCGCGGTCTGCAGGAGTTGCGTGCTCTTCGGTGTCGGCCGGATCTCCCGGAGCCCGACCGGCTCGAGGGCTGCGGGCTTGAAGTCGTCGAGCCGCTCGGCGAGCGCGCCGAGCCGCGGGTACTCGTAGATGTCGCCGACCGTGACGTCCGGGAACCGTTCGCGGAGGGCCGAGACCAACTGCGCCGCGGCGAGGCTTCCGCCGCCGTGCAGGAAGAAGTCGTTGTCGGGTCCGGTGACCTTGGCGCCGAGGATCTTCGTCCAGCGTTCGGCCAGCCAGCCGGCGGTGCCGTCCAGCTCGGCGGCCGGGCCGTCATTGTCCATTCCGGGCAGCGGCCAGGGGAGCGCGTTGCGGTCGACCTTGCCGGAGGTCCGGGTGGGCAGTGTGTCGACGATCGCCAGCAGCGGCACGAGCGCGGCGGGCAGCGCCTCACGCAGACGCTCGGTGGCCTTGGCGTTGTCGAAGGTGGCGGCCTCGTCCGGTACGACGTACCCGACGAGGAGCTGATTACCCGCGGCGCTGTTGCGTACGGCGGCCGCGGCGCCGGAGACACCCGGGAGGGCCTGCAGAGCGGCGTCGACCTCGCCGAGCTCGATCCGGCGGCCGCCGAGTTTGACCTGCTCGTCGGCGCGGCCCTGGAACAGCAGGCCCAACGGGTCGGATCGGACCAGGTCGCCGCTGCGGTAGGCGCGGTCCCAGCCGAGGGTCGGCATCGGGGCGAACTTCTCGGCGTCCTTGGCCGGATCGAGGTACCGGGCCAGGCCGACGCCGCCGATGATCAGCTCGCCGATCTCGCCGTCGGCAACTTCGTTGCCTGCGGCATCTACAACGGCGAGATCCCAGCCGTCCAGCGGGACGCCGATCCGGACCGGCCCTGCGCCGGTGAGCCGGGCGGCGCACGCAACGACGGTGGCCTCGGTCGGACCGTAGGTGTTCCAGACCTCACGGCCTTCGATCGCGAGGCGTTCGGCCAGCTCCGGCGGGCAGGCCTCGCCGCCGAAGATCAGCAGCCGGACCTGATCCAGGGCGTCCGGCGGCCAGAGCGCGGCCAGCGTCGGCACGGTCGAGACGACAGTGATGCCCTGGGCAACCAACCACGGGCCGAGGTCCATACCGGTGCGAACCAGTGAACGTGGTGCGGGCACGAGGCAGGCGCCGTACCGCCAGGCCAGCCACATCTCCTCGCAGGACGCGTCGAACGCCACGGACAGGCCGGCCAGGACCCGGTCGTCGGGCCCGATCGGCTCGTCCTGCAGGAACAGGCGGGCCTCGGCGTCGACGAATGCGGCCGCCGATCGGTGCGTGACCGCGACACCTTTCGGTACGCCGGTCGAGCCCGAGGTGAAGATGATCCACGCGTCGTCGGTGGGCTCCGGGCCGATGCCGCGGCGCGGAGAATTCGTCGTACTCGTGGCGTCCATGCGGGCCGAGTACGGATAGTCGAAGGCGCCGTTGGCCGCGTCGTTGTCGGCCAGCGGCGCCTGTTGTGGACGGGTGATCGTGAGCTCGAGCTCGTCGCCGACCGTGGCCGCGACGGCTGCCTCACCGAAGACGAGTTCGGCACGCTCCTCCGGGTCGTCGGCGTCGACCGGGACGTACGCCGCGCCCGCTTGCAGGGTGCCGAGAATCGCGACGTACAGGTCGTTGTGTCCCGACGAGATCCGGATCCCGACGCGGTCACCGGGGCCGATACCGGCCGCGGTCAACCGGGCGGCGAACTTGCTGGTTTGCACCAGCAGTTCGCGATAACTCAGGCTGACGCTGCCGTCGTCGAGTGCGGGTTCGTCCGCATACTTGGCGGCCGTCTCCTCGAGCACATCCACCAACGTCCGCGGTGCCGTCGCCAGGTCCCCGCGTCGCAACGTCACGGCCGGATACTACGCCGCCCAGTTACGCCTTGGATAACTCGAAGCAAACACGTGGGTGCACCCATCAACCGCTTGTTCACCCCCAGTGCGCGGCCGCAGCGAAGGTCTGGAAGGAACGGGCGGGGCGGCCGAGCGCCTGCTGTACGTCGGTCGTCGGCCGGCCACCGTGCCCGTCCGCGATCGCCACCAGGATGGAGGTGAGGAGCTCGGCACCGGTGCGCGGGACGCCTTGTGCGACTTGCTGTTCGGTGTACTCGGCGGCGTCGAGAGCGACATACTCGACGCAATGCCCGGCCTTTGTGATGTGCGCTGTGGCTTCGGTGAAGGTGATCGCCTCTGGGCCGGTCAGCTCGTAGGTGCGGCCGTGGTGGCCGGGCGTGGTGAGGGCTGCGGCGGCCACGTCGGCGATGTCGTCGGCATCGACGAACGGTGTGCGGCCGTCGCCTGCCGGAAGGGCGAGGGTGCCGGCGCGCACCGCCTCGCGCCACGGGCCTTCGCTGAAGTTCTGGGCGAACCAGTTGGGGTGCAGGATCGTCCACTCGGCACCGGATCCGCGCACGGTCTGCTCGACGGTGTGCAGTGGGTGGGCGGGATCGGAGGCGCGCGACGCCGACAACAGGACCAGGCGTCGTACGCCGGACGCGATCGCGGCCTCGGCGAACCGCGCAAGGCGGCCGCCGGGGCGGACGGTGGGCTCCATCAGGTACGCCGCGGTGATGCCTTCGAGCGTGGGCTCCCACGTGGACGGGTCGTCGAGCTCGAGTCGTACATCGCCTCCGGTGCGCGACGCCGTACGGACGGATCGGCCCGCGGACCGGAGCCGGTCCGCGATGCGACGGCCGGTGGTACCGGGGCCGCCGAGGATCAGGTAGTTGTGCATGACATCCAGCCAACGCGGGTCAGCACAGACGATCCATGGGAGATCGTCGCCGCTCCATGGGTGATCGTCTAGCCTCGGACGCTGTGGACGTTCTGAGCGAGCTCTTGCAGCGGGCGCAGGCGACGGATGCGCTGGTGCGGCAGATCATCGCGCGCGGGCCGTGGTCGATGACGTACGCCGACGTACCGTCGCTGTCGGTCGTCGCGACCCTCGGCGGTAGTGCCTGTTTGCGGCTGGATGACGGCGTACCGCGGATGCTGGCCGCCGGGGACATCGTCCTGATCACCGGCGTGGACAGCTACACGATCGCGGACGATCCTGAGACGCCGGCGTACTACGTGATTCGCGACGGGCGGAAGTACACGGTCGACGGCGACCCGGTGGAGTGGCGGGAGTACCTGGCACCGCGGACGTACGGCGACGGGCTGCCAGGCGCGACCACTATGGTCCGGGGCGCATACGACCTCCGCGGCGGTGTCGGCGACCGCCTCCTCGGGCTGTTGCCTCCGCTGGCGGTCGTGCCCGCTACACCGAACACCCGCCCTGCCCTGGACCTCCTGACGACAGAGGTCGCTCGTGAGGAGCCAGGTCAGGACGCTGTCCTGCGGAGGCTGCTCGACTTCGTCCTGGTGCTCGCACTGCGCGCGTGGTGTGCCGGACCGGATGCGGCACCCCCGTCCTGGTTCCGCGCCCTCACTTCACCGGGCGTGGGCGACGCACTCCGCCTCCTCCACGAGGAGCCCGCGCATCGCTGGTCGGTGGCGGAACTGGCCGCGAAGGTCGGGCTGTCCCGTGCGACCTTCGCTGCGCGCTTCACCAAGCTGGTCGGCCAGCCGCCACTTACCTACCTGACCACTTGGCGCATGACGCTCGCCGCCGACCTCCTGCGCACCACGACGGCCACTGTTGCCGTCATTGCACGCCAGGTCGGCTACGAAGACCCGTTCGCCTTCAGCGTTGCCTTCAAACGCACCTATCAGCAGTCGCCGACTACCTGGCGCCGGGCGGTCACACGGGAACGTTGATGGAGTTGTCGCGGGTCGTGGTGCGGGGCGGCTTGGTCATGTCGGCGACGGTAAGTCTGGTCGCCGGGGACCCCTCCCGAACTCAGTCCAGTACGTCGAGGTCCGCCGGGACCAGTGTGGTGCTCAGGAGCAGTTCCCGGAACATGTTGTCGTTCAGGGCGTTGCCGACCGGCTCACCGACCTCTTCACGAGTCAGGCCGGGTACGCCGTCCCGCGACAGCCGACTGCGGACGTTCGAGACCAGATGCTCGACCCGCTTGGCGGTCCAGCTCTCCGTCGGCTGCAGCTCGGCCAGCTGGTCCGCGGCCTGTCGCCAGGACAACGGCAACGGGTGCAGGTCGTGCAGCAGGTAGCGCTGGCCGACCACGATCAACGCGAGCTTCTCGGCCGGAGACAGCTGCCAGACGCGCGGCGGGTGCGTTGACTCCCGTGGCCGCGGTACGGGGCGAGTGCCGCTGTCGCCCACGACGTACACCTCCAAGAGGTGCTCGCGTCCGCTGGAGCCCTGGACGAACAGCGGTGTGTAACCAGCCGCGAGAGGTATCGGGTCCTCGCCGGCGAACAGCGTCCGCTGACGTGGGAACCGCACGGGCAGTCGCCCGGTCACAGCGACGTACCACTGACCGTTGCGGTGGCTGATCGAGCCGTGCATCCGGCTGACGCGAGGATCGTCCTCGCCGATGCAGACATGCACCTCGGGACGGTTGCGTCCGAACAGGATCGTCCGGTGTGGTCCGGCGTCGAGGCTGACACCACCTGCGACGCTCAGCACGAAGATGGTGCCCGGCTGTGCGGCAGGTACGCCGCGGGACAGGCTGGCCTGGTTCGGGGGGAGACGCTCCATCTCAGGCCTTCGGCAGCTTCGCAGCGACTGCTTGACCGAGCTTCGTGGCGAGTCCGCACAGTGTGGTCTGCGTACCCGGGCCTCGCGCGATGACCGTCACCAACTCGACGGTATCGGCGTACTGCCGGAACACGATCAGCACCGCACAGGTCCCCGGGCCGTCGTCCTCGCTCGACACGAACGCGGACCGGCCGGACATCGTCACCGGACGCCCGTCCGATGCGTCGAGCGGCTGGTCGCGGTCGAACCGGACGTCCACCGACAGATCGCTGGTCGTGCTCTCCCAACCGCACGACCAGCCGCCGAACGACGTGTCCGGATGCTTCGCGTCGACCGCCGGGATCAGCTCGAGCGCCTGGTTGTCCAGCAGCGTGCAGGCGTCGAGATGGGCCAGCGACGCGGCCGGCAACGGCTGCGTACGGCGGGGGATCGGCCCGGCCTTCAGCACCCCGATCGCCTTCTGCGTCACGGCTTCCGCCATCGCGCACACGTCCATCCCGGACCCGTCGGTGTGCCGGGCCTCGACCACTACGTGCGTACCGTCCGACAGCACGAGTACGCGTTCGCATTCGCCGTCCCCGGCCCGCGCACGGACGACCTTGTTCAGGTTGCCGGTCAACTTCTCCACCGCACCCTGAGGCAGTTCGTTGTCTGCTTCGTCGAGCTCCGCCCGTACATCGACCTGCTGGCCGCCGCTGGCGTTCACCACCACGTCACACCGGTCGAAGTTCCGGTACGCCGGTTCCAGCGTCGCGTCCCCGAACTTGCTCAGCGACGCCGCGTCGATCAACGCACAGGGATCCACCGTCAACGGATCACCCACCGGACCGGCTATCGCCGTCGTGGGCGCCGCCGCCGGCTCGGACGGTCCCGACATCGCCCGTCCGATCAGCACAGCCAGTACGGCGACCACTGCGGCGCCGGCCGCCGCCGCGGGGACCACCCATCGCCTGCGTCTTACGGGCGCGACCGCCGCACCGCCGAGCTCGGTGACGACCTCCGCGACCGTCGGGCGGTCGGCTGGTTCGACTGCGAGCATCCGCGTGATCAGCGGCGTCAGCTCGCCGCCGCGTCGCAACGGCTCCAGTTCACCGCGTGCAGCGCGCCGCAGAACCGCCAGCGGGTTCGGGTTGTCGCCGAAGGGCGAGTGGCCCTCCAGCGCCGTGTAGAGCACCGCGCCCAACGAGAACACGTCGGAGGCGGTCGTCGGTTCGTTGCCGTTGGCTACTTCCGGTGCCAGGTGGGCCGGCGTACCGACGGTCGAGCTGTCCGTCAGGGTCGCCTCGGCCCACAGTCGCCGCGAGATGCCGAAGTCCGCGAGTTTCGCCGTACCGTCCGCAGTGACCAGGATGTTGGCCGGCTTGAGGTCCCGATGGATGATGCCCGCGGCGTGCACGGCCTGCAGGGCGGACGCGATCTGTACGCCGATCCGCGCGACCTGGTCGGGTGGCAGCTTGCCGAGTTCGTCCAGGCTCCGCGACGGCAGGTACTCCAGGACCAGCCAGTGCTCGTCCCCGTCCGTCACAACGTCGAAGATCGTCACCACGTGCGGGTCGTGCAGCCGGGCACCGGTCCGCGCCTCACGGCGCAGCCGGCGTCCGTCCGGGTCGTCCACTCCGGGATGCGCGCGTTTCAGCGCGACCATCCGGTCCAGCTGCTGGTCGTGGGCACGCCAGACCGAGCCCATACCGCCCGAGCCGAGCGGTTCCCCCAGCAGGTAGCGGCCCCCGATCAGCCGGCCTGTCACTTCACCAGGTCCGCCGGTACCGCGAAGGTGTCACAGGCCTTGTTCTCACCGATGTTGAAGCCGTTCTGGATCCAGAAGCCCTGGCTGGTCGCCAGACCGTGCGTCCGCTCGTCCTCCGGTGTGTCGGCCGACTCACCGAAGCTGTTGCTGGACTGCTCCTTGAACTCCTGCAGCCGATCGGTCAGCGGGTACGACTTCGCCACGGCCTTGCTGAACACACCGGCGAAGCAGGACGCCTGCAACTCGTTACGCCGCGAGCTCTCCAGCTTCTGCTCCGGATGGTCCTGCAGATAGACGGCACGGGCGTAGAACAGCCCGGTGACGCCCTGGACGTGGTGGCCGTACTCGTGCGCAATCGTCATCAGGTACGCCAGGTCCTGCTGCGGACCGAAGGCACGGTTCATCTGCTTCACGTCGGTGTACATGACCTGGTTGCCGTAGCAGTAGAACGCCAGCACCCGTCCCGACAGCGGCGCGAAGTTGCCGCACGGCGTCTGGACCGGCTGGTCGAACACGACCAGCCCTGGGTCCGGCTTGTCCTGGCCGAGCTCCTTGAAGATCGGCCGCCACGCGTCGTTCAGACACTTGAAGAGCCGCTGGTAGTAGACCTTCTGCGACGCCAGGCTGCCGCTGCCGAGGTTGGCCGCCGGACAGTTCTGCTGCGGCAGTGCACCGGTGCGGTAGATGTCGGCGTTCAGCAGGAAGTCCTCGGCGGTGCCCTTCTCGGGCGTGGTCGTGGGCGTCGGCACGATCGACGGACCGGTCACCTTGGGCTCGGCCGTGGCCGTGGTGCTGTCGGAGCCCAGCAGGGCGGCCAGCACGGCCACCGATACGCCGATGAAGGTGAGGAAGATGAAGCTCACCAGGACCAGGCGCAGCGCCCCACCGCGCTTCCGTGGCGGCTGGAACCCGTTGAACTGACCCGGACCGCCGTAGTACGGCTGAAACTGGCCTGGGTACTGCTGACCCTGGTATTGCTGCCCTTGGTACTGCTGACCGGGGTACGGCTGCCCCTGGTACGGCGTACCTTGCGCCGGCCCCTGCGGGTACGGACCCTGCTGCGGCGGCCACGGCGCGGCCTGCGGTGGTGGCAGCACACCAGGCGGCGGGCCGAGTGGCCTGCCCTGCGGTGCACCCTGCGGTGGGCCGCCGTACCCGTACGGGCTGCTCACAGGTCTGGCCTCCAGTGGTCGGGTCACGCGGTCGGTCGAGTTCGCTGCACGAACCGGCACGAGACTACCCTCGACCCATGTCACCGAAGCGCCGCCTCCTCCCGGCTGCCCTGCTGATGTCCCTGACCGCCCCCCTGTTCGTTGCCTTGAGCACTGTGGCCGCCGACGCGGTGGCTCCGATGGCAGGGGACCAGATCACCGCGTATTCAGCGGACGCGACGCTCACCAAGGACGGTGAGCTGCAGGTCAAGGAGACGGTCGACCTGACCGCCGGCGGTACGACGTTCAGCCGCACGCTGGCCACTCGGGTCCGGTCGGACTCGGAGCGGGACCGCACGTACGAGCTGAAGGACGTGTCCGCGACGGTGAACGGACAGCCCGCCCAGGGCTTCCGGAACGACAGCACCGACGACGGCCGCAAGCTGACGCTGAACGTGTCCGGGCAGTCCAAGATCGTCTACAGCTACACCGTGGACAACGTGGTCGCCGACTCGACCGAGGGCCGCCAGGTGAGCTGGCCCATCGTGCAGGGCTTCGCCACGTCGATCCCGAAGGCCAGCTTGACCGTCGGCGTCCCGTTCGCGACCTGGGTGACCTGCTTCGCCGGCCGCACCGGATCAAGTCTTCCGTGTACGTCGTCCCAGCTCGCCGAGTCGGCCGCGCTGCAGATCGAGCAGAACGGCGTACCCGCTGGTGGCCGGGTGACGTTCCTGACCGGGCTGAGTGACCAGGCGACCGTGCAGGCGAACGCGCAGTACTCCACCCGATGGACGCTCGGGAGGGCGTTCACGGTCGACAAGACCACCGTCGGGCTGGCAGTCATCGTGTTCGGGCTCGGACTGCTCGGTGCGGTCGGCCTGTGGTTCTTCCGCGGCCGGGACGCCGGCAAGGTCGGTGACGGCGCGCCGGAGCGCCCGGTGCTCGACGGCGCCGACGGCCCGCAGTTCGCCGCTCCGGACGGCATCCGGCCCGGCCAGGTCGGCACCGTGGTGGACGAGACGGCCGACGTCGTCGACATCACAGCAACCTTGCTGGACCTTGCCGTGCGCAACTATCTGACGATCGTCGAGCAGCCGCGCGAGTCGCACTTCGGCAAACTCGACTGGGAGCTGCACCGGCTGCACGCGGGCGGTCCGGAGCTGCTGGCGTACGAGAAGGCCCTGCTGGACGCGGTGTTCGCGGACGGCGACTCGGTGCTCGTCTCCGCGCTCGGCCCGTCGCTGCGGCCGCGCCTCAACCTGGTCCGCGAGCAGCTGTACGCCGACGTCGTCACGCAGGGCTGGTTCAACAACCGCCCGGACGCGGTTCGGAACCGGTGGACCACCGCCGGCGTGGTGCTACTCGGTGCTGGCGTCGTACTGACCATCGTGCTCGCGATCGTCAGCAAGTTCGCCCTGGTCGGTTTCGCTGTCATGGCGGCCGGTCTGGTGCTCGCCCTCGTCGGCCAGGCCGCACCGGCTCGCACCGCGCGCGGCGCCGCCGTACTGGGCCGCGTGGCCGGACTGCAGCACTACTTGGCCAACGAGACCTCGTCCGACCTGCCGCAGAGCCACCGGCTCGAGTTCGCGTCCCGCTGCCTGCCGTACGCCGCCGTACTCGGGCTGACCGAGAAGTGGGCGCTGGAGATCGCCGCCACCGATGACGACGACGACCCGGACGAGGGCATCGGCTGGTACTCCGGCCCGGACAACTGGCACCTGTCCGACATCGGCGAATCACTCAGCAACTTCGTCACCTCGTTCGGCGGCACCCTGACCACCGCCCGCCGCCTCTTCGGCTGACGGGCGGTGGTCGCCGCCACCGCGGGCTAGTTCACTCGGACGTCGGCTGCGGTGAAGGTGTTGCAGGAGTCCGGCTTCTTGGTGTTGTAGCCGGTGATCGACCACTGGTAGTTGCTGACCCGGTTGCCGTGGTCGTGGATCCGCGGCCGGGAGTAGTCGTCACCCGAGTGTGAGATCAGGAACTTCCAGTTGTTCAGCAGTACGCCGTTCATCGGGATGTACTGCGCGTTGGCGCCGAGGTAGGCCGCGCCGAGACAGGTCGCCTGCAGCTCGCGGCGGCGGCTCTCGGTCAGCTTCTGGTTGGGCGTCATGCTCTTCTGCCGGGCCATCGACGAGGCGAGGATCCCGCTCAGCTTCTGGATGTGGTGGCCGTACTCGTGCACGAAAGTGTTCAGCATGAGCGCACGGGTGTAGACCGGGTTGGACTTGTAATACCCGTTGTCGACGGTGAACGGCAGGTAGATCGTCTCGTTCGCGCCGCAGTACGCCGCCCGCGCGCTGCGCTGCACGCCGCAGGGCGAGGGCGCCTTGCCGACGTACACGACGGCCTTCGGGTTCCGGAACGGCAGGTTCGCCTTCTTCATCGCCAGCCACCAGGTGCGGTTCAGGCAAGGCAGCAGGCGGTTGTAGTACTGCTGTGCGGCCGGGACGGTGATCGGCGCGAACGGCGGTTCGGCGCACTTCGACGCGGCGAGCGGGCCGACCGTGTAGAGCCGGCTGCCCTTCACGACCTCGTCGGCCGTCGGGCCACGCGGCGTCGACGGGGACGGTGATGTGGACGGGCTCTCGGACGGGGACGGGGACGGGGACTCCGAGGCTGTGGTCGTCGGAGTCGTCTTCGCCTCGGGCTCGTCGCCGCCGAGGCCGCGGATCAGCAGCGTGATGCCGGAACCGACCACGAGGACCGCGAGCACGACCAGGCCGATCAGGAGCGTGCGGGAGATCTTCTTCTTCCGCCGGCGACGGCCGCCGGGCGGCTGCGGGATCGGGATCGGCGGGTACTGCCAGGTGGGTGCTTGCTGGACAGGCTGACCCATCGGGCCGATCTGAGCGCCGTGACCGCCCTGGGGCGCGGCATGGCGGGCGCCGGTCTGCTGTTGCTGCGGCGGGAGCGCGTTGCTCCAGGGGGAGGACTGCTGCTGTCCCTGCTGTTGACCCTGTGAGCCCCACAGGTACGAGCCCTCGGAGTGCGGACCCGTCTGCTCCTGGCGGGGCTGCTGCTGCGAAGGCGACGACTGCCAAGCGCTCGACTCGGACTGCGATCCACCGCTCTGAGCGTTCCCGGCCTGCAGAGGCCACGACTGAGTCCCCCAGGACGTCCCCGACTGAGCAGCGTTCGGCTGGTTGGGCTCCGAAGGCCTGGACGGGCTCGCGCCCGACTGCGGGTTCTGACCACCCTGGGAACCCTGCGGTGGACCTGACTGCCACGGGCTGGGAGCCGTGGCGCTGGGCTGGGGTGCCGGCGGACCAGACTGCCAGGAAGCAGGCCGACTCGGACCGGGCTGGTTCGGACCGGGCTGGTTCGGAGCGGACTGGTTGGCGCCGGTCGGGTTCGGGCCGGGTTGGTTTGGGCCTGGCTGGTTCGGGCGTGGTTGGTTCGGGCGTGGTTGGGCTGGACCGGGCTGTGCTGGACCGGCCTGGTGGGGGCCCGGTCGGCCAGGGCCGGGTTGGTTCGGGCCCGGCTGAGGGCGGCTGGGTTGCGGCTGGCCGGGGGCGGGCTGGTCGGGGTGTTCTCGGCGGTTGGGGTCCCAGCCGCCGTCGAACCAGCTGCTGGCGGGCTGCTCGGACGGGGCCGGGTTGCTGAACTCCCGCTTGGCGTCGGAGTCACCGGTCCACCACGTGGCCGGCTGACCTCCCCCAGGACGCGGCTCCCCAGACCGCGGCTCCCCAGACCGCGGCTCCCCAGGACGCTGCTCCCCGGGGCCGCCGCCACGGGGGCCGGTCTCGTGGTCCCGGGTTCCGAACCAACCTCCACTACCGGGCCCTTGGCCTGCGCGCGGCTGCCCGGGAACGGGCTCCTGCGGGCGCTCCGGCTGATCGTCAGCCGGGTCGCTCCCCGGGGGCTGGTTCCTGTTGTCCGACATCGATGCTCCTCACGACCTTGCTGGCTACAGCTCTGCAGCTCGTTGGTGGGGCGCCGAAGCCGCCTCCCCCTACATATCTTCCGCGACATACTTTGCGCGATACGGACCCACCAGGCTAGCTACTCCGGCCAGTCGTTTCGAAGTAGACCAGTGACGGCCCTCACTGCACCTTGGCGGCCGATGCGGCGAAGGTGATGCAGGCGCTCGGGTTCCGGGCGTTGTACCCGCGGAGGGCCCAGTACTGGTGGTTGTTCGCGTCGCCGTGGTCGTTCCCGTAGTCGGTCACGTGCCCGATCAGCCAGCGCCACTGGAACTGCGACTGCCCGGTGATCGGGTAGGTACGCCGGTTCGCGCCGATGAAGATGTCCGAGAAGCAGGAAGCCTGCAGCTCCAGCCGCCGGCTGTCCTGCAGCTCCATCGCGTACGTCGGCCGCTCGTACCGGATCCGCTCGTACGCCTGCAGGATCCCCATGTTGTTCTGGATGTGGTGTCCGTACTCGTGGGCGAACTGGTGCAGCATCCACATCCGCGCCCACACCTTCTGGTAGGACTGCGGGTAGCGGTTGTAGTTGCCCAGGTCCTCGCTGAGGTTCATGTAGATGGTGTCGGTGGTGCCGCAGAAGAACGGCGGACCGGAGTCGCTGTGGGTTCCGCACGGCGTGGTGATCGTGCCGCTGAACATCTGCACCGTCGGTGCTCGGAACCGCCCACCGGCCTTCGTCACCAGCGGCGCCCATGCCCTGTTCAGGCAGCCCCACAGGTTCTTGTAGTTGGCCCGTGCGCCGGCCACTGTGCTCTGGCGCGCCTTGGACTCCCTGCAGCTCACCGATCTCATCGCGCCGACCCTGTACAGCCTGTTCCGCAGCACCAGGTCGCTGTCGGTCGGCCCTGGGTTGGTCTTCGGCCTAGTGGTCGCCGTCGCGGTCGACCGGGTCGCTGTCGGCCGCGGCGCCTGCGTGGTCGGCCGGGTGGTGGTCGGCTCGGCCGTCGGTACGGCTGTCGGTACGGCGCTGGTCGGCCCGCCGGACGGCTGCTCGGTGGGCTCGTTCGTCGGGCTGTACGACGTGGTGGTCGTCGGCTGCGCGTACGACGGGTCGCCGTTGTGCTTCAGCACGTAGGAGACCGTCTTGAGCGTGATCACACCGGCCAGCAGCACGCCGAGCAGCACGCACACAGCGATCACCCCGCCGCGCCGCTTCTTCGGCGGCTGCGGTCCACCAGGCGGAGCGCCCCACCCGAACTGCGGCTGCCCGGGACCGGGCATCGGCCGGCCCTGGAACGAGCGCCCGTGGAAAGGCTGCCCCGGCCCCGGAAACGGAGGTGGCTGGCCGCCGTACCCCGGCCCTTGCTGCCAGGACGGAGGCGGCTGCTGCGGCGGGTACTGCTGCCCGGGAGGAGGTCCCCATTGGTTGCCTGACACACCCCGGACGCTACCGGAGCCAGGGCTCAACTTACCCGGGCAGGTGACGCCGACCACGTGTTGCAGCTGGCCGGATTGCGGCTCTGGAAGGCCGCTCGGCTCCAGGCTCCGTGGTTGGTGGGACTGCCGTGGTCCCGCGGGTACGGCGGACGATCGCCGCTGTTGTTCACGTCGTACAGCCACATCTGGTACGCGTATCCGGTGAGGCCGTAGCTGTTGCGGTTGGCACCCAGGAACACGTTGCCGAGACAGGAGGCCTGCAGTTCGAGCCGACGACTCAGCTGCAACGCTCCGGCGGCAGAAGCGTCGTACCGGAGCCTCGTGTAGGCCACGCCGAGCCCGGTCATCCACTGCACCGCGTGCGCGTACTCGTGGGCCACGGTGAACGTGCCGACCATCCGCCCGAACGTCGGGTTCTGCCTGTAGAACGAGACGATCGACGGCGACTCCATATAGATGGTGTGCGTCGTCGGGCAGTAGAACGACGCGGCGACCTGCTGCGGCCAGGCCCGGTCCAGGCAGGTCTTGATCGCCTTGAAGTACGCCAGAGACTGCGAGCCGTTGCCGAGACCGGTCTTTGCCTGCTTACAGTTCACGGTCCGCATCACGGACCCCATCCGTACTGCGGGCCGGGCGGCGGCGGGGGAGCGCAGTACTGCGGGGGCACGGAGTACTGAGGAGGCGGAGGACCACCTTGGTAACCCTGCTGTGGCGGCGGGCCGAATTGTCCGGGTCCCGGTCCCCATTGGTTGCCTGACACTCCCCAGACGCTATCGTGCCCCGTGTCAACCTGACCCTCTTTCTACGGTGTGATTGGGCGATGCGTCTACGTCTCCTCGGGCTATCCCTGTGTGCCCTCGGCCTGCTCGGCCTGTCCACTGTCCCAGCCGGTGCGAGCAGCACCTCAGCCGCGGACGCAACCGGCGCCGCCGCCGACCCGGTGGTGACCAACTACGACAGTCAGGTCCGCGTCGAACGTGACGGCCTGCTCCGGGTCGCCGAGACCTGGAAGCTCAGCGACGTGACCGGGACCTTCACCCGGTTCATCGTCACGCGGGACCACCTGCCGGACGACATCGACCATGTCCAGGAGATCGGCGACCTGCAGGTCAAGGCCGGCGGCCAGGACAAGAAGGCCGAGCTGAAGACCGATGGCGACGTCACGTCGATCGCCGTACCGGACATCAGCGGCGCGACGACGCAACTCGACGTCACCTACACCGTGAAGGGCGCGGTCGCGAAGACCCTGGACGGCACCGAGGTGCGGTTCGCGCCGCTGACCGGGATCAACCTCCCGATCCAGACCGCGAACATCGTCTTCAGCGTTCCCGAGGTCTCGCACGTCTCCTGCTTCGCCGGCCCGATCGACAGCAACATCCCGTGCACGCTCGCGCAGATCGGCGAAACCTCCGGTCCGACCTTCCAGCAGACCGCGCTGCCGCCGGGCAACACGGTCAAGATGGCCGTCGGCTTCCCGAAGGGCCAGATCGCGGACAACTCGATCATCGAGTACCGGCACACCTTCAAGCGGGCCTTCTCCACCGACGCGGCCCAGCTGATCACGGCGCTGGCGGTGCTGCTCCTCGGCGCGATCGCGCTGTTCGTGCTGTACCGGCTGCGTGGCCGGGACCAGGTCGACCCGCGGCGCGTCGTACCGGCGTCGCTGTTCAGCCTCGGCGCCGACACGCGGATCGACTTCACGCCGCCGTCGGACCTGCGGCCCGGTGAGGTCGGCACGCTGATCGACGAGCGGATCGACCCGGTCGACGTGACCGCGACGATCATCGACCTGGCCGTCCGCGGTCACATCCAGATCGTCGAGCTCGAGCACAGCACCGAGTTCGCGCGGCCGGACTGGGAACTGCGCCGGGTCTCCAACGCTCCGGCGGAGGAGCTGCAGCGGTACGAGAACGTCCTGATCCGCGCGATCTTCGGCGACGCCGACTCGGTGCTGGTCTCCGAGCTCGGCAAGCAGGTCCGGGCGAACCTGGCCCAGGTCCAGGACGCCCTGTACGACGGTGTCGTCAAGCGCGGCTGGTTCACCGAGCGCCCGGACCGCACTCGGTCGCTATGGGCAACGATCGGCATCGTGACCACTGTGGTCGGCGTCATCGCGACCGTCCTGCTGGCGCTGCTGTCGACCTGGGGCCTGCTCGGCCTCGCGATCACGCTGGTCGGTGTCGGCCTGCTCGTGGTCGGCCGCTACATGCCGGCGAAGGCCCCGGCCGCGGGCCGTGTGCTCGGCCAGGTCGCGGCGATCCGCGGTGAGCTGCTGGAGATGGACGTCAGCGAGCTGCCGACCGACCAGCACGCCGAGCTCTGCTCGCGCGCTCTGCCGTACGCCGTTGTACTCGGCGGCTCGGACCGCTGGATCGACGCACTGGTCGCGACCGACACCACGCCGGACGAAGCGGACGAGGGCTTCACCTGGTACCGCGGCCCGGCCGGTTGGCACCTGCAGTACCTGCCGGACTCGCTCCGCAACCTCACCACCAACCTGACGGGCGCACTCTTCGCCCGCTGATCACTGCAGTGAACAGGGCCCGCCACGCCGCCCCGGCGTGGCGGGCCCTGTCGTCTGTCACCAGTTGTGCTGGGGATCCGTTGGCGCGGGCAACGGTGTGCCTTCGGGGTGGATCACGTAGACGAGCCCGCCCGAGTGCGGCACCCACGCGTTCTCGAAGGCTTCCCGGTCGTACGTCGTCCGCACCTGGTCGTTACTCGCGATCAGGTGGGACGCAGGGTCGTTGACGATCACGTTGCCGCTCTGGTCGAACCCGACGATCACCATCAGGTGCCCGTTCGTCCCGTAGCCCGCACCGGGGAGTTCGCTCTTCTTGAACGACAGCGAAGCGACCAGTGGGATGCCGGCCTTGATGAACTGCTCGGCTTCGGTCAGCGACCGCAGCCGCGTGACGAAGGCGTCCAGCCCGCGGGTTCCGGCGTACGCCGTGTTGAACGGCCAGTTGCCCGCGCCGTCGTACGCGTAGTCGAAGACGGACCGTGCCGAGTGGTCCACCTGCGGATCGGAGTAGGACGGATCCACCCACGCGGTTTCGGCAGCGGTCGGTCCGGCGCCCCAGTAGTCGAGCACCATCGCGGTCGACGTCGCCGAGCACCACGCCTCGCCGCCGCCGTCCCACTGCGGGTACTGCCCGACATGCGTCTCCTGCGAGTACGTCGGTACGTCGAGGACCATGCCCTCCGCGCCGCCGAGGGGGCTGACGGCAACCCTCTTGTCGGACGGCAGCCGGGAGGCCATCGCTCCGACGGACCGGACCACCGGCGACTGCGTCGTACCGCTCAGCCGGTACAGGGTGACCTTGAGCTGCCAGCGGTCGAGCCACTGACCTGTGGCGGACTGGAAGGTGTCGACGGCAACGGATCCGTTCGCGTCGCCCTGGCTGGGCACCGACGTCCGGTGGATGTCGCCGGCCGCGGTGTCATCGCCACCGGACCAGCGGCCGAGCACGTACCACTTGGTGGTCGCGCCGAGGTTCGTCGTACCCGCCATCGACACCTCGACCCAGGTGCCCGGCGGGGTGGTCGCGTTCCAGGAGGCGACCAGCTCGGTCAGCCCGAAGCCGGTGCTGACCTGCGGTGAGACCCAGCTGGTCTGGTCGTAGGACTTGGCGGTGCCGTCGCCGAACGGGTCGACGTACGACGTGGAGCCGGTCGCCGTGCCGAACCTGAGGGCGCCGTCGGAGACCGTGGTGCCGGACTGCTGGCCGGCCAGGAAGTCGGCACTGGATGTCCAGGTTCGGTAGGCGACCTGCCGTGCAGGGGAGACCTTCACGGCTTCGCTCGGCAAGCTGCCGGCGCTGAGCACAACCACACCGAGAATCAGCGCGGTGACAGAACGGGCGGAAGTCATATTCCGACGGTAGACCGGGTGGCAGTTGCTGTCATCAAGACGGCGTGCCGCCGACAAAAACTTACGAACGCTTGTCCCATTCGCTGTAGAGCATCGCGAAGACCAGTTCGTCGGTCCATTCGCCCTTGAGGTACTCGTTCTGCACGAAGTGCGCCTCCTGGCGCAGGCCGAGCCGCTCCAGCAGTTTCACCGAGCCGGTGTTGCGGTGGTCCAGCCGCGCGATGATCCGGTGCAGGCCGAGCTCCTCGAAGCCGAGGCGCAGCAGTTCGACCGACGCCTCGGCGGCGTACCCGTGGCCGTGCGACTCCGGGTGGAAGACGTACCCGATCTCGCCGGTGCGGTGCTCCACGCTGTTCATGAACAGCGTCACCTCGCCCAGGTGCTGACCGGTGTCCCGCAGGATCACCGCGACGGTGAGCGCTTGACCGTCGGTGTCCATCGGGACATCGGCCAGCCGGCCGGTGAGAGCCTCCTTGACCTGCTCCGGCGTCCGCACGTCGTACAGCAGAAAACGTGTGACGTCAGGGTTCGACTGCAGTTTCAGCAGGTCGTCGTAGTCGTTCTCGACGTAGCGTCGAAGGGTCAGGCGGTCAGTCTCGATCGGCAGTGAGTAGGTCACCGATCGAGACTATGCGACCGCGGCAACCAGTTATCCGTTCGCCAGCGCTGTCAACCGGGACATGTCGCCGTTGAAGTGACTCTGGTCGATCGGCGACGAGGTGAACTGCCAGAACGTGTAGAACGGCCAGCCGCCGGGCAGCGTCCCCACGGTGGAGGAGTAGCGCGCGACCCAGAGCGGGTTGGTCGAGTTGAACGCGGTCGAGTTGCCGGTGCAGGTGCTCCACCAGTTGTAGTTGGTGTAGATGACCGCGTCGCGTCCGGTGCGGGACTTGTAGGTGTTGAGGAAGTCCCGGATCCAGCTGACCATCGCGGACTGGCTCAGTCCGTAGCAGGTCGCGCCGTACGGGTTGTACTCGATGTCGAGTGCGCCCGGCAGCGTTTTGCCGTCCCGGGACCAGCCGCCGCCGCTGCTGGCGAAGTAGTTCGCCTGCGTCGCGCCGCTGGAGTTGTTCGGCAGCGCGAAGTGGTACGCGCCGCGGATCATGCCGACGTTGTAGGACCCGTTGTACTGCTGGGCGAAGTACGGGTTCTTGTACGACGTGCCTTCGGTCGCCTTGACGTACGCGAACCGCTTGCCTTGACCCCACCAGTAGGCCCAGTCGACGTTGCCCTGGTGACTGGACACGTCGATGCCTTCGACCGTCGCCGTGATTCCCATGTCGGTGGGCGCGGCGCTGGTCGTGGTGGTGTTGTTGGTCCATCCCATGTACGCGTCGCCGGCCTTGGTGATGCCGTGCTGGCGGGCTTGTGCGGTGGGCTGGGGAGTACTGCTTGCTTGGGCGGAGCCGGTCGAGGCCAGGATCAGGCCAAGAGCGACGGCGGCACCCGTGAAAAGGGCGGACTTCACGGTTTCCTCCAGAGCGATGAGGGGCGGACAGAGCGCTCGGCGATGGTCTTACCCGCATCCGGCAAGAACCAACCCTCACAGCCGTTTGTTCGGTGATTATTTACCGGCGTCACCTCCCGTTACCCTTGACCGGTGACACTTCGCTTGTACGACACCGCAACAGCAGCAGTGCGAGATTTCGAGCCGGTCCACCCGGGCAAGGTCGGGATCTACCACTGTGGGCTGACGGTGCAGGGTGCCCCGCATGTCGGGCACATCTACAAGGAAGTGGTCTTCGACGTCCTGCGGCGCTGGCTGGAGCGGTCCGGCTACGAGGTCACCGTGATCGCGAACGTGACCGACATCGAGGACAAGATCCTCGCGAAGTCGGCCGAGCGCGGTGTCCCGTGGTGGGCGCACGCCTACGAGTTCGAGCGTGAGCTGCACTGGGCGTACGACGTGCTCGGCTGCCGCCCGCCGACGTACGAGCCGCGCGCCACCGGGCACATCCCGGAGATGCTCGAGATGATCGAGCAGCTGATCGACCGCGGGCACGCGTACGTCGCACCGGACGGTTCGGGCGACGTCTACTTCGACGTCCGCTCCTGGCCGGAGTACGGCGCTCTGTCCCACCAGCGGATCGACGACATGGAGGCCGCCGAGGACGCGGACCCCCGCGGCAAGCGGGACCCGCGCGACTTCGCGCTCTGGAAGGGCTACACCGAGGCGACGCCGCGGACGGCGTCCTGGCCGGCTCCGTGGGGTCGCGGCCGCCCGGGCTGGCACATCGAGTGCTCGGCGATGGCGGGCAAGTACCTCGGCGACGAGTTCGACATCCATGGCGGCGGCCTGGACCTGCGGTTCCCGCACCACGAGAACGAGCTGGCCCAGTCGACCGCGGTCGGGCAGAAGTTCGCCCGGTTCTGGATGCACAACGCGCTCGTCACCACGGCCGGCGAGAAGATGTCGAAGTCAATGGGCAACAGCGCCGTCGTACGGAACGTGGTCGAGCGGGTCCGCCCGATCGAGCTGCGGTACTACCTGGTGCAGTCGCACTACCGCTCGGTCGTCGAGTTCTCGTTCGAGGCGCTCGACGAGACCGCGAAGAGCTTCCAGCGGATCGAGGGCTTCGTGACCCGGGCCGTCGAGGTCACCGGTGGCGTCGAGCCGGACCCCGAGTTGCCGGGTGACTTCGTGGCCGCGATGGACGACGACCTGGGTACGCCGGCCGCCATCGCCGTGCTGCACAACACCGTGCGCGACGGCAACAAGCTGGTGGCCGACGGCGACTCGGAGGCGCTGCGCGAGGTGCTGGCGTCGGTGCGCGGGATGCTCGGCGTGCTCGGGCTGGACCCGCTGGCCGAGCCGTGGGTGTCGCGGGCCGGCGGCAACGACGAGCTCACCGAGGTGGTCGACGGCCTGGTGAGGGCGCTGCTCGAGCAGCGGCAGGCCGCGCGTGCACGCAAGGATTACGCCGCCGCGGACGCTGTCCGCGACCGGTTGAAGGCGCTCGGCGTCGTCGTCGAGGACACTCCGCAGGGACCACGCTGGTCTTTAGGGGGTGACTGACGGTTGTCAGCCTACTGCGCGGCACTCGGCACGGCACCTCGCCGCACGGGTGCAAAGGCCACGATGCTCCGCATCGAGACCTTCGCCCCCGCACGCCGATGCACCGCACCGAGCACCTGCTCGCTACGGCTGACAACCGTCAGCCACCCCCACGCGACAACTACGACTGACGAGGGAAACTGACGTGCCAGGCAACAGCCAGCGCAAGGGCGCCATCCGGAAGAAGCCGAGGGGGAACCCGACGGCCGGGTCCGGCGGCCGGGTCCGCCGCGGACTCGAGGGCAAGGGGCCGACGCCGAAGGCGGTGGACCGGGTCAAGCATCCGGCGCACAAGCGGGCGAAGGCGGCCGAGCGGGCCAAGGAACGCGAGCGCACCCGCCGCCCGGCGGCGCGCAAGGACAACGACTCAGCGGTCGAGTGGGTGTACGGGCGGAACCCGGTGGTCGAGGCGCTGCGGGCCGGCGTACCTGCCGCGGCGCTGCATGTTGCCGAGGGCACCGAACGGGACGCCCGGCTGCGTGAGGCATTGCTGGTTGCGGTCGAGACCGGGGTGTCCGTGCTCGAGGTGCCGCGCGCGGAGCTCGACCGGGTCACCGCCGGCGGCTCGCACCAGGGCGTCGCGCTGCAGATCCCGCCGTACGAGTACGCGCACCCGGACGACCTGCTCGACCGGGCACACGCCGCCGGCGAGGTGCCGCTGATCGTCGCGCTCGACGGCGTGACCGATCCCCGCAACCTCGGCGCGATCACACGGTCCGCCGCGGCCTTCGGGGCGCACGGCGTCGTCGTACCGGAACGCCGTACGGCGTCGATGTCGGCCTCGGCCTGGAAGACCTCGGCCGGCGCCGCGGCCCGGATCCCGGTCGCCCGCGCGGGCAACCTCAACCGGGCCCTCAAGTCCTACAAGGACGCGGGCCTCCTGGTCATCGGCCTCGACATGAACGGCGCCGTGGACCTCCCGTCCTTCGAAGCCGCCACCGAGCCGATCGTCCTGGTGATCGGCTCCGAGGGGAAGGGCCTGGCCCGCCTGGTCCGCGAGAACTGCGACCTGATCGTCTCGATCCCGATGACCAGCGCCACCGAATCCCTCAACGCCGGCATCGCCGCCGGCGTAACCCTCTACGAAATCTCCCGCCGCCGCGCTTGATGTAACTACTTCAGGGAACTTCTTGATGTAACTACCTGATGTAGTTACATTGGTGCTATGAGGACGATCGGGCTGCGGGAGCTGAACCAGAATCCGTCGAAGGCGGTGGCTCGAGTGCGGGCCGGCGAAACGATCGTCGTGACCGACCGGGGCCGTCCGGTGCTTCGCCTTGTTCCCGAAGACGAGCATCCGGGAGTTCTGCAGCATCTGCTGGACTCTGGCGAGGTATCCCCGCCGGCTGAGCTCGGGATGCCGGATCTGATGCTGGAGTTGGCGCCAGAGGTCGACAGCCTGTCCGACCTGCTGATCGAGGATCGCGACAAGGAGCGGCGCAGGTGATCTACCTCGATTCCTGCGCCCTGCTCAAGTTCATCAAGCCGGAAGCCGAGTCGGCTGCTCTGCGTGCCTGGCGTGAGGCACTGCCTGCGGACGCAGAGCTGGTCACCAGCGAACTCGCGAGCCTGGAGATCACCCGCACGCTTCTCCGTGCGGGAGTCAATCATCAGCAGGTGCCGTACTTCGCCGCGCAAGCGGTCCGTGGCGTGTACCTGGCCGATCTCACCTCGACGGTGCTCGCTCGGGCTATGGCGTATCGCACGGCCAAGCTGGGCTCTCTTGACGCCATCCACCTGGCGAGCGCCGAACCGTTCCGGTCGGATCTGTCCGAGTTCGTTACCTACGACAAGGAGCTGACTACAGCGGCCGAGGAGCTCGGTTTCCCCGTCCTGTCGCCGGCCTGACGGCACTGCGGGCCCGGAGTTTCCTCCGAGCCCGCAGCTCTTGGGATCAGTAGACGCTCACGCCGTAGCGGGAGAGTACTTCGGTGACGGGCTGGAAGTAGGTGGTGCCGCCGGAGGAGCAGTTGCCGGAGCCGCCGGAGGTGAGGCCGAGGGCCACCGAGCCGGCGAACAGCGCGCCGCCGGAGTCGCCGCCTTCCGCGCACACCGTCGTACGGATCAGGCCGGTGACAGTGCCTTCGGCGTAGTTCACCGTGGCGTTCGTCGCGGTCACCGAGCCGCTGTGCACACCGGTCGTGCTACCGCTGCGCTTGACCGCCTGCCCCACCGAGGCGTTGCCGGCGGACGTGATGTCCTGGGAAGAACCGTTGTAGAGGTCCACGGTCCCGGGGTGGTTCGTGTACGACGTGCTGTACTTCACGATCGCGTAGTCGTTACCCGGGAAGCTCGACCCGTACGTGGTGCCGAGCAGCGTGGTCTTGCTGGAGTTCGAGTACCAGCTGGATGCGATGTTCCCGCAGTGTCCTGCGGTCAGGAAGTAGTACGTGGTGCCGCTGCGCACGTTGAAGCCGAGCGAGCAGCGGTACTGCCCGCCGTAGATGGCGTCGCCGCCGGCGATGTACTTCGTCAGCTTGCCGGACAGCTTCTCGAGCTTGATCCGGTCGCCGAACTGTTTGGTGACGCTGGTGAGTTTCGACATCTTCGCGCCGGTGACGGTTTCGTCGTACGACACGATGATCCGGCCGTCGGGGTCGGTCTGCCACGCCGTACCCGGGATCGTCGCGTCCTTGACGAGCGTAGAGGTGATCGCGGCTGTCGACAATGTGGACAGGGTGGACGGGTTGACCGGTGCGGCCGAGGCCTGCGTTGCCAGAAGTCCGGCGGCAGCAAGCCCGGCCGCGGCCAGGAGAGCGGTGGTACGGCGGAATGGGGACATGTTCACGGTTTCAGCCTCCTCACGATGAGGACGCCTTCGGGGCGGGGCGTCCTTGACTTCAACCGTGACGAGTCCTACCCACAATCTCCGTGAGTATTCAGACAATCTCGGAGCGTAGGGGAAACCTCCGCTCAGTAGATGGAGACCCCGTACACGTTGAGGGCTTCCACGACCGGCTGGAAGTAGGTCACGCCGCCCGAGGTGCAGTCGCCCGAACCGCCGGAGGTCAGGCCGAACGCCCACTGCCGGTAGAACAGCGGACCGCCCGAGTCGCCCGGCTCCGCGCACACGCTGGTGCGGATCAGGCCGGCCACGCGCCCGTCACCGTAGTTCACGACCGAGTTCAGCCCGGTCACCCGGCCGCTGTGCAGGCCGCTGGTGGCGCCCGAGCGGTAGACCAGCTGGTTGAGGCCCGGATTCATCGCCTTGGTGATGTCCTGCGAGTGCCCGTTGTAGAGGTACACGCTGCCGCCCGGCACCTTCAGCGGGATGTCGGTGCGGTACACGACCAGGGCGTAGTCGTTCCACGGGTAGCTGGCGTGGTGGACCGCGCCCGTGAACACCTTGTGGCCCGGGTCCTGGTACCAGCGGGCCGCGTCGACCCCGCAGTGACCGGCGGTGAGGAAGTAGTACTTGCCGCGTCGCTGCACGTTGAAACCGACGCTGCACTTGTACTCGCCGCCGTACGTCGCCATGCCGCCGCTGATGTACTTCTGCAGCTTGCCGGGCAGCTTCTCGAGCTTGACGTTCGACCCGAGCTGCTTGGTCAGGCCGGTCAGCTTGCTCAGCTTCGTACCGGTGACCGTGGGGTCGTACGACACCAGCACGGTGCCGTCCGGCTGCGTCATCCACGCCGTACCAGGAGTGTGGATCTGGTCGTTCAACGTCTTGGTGATCGCCTTGGCGGAGAGGCGGGGCGGCTTCACCGGATCGGCCCCGGCCGGCACGGCGGCGGTGAGGGCGAGAGCGGCAGCGGCGACCATGGCCGCGGCTCGTCGGAGAGTGTTCATGTCATCAGCCTTCCGGGGCGTACGGCTCTGATGCGCGGTATGGCAGCAAGAGGACGGTCCCCAACCTTAAACGGCGCGGTGGTTCAGTCCGGGCCCGGTTCAGTCCATGCGTAGGGAGTGCAGGACGAAGGAGGCCAGTTCGCGGTACGCCTCGGCGTCGTTCAGTCCGGTACGGCGGGCGATGTCGCCGCGCTGGATCGCCTGCATGGTGTGCGCGATCATCTCGGCCGCGAAGGCGATGTCGACCTGCCGGAACATCTTGTTGTTGATGCCGTCCTCGATCAGCGTCCGGACCCGCTCGGCGGCGATCCGGGTGTTCCGCTCGTACACCGACCGGGCCGGCGCGAACGTCGCCACGTCGTCGAGGAAGGTCCGGCTGGCCGGCCGCAGCGCGTCCGCGACCGCGTTCAGGTACGCCGCGATCCGCCGGTCGTGCCGGGTCTGCCGGGCCACCGCGGACTCCACCTGGGCAGTGGCGTTCTTGAAGTAGTGCTTCACGACCTCGACGGCGAGCTGCTCCTTGCTCGGCGCCAGCGCGTAGAGGGTCGTCTTGCTGCAGCGCAGCTCGGCGGCCAGGTCGTCCAGGGTGAACCGGCTGAACCCCTGCTCGAGGAACAGGGACAGGAGCCGGTCGAGCAGCTCGGACTGCCGGCGGGTCCGCCGCCCCGGAACGACTGTTGTCATATCGAGACAGCATAGAACGATACTGAGTTGCGTTCGTCAGTATCGTTACGAGTATCATTTCGTCAGCTGTTGAGAGGGGTACCTGATGGCTGTCGATCGTCTCCTGCCTACTGACGAATCCGTTGACCTGCTCGCCCTGGTCCGCGACCTGTGCGAGCACGAGCTCGCGCCGTACGCCGCCCAGGCGGAGGAGAGCGAGACCTTCCCGCGGGACGCGTTCCGGACGCTCGGTAAGGCCGGTCTGCTCGGCCTGCCCTATCCGGAGCAGTACGGCGGTGCCGAGCAGCCGTACGAGGTCTACCTGCAGATGCTCGAGGAGATCGCCGCAGCCTGGATGTCCGTCGGCGTCGGTGTCTCGGTGCACACGATGACCACCTACGCCCTGGCGACGTTCGGGACCGCGGAGCAGCGTGAGCGGCTGCTGCCGGACATGATCGGCGGCGAGCACCTCGGTGCCTACGCGCTGTCCGAGCCGCAGGCCGGCTCCGACATCAGTTCGATGACCACGCGGGCCGTCCGGGACGGCGACGACTACGTCCTGAACGGGACCAAGGCGTGGATCAGCCACGGCTCGCACGCCGACTTCTACACCACCTTCGCCCGCACCTCCGACGACCGGACACGCGGGATCTCCGCGTTCCACGTGCCTGCGTCGGCCGAGGGACTGAGCTTCGGCGCCCCGGAGCGGAAGATGGGCCTGACCGGGTCGACCACCACGCTGGTCAACTACGACAACGTCCGGGTCCCGGCCGCGAACCTGATCGGGACCGAGGGGCAGGGGATGCGGATCGCGCTGTCCGCGCTGGACTCCGGCCGGCTCGGGATCGCCGCGTGTGCGATCGGCCTCGCGCAGGCGGCCCTCGAAGCCGCGGCGACGTACGCGAAGGAGCGGCAGCAGTTCGGGCACTCGATCGCGGAGTTCCAGGGCGTGCAGTTCCTGCTCGCCGACATGGCGGCTGCGGTCGAGTCCGGGCGATCGACGTACCTGCAGGCCGCCCGCCGGCGTGACCTCGGCCGGCCGTTCACGCAGCAGGCGGCGATCGCGAAGCTGGTCTGCACCGACGCGGCGATGAAGGTGACCACGGACGCGGTGCAGGTGCTCGGTGGGTACGGTTACACCCGGGAGTTCCCGGTCGAACGCTACATGCGCGAGGCCAAGGTGACCCAGATCTTCGAAGGTACGAACCAGATCCAGCGGCTCGTGATCAGCCGTGACTTGTTGAGGAGCGTGTGATGCAGTTCAGTCCGTCCGATGTCGCTCTCGTCACCGGTGGCGGTTCCGGGCTCGGAGAGGCGACCGTACGGCGGTTGGCCGCGGACGGACTGGGCGTCGTGATCGTCGACCTGCCGTCGTCCGCGGGCAAGGCGGTCGCGGACGAGCTGGGCGATCGGGTGGTGTTCGCGCCGACCGACGTCACCGACGAGACCGCGGTGGCCGCGGCGCTCGACGCGGCGGAGGCGCTGGGCACGCTGCGGGTGGTGGTGAACTGCGCCGGCGTCGCCACCCCCGGCCGGGTCGTCGGGCGGAAGGGTGCGTTGCCGCTGGCAACTTTCCGGCAGGTGATCGAGATCAACCTGATCGGCACCTTCAACGTGCTCCGGCTGGCTGCGGAGCGGATGATCGCGCTGGAGCCTTCTGCGGACGGTGACCGCGGCGTCGTGATCATGACCGCGTCGATTGCGGCGTACGACGGTCAGGTCGGGCAGGCGGCGTACGCGTCCAGCAAGGGCGGCATCGTCGCACTGACCCTGACCGCCGCCCGCGACCTCGCGGACAAGGGGATCCGGGTCGTCACGATCGCCCCCGGCACGATGGAGACCCCCATGCTCGCCGGCCTCCCCGAGGAAACCCGCACAGTCCTCGAACAACAGGTTCCCCACCCCTCCCGCCTCGGCAAGCCCTCCGAGTACGCCGCCCTCGTCCGCCACATCCTCGACAACCAACTCCTCAACGGCGAAGTAATCCGCCTGGACGGCGCCCTCCGCATGCCACCCCGCTAATGCGCCCCCGAGCCCTCCTACTCCGCGCCAGCTCCCCATTCGCCCAACTCTGGTTCCGCGTCCGCAAACCCACGACGTTCGGCGTCAAGGCTCTGCTCCGCCAAGCGGACGGCCGCTTCCTGGTCGTTCGCCACTCGTACGCCGACACCCGCCGCTGGGCACTACCCGGCGGCGGCTACAAACCAGCCCGCGAAACGCCGGCGCACGCGGCTGCCCGTGAGATCCACGAGGAACTGGGCCTCGTCGTACCGGCCGATGCCTTCACGGTCCTCGACACCACCGTCACCACCCTCGAGGGCAAACACGACACCCTCACGATCCTCACCGCAGGTGTCCCCGGCGACGACTCGCTCATCTTGTCGCCTGAGATCGCCGAGGCGCGGTGGGTGAAAGACCTTCAGGAATTGGGAGATGCGCCACTTTCCAAGTGGTTGCTTTCGGCCCTCATCGAATAGGTCTCGCTCCTTTCGGGGTCGCCCGAAAGGAGGTGCGGCCCTCGTGGTTCGACCGGCACTCTCGAAGTGATCGAGCCAACCACGAAAGGTACGGATCATGAACATTCGCAGGGTTTTCTACAGCGTCCTGGCCGGCGGAGCGATCGCGGCGGGCGGCCTCGCCGTACCGGCGGCGCAGGCGGTCGAGGCGCCAGTGCCCGCGACGGCCACCGCATCCTCGCAAGCTGTTGCCGCCGACAACTGGGAGTACGTCGGTGACTTCTTCTGGCAGTCGGACTGCCACGCAGCCGGTGCCGCCGGCACCAAGTGGACGAAGTACAAGTGCATCAACGGCTCGGCCGTCCCGGGCGACGACTACGAGCTGTGGGTTGTCTACAAGTAGGTCCGGTCGGAGTTCGTGTCCGGGGTGGATCGGGGATCGCCCCGGACACGAAACTCGAACCTCACAGCCGTGAGCTGAGCTTCAGCCAGCGAACGCCGTGCGCAGGGACGACGTGCACGCGCTCGGCAGTCGGTGTGCCGGTCCAGAGGTCTTGTGACGGGGCGGGAAGTTCGCCAGGGAGCAGAACCTCTCGGGGCGCGGCGCCGGTCCAGAACAGGGCTGCGTAAGAGCAGTTGTCGCCTTGCGCCGTCCAGACGATCAGCTCGCCGTCGTCCACCGGCTCGCGGATGATTTCGCGGCCGTCGTACGACGTGGTGAGCAGCTCGGCGAGGGCCGGATTCTTCAACAGGGCAAGGGTTTCCGGGGATGTGCTGGGGAGGTCGCCGCCCATCATGAGCGGCGAGCGAGCCATGACCCAGAGGGTGAGCAGCGTCTTCTGTTCGTCGACGGTGAGGCGGCTGTCGCGGTCGTCGCCGCGTTCGGCCCGGATGCCGATGTGGCCGAGTGGCAGCATGTCCGCGTCCGCCCAACCGCCGGCCTGCTGGAACGGCGCCCACCGCGCCAGTCGCGCGAACTGCGCGTGCACGTCCTCCCACCGGTCCCACAGGTCGTCGGAGATCCGCCAGAGCTGCGCGTTGGCCCGCAGATGCTCGACATGATGCGTCGACAACCGCGTGCCGGGTGACAAGGACAGGACGATGTCCCGCCCGCTCCGCGCGATCGCCTGCGCGTACGCCGCGATCTCGCGATCGTGGTACGGCGCGAGCATGTCGTCCGCCTTCACGAAGTCCACACCCCACTCGGCGAACTGCGCGACCTGAGCGTCGTAGTAGGCCTGCGCGCCGGGATGGTCGTGGTTCAGTCCGAGATTGTCCGGGTTCCACGGGCAGACGTGATCGGGATCCGCGACCTCCCGCGCCGTCCACCGCGTCCCGTACACCGGGAGGTCGAGCTCGACCGCCCGCCGCGGGATGCCGCGCATGATGTGCAGCCCGAACTTCAGCCCGAGCTCGTGCACCTTCGCGGCCAACGGCCCGAAGCCGGCACCGCCCGCGGCTGAGGGGAACCGCAGCGGCGCCGGCAGTTGGCGGCCGTAGTCGTCCAGAACGACCGGCGCGTTCTCGTTGTAGCCGTGTGATCGAGCGGTCGGGTCGTACCAGGCGATGTCCACGACCACCGTGTCCCACCCGAACGGCAGCAACTGGTCGTGCATCACCTGCGCGTTCGCGAGCACCTCGGCCTCGGTGACCGTCGTACCGAAGCAGTCCCAGCTGTTCCACCCCATCGGCGGGGTCGCGGCGCTCACCATTCCGCGAAGGATCCGTCGTCGTGCCGCAGCACGGGTGATCGCCAACGATGCGGCTCCGCGGCGGCTGCCCGTACGACGTCCTCGTTGACCTGGATGCCCAGGCCGGGACCGGTGGGGCGTTGCACATGCCCGTCGGTGAACGCGAAGACGTTCGGATCCACCAGGTAGTCGAGCAGCGCGTTGCCGCCGCCGTACTCGATGCCGAGGCTCTGCTCCTGGATCAGGAAGTTCGGGATCGCGAAGTCGAGTTGCAGGCTCGCGGCCAGCGTGATCGGCCCGAGCGGGCAGTGCGGAGCGACGCTCACGTCGTACGCCTCGGCCATCGCGGCGATCCGGCGTACTTCAGAGATGCCCCCGGCGTGCGAGATGTCCGGCTGGGCGACCGCGATGCCGGTGGTCAGGACGTCGCGGAAGTCCCACCGGGAGAACAGCCGCTCGCCGGTGGCGATCGGGATACTGGTCGATTCGGTGATCCGGCGCAGGTCGCGGGCGAACTCGGGCAGCACCGGCTCTTCGACGAACATCGGCAGCAGCGGCTCGAGCAGGGGCAGGATCTGCCGCGTCGCCGCCGTACTGAACCGGCCGTGGAAATCGAGTGCGATGTCGATACCGTCGCCGAGTGCGTCCCGCAGCGCCTCGACCCGGCTCACCGCGACCCGGAGCTGGGCAGGCGACGGGATCGGCGGCAGCGCCTCGGACAGGTTGAGCTTGAGGGCCGTGAAGCCCTTCTCCACCTTGGCTTCGGCCTCGTCGACCAGCTGCGCGTTGTCACGCCCGTGGACCCACGTGTAGACGCGCGCCCGCTCCCGGACCGGTCCGCCGAGCAACTCGTGCACAGGGACCTCGTGGTAGCGGCCCTTGATGTCCCACAGCGCCTGGTCGATGCCGGCGAGCGCGCTCGACAGCACCGGACCGCCGCGGTAGAAGCCGCCCTTCGCCATCACCTGCCAGTGCTCCTCGATCCGCAGCGGATCCGCGCCGACCAAGTACTCCATCAGGGCCGCGACCGCGCCCTGGACGGCCTCGGCGCGGCCCTCGACGATCGGCTCACCCCACCCGCTGATCCCTTCGTCGGTGTCGATCCGCAGGAACTGCCACCGCGGCGCCACCAGGAACGTCTCGTATCCGACGATCTTCACACTGCCTCATTCGGTTGCCGGTCAGGAGCGGACAGAAGCGCGGCGACCAGTTGGTCGGTCTGGCGCAGCACCAGGGCGGCGGCGCCGGACGCACCGGCGCGGGCGCCGAGGTCGAGTTCGGCCGCGACCACGTCGACGTCGCGGGTGAGTGCCATCGCCGTACGGCGGAGGGTGGCGCGGATCGGATCCAGGATCAGGTCGCCGGCCCGCGCGAGCTCGCCGCCGACGATGATCCGCTCCGGGTTCAGCAGGTTGCAGATGTTCGCGAGCACCCGCCCGGTCAGCTCACCGGCCTCACGCAGCACCTGCAAGGTTTCCGTCTGACCGTCGGCGGCGGCTGCGAGCAACTCGTCGAGACCGGCGTCCTCGCCGAGCACCGGCGCGAGAGCCGTGAGTACGGCGGGAAGTGACGCGTACTGCACCAGGCAGCCGCGATTCCCGCATGGGCAGGGCGCACCGTTGGAATCCGCGGACAGGTGGCCGATCTCGCCGCCGCCACCGCGGGCGCCGCCGTGATGAAGGTTGCCGTCGACAAGCAATCCGGACCCGATCCCGGTCGACAACCCGAGATAGAGCACGTCGCGGATGTCCCGCCCCGCGCCCCACGTGAACTCGGCCACCGCCTCGAGCCGCGTGTTGTTCTCCACCAGCACCGGTACGTCGAGGCGCCGGCCGAACTCCGCCGCGACGTTCACCCCTGCCCAGGCCTGACCGGGCAGCGACGGGCCGACCACGCCGGTCTGCAGGTCGAGCGGCCCGGGCACGCCGATCGCGACGCCGACCAGGTTGTCGCGGCCCCGACCGGTCTGCTCCAGGAGGCCGTCGAGCAACTCGATCCCGGCCGCGAGCCGCTCCTGCCAGGGGGTGTCCCGACCCACGCGGACCCCGTCGCTGGCCAGCGTCTCGCCGGACAGGTCGGTGAGGTGGCACCAGACGCGTTCGAGAGTGAAGTCGAGGCCTCCCGCCGCGCCGGCCGCCGGGTTGGCCCGCAGGAATCCGCGCGCCCGGCCGTCGACCTCGGACGCGTCGATACCGGCCCGAGCGACCTGGTCGCCGACCACCTCGATCACGACGCCGCCGGTGATCAGGTCGGCCGCGATCGTCGACACCGTCGTCCGGGACACACCGCAGATCCGCGCGAGCTCCGCCCGGTGCAGTGCTCCGTGCTCCATCAGCGCGGACAGCATCCGTTCGGAGTTCGTGCGCCGTAGCGCTCGTAGAGATCCGGTGTCCTTGGCAGCCACGACGAAAAGTATTGACGAACTCCGAACCGCCGTCAACAAAACTGACAAACTGCGTTCACACTCTTGACACAAACGGCGAAGTGCTCGAACAATTCCTGCCACAGCCCGGGGACCACCCCGGGCCCGGCGACCGGACGAACGACATGGACGCTGAGCTCGACAACGCGCCGCTGGTGGTGGTGACCGGCGGACTGGGGCGCGTCGCCACGGTGGTGCTGCCGTGGCTGCGCAAGCACTACAGGGTGCGGCTGATCGACAGCGCCGTCCCGGCGCGGCGAACTACCGGGCTGGTGCAGGCCGACCTGGGCGATCCAGAAGAGACCCGCGACGCCTTGGCGGGAGCTGACGCCGTCCTGCACCTGGCCGGGAACAGCAGCCCGTGGCAGACGTGGGACAGCGTGTACGCCGCCAACGTGTGGACGACCCAGGTCGTACTCGAGGCCGCCGCGGCGCACGCCGTACCGAAGCTGGTGCTGGCCAGTTCGCTGCACGCATTGGGTGAGTACAACCGGCCGCAGTACTGGCCTGTCGATCCACGGCTCGACCCGCGACCGTGCTGTCCGTACGGACTTGGCAAGGTCGTCCTGGAGGCGCTCGGCCGGACCCATGCCGAGCGCACCGGAACGTCGGTCACCTGCCTGCGTCTGGGCCTGACCGGTTGGCCACCGACCGAACGCCGCTACCTCGGGCAGTGGCTGTCCGATGACGACGCCGGCCGGCTGATGCTCGCCGCCCTCCAGGCGCGAGAGCGGTACGGCGTGCACTTCGGCGTGTCCGCGAACACCCGCAATTACTGGGACACCACCTCCGCCCGGCACGAGCTGGGCTATCGACCAGAAGACGACAGCGAAGCCCTGGCGGACCGGGCCGGCCCCTCCTCCGGCCCGGTCTGCCGGCTGTTCGACCCCGAGACATCCGATTGAGAGGCTGGCCATGACCACAACGAACGCAGGGCTCTCCCGCCGCCGGTTCCTGGCGCTCGGCGGCGCGGCCGCCGGCGGTGCGCTGGCGGTGGGCTGCTCACCCGCGTCCTCCACGAACACCCCGGCCGCGGCTCCTGGCACAGGCTCGGCCGCCAAGGGCACTGTGACCGTCATGTCGCAGTCGGGCGAGTTCGGCCCGAAGGAGGCGAAGGCCGCCGGGCAGGCGCTCGGTGTCACGGTGAAGACCGTCGAGTACGACCTGACCAAGCTGACCGCGATGCTCGCCAGCGGCAACCCGCCGGACGTGGTCCGGGGCATGGGTGCGCTCGACACGCCGTACCTGGTGGCGCGGCAGGTGGCGGAGAACCTGGATCCGTACTTCGCCAAGAGCACGCTGATCAAGGCCGACGACATCGACCCGGTCAACGACCTGTGGCGGTTCGACGGCGAGAAGCAGGGCAGTGGTCCGCGGTACGGCTTCGCAAAGGACTATTCGCAGGACTGCACGATCTGGTTCAACAGCGCGCTGTTCGACCAGGCGAAGGTGACCCATCCGAGTGCGACGACGCCGCTGCTGCTCGACGAACTGCTCGACGAGGGCAAGCGCCTGGTGAAGCGGCAGGGCGCCAAGGTCAGCGTCTACGGCCTGAACCCGAACGGGCTGGGCCTGTTCACGCAGCTGAGCTGGCTGACCGACCTGGCCGGCGGGAAGCTGACGTCCGACGACCTGGCCTCGGTCGACTTCAGCAGCCCGGAGGCGCAGCGTGCGCTCACCTGGTACCTGGACTACGCGAAGGCGGGCATCGGGCCGACCGTGCTCAACCCCGACCCGAACGGCTGGGACGGCCCGACCTTCCAGGCCGGCCGGATGGCGGCCACGCTCAGCGGCTACTGGCTCGGTGGCTTGTTCGCCGGCGACCCGAAGTCCGCCAAGGTCGCGGGCTTCGCGCCGGCGCCGCAGTTCGACACCGGCCGGCGGATCAGTCCGTGCTTCGGCGCGACCGGCTTGTGGATCCCCAAGGCGAGCAAGAACAAGGATGCCGCCTGGGCCGTGCTGGAGTGGTTCATGGCCGGCGACCCCGCCAAGGCGCGGGCGGCCGGCGGCTGGGGCATCCCACCGCTCAAGTCGCTGCAGAAGCTGATGCCGCAGAAGCTGCCGTACCAGAAGCAGGCCTACGAGGTGCAGATGGCCGAGCAGCAGCACTTCTCGGTCACGTCCGTCACCCCGTACGTCCGGCAGGACGCGATCAACGCGGTCATCACCCGGGAGTTGCCCAAGGCAATCAAGGGCTCGATGTCGGCCGGTCAGTTCGCCGATACGCTGAACTCGCAGATCAACGCGCAGCTCGCGGACGGAAAGAAGCGGTTGCGGTGAGCTCCGCTCTGACCGACGTACGGCGTTCCACCGTCGCGGAGGCCGCGGTCGAGCGCCCGGACCGGAAGAAGAAGCCGCCGACGCTGCGCAAAGCGCGCACCTTCTACCTGTTCGTCGCCCCGTGGGTCCTCGGGTTCGTCGGCCTGACCGTGTTCCCGCTCGGGTATGCGTTCTGGCTCAGCCTGACGGACTCCGACGGCCTGTCGCCCCGGACGCACTTCGTCGGCTTCCAGAACTACGTCGACATCTTCCATGACCCGCTGACCCTGAGCTCGCTCGCCAAGACCGGCATGTTCGCGCTCGTCACCGTACCGTTGTCGATCCTGGCCGGGCTGCTCCTGGCGGTGATGGTGAACCAGCCGATCCGGGCGCGGGGGTTGTACCGGGCGCTGATCTATCTGCCGGCCGTGGTGCCGCCGGTCGGAGCGGCCCTGACGTTCCGGCTGATCTTCGACCGCGACGCCGGCGCGGCGAACGGCATCCTGAGCACCCTCGGTGCGAACCCGATCACCTGGCTGGTGGATCCGAACGTCCGCTATGTGCTGTATGCCCTGGTGCTGTGGGGCTGCGGCGGATCGATGATCATCTCGCTGGCGGGATTGCAGGACATTCCCCGGGAGCTGCTCGAGGCCGCCCAGGTCGACGGAGCGTCGTACTGGCAGTCGTTCACCAGGATCACCATCCCGTTGCTGTCGCCGGTGATCCTGTTCCAGGTGATCACCGGCATGATCGGCTCGCTGCAGTCGTTCGCGCCGTTGCTGTTGTCGTCGGGCTCGCTCAGCGGCGCCGGTGCGGTGCCTCAGGGCAACTACCTGTACATGATCCACGTCTTCGCCCAGTACTTCAGCGCCTCCCGCTTCGGCTACGCGTCGGCGATGTTGTGGCTGCTGTTCGCGGTGATCCTGCTCGTCACCCTGCTGATCATCAAGGTGAGCGCCCGGACCGTCTTCTACACCGTCGAACCGGAAGGGGCCTCGAAATGACGCGGACCTACCGGTGGGCGCTGTCCCTCGTACTGCTGGCTGTCGTCCTGGTGATGATCAGCCCGATCCTGTGGCTGGTGTCGAGCTCGCTGAAGTCGTCGGCGGACATGGCGTCCTTTCCGCCGACCTGGTGGCCGTCGCAGCCGCGGTTCGAGAACTACACCGAGGCGATCACCAGCGTGAACTTCCTCGGCGCCGCGCAGAACTCGCTGACCATCGCGTTCATCAGTACGACGTTGACCACGCTGAGCTCGGCCTGGGTCGGATTCGGGTTCGCGCGGCTGACCGCGCCCGGCAAGAAGCAGTTGTTCGTCGTGCTGCTGGCGACGATGATGCTGCCGGGGATCGTCACACTCGTTCCGACGTACCTGATCTTCGCGAAGCTGCACATGGTCAACACGTACTGGCCGTGGGTCGCGTGGGGGCTGGGCGGCAGCGCGTTCCTGATCTTCCTGTTCCGGCAGTTCTTCGCCGGTATCCCGCGGGAGATGGAGGAGGCCGCGATCATCGACGGCTGCGGGTACGTCGGAATCTTCTGGCGGATCTTCCTGCCGCAGTCCTGGCCGGTGATCGCGGCCAGCGTGATCCTCTCCTTCACGCACGCCTGGGGTGACTTCGTCGGCCCGGCCATGTTCCTCAGCCAGGACAGCACGACCCTGGCCGTCGCGATGGCCACCGGCTACGTCAACGACAAGGGCCTCCCGATGAACAACCTGGTCGCCGCCGGTGCCGTCATGTACGTCCTCCCCGTCCTGATCCTCTTCCTGTTCATGCAACGCCGCTTCGTCAGCGGCTTCTCGACGTCAGGGATCAAATGATGAAACTGCGAATCTTGGGCGCTGCCGTGCTGTTTCTCACGGCAAGCCTCACCAGCGTCCCCGCCCAAGCGCAGGCGGCGAGTCCAACGTGTACGTCGGCGCCGCAGCGACCTGCTGGGATGCGGTTGAGCTGGCACGACGAGTTCGGTGGGCAGGCGTTGGACCGGCGGTCGTGGAGCACGGTGATGGACTTCCCCGGACGGGCGGGTGGGCACTACCACAACACGTCGTACGGGAGTTACGCCGTCGACGAGAACGTTGTGCTGTCCGATGGGAAGTTGCGGCTGGTGACCGACAACAAGCCGGTGGTGGGCACGGATCCGGCCGGGACCTACCAGTACACCGAGGGGTTCATCTCCTCGCACGACAAGTTCTTCCAGACCTACGGGTACTGGGAGATCTGCGCGAAGTTCCCGGCCGGCAAGGGGTTGTGGCCGGCGTTCTGGCTGATTCCGCAGGACCGCAGCTGGCCGCCGGAGATCGACGTCGCCGAGTGGTTCGGAAGTATCGAGAGCATGCACAGCGGCCTGGCGTCGGGCACCTGGCCGGACGTCCGCTGGGACAGCCATTGGGCGACCGGACTCAATCCCACGACCGGTTGGCACACGTACGGCGTGCTGTGGTCACCCGGCCGCATCGCCTTCACCGTCGACGGCAAACCGACCTCGACCATCACCGGCGCCCAGGTCCCCGACAAGCCCATGTACGTCGTCCTCAACAGCGGCACCTGGGCCAACCCCGACCGCGGCGGCCCACCCGACCCCACAACCCCGTTCCCCAACTCCTTCGACATCGACTACGTCCGGACCTATCAGTCGAAATAACCCTGTGGACAAGGGCTGATCCGGATCGAAACACCCGTACCTTCTCTGGCGACCACAAGGAAGGGTGGGTGTCAGACAAATATGTACTATTCTGAGGCCATGGCTGAAGTTCCGATCCGGATGTTGAACCAGGAGACGGCCCGGGTGCTGGCCCGGGTCAAGCAGGGCGAGGAGATCGACATCACCGAACGCGGCGTGGTCGTCGCGCGACTGGTGCCCGCTGAGGCGTCGCCAACAGCGTGGCTGCTCGCTACAGGCAGCTTCCGGCCAGCTCGGCTGACTAGAGCCTTCTCGCGACCGAAGGGCGAGGTGCGGACTGATCACGAGGCGGGTGCTCTCTTGGAGCAGATGCGTGACGAGGAGCGCTACTGATGATCTACCTGGATACAGCGGCGTTGGTGAAGCTCGTCCGACGCGAGACCGCCTCGGACGAGCTCGTCGATTGGCTCAACGAGCAAGGTGATCGGATCTTCGTCTCGTCGGCTTTGGTGGAGGTGGAATTGCCTCGCGCCCTCCGGCGATCCGAGCCTGCTCTTCTCATGTCCGCCCCTTCCGTCTTGGCCCACGTTTCTGTCTATGACGTCGACGAGACGGTGCGCAGCACCGCGGCCTCCTATCAGGATCCGTGGATTCGCTCGCTCGACGCGATCCACCTCGCGACGGCGGACGCGGTTCTGGGCGACGATCTGACCGCATTCGTCAGCTACGACCGGCGACTGCTGGCGACGGCCAAGGCGATCGGGCTTCCCGTCGCCAGCCCAGGGGCGTCCTGAGTTCAGCGGTTCGGTGGAGTGATGGGGCGGACCGGGTCGAAGATGTCGCTGGGCTGGGTGGGCTTGTGGACGCCTTGCTGGATCAGGCCGAGGGTGCCGCCGTCGGCGCGGCGCCGGGTGGTGCCGTCGTCGGTGGCGAAGGTGTGATCCGCGCTGCAGTAGTCGGCGATGATCCGGACCGAATAGGACTTGGCGCGGCCGTGCAGGGTGACGACGAACGTGCGCTGGTCGATGTTGCCGCACCCCTTGGCGCGGGGTGATGGTGGACCTTCCGGTGAGCCGTTCACTCGCTGCGCGAACGCGGTCGCGGTCCCGGCGCCGAGCTGGGATCCAGAGACCAGCGAGCCGTGCCAGTACTCACAGACGTCGGCCGAGGTGATCGGGTCCTTGGCGTTCAGGCCCGTGCCCTGCGGTCCGAGGTCCGTCGGCGCGCAACCGTAGTAGTCGGTGCCGGTGATCGGACGGGCCGAGTCGAGGATGCGGCGACGGAGCGTGTCGTCCTGAGTCAGCACGCTGATCTTCGTGCCGGCGACGAGTCGGGTCTCCTCCGTCCACCCGGCGTCGTACCGCTTGATCCCTGGCGCCTGGTTGTCGTCGAACCAGAGGTACGGCTGCCGACTGTTCAGCGGCAGTACGGCGTCGCTGCAGGTGTACCAGTCCTTTCCGAGCCAGCCGTTCAACCGTCCGACCGAGGGGACGGCCGAGTTCGCGAAGGTCGTGCACGGTGCCGGGCCGGAGATGTACTGCGTCCAGCTCGACGGGACCTGGACCTGCACTGTCTTGTACGACTCCCACCGCCACCCGGCGGCTGCTGGTCCCGGCCGACTGACCTGCGGGTCGGTCCGCGTCTCGGCGGTGAGGGAGTGCACCGTGGTGATCGCCGTTGCGACGACCGCCGCGGCGACGACGACAGCGCCGATCGAGCGACCGGTACGGCGGTGGCGCAGGCGGGCGTGGACCACGGACAGGAGGTGGTCGTCGGCCGGTGCGTCGGCCGCGTGCTTCGACAGGGTGTCCGCGATCAGCTTCTCGGATGCGTCCATCAGCCCTTGACCTCCTCGGTTCCGATAGTGGTGCGCAGCGAGGCCAGCGCACGATGGATCTGCGACCGGACGGTGGCCGGCGAGCAGTCGAGAATCTCCGCGATCTCCGCATCCGGAAGATCCTCGTAGTACCGCAGTACGACGGCCGCGCGCTGTTTGGCCGGGAGCGTCGCGCACAGCGTCCACACCGCGTCCTGCTCGGCCTGCGCGTCGGCATGGTCCGGGCGGGACGATGTCTGCACCGGATCCGCGGTCGGTGTCTCGCGTCGGAGGAACCGGCGCCAGCGGGAGATGTCGGCGTTCACGATCGACCGACGGACGTACGCCTCGGGATCCTGACCGCGGCAGATCCGGGTCCACCGTGAGTACGCAGCGATCAGCGCGTCCTGCACAGCCTCCTCGGCGCGCGCGTGGTCGCGGGTGAGCAGGTAGGCGAACCGCAACAGCGCGGCACCCCGCTGCGCCACCCACTCGTCGAACTCCGGTGTCTCCATCCGGCACCTCCCACCCACATCACGCCGGTGAGGCCCGGAACGTTGCAGGACCTAGTCGGGTTCGGGGAGGGTTGGTGTCGGGAGGGCCAGTTTCTCGTCCGGCTTCGCGGCCAGTACGTCGTTCACGTACGAGCGGGCCGCCTCCAAGGTGTCGACCTCGTGCCCGGCCTGCTCGGACAGGAACCACCGGTGCTCGAGCACCTCGTGGAACACCTCGGCCGGCTCGAGCTTCCCGCGCAGGTTGCGCGGGACCGACTGCACGACAGGCTCGAAGACCTCGGTCAGCCACTGGTGGGCGACGATCTCCTCGTCCTCGTTCTGCTGGTCGGTCGAGGCGGCGAACGAGTCCAGGTCGTTCAGCAGCCGGCGAGCCTGGTTCTCCTCGACGTCCAGCCCGGTCAGCCGCAGCAGTCGCCGGGAGTGGTGCCCGGCGTCGACGACCTTCGGCTGGATCCGGACCTGGCTGCCGTCCCAGTCAGTGATGATGTCGATCTCGGCGACGTCGAAGCCGAGCTCGTTCAGCCGCCGGATCCGGGTGTCCAGCCGGTGCATCTCGTCGTTCGCGAACTCCTCCGGCGCGGTCAGCTCGGCCCAGAGCGCCTCGTACCGCTTCTGGATCGACTCGACCGTCTCC
This sequence comes from Kribbella sp. VKM Ac-2571, assembly GCF_004362255.1. Taxonomy (NCBI): domain Bacteria; kingdom Bacillati; phylum Actinomycetota; class Actinomycetes; order Propionibacteriales; family Kribbellaceae; genus Kribbella; species Kribbella sp. VKM Ac-2571. The sequence continues at coordinate 186,418 of NZ_SNWS01000010.1, forward strand.
TGCGGGTCGATCGCCTCGTCGAGCAGGCCGCCCTCCTGCAGGTCGAGGAGCTCACCGAACAGATTGATCTCCGCGGTGTAGAGGTCGTGTGCCCGCTGCCCGTCGGAGATGTCCTGGTGCAGCTCACCGGTCTCGGCGTCCACCAGGTACGCCGCGAACGCGCCGGCGTCCCGGCGGAACAAGGTGTTGGACAGCGAGCAGTCGCCCCAGAAGAAGCCGTTCAGGTGCAGCCGGACGATCAGCGCGACGAGCGCGTCGATCAGCCGGTTGACCGTGTCGGGGCGCAGCGTGCTGGAGAACAGCGCGCGATACGGCAGCGAGAACTGCAGGTGCCGGGTGATCAGGATCGAGTCGATCGGCTCGCCGTTGCGGTCGACCCGGTCGGTGATCACGCCGACGGGCTCGACGGACGGTGTCTCCAGCCGTTCGAGGTCGCGGAGCAGTCGGTACTCGTGCATCGCCAGGTGCTCGAGGACCTCTTTGATCGCGTACACACTGCCGTTGACCCGGACGAAGCGGACGACGTGCCGCGAGATACCGCGCGGCAGCGCGACCAACTGATCTTCGGGCCAGTCCTCCAGCGGGATGTCCCACGGGAGCGACAGCAGACCGGTGTCCGGGCGGGTGGCAACGAATCGAGGCACGGCTCCCAGTGTGTCAGGAATCCTGATAGTTCAGCGAGGTACGCAAGTGCTTGCAAATTCTTGCGTTAATAGGCGTAGAGTTTGCATCATGACACGACGACTTGCAGAGGTGGCCAAGAAGGTCGGGGTCAGTGAAGCCACGGTGAGCCGGGTGCTGAACGGGAAGCCCGGCGTGTCCGAGGCGACCCGGGAAGCCGTCCTGACCGCGCTCGACGTGCTCGGGTACGAGCGGCCCACGCAGCTGCGGGGTGACCGCGCCCGGCTGGTCGGGTTGGTGCTGCCCGAGTTGCAGAACCCGATCTTCCCGGCGTTCGCCGAGGTCGTCGGCGGGGCCCTCGCGCAGCAAGGTTTCACGTCGTTGCTCTGCACCCGCACGGTCGGCGGTGTGTCCGAGGCCGACTACGTGGACCTGCTCCTCCAGCAGCAAGTGTCGGGGGTCGTGTTCGCCGGCGGGTTCTACGCGCAGGCGGATGCGCCGCACGGGCACTACGAGCTGATCCAGGAGCGCAAGCTGCCGACCGTACTGGTCAACGCGGCCGTCGATCACCTCGGCTTCCCGCAGGTCTCGTCGGACGACTACGTCGCCGCGGAGATGGCGATCGGCCACCTGCGCGCCCTTGGCCATCGGCGGATCGGGATGGTTCTCGGCCCCCGCGACCACATCCCGTCGCGGCGCAAGCTGGAGGCGTTCATGGCCGCGGAGGAGGCGGATCCGAGCCTGGTCGAGCACACGATGTTCTCGCTCGAGGGTGGGCACGCGGCCGCGACCAAGCTGGTGAACTCCGGTGTCACCGGCATCGTCTGTGCCAGTGACATCCTCGCCCTCGGTGCCATCCGCGCCGTACGCCGGGCCGGCCTGAGCGTCCCCGACGAGGTCTCGGTGATCGGGTACGACGATTCCGCGATGATGAACTGCACCGACCCGCCGCTGACCACCGTCCGGCAGCCGATCGACGCGATGGGACGCGCCGCCGTCGACATGCTGGTCGCCCTGATCGAACGCGCCGTTGTCCCCGCCGACGAGCTCCTCTTCGAGCCCGAGCTCGTCGTCCGCGCCTCCACCGCACGCGCCCGCATCTAGCCAACGCAAACACCGGCGCAACTCCGAGCAGCCGCTGACCGATGAGGTCGGCGGCTGCTGTCGTTTGTCCGTCGGCAGGCAATCTCCCATATGCAGTCATGTTTTTGCAATCCTAGATCGAAGTATTGCGTTCATCCATTCAGTTCCCTACGGTGTCGGCACCAGGAAAGGGAGAGGGTGGAGATGACCACAACGCGCCGCGGGCTCAGCCTGCTGTTGGTGATGGGACTCGGGCTGGTGGCCGCGTCCTGCGGATCGGACGACACGAAGTCGGCGGGGGCGGCCGACGGTCCGGTCACGATCACGGTCGGCTGCGAGCCGCCGAAGAGCAATCCGAAGGAACGCGAGGCCTGGGAGGCCGATGTCGCCGCGTTCCAGAAGGCGCACCCGAACATCACGGTCGAGGGCAAGGACGCGTTCCCCTGCATCAACCCGGACACCTTCCAGGCGAAGCTGGCCGGCGGTACGCAGGAAGACGTCTTCTACGTCTACTACACCGACGTCCGGAAGATCATCGAGAAGAAGCAGGCCGCGGACATCAGTCAGTACGTCGGCAGCGTGAAGCCGGTGAACGACCTGCGCAAGGACGTGATGAGCGTCTTCAAGGACGGGGACAAGACGTACGGCCTGCCGCGGAACAACTACAACATGGGCCTGGTCTACAACCGCAAACTGTTCACCCAGGCCGGTCTCGACCCGGCCAACCCGCCCAAGACCTGGGAGGAGGTCCGCGCGGCCGCCAAGAAGATCGCCGCGCTCGGTCCGAACTACGTCGGCTTCGGTGAGTACTCGGCCGGCAACACCGGCGGCTGGCACTTCGCCGCGGAGCTGTACGCACGCGGCGGGTCGATGGTCAGCGACGACGGGAAGACCGCCGCGTTCAAGAGCGACGAGGGCAAGGCCGTCCTCGAGAACCTGAAGAAGATGCGCTGGGACGACAACTCCATGGGCAGCAAGCAGTTGCTGCAGTGGGAGGACCTGATGCGCATGATGGGCGGCGGCAAGCTCGGCATGATGATCGGTGCGCCGGACGTCGTGCAGTCGGTGAACAACGACTTCAAGGGCAAGTTCGACGACTACGGCGTCACCGCCGTACCGGAGTCGAACGGGAACTCGTCGCTAAGTGGCGGCGACGGGTACATGTTCAACCCGAAGGCGTCGCCGGAGAAGATCAAGGCGGGCCTGCTGTGGCTCGAGTTCCACGAGCTGACGCCGGGCCAGGGTCAGTTCAACTACGCGCGGTCGAAGGCGCAGGGCCGCCCGGTCGGGCTGCCGATCCCGGACCTGTACGGGGACAGTGCCCCGGGCAACGAGATCAACGCGCTGCGCAAGCAGTACGCCACGGTCCCGGTCGACAACTTCACGCCGTACGTCGAGGCCCAGGGCGGCATCACCAACAAGCTCGAACCCCCGAAGGCGCAGGAGCTGTACGCCGTCCTCGACGTGGCGATGTCCGCAGTGCTGACCCGCAAGGACGCCGACATCGACAAGCTGCTGAGCGACGCGGAGTCCAAGGCCAACAAGATCCTGGCGAAGAACACCTGATGGTCGACGACATCACAACAAACATCCGCCGTCCCCGCTCCGCGGAGACGGCGGGTGGTGGGGGTGACGGGGCGGTGGTCGAGGTGCAGCCGGCGGGCGGTGGGCGACGCCGCGGAGTGGTGGGTCGACCAGGTGGTCGCGGGCCGTTGCCGAGGGAGTCGAGCGGCTCTGGTGATCTCCTCCTCGCCGACGGCACGGGTGCCCTGCGGAGGGCGGTGGGGCGAAACCTCACGGCGTACGGGTTCCTGTGCGCCGCCCTGATCTGTTTCGCCTTGTTCTCTTGGTATCCGATGATCCGGGAGATCGTGCTGAGCTTCCAGCAGAACAACTTCGTCGACCCGGGGAAGTGGGTCGGTTTCGACAACTTCCGCGCGGTGATTGCGGACCCGGCGTTCCGCTCCGCCTGGCTGAACACCGCGGCGTTCAGCGGCCTGGCACTGGTCATCGGGTACGCCGTACCGTTCGTGCTCGCTGTGGTGCTCAACGAGCTGAAGCACGCGAAGGCGTACCTGCGCTTCGTCGTCTACCTGCCCGTGATGCTTCCGCCCGCAGTCGCCGTACTGCTGTTCAAGTGGTTCTACGACCCCGGAGCTGGCCTGTTCAACCAGGCGCTCGACGCGGTGCATCTCCCGCCGTTGAGCTGGCTGGACTCGACGAGTACGGCGCTCGTCAGCCTCGTGATCGTGTCGACGTGGATGAACCTCGGCACCGGCACGTTGATCTACCTCGCCGCGTTGCAGAGCATCCCCGGCGAGCTGTACGAATCGGCGGAGCTCGACGGGGCCGGCCTGTTCAAGCGGGTCTGGCACGTGACGATCCCGCAGACCAAGTTGATCCTGCTGGTGATGCTGCTCCTGCAGGTCGTCGCCACGATGCAGGTCTTCATCGAGCCGTACCTGCTGACCGGGGGCGGCCCGGAGAACGCGACCGTCACGGTCGCCTACCTGATGTACCAGTACGCGTTCAACTTCGGTGACTTCGGCGGCGGGTCCGCTCTCGGTCTGATGCTGATGATCGTCCTGCTGATCTTCTCCACGATCTACCTGCGCGTGTCCCGCGAGGAGGCCGAGCGATGAGAACTCTGGTGTCACCCCTCGCACTCCGCACGCCGCACGGCCGGATCATCTACTGGACGATCCTGACGGTCACGGTCGTCGGCTTCACCGGCGCGTTCGTCTTCCCCTTCTACTGGATGGTGAGCGGCGCGCTCAAGTCGCCGGACGAGCTCGCGCAGATCCCACCCAGCTTCTTCCCGAAGTCGGTCGACTTCAGCGTCTACAAAGAGGCCTGGGACCAGCTCCAGTTGGGCGTGTTCCTCAAGAACACCGCCGTGTACGCCGGTGGCGCGTGGCTGTTCACGCTGGCAGTCGACGTGTCGGCGGCGTACGCGCTGTCGAAGCTGCGGCCCGTTCTCGGGAAGCTCGTGCTCGGCGCGATGCTGGCGACGTTGATGATCCCGCCGATGGTCCTGCTGCTGCCGACGTACCTGGTGGCGAAGGACCTTCCGATCCTGCACGCGGACCTGCTGAACACGCCCTGGGCGATCTGGTTGCCGGCGGCGGCGAACGGGTTCTTCGTGTTCCTGCTCAAGCGGTTCTTCGACTCGATCCCGAAGGAGCTGCTGGAGGCGGCCGAGATCGACGGCGCGTCACCGCTGCGGATCCTCTGGTCGATCGTGCTGCCGGTGTCGCGACCGATCATCGGGGTGGTGTCGATCCTGTCCGTGGTCACGGTCTGGAAGGACTTCGTCTGGCCGCTGCTGGTGCTGCCGGAGACGGACAAGATGTCGATCAGTGTCGGCATCGCGTCGCTGTCGGCCCAGATGCCGCAGAACGTCCTGATCGCGTCGCTGGTGATCGCCAGCCTGCCCACAATCCTTGTGTTCTTCGTGTTCCAGCGCAGCATCATGGCTGGTCTGACGGCCGGAAGCCTGAAAGGTTAGGGAGATTTGATGGCCGACGAATGGTGGCGTGGAGCTGCGATCTACCAGGTGTACCTGCGGAGTTTCGCGGACGGCAACGACGACGGCATCGGCGATCTGGCCGGTCTGCGCGCGAAGCTGCCGTACCTGGCGGAGCTCGGGATCGACGCGATCTGGCTGAACCCGTGGTACCCGTCGCCGATGGCCGACGGCGGGTACGATGTCGCCGACTACCGCGCGATCGACCCGGCGTTCGGCACCCTCGCCGAGGCGGAGACGTATATCGCGGAGGCGCACGCCCTGAACATCCGGACGATCATCGACATCGTGCCGAATCATGGGTCGGACCAACAGGATTGGTTCGTTCAGGCGCTGCGGGCCGGCCCGGGATCACCCGAGCGCGAGCGGTTCCTGTTCCGGCCGGGCCGCGGTGACGGGCCACCCAACGACTGGCAGTCGATCTTCAACGGACCGGCCTGGTCGCAGGTCGAGGACGGCGAGTGGTACCTGCACCTGTTCGCCGCGGAGCAGCCCGACTTCAACTGGCGCAACCCGGAGGTCGTCGAGGAGTTCCACGACATCCTCCGGTTCTGGCTGGACCGCGGCGTCGACGGGATCCGGATCGACAGCGCCGCCGTACTGTTCAAGGACCTGGACAGTGCCGAGGAGTCGTACACCGACCACGACGAGGTGCACGAGGTGTACCGCGGCTGGCGGCGGATCTCCGAATCCTACGACGACCGGTTCTTCGTCGGTGAGATGTGGATGCCGGACCAGGAACGTTTCGCGCTGTACCTGCGGCCGGACGAGATGCAGACCGCGTTCAACTTCGACTTCCTGTCCCGCCCCTGGGAAGCCGCGGAACTGAAGGCGTCGATCGACCTCACGCTGTCCACCCATGTCCCGATCGGCGCACCGCCGACCTGGGTCCTGTCGAACCACGACGTCACGCGACCGGTGACGAAGTACGGGCGCGCGGACACGTCCTTCTCGCACCAGGACCGCAAGCACGGGATGCGAACCGATCTCGTGCTCGGCGAACGTCGCGCGCGGGCCGCGGCACTGTTGGCGATGGCGCTGCCGGGTGGTCTGTACGTCTACCAAGGCGAGGAACTCGGGCTGCCCGAGGTGGAGGATCTGCCCGACGAACTGCTGCAGGACCCGATCTTCACCCGCTCGAAGGGCGCCGACCGCGGCCGTGATGGTTGCCGCGTGCCCCTACCGTGGTCGGGCAAGGAGCCGCCGTTCGGGTTCGGCAGCGGTACGCCGTGGCTCCCGCAACCGCGTGACTGGAAGAACCTCACCGTCGAGTCCCAGTACGACGACCAGAACTCGATGCTCACCCTCTACCGCACCGGCCTCCACCTACGTCGCACTCTCCTGGGCGACGGCACGCTCAGCTGGCTCGACTCACCGCCCGACGTCCTCACGTTCCAGCGCGAGAACCTCACCTGCATCACCAACCTGAGCCAGATCGCCGTACTCCTCCCGCCCCACGAGGAGGTGCTGATTTCCAGCATCCCCCTGGACAACGGCGCACTCCCACCGGACACCACCGCCTGGGTCCGATGAACAAGAAGTGGGGGCCTCGGACAAGGCCCCCACTTCTCAGCTGAGCGGACGGAATCTCCGCAGTCGCAGGCTGTTCGACACCACGAACACCGAGCTGAAGGCCATCGCAGCACCCGCGAGCATCGGGTTCAGCAACCCGGCAGCTGCCAGCGGGAGGGCGGCCACGTTGTAGGCGAAGGCCCAGAACAGGTTGCCCTTGATCGTGCGGAGCGTGCTGCGGGACAGCCGGATGGCATCCGCGGCCGCGCGCAGATCGCCGCGCACCAGCGTCAGGTCACTCGCCTCGATCGCCACATCGGTGCCCGTACCCATGCTCAGCCCGAGATCGGCCTGAGCAAGGGCAGCCGCGTCGTTGACGCCGTCGCCGACCATCGCAACCACGCGACCCTCGTCCTGCAGCTTCTTCACGGCGTCGACCTTGCCGGCCGGGAGGACCTCGGCGATCACCTCGTCGATCCCGACCTCGGCGGCGACCTTCATCGCCACGGCTTCGTTGTCCCCGGTCAGCAGCACCGGCCGCAGACCCAAAGACTTGAGCTGAACGATCGCCTCCACGGACGTGGGCTTCACCGTGTCCGCGACGACCAGCACGGCCCGTGCCTGCCCGTCCCAGCCGACCGCGACCGCCGTACTGCCCTCGGCCTCGGCGTGCTCCTTCGCATGCGCGAGCTCCTCCGGCAGGTACTGGCTCCACTCCTCCAGCAACCGCGTCCGCCCGACGAGTACGGCGTGCCCGTCGACGATTCCCTGCACACCAAGACCTTCGACGTTCCCGAAGTCCTCGACCTCCGGCAGCTTCCCCGCCTCCGAGGCGGCCCGCGCCACGGCCTGCGCGATCGGGTGCTCGCTCGAGTGCTCGAGCGCCCCGGCCAACCGCAGTACCTCGGCCCGGTCCTGATCCGGAGCGAGCAGTACGTCGACCAACTCCATCCGGCCCGTGGTGACAGTTCCCGTCTTGTCCAGTACGACGGTGTCGACCCGCCGCGTGGACTCGAGCACCTCCGGGCCCTTGATCAGGATGCCCAGCTGCGCGCCCCGGCCCGTCCCGACCATCAACGCGGTCGGCGTGGCCAGACCCAAGGCACACGGGCAGGCGATGATCAGTACGGCGACCGCGGCCGTGAACGCGACCTCCAGCGGCGAACCGTTGCCCAGCCAGAAACCTAGCGTCGCCACCGCCAGCCCGATCACGATCGGCACGAAGATCCCGGACACCCTGTCGGCCAGCCGCTGTACGGCGGCCTTCCCGTTCTGGGCGTCCTCGACCAGCCGCGCCATCTGCGCCAGCTGCGTGTCCGAACCGACTCTTGTCGCCCTTACCACCAGTCGGCCACCCGCATTGACGGTCGCACCAACGACCGCGTCACCGGGAGCCACCTCGACCGGCACGGACTCGCCGGTCAGCATCGACGCGTCGACCGCGCTGCTGCCGGTGACGACCACGCCGTCGGTGGCGATCTTCTCGCCCGGCCGGACGACGAACTCGTCACCCACGACGAGCTGGTCGGCCGGGATGCGGGTCTCGGTCCCGTTGCGCAGGACGGCGACGTCCTTCGCGCCGAGTTCGAGCAGGGCCCGCAACGCGGCGCCCGAGCGGCGCTTCGCCCGTGCCTCGAAGTACCGCCCGGCCAGGATGAACGTCGTGACGCCGGCCGCGACCTCGAGGTAGATCTCCTCCGCGCCACTCCCGCGGGACGGGATCAACGTGAACGGCATCTTCATCCCGGGCTCGCCGGCCGAGCCGAGGAACAGCGCGTACAGCGACCACAGGAACGCGCTCACCACACCCAGCGAGATCAGCGTGTCCATCGTGGCGGCGCCGTGCCGCAGGTTCGTCCAGGCGGCCTTGTGGAACGGCCACGCCGCCCACGTCACCACCGGGAACGCCAGCGTCAGCGACGCCCACTGCCACGACTCGAACTGCAAGGCCGGGATCATCCCGAACGCGATCACCGGCACCGCGAGCGTGATGCTCGCGATCAGCCGCTCCCGCAGGGGTTTCAGCTCGTCAGGTTCGTCGGCCGAGGCTTCGACTGCCGGCGCCGGCAGGCTCGCGGTGTAGCCGGTCTTCTCGACCGTGGCGACCAGGTCGTCGGTGGAGATGCCGTCCGCGTACGTGACCCTTGCCTTCTCGGTGGCGTAGTTGACGGTCGCGGTGACGCCGTCCATCCGGTTCAGTTTCTTCTCCACCCGGGCGGCGCACGAGGCGCACGTCATACCACCGATGATGAGTTCGACGGACTGACCGGGCTCGGTGCTGGTCATGATGATGTGCCTCCTCTCAGTGGCCGTGGGGCGTTTCGGCGTGCCCGGGGGTTGTCGTAGCAGTCGGCACGACGGTCGGCGGCACGATCGTGGTCCCCGTCGAGCTCACCTTCACGGTGAACTCGGCGGTGTGGACCTTGCCCGCGTGCTGGAAGTCCAGGAACAGGCTGTACGTGCCGACGGTCGGGAACGTCGTACCGAAGGTGATCGACGGTCCGCCCTTCATCCCCGGCTCGGCGTGCTGCGCCGGGTGGTTGTGCAGGTAGGCCAGGTCGCCGCCGCGCAGCGAGACCAGGTGTCCGAAGGCGCCGAGGTACGGCTGCAGGTCGGTGACGGGCTTGCCGCCGCGGTTGATCGTGAACGTGAGCTCCGACTCCTTGCCGGCGACCGGGGTGCCCTGCAGCGTCACGTCGTACCCGTCGAAGCTGTAGACGCTCGCCGGCTCGGCGACCGGGACCGGGACGTACAGACCGGTGACGTTCACATCCGTGCCGAGAGTGATCGTGCTGTCGTGGCCGGCCGGCTGGAAGTCGGCGTACAGCCGCCAGGTCCCGCCGGCGGTGAACGTGAACGGGATGCTCCACGTCCCGTCCGCCGCCAGCGTGGGATGCACGTGGTGGAACCCGGACAGGTCCCGCCGGACCACGATCAGGTGCAGGTCCTTCTCGTGGGTCTTCGTGTACTTCGTGACCGGTTTGCCGTCCGGTCCTTGGATCGTGAAGCGCAGCTCGGTCTTGGTGCCGCTGGTGAAGAACGTCTTCGCCGGTGCGAACGTGTAGCCCGCGTCGGACACCGCCAGTCCGGGCAGTTGCCCGGCCGACTCGTGTCCACCGTGTTCCGAGGTGCCTGCAGTCTGCTCCATGCCACCCATCTCCTCTCCGTGGGCCGGTGCCGCGGAGGTGTCGTCGGCCGCCGCGATCGGATCGATCGCGGAGCCGATGCCGTACGCCGCCCCGAAGGCCAGCACCACCGCACCGGCGAACGCGCCGAGCCGGAGCGCGACGGCCCGGCTCACGACGCCGCCAGTTCGTAGCCCGCCTCGTCGACGGCGTCGCGGACGGCGGCCTCGTCGAGATCGGACTCACTCGTCACGTGCACCGCGGAGGTGCCGCCCGCGACGAGGTCGATCTTCACGTCCTGGACACCGACGAGCTTGCGCAGCTCCTCGGTGACAGCCGAAGTGCAGTGGCCGCAGGTCATACCGGACACGGAGTACGTCGTAGTGGTGCTCATATCGATGCTCCTTGCTCGAAACGGGGTGATTGTCGGAGATGGGGTTCAGCCGGACGAATGGTTCAGCCGGTCGAATGGTTCAGCCGGACGAGGGTGGTTCACGAAGGTGGGCCAGCCGCGGACGAAGGTGGTTCAGCTGCGGACGAGGCGGGCGATCGCGTCGGAGGCCTCGCGGACCTTCTCGTCGGCCTCGGGCCCGCCCTTCTGCGCGGCTTCGACCACGCAGTGCGAGAGGTGCTCGTCGAGCAACTCCAGCGAGAACGACTGCAACGCCTTCGTGGCCGCCGACACCTGGGTCAGGATGTCGATGCAGTACTTGTCCTCGTCGACCATCCGCTGCAGGCCGCGAACCTGCCCCTCGATCCGCCGCAACCGCTTCAGATGACTGCTCTTCTCAGCGGTGTATCCGTGCACATGTCCCTCATCGGTGGCCATCTCGCGTCCTCTTCTCGCCTCAACTACCCCTCCGGGGTATCTCCACACCCAAGAAGTTACCCCCTACGGGTATAGAACGCAAGTCCTCAACAGATACCACCCAGGGGTATCTATTGAGGATGATCACGCAGTACGCCGCCCGCACCGCCAAACCGCCCTACGCAGGGGCGTTGAACAGGATCTGGTGGCGCAACACGGGTTATTACCTGTGCACCGCCCCCACTTGGGGTGCACTGGGGCGGTTGGTGGGGGGTGGTTGGTGGGGGGCGGTTGGTGGGGGGCGGTTGGTGGGGCGGGGGGTGAACAAAGGTGTCACTCTGTGCGTCTGGTGTGTGACGAGAGGGGTTTGGATGTCCGACGTGGCCGTCAGTACGCGTGGGTTGCGTAAGACGTATCGGACCCGGCGGGGGCGCAAGGTGGTGGCGGTGCAGGGGCTGGATCTGGAGGTTCCGGCCGGTGGGGTGCACGGGTTTCTCGGGCCGAACGGGTCGGGGAAGACCACGTCGATCCGGATGTTGCTCGGGCTGGTGCGCGCCGACGCCGGGACGATGACCGTGTTCGGCAAGCCGGTGCCGGCGCAGTTGCCGGAGGTGGTCGGGCGGATCGGAGCGATCGTCGAGTCGCCGAAGTTCTTCCCGGCGTTCACCGGACAGAAGAACCTGGAGCTGCTAGCCGAGGCCATCGGCGCCCCGCGCGCCCGGGTCGGTGAGGTGCTGGAGCAGACCTCGCTCGGTGAGCGGGGGAAGGACCGGTTCCGGTCCTACTCGTTGGGCATGAAGCAGCGGCTGGCGATCGCGGCCACCCTGCTCAAGGAGCCCGACCTGCTGATCTTCGACGAGCCGACCAACGGCCTTGACCCGGCCGGTATCCGGGAGATCCGCGAGACCATGCGCGGTCTCGGCGAGCAGGGCAGGACGGTCCTGGTCAGCAGTCACATCCTGGCCGAGGTCGAGCAGGTCGCCGACACCGTGTCGATCATCGGTCACGGCCGCCTGCTCGCGTCCGGCACGGTCGCGGAAGTGATCGGCGGCGGTACGGCGCCGACAGTGAAGGTTGCTGTCGACGACCATGAGGCCGCGACCCGCATCCTGACCGCCGCCGGTCTGACGGTTCGTGCCGACGGCAACTATCTGTTCGTCGACGGCGCGCCGGATCCCGCCGACGTGACGCGGCGCCTCGCCCACCAGGAGCTGTACGTGTCCGAGCTGGCCCCGGTCCGCGCCGACCTCGAGTCGGTCTTCCTCGAGCTCACCGAAGGCGAGGGGCTGTGATGGTCCGCCTGACCAAGGTCGAGCTCCGCCGGCTGATGGCACGCCGCCTGACCGCGGTCGGTCTCGCCGGCCTGTTCCTGATCACGATCCTGCTGCTGGTCGCCACCTGGTTCGACGCGCGGCCGCTGTCCGCCGCCGAGCAGCAGCTGGCCCAGCAGCAGTACGAGATGGCCCACAAGGACTGGGTCGACCATGCGCAAGAGATGCGCGCGCAGTGCGAGGCGGACTGGAAGACCCAACCCGACCCGAAGCCGAAACTCGAGGAGATGTGCGTCTACTCCGAGCCGAGACCGGAGGATTTCGGCAAGCCGCCGACCGTGTTCGCCCAGATCATGCCGGACCTCTTGCAGGGTTCGTCGTACTTCCTGGCGTTCGCCGCGTTTCTGATCGGCGCCAGTTTCCTCGGCGCCGAGTTCAGTTCCGGTGCCATCGGCAACTGGTTGACGTTCGAGCCGCGCCGGCTCCGGGTCTACGGCAGCAAGCTGCTCGCGGCGGCTACCGGTTTCGTGCCGATCGCCGCGGTGGTGCTGGCGGTCATCCTGTTCGGAACGTTCCTCATCGTCGACAAGCTGGGTGACACCGCGAGTACGACGGGGAAGGTCTGGGGCGACCTGTCCGCGATCGGCGGTCGCGCCGTACTGACGACCGCACTGGCCGCCGCACTCGGCAGCGTCGTCGGTCTATTGCTCCGGCACACCGCTGCCGCGATCGGTGTCGTGATGGCGTACCTGGTCCTCGCGGAAGGCGTTTTCGCCGCGTTCCTGGAGAAGGCCCAGCCGTGGTTGGTGAAACTCAACTTCGACGCCTTCGTCCGGCACGGCGCACAGTACTCCGTGACAGAATGCAAGACCGGCAGCGACGGCAGCTACGTCTGCGACTACGTACAGAAAACGCTTTCGTTCGAGCACGGCGCTTGGTACCTGGCGATCTTCACCGTGGTCGTGGTCCTGGTCGGCGGATGGGTCTTCCACCGCCGGGACGTCAACTAGCGGCGCTCCGCCGACGCCGTACTGCGCCGATCAGTACGATCCCGAGCGTGGCCACGGCGGCGGCCGCACCGACCGCCAGCCCGCGGAGAAGTCCGGGCGGCACGAAGGTGCAGTCCACCCGGTCCGCGGTGCCCGTCAGCGGGACGGCGATCAGGCCGCCGAAGTTCCGCGGGGTCTGCGCCTTGCCGCCGGCGACCTTGCAGGTCCAGCCGTCGATCTTCGGTACGCCGACCACCGCCCAGCCCTTGCTGCCCGCGGGCAGTGTCGCGTGGAGGGAGTGACCGCCGGCCTCCACGTCCGTCGCTCCGGTCGCCCGGAGCTTCTTGACCGCGCTGCTCAACGCCTGCTGATCGAGGCAGCCGAGGGCGTTCCGCGGCGGAATGCCCTGGGGGGCGTCGCCGAAGTTGACCTCGACCAGCACGATCCCGGTCGCCGGCACGGTGCCGAGCCCGATCATCGCGCTGCTGGTGTTGATGCCGGGCCGGCGCGACGAGCTCAGTTCGTGCCACTCGCCGTCGGCCAGCCGGGCGCGGCCGCCGACCCGCGGCATGTACAGGTACGCCTCGCTGCCCGCCTTGCATGCCGCGACCAGCTTGACGTCACCGGTGGCGAACCGGGTGCCCTTGTACTTCGGGACGTCGTAGACCTTCGTCCCGAGCAGGCGCTCCTGGGCGGCGTACGGGTTCGGGGCATTGGTGTCGACCGGCACCGCCGCATCGAGCCGGCGCCGTACCGTCACCAGCGGCGGGACCGTCGCCCGGGCGATCTTCGGGTTGCCGTCGACGAGCTGCATCCGGGCGCCGACCGAGAAGATCGTGTCGGTCACCGGGTTGTCGAGTGTGCGGGCCGCGCGACCGTACCCGGACCAGCCGAAGCCGAGCGCGGTCATCATCTCGTTCACCGAGTGCGGCAACAGGCTGCTGTACAGGCCGGCGCCCTGGCCGCCGAGCAGAATCGGGTCGTTCGGCGTGACGGACGTCCCCGGCTCGGTCCGGTACGCCGGCCAGCCGTCGACTGCCCGCAGCGCGTCGTACCGCGTCGTCTGCAGATCGTTCCACGGGGCAACCGACGTGCTGAGCACCTTCGAGCGCTGCTCGTCGGTGATGACCGCGGTCCAGGTGGTCTCGACTGCCACGACCACCAGCAGTACGGCGAACGCGGCGGCGACCGGCCACTTCACCCGGCGCGTCCTCGGGAACTGGCGCAACGCCCAGATGGTGCCGAACGCAACCAACGTGACCGCCCCGGACGCGATCAGCACCTCCATCCAGTGCTCGGTCAGCAGCCGACTGCCGTCGGACAGTACGGCGATCAGCGCCAGCAGGACCGCACCGCCCAGCAGGGCGATCGGACCGGGCAGCTTGTGCGCGACCGAGACCCACGCGACCACGACGAGCACGCCGCAGAGCACGAACGCCTCGCGGTACTGGCTGCCGTTGGGGGTGTCGAACGCGTGCCAGAACTCCTGCGTCGGCGCCCAGCGGAACGACAGCGTCATCAGGACGGCCGTGATCACCCAGACCGCTTTCGAACGCCAGGGGACGAACTTGTTGAACGGCATCGTCAGCGCGAGCAGGAGGGCGATCGTTCCGACGTACAGGCTCGCGGTCCGGCCGACGCCCTCGGACAGCGGCAGCAGCCGGGACAGGAACAACTCCCACGCCGAGGGATGGAAGATCCCGGACGGGGACGGCGTTGCGGCGCGGTTGGTGGTGACGATCGGTAGCAGGATGGGCGCGACCAAGGTCATGCCGAGCACGAACGAGACGCCGTGCCGGACGACCGACCGGAGGCGCAGCGACCAGCTGAGGTCGCTGGTCAGCAGCCGGGCGAGCAGGTAGATCCCACCCGCGACCGTTGCCATGTAGGCGGTGTAGAAGTTGGACAGCCAGAAGACGGCGACCACCAGCACACTCAGCACCCGGTTGGTCCGGCGTAGTGACCATTCGGCGACCAGGAAGAACATCGGCAGGGCGATGAGGCCGTCCAGCCACATCGGCACGTAGGCTCCGTCGTCGAGTGCCCAGCCGCAGACGCCGTACGACGCGCCCAAGGTTGCTGCAACCCAACGGGGGCCTGGATGCATCTTGAGAAGTACGGCGGCCATCGCGGCCGCGGCCAGGCTCAGCTTGAGTGTGGTGACGACGTAGACGGCGAGGTCGATCTGGTCGCGGGGGAACAGGCCCACCAGCAGGGACAATGGGCTGCCGAGATCGACCCCGGCATCGGCGAGGAAGCCGACGCCGAAGGCGCTCTGCCAGTTGAACAGCAGGTCGCCCTGAGCCTGGCCGTGCAGGACGTCCCAGAGATGGGCGAAGAAGGGGATGTACTGGGTACCAAGATCGTTGGTACTGCGGGACAGCGAACCGAAGGGAAAGGTACCGCGGATGATTCCGGAGGCGGCGAACACAGCCGCCACCACGACAGCGGCGACGGCGGCCGGCAGGAGTGCCGAGCGCCGTCGGGCAGACCCTTCGTCAGCGCCGCCCTCGGCGCCTCCGTCGGCACTGTCCTCGGAAACCATTGGCCGCCCCTTCGTTCCGCTCACCCGGTCGCCAAAGCTAGCGGGTAGTTCTGGTCTGGACAAGAATCGCATCATGATCGACGTACGGGGCGGACGGGGACGACGATGCGGTTGAGTCTGGTGGTGCCGTGTTACAACGAGGTCGAGGTGATCTCGCGGTTCCATCAGGCGCTCAGTCGCGAGCTCGAGGAGACCGGGCGGCCGTACGAGATCGTGTACGTCGACGACGGTAGTGCTGATGGGACGCTCGAGGCCCTGGTCGAGTTGGCAGCGGCGGACGAATCGGTCCGGTACCTGTCGTTCAGCCGGAACTTCGGCAAGGAGGCCGCGATGCTGGCCGGCCTGCGGTACGCGACCGGCGACGCCGTGGTGATCATGGACGCCGACCTGCAGCACCCGCCGGAGCTGATCGGCCGGATGCTCAAGGAGTACGAGCGCGGCTTCGACCAGGTGATCGCGCGCCGCAACCGGACCGGGGACCCGGCGTCCCGGACCCTGTTCGCGCGGGCGTACTACTGGCTGATCAACAAGTGGGCCGACGTCGAGCTGATGGACGGGGTGGGGGACTTCCGGATGCTGTCGCGGCGTGCGGTCGACGGGCTGCTCGAACTGAACGAGTACAACCGGTTCTCGAAAGGGCTGTTCGCCTGGATCGGGTTCGAGTCGCTCCTGTTCGAGTACGACAACGTGAAACCGCCGGTGGAGCGGAAGAGCCGGTGGACGTTCCGGCGGTTGCTGGAGTACGGGCTGGACGGGCTGCTGTCGTTCAACAACAAGCCGCTGCGGATGGCGATCTACGTCGGCCTGCTGCTGACCGCGGTGGCTGCGGGCTACGCGATCTGGGTGATCGTGGCCGCGATCGTGCACGGGGTCGAGATGCCCGGGTACGTCACGCTGATCGCCGCGATCACCGGGCTCGGCGGACTGCAGATGGTGATGCTCGGCGTGATCGGCGAGTACATCGGCCGGATCTACTACGAGACCAAGAAGCGCCCGCACTACTTGCTGAAGCAGACCAACATGGACCCCGCGGACAGGCTGCAAAAGCCACCGGCCCCAGGCGGACAAACCACCCGGGGCCGGTAGGACAGCTACTGCTGAGGATCAGGCGGTAAGCCGCTCCTCGGTGGACGTCGAGAACAGGTGCAGCTTGTCCGGGACGGCCGCGAGGCGGATGGTCGAACCCTTCTCGACCGGCATCCGGGCGTCGATCCGGGCGACGATCTGCTGGTGCTCGTTGTTGTGCTCCGCGGTGCCGTACAGGTACGCGTCGGCGCCGAGCTCCTCGACCACGGCGACCTTCACCGGCAGGCCCTCGTCGGCGACCTTGAAGGCCTCCGGGCGAACGCCCACGGTCAGGGTCTTGTCGCTGCCGGCCTTGGCCAGCAGGCTGCGCTGCAGCGGGATCACGTAGTCGCCGACCTTGGCGCCGGTCTCGGTGATGTCCGCCTCGAGCAGGTTCATCGCAGGCGAGCCGATGAAGCCCGCGACGAACTTGTTCTTCGGGTTGTCGTACAGGTTCAGCGGGGTGTCGACCTGCTGGAGCAGACCGTCCTTGAGGACCGCGACCCGGTCGCCCATCGTCATGGCCTCGACCTGGTCGTGGGTGACGTAGACGGTGGTGACGCCGAGGCGCTGCTGCAGCTCGGCGATCTGGGTACGGGTCTGGACGCGCAGCTTGGCGTCGAGGTTCGACAGCGGCTCGTCCATCAGGAAGACCTGCGGGTTACGCACGATCGCGCGGCCCATCGCGACGCGCTGGCGCTGACCACCGGACAGGGCCTTCGGCTTGCGGTCCAGGTACTCCTCCAGGCCGAGCAGCTTGGCGGCCTCGCCGACCCGCTTTGCCCGGTCCTCCTTGGAGACACCCTGCATCTTCAGCGCGAAGCCCATGTTGTCCGCGACCGACATGTGCGGGTAGAGCGCGTAGTTCTGGAACACCATCGCGATGTCCCGCTCCTTCGGCGGACGGTGCGTGACGTCGCGGTCGCCGATGTAGATGGAACCCTCGTTGACCTCTTCGAGGCCGGCGAGCATCCGGAGCGAGGTGGACTTGCCGCAACCCGACGGGCCGACGAGCACCATGAACTCGCCGTCCTCGATCTCGAGGTTGAGCTTGTCGACGGCGGGGGTGTCACCACCGGGGTAGATCCGGGTTGCCGACTTGAACGACACAGTAGCCATGACTGATCTTTCCCTTCACCGGCAGGAACGTGCCGGACGATCCGAGTAAAGGTTCCCCCAGGCGGGGGAGTCCGCCTATCCTCGCCCGGCCCAGCTCGTCCTGACAAGGTGTACGGCGTGTGACGTGTCCGTTCTGTTCACGTTGTGGACACCATCGCGCATCCTGCAAGTTCTTGCAGGATCTTGCTGAAAAGTCAGAGGCGCCTGGGTACAGTGCCGGGCGTGAGCAGCAGAGCACGGCTGGCGGACATCGCGGCCAAGGCGGGGGTCAGTGAGGCGACGGTCTCGCGGGTGCTGAACGGGAAGCCGGGGGTCGCCGAGGACACGAAACAGTCGGTGCTGACCGCCCTCGACGTACTGGGGTTCGAGCGGCCGTCGCGGTTGCGGCGCCGGTCCGCGGGACTGATCGGGCTGGTGATGCCGGAGCTGATCAACCCGATCTTCCCGGCGTTCGCGCAGGTGATCGAGTCGGCGTTGTCGCAGCGCGGATTCACCCCGGTGCTGTGTACGCAGTCGCCGTCGGGCGCGACCGAGGAGGAGTACGTCGAGATGCTGCTCGAGCGCGGCGTCTCCGGGATCATCTTCGTCTCCGGTCTGCACGCGGACACCGGCGCGGACCACGAGCGCTACCAGGCCCTGGTCGAGCGTCGGCTGCCGGTGGTGTTCGTGAACGGCTGGCTGCCGTCGGTCGAGGCGCCGTTCGTGTCGTCGGACGAGTACGCCGCGATGGAGCAGGCGGTCACCCACCTGGTCGCTCTCGGGCACCGCCGGATCGGTTTCGCCTCCGGGCCGGAGCGGTTCATCGTCGTCCAGCGGAAGCTGGCCGGGTACCGGATCTCGATGAAGGCGCAACTCGGCCTGTCCGACGAGGACCTGGACCCGATGGTTGCCTTGAGCATGTTCGGTGTCGAGGGCGGCGAGGCGGCCGGCCGGCAGTTGCTGGACGCCGAGGTCACCGCGGTCGTCTGCGGCTCCGACATGATGGCGCTCGGCGTCATCCGCGCCGCCCGTCAGCGTGGCCTTTCGGTTCCCGGTGACTTCTCGGTGGTCGGGTACGACGACGCGCCGATGATGGAGTTCACCGACCCGCCGATGACGACGATCCGCCAGCCCGTACAGGCGATGGGCCTGGCCGCGGTCCAGTCCCTCCTCGAGGAGGTACGCGGCCACACCACCCCCCGCACCGAGTTCCTCTTCCGACCAGAACTCGTCGTCCGCGGCTCGACCGGCCCGGTCAGGAACACCTGAGGGTTGGGCTCCGGCTCGGCTCGTCCCCTGCCGGAGGAGCCGAGCCGGAGGTCGGTCAGCGAGCGGTGTGGAACGCTGCGCCGGGAACTGCGCCGAACCCGTTGGCCCAGAGTTGGTTGACCTTGGAGCGTTCGGTCGAGTTCGGGTAGGCGTTCGTGCAGGACGGGCCCGGGCCGCCGCCGGACATCAGTTCGGAACAGGGGCCGGAGTAGTGGTCGGGCAGACCGAGGACGTGGCCGGTCTCGTGGGCCACGATCCGGGTCTTGTTGTACTGCTGCGACTGGGCGTAATCGATGAAGATGTAGCCGCTCCCGTGCCCGTCGGTCGACGCGTACGAGCCACGCGAGTCGTTGCCTTCGGTGTAGTAGAAGTCGTAGTTGCTGCCCTCGACGAGCTTCACGTTGCTTACCGACGAGTTCCAGATCTGCGTGCTGGACGAGATCTGGGAAGCGAACGTCGGCGCGTCGACGGCGTACGTGACGGTGACTGCCGTGACCTTCCGACCGGCCTTGGTCTGTTGGGCCAGCTTGGCCCGGGCTGACTTCATCACGGCGTCGTAGAACGCCTTCGTGGCGGCTTCGTCCTGCGGCGAGCCGACGTACGCCGCGCGGGTGGCGGCGGTGGAGACGTGCGGGTCAACGGCGGGCGCGGCAGTCGAGGGGGACGCTGCCAGCGCGGGTACGGCCAGCGCGGCGGCGGCGAGCCCCGCGAGGCTGGAGAGGATACGGCGATGCGACATGGAGGGCCTCACTCCGAATCGGTGGCGGATAGCGACGGGCGGATTACCGATCGCCACCATCGGATGCTCCCAAGACTCCCGATTTTCCGCATCGCTTCCCGCAAAACCCTCGGGTTAACCCGCGAATGCGACGGCCCGTTCTATGCCTCACATAACTGCGGGGTTATGAGCTCAGCGGTCGTGCGCCGCGAGGAACGTCCGCAGATCATCCGCGATCCGGTCGGGGTACTCGCCGTTGACCGCATGGGACGCGTCCGGATACAGCACGACGGTCTTGATCCGGAGTGCGCGTTCCGCCGTACTCCGGGCCATCGGCGGGTCGTGCATCACCGAGCGGCCGGCGATGATCGCCAGGACCGGCATCGGTAGTGCGGCCAGCTGGGTCTCGGTGATGCGGTGCGGTGACGGCTGCTTGATCGTGTAGTTCTTCATGCCGGCCTCGATCATGTCGGCGACCGGTACGTGCTCCACGGGCGCGCCGCCGGCGGTGTACGAGTTGAAGCTGTCCCGGCAGGATCGCGGCAGCCACTTGACCGTGGCCGCGACGGAACGAATCACGGTCTTCAGCGGCAGGCCGTCGTACACGAAGGGCGCGTCCAGGGTGGTGACGGTGGCGATCCGGTCCGGCCGACGTACGGCGAGATTCATCGCGGTCCAGCCACCGATCGACAGCCCGAGCAGGTTGAACCGCTGCTCGGGCAGGGCCGCGAGGGTCTGGTCGAGCCAGGCCGCCTTGTCCTCGTCGGAGGTGATCGGCTTGGTCTGGATGCTCATCCCGGGCTCGCCGAGCAGGTCGATCGCATAGACATCGGTGATCGCGAGCAACGACTTCAGGTTGTCGGCCCAGACCGGCGTTCCGGACGACGTACCGGGCAACAGAACGAGCGGGTGCAGCCTGCTCTTGGCGCCGGCGTACTGGTAGACGCGAACGACGCCGTAGTCCGTGCGGACGTCGCGGACCGCGGTCGGGGCGGGCAGGTCCCGCATCGCTGCGTCGTACTTCGAGCGGTAGTCCTCGAAGCCGGCTGCGCTGTTCCAGTGGCCCACTGGATTCCTTGACATGAATCCTCTCCTAACCGATTGGTAGGTGATCTAACCATACGGTAGGTTGTAGGCATGCCTTCAGCGCGCGGCCGGAACCTGACGTTCACCGAGGAGGCCCGCCGGGCGCAGCTGGTCGACGTCACGATCGAGTTGGTCGCTGAGCGTGGCTATGCCGCCGCATCGCTCGGGCGGATCGCGGAGAGCGCGGGAATCACGAAGGCGGGAGTGCTGTATCACTTCCCGTCGAAGCAAGCGCTGGTCGAGGCTGCGCACGAGCATGTCGTGTCCGCGTTTGTGGCGACGGTCGGCGCAGCCGTTGAAGCGGTGGGGCCCGCGGAGGGCCCGGCGGCGTACATCCGGTCGATGGTCGGGCACCTTCGGGAGCGGCCGCGACACGTGCGGATGCTGATCGAGGCGATCACCTCCGGTGCGTCGCTGACCGACTCGAAGCAGCGCTGGTCGGCGGTGGCGGAGCTGGTGTCCGCGGCGCGCGCTGCCCGTGGGCTGACGGGGGAGGTGGACGTGCGGTCCGCGGCATTGCTGATTGGTGGCGGCATCGACGCGATCGTGGCCGAGTCGATGAAGGATTCGGAGTACGACGCTGTGGCGGCCGCCGAACTGCTTGTCGAAGTGGTGGAGTGCGGCCTGCTGTCCTAATAGCCCTAGTGGCCCTAGTAGTCCGGGTGGTCAGGCCTCGCCGGGGATGCCGACGTTGAGGAGGCGGGCGCCGGGGCCTCGGGTGGAGAGCCGGTCTTCCTTGTTGTAGAGGTTGCAGCGCTGGAGGCTGAGGCACCCGCAGCCGATGCAGGAGTCGAGGTCGTCGCGGAGGCGTTCGAGCTCCTCGATGCGTTCGTCGAGTCGGCTGCGCCAGGTCTTCGAGAGCTTGCTCCAGTCGGCGCGTGTCGGCGTACGGTCCTCAGGAAGCGAGTCCAGTGCCTGCTTGATCTCCGCGAGCGCGAGGCCGACCCGCTGCGCCGCCTGCACGAACGCGATCCGTCGCAGCGTGCTGCGCTGGTACTGCCGCTGGTTGCCGGCCGTACGCCGGGACGCGATCAGGCCCTGGTCCTCGTAGAAGCGCAACGCCGATGCCGCCACCCCGGACCGATGCGCGATCTCCCCGATCGAGAGCCAGTGCTCCTTGCTGGGGACGTTCTCCTCACCCATACCCGCCACCCTAGAACCCCGCCCCAAAAATTCAACCACGCTTGAAGTACGGGGAAAGACCAGTCGGGTGGGTGGTCTGGCGGTCGGGTGCATGGCTGGGTGCATGGTCGGGTGCATGGTCGGGGGAACGGTCACGATCGGTTATACTTTTGGGGTGTCGGTGCGCGCGTCGCGTCACCAGAGATGTTCCAGGCGCTCCGACCCGTCGGTTTCGGCATCCGCTGAAAGTCCGGCGACATGGGTGCAACGCGATAGCACCCGCAGGTCGATGCCCGTCTCCTGCTGAGCACGTTGTTGTCCGGTCATGTTCGTGACCGGCGCTCTCGTGCGGCTGCGATCCGGCAATTCGTCCGTGAATCCGAGAGAGAGTTTGCGTGACCCAGCACCACCCCCACGACCCCGAGTCCGCCGACGGGCGGATCAAGAAGCCACGGCACAAGAAACACCAGAACCAGTCGTACGGCGAACGCCTCGCGGCGGACCCGACCTATGTCGCACCACGCACGGACAGCGCGCCGGTGAAGGGGTACCGCTCCGAGCAGCCCCGCAACGATCGCGGGCAGCGCTCGACCGACCGTAACCGCGACGAGCGGAACGACCGGTCGTACAACCGCGACGACCGCTCCGCCGCGCGCACCAACCGCGACGACCGCCCGGCCTTCCGCCGCGACGAGCGTCCGCAGTACAACCGCGACGACCGTTCGTCGAACAACCGGGGCGACCGCCCGTCGTACAACCGCGACGAGCGTCCGTCCTACAACCGGGACGACCGCTCGCGGTTCAACCGGGACGACCGTCCGCAGGGCAACCGCGACGAGCGCCCGTCGTACAACCGTGACGACCGGTCGCGGTTCAACCGGGATGACCGTTCGCAGGGAAACCGCGACGAGCGTCCGCGCTTCAACCGTGACGAGCGTCCGTCGTTCAACCGTGACGACCGTTCCTCCTACAACCGTGACGACCGGTCGCGGTTCAACCGGGATGACCGTCCGCAGGGCAACCGCGACGAGCGTCCGCGGTTCAACCGTGACGACCGCTCCCAAGGCAGTCGCGACGAGCGTCCGGCGTACAGCCGCGACGACCGTTCGTCGTACCGGCGCGACGACCGTTCGCAGGGCGAGCGGACCGATCGGCCGCGGTTCAATCGCGACGAGCGTCCGCAGTACAGCCGGGACGACCGGCCGCAGTACAACCGGGACGAGCGGCCGCAGTACAACCGGGACGAGCGTCCGCGGTTCAACCGGGACGAGCGTCCGCAGTACACCAATGACCGTCCGCGGTTCGACCAGGACGACAAGAGCTATCGGAGGGACCAGCGAGTGGAGAACCGGGACGACCGGCGGAGTGAGCGGGCGGAACAGCCGGTGGATCTCGGTACTGTTGCTGACGACAACCAGTTTGCGGCTCTCGGCCTCGCGCCGCGGCTCGTGCAGCGGCTGGCCCGGGACGGGATCACCGCGCCGTTCCCGATCCAGGCCGCGACCATCCCGGACGCGCTGGCCGGCAAGGACGTGCTCGGCCGCGGTCAGACCGGCTCCGGCAAGACGCTCGGCTTCGGTCTTCCGACGCTGATGCGGCTGTCCGGCGGCCACACCGAGTCGCGCCGCCCGCGCGGCATGATCCTGGTGCCGACCCGTGAGCTCGCGATGCAGGTGCACGACGCCCTCGAGCCGCTCGCGCACGTGATGAACGTGTCGCTGAAGCTGATCGCCGGCGGTCTGCCGTACCCGAAGCAGATCGACGCGCTCCGTCGCGGCGTCGACCTGCTGATCGCCACCCCGGGCCGCCTGATCGACCTGTGCGAGCAGGGCGCGGCCGACCTCGGCGCCGTGGAGGTCGCGGTCCTGGACGAGGCCGACCACATGTGTGACATGGGCTTCATGCCGGCCGTCACCACGCTGCTCGACATGACACCGCCGGAAGGCCAGCGCCTGCTGTTCTCGGCGACGCTGGACAACGACGTCGACAAGATCGTGAAGACCTACCTGAAGGACCCGGTGCAGCACTCGACCGAGTCCGGCCAGGCGTCGGTCAGCACGATGGAGCACCACCTGCTGGTCATCGAGCCGGCGCACAAGCAGTCCCTGACCGCCGAACTCGCCAGCCGGGACGGCCGGACCATCGTGTTCGTCCGCACCAAGCTGGGCGCCGACCGGATCGCGACACAGCTGCGCGACCGTGGCGTGATGGCAGCGGCGCTGCACGGCGGCCTCACCCAGGGCATGCGGAACCGGACGCTGGACCAGTTCAAGGACGGTTCGGTTCCGGTGCTCGTGGCAACGGATGTCGCGGCTCGCGGCATCCACGTCGACGACGTCGGCCTGGTCGTCCAGGCTGACCCGCCGGCCGAGCACAAGGACTACCTGCACCGCGCCGGCCGTACGGCGCGTGCCGGTGGCAAGGGCGCCGTCGTCACCCTGCTGCTGCCGCACCAGCGCCGCGGGATGATCCGGATGGCCGAGTCCGCCGGCGTCAAGGCCGAGCCGGTCCGGGCCCGTCCGGGCGACGAGCTCGTCACCGAGCTGACCGGCGGCACCAAGCCGTCCGGCTACCCGGTGAAGCTTCCGGCCCCGAAGCCGCAGCGCTTCAACAAGGGCGGTGGCAAGCGCTACGGCAGCACCCGTCCGGGTCGCGGCCACGACAGCCGGGGCGGCAACGGCCCGCGTCGCAGTGGCAGCGGCGGCCGTCGTACCGACGGAAAGTCCTACCAGCACTGATACACAACAAACGGTGGGCTGGCACAGGAAATAACCTGTGTCAGCCCACCGTTTTGTGTGCGGTGCCTCAGGTGAGGACGGCCCAGAGTCGGGCCAGGATGGTTGCGATCTCTTCGGGGTCGAGGGGGATGAGCTCCAGCATCAGCTCGTTGTCGGCCATCCGGTCGGTCATCACGTAGATGGGTGGTGTGCCGGCCTCGAGCTCGGTGGCGACGCGCTTGGCGTCGGAGACCTTCAGCAGGACCCGCGACACCTGCAGGCCGGTCGGGTCCGGGACCACCTCGGCCGTGACGCCGGGGATCCGCGCGACCGCGGCGACGAACGCATCCACCTTGGCGAGCTCGTCGGCCTCCCACTTCATCCGGTCGAACGCCTGCCACTCCTCGAGTGCCGCGAGGACGCCGACGATCGCTTCCTTCGTCGGCTTCATCACTCGCCCGATGCCCTTCTCCTGCGCCCGCAGCGCCTGCACCAGCGACCAGCTCCCGGCCGCCATCCCGGCGGTCGGCGAGCCGAGGTACTTCTGCCCGCTCACCAGCACCAGATCCGCGCCGGTCGCGAGCAGGTCCGCGATCCGCGGGAACTGCGCCGCGCCGTCGATGATCGCCGGTACGCCGCGACGGTGCGCGGCCCGGATCGCGGCTACGAGATCTATCGGCGCACCCGTCGTCAACCGCGACGACACCAGCATCAGGCAGGCGATGTCGGGCCCGTCGAGTTCGGCCTCCAGGTCGGCGATCGAGCAGCCGTCCTCGTCGCCGGCCAGGTCCACGTGCGCGCCGGCCAGCCGGACGGCCTGCAGGTTGGAATGCCCGTAGTCGATCACGTGGCAGGCCGGCAGGACGACGCGGTTGTGCATGTCCGTTGTGTCCGGCAACGCCGCCGTACGCCGGGGGTCGCCGCCGGTCATCGTGGCCGCGACCGCGAGCGTGATGCCGGCCGCGGTGCAGTGCACGACGGCGCCCGCCTGGGCGCCGGTCACTTGCGCGATGGCTTCGCTGGCGCGGTCGCCGAGCTCGTCCATCACGAAGAACTCGGGCAGTGCCTGTGCGACGGCCGCCGCCACGCCGTCGGAGCTCCTCGACACCCCCAGCGGGGTGTACGTCCCCTTGGCGTTGATCACCACACTCAACCGATAACGATCGTGAATGCTCATGGTGTTGCTGAGCGTAGTGGTGACGGACTGCAATTGGCGAGAGCCTGAGAGCAGTCGAGATCTTGACCCAAAGCTACTCGTGAGTCATTCTCACTTTTACCGACCTGAGGAGGGAACCGTGCCCCGCCCCGCACCCCGAACCCGCCTTCGTACGACGCTCGCCGTGGCAGCCGTCACCGCCGCCCTCGCAGCCCTGCCCGCGCCGACCCAAGCGGCACCGCGAGTGGTGTCGCAAGCTGTTGCCGCGAGCCCCGGTGACTATTGCCTCGAGCAATGTCGCGACATCCTGCCGCCGGGCCAGAACGGTAACGCCACGTTCACGGATCTCCTTGCTTTCAAGGCGTTAGGGGTCCGGCCGGCGCACTTCAGCGACACGCTGAAGCCGTACCAGGACCTGGTCTGGAACTCACAGGGCATCACCGACGACGGCCTCGCGTCGTACTACGACGACTCGTCGTTCGGCGTGAAACCGGATGACGTGGCAAGCACCGTCAAACCGCGCAGTGATGTCACGATCGTCCGGGACAAATCGCGCGGCATCCCGCACATCACCGGCACCACCCGGCTTGGCACGATGTTCGGTGCCGGGTACGCCGGCGCGCAGGACCGGCTGTTCGTGATGGACGTGTTCCGGCATCTCGGGCGCGGCCAGCTGACCCCGTTCGCGGGTGGGGCGGCGGCGAACCGCGAGTTCGAGCAGGAGTTCTGGCGGACCGCGCCGTACACGGAGGCCGATCTGCAGCGGCAGTTCGACGACGCGGACGAGTTGTACGGCGCCGACGGCGTGAAGATGCAGCAGGACATCCAGGCCTGGGTCGACGGTGTGAACCACTACATCGACACGGTCGGCATCGCGTACCCGGGTGAGTACGTCGCCCTCGGTCTCGATTGGCCGACGCCGCACTGGAAGGTGACCGACGTGGTCGCCACCGCGGCCGTGGTCGCGGGCATCTTCGGCACCGGCGGCGGCGCCGAGGTCACGTCCGCGCTCGCGCTCCTCGAGGCGCAGGCGAAGTACGGCGTTGCCCAGGGCACCAAGGTGTGGGAGTCGTTCCGTTCCCAGAACGACCCGGAAGCCAGTACGACGGTGCACAACGGCACGACCTTCCCGTACGGCACCACCGGCCCGAACCCGGCCGGCCGCGCGCTGCCGGACCGCGGCTCGGTCACCCCGGAGCCTGAGGTGGTCGACCAGACGGTCAACAAGACGGCGACCGCGAAGCCGGCGCCGAAGGGCGCGGAAAGTCTGCGCGGAATCTTCGATGGCGGACTCTTTCCGGAAGGTTTCGGAAAGAAGGGCATGTCGAATGCCTTGCTGGTTTCCGGCGCGCACACGCAGTCCGGCAACCCGATCGCCGTCTACGGCCCGCAGACCGGGTACTTCGCCCCGCAGCTGCTGCTCCGCCAGGAACTGCAGGGGCCCGGAGTCAGCTCACGCGGGATCGCGTTCGCCGGCCTGAACTTCTACACGCTGATCGGTCGCGGCGCCGACTACTCGTGGAGCGCCACGTCCGCGGGGCAGGACATCACCGACACGTTCGCCGTACCGCTGTGTGAGCCGAACGGCGGGACGCCGACCAAGACCTCGCAGTACTACGTTTTCCGTGGCCAGTGCGTGCCGATCGAGCGGCTCGAGCGACACAATGCGTGGTACTCCAGCCTCGGTTCGTCGGAGCCCGCCGGGTCGTACACGTTGGTTGCCCTGCGCACCAAGTACGGAATCGTCACGCACCGCGGAACGGTCGGCGGAAAGCCGGTGCTGTTCACGAAGAACCGGTCGACGTACGGCAACGAGGCGGGGTCGGCGCTCGGGTTCATGCAGTTCAACGACCCCGACAAGATCCACTCGGCCGCCGACTTCCAGAAGGCCGCGGCGAACATCGGCTACACGTTCAACTGGTTCTACACCGACAAGAACTCGATCGCGTACTTCAACTCCGGCGACAACCCGGTCCGCGCGGACGGCGCCGACCCGAACCTGCCGAGCTGGAGCTCGTACGAGTGGCAAGGCTGGAACCCGGCCACGAACCGCGCGACCTATACACCGCAGGCCCAGCATCCGCAGGTGGTGAACCAGGACTACCTGACCAGCTGGAACAACAAGCAGGCGCCCGGGTTCTCCGCTTCGGACGGGCAGTGGGGCTACAACGCGGTCTACCGGAGTCAGCCGCTCGACGACCGGATCAAGGCGGTCATCGGCAACGGCCAGAAGTTCACCCGCGGGAAGCTGGTCGAGGCGATGGAGGACGCGGCCACGGTCGACCTCCGCGGCGACCAGGTCCTGCCCTATCTCTTGAGAGTCCTCGAGTCCGCGCCGATCAGCGATCCGGCCGTCGCCGACGCGGTCACGAAGCTGACCGCCTGGGAACAGGCCGGCGCACACCGGAAGACCCCGAACGCGTCCTCGAAGACGTATGACAACGCGGACGCGATCCGGATCCTCGACGCCTGGTGGCCGCTGCTCGTCCCGGCCGAGTTCAAGGATCTCGGCCCCGACCTGTACGGCGCCCTGGTCGCGAACCTGAAGATCGACGAGCGCCCGAGCGCGCAGGGATCCGCGTTCCAGAGCGGCTGGTGGGGCTTCGTCCAGCGGGATCTGCGGAAGGTGCTCGGCGACCCGGTGCAGGCGGCCCAGCCGGTGACGTACTGCGGTGGCGGGGCGCTGGCCGCGTGTCGGTCGGTCCTCACCGAGACCTTGCTGGCGGCAACCAAGGTGCCGGCAACGACGACGTACCCGGCAACCGCGGACTGTGCGGCGGGTGATCAGTTCTGCGCCGACCAGATCGCGCACAACCTGATGGGCGGCATCACCCAGGACCGGATCGCGTGGGTGAACCGGCCGACGTACCAGCAGGTGGTCGAGTTCCCGGCGAAGCGCGGCGACGACGTCAGCAACCTGGCGGTCGGGAAGACGGCGACCGCGAGCAGCTACGAGAAGGGCTGGTACAACTCCCCGCCGGCCCAGGCGGTCGACGGGAAACTGGACACCCGGTGGGCGAGTGACTGGTCCGATCCGCAGTGGCTGAAGGTTGACCTCGGCAACGAGCAGACCGTCAGCCGGGTGGTGCTGCGGTGGGAGGCGGCGTACGCGAAGGGCTACCGCGTGGAGGTGTCACGGGACGGGTCCACCTGGCAGCAGGTGTACGCGACGACGGCCGGTGACGGTGGGGTGGATGTGGTGCGGTTCGGCGCCGTACCGGCCCGGTATGTGCGGGTGACGGGAACCCAGCGGGCGACGGCGTACGGGTATTCACTGTATGAGCTGCAAGTCTTCAGATGGTGATACCCCGGGGCCTGTCAGGATTAGGCCATGAACCAGAACTTTCCCCCGAACCCGCCGTATCCGCCGCAGCAGCCCGGTTACCAGCCGGGGCCCGGTTATCAGCAAGGGCCCGGGTATCAGCCGGGGCCGTCGCAGGGGTATCAGCAGGGGTACCAGCAGGGTCCGCCTCCTCAGCAGGGTCAGCCGCAGCAGGGCTACGGCCAGCAGGGCGGCTATCAGCCGGCTCCCTCGAACGTGCCGCATGTCGCCCCGCAGGGATCGCCGTACCCGGTGCTGGTCTCGACCATGAACGACCTGCCCGGGTACACCGCGGAAAACGTGTTCGGCGAGGTCTTCGGGCTGACCGTGCGGAGCCGCAACATCGGGTCGAACTTCACCGCGAGCTTCCGGTCGCTGGGCGGTGGCGAGGTGCCGGAGTACACCC
The DNA here is from genome assembly GCF_004362255.1 of Kribbella sp. VKM Ac-2571. NCBI lineage: Bacteria > Bacillati > Actinomycetota > Actinomycetes > Propionibacteriales > Kribbellaceae > Kribbella > Kribbella sp. VKM Ac-2571. The sequence goes on from NZ_SNWS01000010.1 coordinate 215,857, forward strand.
AGATGCTGGCCGAGTCGCGGCACGTCGCCGTGATGCGGATGTGCCAGATGGCGCAGCAGATGGGCGCCAACGCGATCCTCGCGATGCGGTTCGACTGCAACGAGATCGCGCAGACCATGAGCGAGGTGGCCGCCTACGGTACGGCGGTGGTCGTGCGGAAGATCGAGCCGCCGCGGCCGACCGACACGACTCCCGACGAGGACGATGCCAATGACAGCTGACCTTCGATTTCCGCCCGGTTTCCGGTGGGGCGTCTCGACGTCGGCGTACCAGATCGAGGGTGCCGTGGCCGAGGACGGCCGCGGTCCCTCGACCTGGGACACGTTCTGCGCCGAGCCCGGCCGGATTCTCAACGGCGACACCGGGGCGGTGGCGTGCGACCACTATCACCGGTACGCCGAGGACGTCGCGCTGATGCGTGAGCTGGGGGTGGACACCTACCGGTTCTCGTTCTCCTGGCCTCGGATCCAGCCGTCGGGAAGCGGGCCGGGGAACGCGGCCGGCCTGGACTTCTACGACCGGCTGATCGACACGCTGCTCGGCGCCGGGATCCAGCCGGCGCCGACGCTGTACCACTGGGACACCCCGCAGCCGCTCGAGGACGCGGGCGGCTGGCTGTCCCGCGACATCACCGACCGGTTCGCGGAATACGCCGGAATTCTGGCCGCGCACTTCGCGGACCGGGTGCCGATGTGGATCACCATCAACGAGCCGATGGTGCTGACACTGATGGGCTACTCCCTCGGTGCGCATGCTCCCGGCAAGGAGCTGCTGTTCGACGCGCTCCCGGTCGCGCACCATCAGCTGCTCGCCCACGGCCGCGCGGTACAGGCGCTGCGAGCGGCCGGCGCCCCGAGCATCGGCATCGCGTCCAACCACGCACCGACCTGGCCGGCGAGCGACAGCGCGGAGGACAAGGAGGCGGCCGCGCTGTACGACAACCTGATCAACTGGTTGTTCGCCGACCCGATCCTGCTCGGGGAGTACCCGGCCGGCATGGGCGACGCGATGCCCGGCCCGGTCGCCGACGACCTCGCGGTCATCTCGACGCCGCTCGACTTCTTCGGCATCAACCACTACGCGCCGGTCTCCGTCGGTGTCGCCACCGGGCAGGCCGACACCGCGGCCACCGACGGTGTGCTGCTGCCGCCCGGCCTGCCGTTCGAGCCGCGGACATTGCCCGGGTACCCGACCACGGACTTCGGCTGGCCGATCGTGCCGGACGCGTTCGGCGAGATCCTGCGGATCTTCAAGGCGCGGTACGGCGACAGGCTGCCGCCGATCTACATCACCGAGAACGGGTGCGCGATCAACGACGAGCCCGTCGACGGGGTGGTGTCGGACCAGCGGCGGATCGACTACCTGGACGGGTATCTGCGGTCGTTGAAGGCCGCGATGGACGACGGGATCGACGTCCGCGGGTACTTCCAGTGGTCGCTGATGGACAACTTCGAATGGGCGGCCGGGTACTCGCAGCGGTTCGGGCTCGTGCACCTCGACTTCGAGACGCTGGAGCGGACGCCGAAAGCGTCGTACCACTGGTTCCGTGACCTGATTGCCCAGAGTCGATCGGTTCCGGGTCGGCGATGATTCCCGAGCCGGGCGTGGTGCCGTCCGCGCTGGCGGAACCGACTGTCCGGGTGCGCGGCGGCTGGACCGCTGCCGTCGTACTGGCGAACGTCGGGGTGTTCGCGGCCTGGCTCGGACCGATTCAGGTGCTGCTCGCGAAGCAGTCCGAGGCAGTTGCTCCAGGCAACAAGGAATACGTTTTCGGTTTGGTGACCGGCGTCGGCGCGGCGGTTTCGGTGGTTGCGAACCCTGCTTTCGGTGCGATGTCCGACCGGACCACGTCCCGCTACGGACGCCGGGTCCCGTGGGTGGTCGCCGGTGCGATCGGTGGCGCGATCGGGCTCGGCATCTTGTCGGGCGCGCACGTGATCGCGTTGATGCTGATCGGCTGGTGCCTGATGCAGCTGTTCGGCAACGCATTGCTCGCCGCGGCGACCGCCGTCGTACCCGACCGCGTCCCGGTCACGCAGCGCGGCGCCGTCGGCGGATGGGTCGCTATCTCTCAAGTCCTCGGCGCACTGGTCGGGACAGCGTTGGCCGCGGCGTTCAACCGCTTCACCCTCGGGTACGTCGCCTGCGCCGTCTTCTTGTTGTTGTCGGTCGTGCCGTACCTGCTTCGGAGCGGGGATGCGACCTTGACGGAGCGACCGGCGTTCGTGTTCGGCGAATTCGTGAAGAGCTTCTGGATCAGCCCGCGGCGCTACCCGGACTTCGGGTGGGCGTGGCTGACACGGTTCCTGTTCAACGTGGGTAATGCGTTGGGGACGTTGTACCTCTTCTACTACCTGCAGGACGAGGTCGGTGTCGCTGACCCGGACACCGGCGTACTGATCCTGACGGCGATCTACAGCGTGTGCGTGCTGGTGACCGCGATCAGCTTCGGCCGTTGGTCGGACCGGTCCGCGCGGCGCAAAGTGTTCGTCACCGCGTCCGGGTGGGTGATGGCGGCGGCCGGCGTCGTACTCGCGGTCTGGCCGACCTGGCCGGGCGCGATCCTCGGGGCGACCGTCCTCGGCGCCGGCTTCGGCGTCTACCTGTCCGTCGACTTCGCCCTGCTCACCCAGGTCCTCCCCAGCGCCCGCAGCCGCGGCAAGGACCTTGGCGTCATCAACATCGCCAACTCCCTCCCGCAGGTCCTGGCCCCAGCCATCGCCGCCCCCATCGTCAAACACCTGGGCGGCTACCCGGTCCTCTACCTCCTGGCATCCGCGGTAACGCTCCTTGCCGGCGTACTGGTCACCCGAATCCGTTCGGTCAGCTAGGCGGCCGCCTCTGGCTTGCAGCCGCTCGCTCCTGTCACGATGAGGCGTGAGCGGACCATGACGAACCGCCGGGAGCGATCGCTGCTGATCCAGCGCCTTGCAGCGTTCGGCGCCGTCGACGGCGATGCGGAGGACGAGCGCCTCCGACGGTCGACGCTCGTGCTGTCGACCTCGCTGATCTGCGTCCTCACGCCACTCTGGGTGGTCACCTACCTCGCCCTCGGCCTGCCGATCCCGATGTCGATCCCGTTGGGCTACCTGGTCGTCACGATCCCTTCGCTGGTCTGGTTCGCCCGGACGCGGCGATACGTCCCGTTCCGGACGTTCCAGCTGACGCTGATGCTCCTGCTCCCCTTCGCCCTCCAGTGGTCGCTCGGCGGCTTCGTCGCGTCGAGCGCCGTGTCGCTCTGGGGTCTCTGGCCGGCACTCGGCGCGGTCTTGTTCGTGGGGGCGCGCGGGGCAGTGGTCTGGTTCGCCGGATACCTTGCCCTCTTGGCCATCTCTGCCGCAATCGAGCCCATCCTCGAACCGGCTGCGATTCCGGATGCCGTGCAGACCGCGTTCTTCGTCGGGAACCTGACGGGGCCGTCGCTGGTCGCCTACCTGCTCCTGCAGTACTTCGTTCGCGAGCGCGATCGGGAGCATCAGCGGTCGGAACGCCTGCTCCTGAACGTCCTGCCGGCCGCGGTCGCGGCCCGTCTCAAGCAGCGTGAGGGGGTCATCGCCGACCGCTTCCCCGAGGCAACCGTGCTCTTCGCCGACATTGTGGACTTCACGCCGCTTGCGGTCGGGTTGCCGCCGGAGGACGTGGTCAGGTTGCTCGACGAGGTCTTCACCGCTTTCGATCGGCTCGCCGATGACTACCGCCTGGAGAAGATCAAGACCATCGGCGACGCCTACATGGTGGCGGGCGGCGTTCCGACGCCGCGGGACGATCACTGCGAGGCTGTCGCCGAGATGGCCCTTGCGATGCTGCAGGTGTGCCAGGGGTTGACAGACCTCAACACCGTGAGGTTGCGGATCGGCATGGACACCGGTCCGGTCGTGGCCGGCGTCATCGGGCAGCGCAAGTTCAGCTACGACCTGTGGGGCGATACGGTCAACACGGCGAGCCGGCTGGAGAGTCATGGTGTGCCCGGCTCGATCCAGGTCTCGTCACGGGTCTACGACCGCCTGTCTGATCGGTACAGCTTCGAACAGCGCGGCCTGATCGATCTGAAGGGCAAGGGTCCGACGCCCGCCTGGCTCCTACTGGGACCGCGGGCGTGATCAGCCGAGGGCCTCACTCAAAGCGCGGGCGGTAGCACCATTGGCGGGTACGGCGATGTGCTCGAGGTCCAGCCAGTCCGCCATCAGGTGGACCTCCGCGGCCAACTGCTCGACGAAGTCGGGGGCGGCTGGTTCGGGGGTGAGGGTGGGGATGACGAGCGTTGATGTCTGGCGGTCGGCTTTGAGGTCTACCAGGGCTACGAGTTGATCCCCCAGGAGGAACGGCAGGACGTAGTAGCCATGGATGCGTTGTGGGGCGGGGGTGTAGATGCTGATCCGGTAGAAGAAGTCGAACAGGTGATGGGTGCGGTCGCGGTTCCAGATCAGCGGGTCGAACGGCGAGAGCAGCGCCTGCGCGTCGATCGGGCGGTCCTTCGCCTCGTGCCAGCGGTACGCCTGCTGCTTCACGCCCTCGACACGAACCGGGATCAGCTCGCCGGCCTCGACCAGCTCGCCGACCACCTCGCGACCATTTGCTGTGGGCAACGGAAAGTGCCCCCGGCCGCTGACGCCACACAGCTCCTTCAGCGTCGCGATCCCCAGACCACGGGCCGCGATCCCGACCAGCTCACGACGGGCCTCGTCGGCGGTCGGCTCCGGAGCGTTGAGTACGTCGGCAGGCAGCACGCGCTCGGTCAGGTCGTAGATCCGCTCGAAGTGCCGCCGGCCCGCGATCGTCACCACGCCCGCGCAGAACAGGTACTCGATCGCGATCTTCGCGTCCTGCCAGTTCCACATCGTGCCGGTCGTCGGATCCGGATGCGGCTCGGAGCGCTTCCGCCGTACGCCGTCCGGGCTCGCCTCGCCCGCGGTCAGCGGCCCCTGCTCCGTCACGAGCCGCAGGACCTGGTCGACGTACCCGGGTCGCTCCGCCGTCAGCCGGCGCATTCCCGCGACGACCGACCACGGCGCGGTCACGTCCGGGCTCAGCTCCTCGTCCCACACCTGCCGCTCGGCCGCCCGCATCCGCCACCGCATCAAGGGGTACGTCGTCAACGGGAGCAGTGCAGCCTTGTGGGCCCAGAAGTACTCGAACAACTCCCGGTCCGCGCCCCAACTCATCTTGTCCAGACCCGCTCGCGAGTACTTCCCCACCCGTGAGAACACCGGCAGATAATGCGACCGGCACAACACGTTCACCGAGTCGAGTTGCAGCACACCTGCCCGCTGGACAGCCTTCCGCACGCGCCGCACATCCCCGCGCCCGCGCAGCTCCCCGAACCCCTGCGCCCCCAACGCAATCCGCCGCGCCTCAGCCCCCGAAACCTCATCACCAACGGCAGCCATGCTTCGAACATATAGCGGACCGGTGTTACGCGGGCATCAGTTGGGAGTCGTAGGTGAGGGTTAGGCGGCGGTAGGCGGCGCTCAGGAAGGCTAGGAGTACGACGATCAGCATCAGGAGGCTGGCGGTGACGAAGGTCAGGGCGATGCCGCGGGCCTGGCCGTCGCCGAGGAGCCAGCCGAAGGTGGTGCGGCCCGCTGCCGAGTCCATGTAGGGGATGAGCAGGAACTGCGCCGCCGGGCCGACGGCGAAGGCGGCGATCGGGGTGGACGCGGTCTCGATGCTCTGCGCGAACCCGAATACCCGGCCCTGCTTCTCGAACGGAACCATCCGCTGCAGGATCGTCTGCTCGGCCGCCTCGGCGATCGGGATCAGCAGCATGAACCCGAACATGCCCAGCACCAGCAGCGACTGCCACTCGCGCGCCGCCGTACCCAGGCCGACGACCGCGATGCCGACGTTCGCCAGCATCAGCAGCCGCAGCGGCGAACGGCCTAGGCCGAAGCGGGCGACGACGGCGCCGCCGGCGATGAAGCCGATGCTGGTGATGCCGAGCACGATGCCCCAGGACTGGACCGAGAACAGGTTCAGCCCGTACGGGTCCATCAGGGCCATGAAGACGCCCATGATCAGATTGTTGAACGTGCTGAACAGGACCAGCGGAAGCAGCCCGGGTACGTCGCGCATCGTCTGCCAGGCGCTCCGGATGTCGATCCGGGTCCGCTCGTGGTGCTCCGGCCGCGGCTCGTCGAGGTGGATCGCGAGCAGCAGGTGGACGAGTACGGCGGCCGTGAACACGACGGCGATCGCGACCGTGCCGCCCATGCCGACGAAGCCGACCGAGAGGCCGCTGAGGACGCTCGTGATCAGGTGCGCGACCCCGTTCACCGTGCCGACGAGACCGTTCGCCTTGTCGCGGCGGTCGGCGGGGACGAGCAACGTCACCGCGGTTGAGAGCGCGATGCTGCGGAGCTGGCCGGCGGTGCTGCCGACCAGGACCAGGAGCGCGAACGTCCAGAACCACGGCCCGTGCCAGTTGGTGAGCTGCCGGCCGACAACGACGTACAGGATGCCCGCGAGCGCGAAGGCGACGCCGGTGATCGAGGTGGACAGCGCCATCGCGGTCTTCTTGCGGTGCGAGTCCACGACCGCGCCGAAGATCGTCCCGGAGGCGGCGCCGATCAGCATCGAGACGCCGGAGACGAGCGACGCGGCGAGCACCGAGTGCGTCACCAGGTACACCCAGAAGGCGAAGCCGAAGCTCAGGAACGTGGTCGTCACGTTCGCCACCAACGTGTTGATCAGCAACCGCCTGAATGTCGTCGTCATACCCCTACGTCGGACGCGACCTCAGGAAATTGACATGACCTCGCGAAGCGTCTCGAAATCGTCCGGTTCGAGCGGGACGAGGCCGCGGCGGAGCTGGTAGCCCCAGTTCGGCGCCTGGGTCAGCTTCAGGTCGACCTCGCGGAGCGCGGCGCGGTGGACGGGGAGGAACTCGATCCGCCGCCGCCATGGCTGGACCGTGCCGCGGGCACCCATCGACATCGGTTCTGCCTGGTACGGCGCGGTGTCGGCGACCACCCCGAGCGCGGTGAACGCCCGGAGCGGTTCCTTGGACCCGTACCGCTCGGTGGGGGAGTAGATCACGAACCCGTCACCCTCACGCAGCCGTGCGACGCCGTACCGCTTGCCGTGATTGAGCTGGATGAAACCGCCCTCGACGGCCCGCCGGGTGTGGTCCGCGGAGACCACACCCAGCCAGGCCCTGTTCAGATCGTTCATGCACCTAGTGTCAGCCGGTATATACGACATCTTTCGTCATAATTTTCCGGCGGAGTTTGGCGATCAGCGGCCAGGCGATCATCAGCAGGATCACGGCGTAGATCACGTACGCGACCGGCCCGCCGATCAGCCCCGAGACGTCGCCGTTGGACAGCTGCAGCGCCATCCGGGCCTGCCGTTCGGCGATGGGTCCGAGGATCACGCCGATGATCAGCGGGAGTACGGGCAGCCCGAAGCGGCGCATCCCGAACCCGAGCAGGCCGAGCAGCAGGAGCAGCAGCAGGTCGAGCGGCTGCGCGTTCACGGCGTACGCGCCCATCGAGGCGAAGAAGATGATCCCGGCGTACAGGTACGGGCGGGGGATCTGCAGCAGCTTCGCCCAGGCCGGCGCGAGCGGCAGGTTGAGCAGCAACAGGAACAGGTTGCCGATGAACAGGCTCGCGATCAGCGCCCACACCAGCTTCGGTTCGCGCTGGAACAGCAGCGGTCCGGGCTGGATGCCGTACGACGTGAACGCGGCGAGCATCACCGCTGCGGTCGCGTTCGTGGGCAGACCGAGCGCGAGCATCGGGACCAGCGTGCCGGCGGCCGACGCGTTGTTCGCGGCCTCCGGTCCCGCCACGCCCTCGATCGCGCCGTGCCCGAACTCCTCAGGGTGTTTGGACAGCTTCTTCTCGGTCGCGTACGAGAGGAAAGTCGGGATTTCCGCGCCGCCGGCCGGCAGCGCTCCGATCGGGAAGCCGTACGCCGTACCTCGCAGCCAGGGCTTCCACGAGCGACGCCAGTCCGACTTGCCCATCCACGGCCGTCCGACCGGGATCACCGTGCCCGGGTTCCGCCGCAGATGCGCAGCGACCCAGAGCGCCTCGCCGACCGCGAAGATGCCGACGGCAACCACCACGACATCGATGCCGTCGGCCAGTTGCGGGATCCCGAGGGTGAGCCGTTGCTGGCCGGTCACCTTGTCGATGCCGACCAGCCCGATCACCAGTCCGAGCAGCAGCGCCGCGAACCCGCGGATCCGCGACGACCCGAGCACCGAGGTGGCACCGGCGAACGCGAGCAGCATGATCGCCAGGTAGTCCGGCGCACCCAGGCTGATGGCGAACTTCACCACCTGCGGCGCGACCAGCACCAGCAACAGCGTCCCGATCGTCCCTGCCACGAACGATCCGATCGCGGCCGTCGCCAGCGCCTGCGCGGCGCGTCCGGCTCGGGCCATCTTGTTGCCCTCGATCGCCGTCACCACCGATGACGACTCCCCGGGCGTGTTGAGCAGGATCGAGGTGGTCGAGCCGCCGTACATGCCGCCGTAGAAGATGCCGGCGAACATGATGAACGCCTGCACCGGCTCCATCCCGTAGGTGATCGGCAGCAGCAGCGCCACCGTCATCGCCGGCCCGATCCCGGGCAGTACGCCGACCGCCGTACCGACCGTGACTCCCAGCAGTGCCAGCAACAGGTTGATCGGCGTCAGCACGTCGCCGAACCCGTTCAGCAGGTTCGTCAGGTTGTCCATCACAGAATCCCTTGCAGTACGCCGGCCGGCAGGTTGACGCCGAGCCCGATCGCGAACGCGTAGAACGTGATCAGCGACAGCGCGACCGCGATGACCACGTTGCGGATGTGGTGCCGGCTGCCGAGTGCGAACGCCGAACCCCAGAACAGCAGGCTCCCGCTAATCACCCAGCCCAGCGGGTCGATCAGCACCAGGTTCACCACGAACGCGGCGATCAGCAGCAGTACGGTCCGCCAGTCGACGGCCGACGTGACGTCGACGTCCTCGCCTGCCTCGGCCTCACCGGTGCCGCCGCGGGCGACGTCGACGGCGTACAGCGCGGCGACCACGAGCAGCAGTACGCCGAGCACGATCGGGACCGGCTTCGGGCCGATCGGATCGTTGCTGTTGGCAATGTGCTGGATCCGGGCGGCGTCGACGATCACCAGGGCGCCGACCACCGCCAGGAACCCGCATACTCCGTACTGCGCTGTGTCCCGCCGAGCCTCGCCGTGAGCCTCGGCCGTACTCATGCCGCCAGACCCAGTTTCGTCAGGATGTCTGCGACGGCCTTGTCCTGTTCGGTGAGGAACTTGCCGAACTCGTCACCGGTCACGAACGCGTCAGTCCAGCCGTGCTTCTGCAGCTCGGCCTTCCACTGCGGCGAGTCGTGCATCTTGGTCAGCGCGTCGATCCAGACCTTCTTGTCCGCGTCGCTGATCTCCGGCGGCGCCACGATGCCACGCCAGTTCGTGAACACCAGGTCGATCCCGGAGCCCTTCAGCGTCGGCACGTCCTTGAGCGCGTCGATCGGCTTCTCGCTGGTCACCGCGAGTACGCGGACCTGACCGCTCTCCACCTGGTCCAGGAACTCGCCGAATCCGCTGGCCCCGAACGCGATCTTGCTACCGAGCAGCGCGGGCAGCAGCTCGCCGCCACCGTCGTACGAGACGAAGTTGACGTCCTTCGGGTTGATGCCGACAGCCTGGGCGAGCTGCATCGGCAGCAGATGGTCCGGTCCGCCCGGCGACGAGCCGCCGCCGACGGCCAGCCCCTTCGGGTTCGCCTTCCAGGCGGTGACGAGGTCCTGGATCGTCTTGTACGGCGAGTTCTTCGGCACCACGATCGCGCCGGCCTCCTCGATCAGCTTGGCGATCGGGGTGGTCTGGGTGAGCGTCGCCTTCGACTTCGACGTGTACGTCGCGCCGACCACGCCGAGCCCCATCTGCATGGCGAGCTTGCCGTTGCCCTTCTCGTTCACGATCCGCTGCAGGCCGACCGTGCCGCCGGCGCCGGGCAGGTTGAACACCTGGACGCCGGTCGCGATCTTGGCGTCGTCCATCACCTTCGCGGCAGTCCGGGCGGTGGTGTCGTACCCGCCGCCCGCGGTGTTCGGCACCATCAGCCGCAGGCCGGTGGCCGGCTTTCCGCTGTCGGCGTTCGATGTGTCGGATTTTTCCGCGGTCGCGCCACACGCGGTCGCGGTCACCAGCGCGACCAGCGCCGTGGTGACCCAGAGCATCGGCCTAGACCTCATCGGCGGAGTCCTTTCGGGAATGGTTCAGGTGCCGACGATCGTGGACCTCCTGTGGTACGGGAGTCTGCGTTGTGGCCGCAGCGGTGGTTGAGTTCATTGTGGTCACAGGCGGAACCTGGTTGAAGTGTGGCACTTGGCCGCTGGAGCGGTGATCATGCGGCAGGACGTGCGAGGAGGTGAACATGGCGGTACGACTGGGACGAAGGCCGACCCTGGCCGGCCAGCTGCTGGTGCTGCAGCTGGCGATCGTGGTGATCGTGCTCGTGGCCGTCGCCGCGGTCTCGCTCGCCCAGTCGGCCGCGACGTTCAACCGGGTCGAGGGCCGGCGCGTCACCTTGCTGGCCGAGCAGTTGTCGTCGAACCCCGCGCTGCGGTTCAACGTTCGCAACCCGGCGCCTGCGGAGATGCTCGCACCCACGCTGCAGACCAGCCTCGCGCAGTCCGGCGTCACCTCGATCACGGTCGCGAACGCCGACGGAAAGGTGGTCGCGGCAACCAATCCGAGCCTGATCGGGACGAAGCTCACGCTGGGTGTCCCACAGGTTGCTGACGGTCGAGGTTGGTCGGGTCAGCTACGGGGCGACGATGGGATGGAGCTGGTGGCCCAGGTCCCGGTGCTGAGCGAAGGCAGGGACGGGAACGGCAAGCTGGACGGGACGCTCGGCGACCACATCGGGACCGTGATGGTCGGTGAGCGCGCTCCGTCCGTACTGCAGCGGTTGCGCGGCGCGTCGTCGTACCTCGCGATCTATCTCGGGATCGCCTGTGTACTGGGGCTGCTCGGGTCGTGGCTGCTCGCCCGCCGGATCAAGCGGCAGACGCTCGGGCTCGAACCGCGGGAGATCGCGGGACTGGCGGAGCATCGGGAAGCCATGTTGTACGGGCTTGCCGAGGGAGTCGTTGCCTTGGACCCGCATCTGCGCGTGACGCTGGTGAACGACGTCGGGCGGCGACTTCTCGATCTCCCTTCCGACGCGGTGGGAAAGTCCTTGCGGGAACTGGGTGTCGAAGGACGGCTGCGCGAAGTGCTGGCCGGCGAGGACGAGGCGCGCGACGCGGTCGTCGTACGGCGTGGGCGGGTGCTCGTGATGAACCGGATGAGTGTCACCAAGGACGGGCGGTCGCTCGGATCCGTCACCACGCTGCGGGACCGGACCGAGCTGGCGCAGCTGGAGCGGGAGCTGGGGTCGTTCCGTTCGTCCGCAGAGCTGCTGCGGGCGCAGACGCACGAGTTCGCGAACCAGCTGCACACGATCTCCGGGCTGATCCAGATCGGTGAGTACGACGAAGTGGTCACGTACGTCGGCGCGCTCAACCGCTATCGTGAATCGCTCGACCTGACCGTGACCCGGCGGGTCCACGACACCACGGTCGCCGCTCTCCTGATGGCGAAGTCGTCGCTCGCGGCCGAACGCCGCGTCGAGCTCCGGGTGTCCGAGCGAACCACGCTGCTGCGCCTCGATCCGGCGCTTTCCGCCGACATCGCCACCGTCCTCGGAAACCTGGTCGACAACGCCGTCGACGCGGCCGCGCTGTCCGGTACGCCGCTGTCGCCCGCGTGGGTCGAGGTCGAGCTGCGGCAGGACGCGACCAGTGTCGAGATCGTGGTCCGCGACTCCGGGCCGGGAGTCGCACCCGAGCTGGCGCAGGAGGTGTTCGCGCACGGCTTCACCACCAAGGCCGCGGCCGAGGGCGAACGCGGGATCGGCCTCGCGATGACCCGCCTGATCTGCCGGCGCCGCGGCGGCGAGGTGGCGGTCACCAACCTGACCGAGGGCGGTGCGGCGTTCGTCGCGCGGATGTCCACCCAGCGCACGCCGGAGGGAGCCCGATGATCAAGGTGCTGGTCGTCGACGACGACTTCATGGTCGCCCGCATCCACCGTGGGTTCGTCGACCGCGTGGACGGCTTCGAGGTCGTCGGTACGGCGAACTCCGGCGACCAGGCCGTGGCGGCGCTCGGTGAGCTTTCTCCTGACCTGGTTCTGCTGGACCTCTACCTCCCCGACGTCTTCGGCCTCGACCTCATCGCCCGCCTGCGCGCCGTCCAGCCCGACGTCGACATCCTCGTGATCACCGCCGCCCGCGAGGCGGACGCGGTCCGCGGGGCTGTGCGGCAGGGCGTCGTGAACTACCTGCTGAAACCCTTCGGTTTCGAGGACCTCCGGGCGCGGCTCCGCGAGTACGCCCGCCGCCGCGCCAGCGTCCCCGACCAGGTCACCTCCCAAGCCGACGTCGACCGGGTCCTGGCGCCCGCCCGCCAGCTGGTCAACCGGCTCCCCAAAGGCCTCAGCCAGGAAACCGCCGACCTCGTCACCGCCGCCCTCCGCGCCACCCCCGACAACCTCTCCGCCGCCGAATGCGCCGAAAAGGTCGGCATCTCCCGCGTCAGCGCCCGCCGCTACCTCGAGTTCCTCGCCGCCCAGGGCCAAGCCGAAGTATCCCTCCGCTACGGCACCACCGGCCGCCCCGAACGCCGCTACACCTGGCGCCCCTGACCCCCACCCCCCGCCACCGAATTTGATGGGTGGGCGTGTCTGTGGGGCGTGAACGCTGCCTGTTGGGGGTACGCCGGCGTGGTGGGGGCAGTGAACAGGCAATAACACGTGCAGTGCCCCCAGAACCTGTGCAATGCCCGGGATGCGGCGGCGCGTGGGCGGGATGCGACGGTGCGTGGGCGGGGGGGGGGGGGGGGGGGGGGGGGGGGGGGGGGGGGGGGGGGGGGGGGGGGGGGGGGGGGGGGGGGCGACGGGTGTGGAGCGGGTGGGCTGGGGTGAGGGGGCGGCGTACGTCGTACTGCGACGGGCCTCGAGCTTCTTCAGTCCTCGACGAGTTCGACGGAGGTGGCGTGGCGTTCGGCTAGGGCGTGGTAGACGGTGGCGTTGTGGTCTACGAAGAGTTTGGCGGTGCCGTCCAGCGGGATGACCTTCTTGGCGGGGCTGCCCATCGCGACCGACTCCGGTGGGATGACCGTGCCGGGGGTGACCGTGGATCCAGCGGCTACCAGTGACCGTTTGCCGACGACCGCGCCGTCCAGCACGATCGCGCCGTTTCCGACCAGGGCCTGCTCGCCGATCGTGCAGTCGTGGACGAGGCACTGGTGACCGACGGTCGCGTTGGGACCGATCTCGCAGCCGTTGTGGCCGACGTGGATGACCGTGTTGTCCTGGATGTTCGCACCGGCGCGGATCGTGATCGTGCCCAGATCGGCCCGGATCACCGCGCCGTACCAGATCGACACCCGGGCCTCGACGACCACGTCGCCGACCAGCGTGGCGGTCGGCGCGATCCACGCGTCGGGATGGACGGTCGGGCGCTTACCTTCGAACGAGTACAGCGGCATGCGCCACACCTTATGTGAGCGTGATCCCGGAGATCGGCGTGCCGGGAGGCAGGTCGCGGATCTGGGTGTGGATCTGCCCGAGGATGTTGAGCGACACCACGAAGTCCAGGACCTCGACGTTGTCGAGCGTGAGTTCGCCGCCGAGCTGCGGCGGATGGGTGAACGAGTAGACCTGATCAGGACCCGGTACGACGCCCTGGTTCGCGGCGCCGAACACCAGGCCCGCCAGCAGGTACTGGTCCTGGCCGTCCTCCGTGTTCAGCTCGTCCCGCAGTTCGTCCGCGCTCGCCCAGGTGAGTTCCAGCGTCCCCTCGAGCGTGTCCAGCCACCAGAACCCGTCCGCCGCCTGGAAGAACACGTCCCCGAACGGCGACGTGAACACCGGCACCAGCCCGTCGAGTTCGAGGAAGGTCCAGGACTCGAGCGCACGCGCGTACTGCTCGTCGGAGAACGACCGGGTCAGCTCCATGCCGTGAGCCTAGGCGCGAGCGGGGGCCACGTGTCCAACTAGGGTGAACGGATGCTCAAACCAGTCGCCGGGTTCGCAGCGTTCGGTCTGTTCTGGGGTGCGTGGGGAGCGATCCTGCCCGCGATCCGGGCCGGCGCCGGTGTGAACGACGGTGAGCTCGGTGTGGCGTTGCTGATGATCGGGCTCGGAGCGCTGGTGTCGATGCGGTTCACCGGCTATCTGATCGACCGGTACGGCGGCGTCGTGCTTCCCGTGGTGACCGTGCTCTTCGCGCTCTGCGGCGTACTGCCCGCCCTGGCCGGTTCCGTCGGCACGCTGAGCGCGGCACTGTTGTTGCTCGGAGCAACCTCTGGTGCGACGGACGTGGCGATCAACGCGACCGGATCCCACACCGAACACGAGACCGGACGTCCGGTGATGAACCTCGCCCACGGCATGTTCTCGGTCGCGGTCGTGGTGGCGAGCCTCGGTACGGCGGGACTCCGGGCGGCCGGTGTGGGAGCAGTGCCCGTGCTGGCCGGTGCGGCGACGCTGATCCTGATTACCGCGGTTGCCGTCCTCGCGCCGGGAGCAACCAAGGTCACCGGGACCCCGAGGACGCGCGCCGGAAAGCCGAGAGCCAGGATCGAACCGGTGCTTCTCGTGTTCGGCGTGTTGTGTGCGCTGGCCTACCTGGTCGAGAACGCGTGGCAGAGCTGGAGCGCCGTACATCTCGACACCTCGCTGAACGCCTCGCCCGGTCTCGCGTCCACTGCTCCCGCGGTCTTCGCTGCTGCGGCCGCCACCGGCCGCTTCGCAGGTAACGCTCTGCTCGCGCGGGTCCGCCCGGTGCCGGCTCTTGGTCGTCGGCGGTGCCGTCGCTGCCGTCGGCTCACTCGTCGCGGCCACCGCGAACAACCCCTGGACGGCACTCGTCGGGATCGGCGTCGCCGGCCTCGGTACGTCGGTCTGCGCGCCGACCGTCATCGGGATGGCGGGCGCCTGGGCGGGACCCGAGCGGCGCGCGGGAGCGATCTCCACGGTGACCACGATCGCCTACATCGGGTTCCTGATCGGCCCGGCGGCGGTCGGCGCGGTCTCGTCCGTGTGGTCGCTGCCCGTCGCCCTCGGTGCTGTCGCCGTCATCGCGGTCGTCGTCGCCGGCCTCGCACCGGTCGCCGACCGCGTCGCCAGTCCCCGAGCGAGCCGCCAACTGGACTGAGTGCGGCCCCGTCGACGTACGTCGAAAGGGATGTGAAAGGCCCTACTGCAACGGTTACGGTGGCTGAACCGATCGAGGAGGGTGGCATGACGGAGATCGCGAAATCCGGGGCTGCGGTGATCAGCCGGGCGGACGGGCGGGACGACGGCGAGGAATGGACCGAGAACTACACCGAGCTGCCGGGTGGCGCCGGTGTCTCGCTGATTCTCGAGTCGACCACGCAGGAGGGCGTCGGGCCGCGCCTGCATCTGCATCCGTACGCCGAGACGTTCATCATCCGGCGCGGTTCGGCGACGTTCACCGTGGACACCGAAGAGATCGTCGGCAAGGCCGGCCAGATCCTGGTCGTCCCGGCCGAGACCCCGCACAAGTTCCGCACCGGCCCCGGCGGCTACGAAGCGGTGCACATCCACGCCAACCCAACCTTCGAAACCACCTGGCTGGAGTAGCTACTCGTCCTTCGGCGGAGCGAACGCGGCCAGCAGGGTCGCGGTGATGTACGGCGCTGCCTGGTCGGACGTGATGCGTCCGGCCTGGATCTCGCTCGCGGCGCCGTGCATCACGTTGTGCATGACGCTGACCAGCCACGACGTCGGCAGGTCGGTACGGAAAACGTTTTCGGAACGGCCGCGTTCGAGCAGCCTTTCTACGCGCGCCATCGGATCGGCGTGTAGTTCGCGCACCCTTCCGGGCGGCAGCGCGTCCTGAGCCGCGAGCAGCAGCGCCCGATACTGGTCGACCAGGTGCCAGCTCGACTCGATCAACCGGGTCAGGGCCTCGCGCGGATCACCGGTCAGATCGACCTGCCCGAGGGTCTCTTCGCCGGTCGCGATCGCCTGGACGAAGACGGCGTCGACCAGCTCG
Source organism: Kribbella sp. VKM Ac-2571 (assembly GCF_004362255.1). Lineage (NCBI taxonomy): Bacteria > Bacillati > Actinomycetota > Actinomycetes > Propionibacteriales > Kribbellaceae > Kribbella > Kribbella sp. VKM Ac-2571. Next base: position 231,938 of record NZ_SNWS01000010.1, read on the forward strand.
GCCCGAGAGGCGAAGTGGCCGTACAGGGTCACTCGCCCGACCCCGGCCGCCTTCGCGATCTCCGACGTACTCGCCGCCGGATCCCGGCCCAGGCACTCGGCCGCCGCGGTCAGGATCGCCGCGATGCTCCGTTGCGCGTCCGCGCGCCGGGTGGTGACAGCCATCGGCCCTCCCTGATCTCGAACACCACTGTACGAATTCCTCTTGTCGAACACCAGTGTACGAGTTACCGTACCGAACATAACCCGTACATAGCTGTTCAACTTAAGGACGAGACCATGACTCAACCCGACCCCCGGCGGTGGCGGCTGCTGGGGCTGCTCGCCGTCGCGCAGTTCATGCTGATCCTGGACGTCACCGTGGTGGCGATCGCGCTGCCGAACATCGAGACCGACCTCCACCTGCAGCGCGAGACGCTGACCTGGGTGGTGAGTGCCTACACGCTGATGTTCGGCGGCCTGATGCTGCTCGGCGGTCGCGCCGCCGACCTGCTCGGCTCGCGCCGCGTCGTACTGACCGGCCTGCTGGTGTTCACGCTGGCCTCGCTCGTCACAGGTCTCGCCAGTGGGCCTGAGGTCCTGCTGGGCGGCCGCGTCGCGCAAGGCATCGGGGCAGCGATGCTGTCGCCGGCGGCACTGTCCGTCGTCACCAAGACGTTCGACGGGGACGAGCGCAACAAGGCGCTCGGCATCTGGTCCGCGATGGGCGGTGGCGGCTCCGCGATCGGCGTACTGCTCGGTGGTCTGCTCACCGCGGGCCCGGGCTGGCAGTGGGTGTTCTACATCAACCTGCCGATCGGCCTGGTCGTGTTCGCGCTGCTGATCCGGATGCTTCCCGCCGACACGCCGAGCGAGCAGCGGGGGCGTCTCGACGTACCGGGTGCGTTGCTGGTCACGGCCGGCACGGGTACGGCGATCTACGCACTGATCAACGCCGGCGATCGCGGCTGGCTCTCGCTCGCGACCCTCGGCACGCTGGCCGGAGCCCTCGTTCTGTACGGCGTCTTCGCCTGGGTCCAGCGCACCGTACGGTCACCGCTGATGGACCTGCGGATCTTCACCCGCCGGCCTGTCACCGCAGGCATCTTCATGATCCTGGTCGCGACCGCCCTGATGATCTCGATGTTTTTCCTGGGCTCGTTCTACCTGCAGCATTTCCAGCAGTACGGCGCTCTGCGTACCGGGCTGTTGTTCCTGCCGGTGGCGATCGCGGCGATCGTCGGCGCGCAGATCGCAGGGCATCTCGTCGGCCGGGTCGGCGCACGGCCGATCGCGATGGCCGGGTTCCTGATCACCGCGGCCGGCGTGGCTGTCCCCGCGATCTGGGAGGGTGCTGCCGTGGTCGTGATCGGGATGACCGTCGGGACGGTCGGGCTCGGTGCCGCCTTCGTTGCGTCGTCGACCACGACGTTCGCGCAGATCGACTACCGCGAAGCGGGTCTGGCGTCCGGGCTGCTCAGCACGTTCCACGAGTTCGGCGCCTCGCTCGGCGTCGCTGTGGTGTCGAGCATCGCGGCGGCGAGTCTTGCGGGGACCGTGTCGACAGGATTCACTCGTGGGTTCACGTTCGCCGCGGTCACCGCCGCGGTGGCGGCCGCCCTCGCGCTGGTCGTCGTACCGGCGTTCAAGCCTTCGACTGGAGAAGTACATGCCCACTGAGATTCGCCGCGCGGTGGTCGCGGATGCGGAGATCGTGCTGACCATGATGCGAGAGCTGGCCGACTACCAGGACCAGGGCGTCTATCTGACGGCGAGCGTCGAGGACTGGCAAGGGTTCCTCGGGCGCGAGGACGTGATCGTGCTGATCGCGGAGGTCGGCGGCGATGCGGCCGGGTACGTTTCCGCGCTGCGGCGACCGTACCTGTGGGTCGGCGGGGACCAACTGGCGTTGGACGATCTCTATGTTCGGGAGCATTTCCGCGACGCCGGCGTCGGACGGAAACTCATGCTGGAACTGGCCCGGCACGCGCTGCCGGACCGGCTGCCGATCGGCTGGGGCCTGCGTCTGGAGAACACGGCGGGCTACCGCTTCTACGAACGCCTCGGCGCCAAAATGGTCACCAAGACCGCAGCCAGCTGGTCTCCCGAGGCGTACGAGCGTCAGCTGAGCGAGTAGGTGGCCGCGACCGGGAAGTGGTCGGACGCGAAGCTCACCGGAACCGCTGCGGCGGTCGGCACCAGCTGCGCACTGTGCAGGTGGTAGTCGATCCGCTTCGTCGGCACCGGCACGGGGCTGGTGAGCCCGAGTCCGAAGCCCTTCTGCGGCCAGGTGTCCGTCCAGTGCGTCGTCAGCGTCTTCACCTCGGTCGACGTCGGTACGGCGTTCAGGTCGCCGACCAGGAGCGTCGCCTCGGGGGCGTCCTTCAGCAACGCGACGATCGCGTTCACCTGCTCGATCCGCTCGCCGTCGTTGATCGTCGTGAGGTGCGTGTCGGCGAAGCGCAACGGCGTACCGTTCACGTCGATCAACGTCTCGAGCCGGACGCCTCGATCGTCTTCGCGACCCGCTCGAGATCGAGCTTGCCGTCGACGCCCGCGCCGTGATGGATGTTGAACGTCAGGGCCTTCACGGTCGTGGCCTCCTCCTTCGCGTGTGCCGTCAGCGGCGACGCGGCCAGGAGGAGACAACCGGTCAGGGCGGCAAACATTCCCGATCGACGCATACCCCAGTATCTCGAGGCGCCGGGGTCATTTACATCGCTTCGGTTGCCAGGTCCTGCCAGGCTTCCCAGGTCTTCAGGCGGTCGGCGTACACCTGCTGCAGCATCGGGTAGCCCTGGGTTCCGAAGAAGATGCGGAGGGGTGGGTTGGGAGTGTCGGCGAGCTCGAGGATCGCGCGGCCGGCCGCGGCAGGATCGCCGAAGTCGGCCGAGGCCACGTACGCGGACAGTGCGTCGCGCAGGTCGTCGTACAGCGGGTTCGGATCGGAGCGGACTCCGCCGGTGACGCCGTCGGTCGCGTAACCGCCGGGCGCGACCACCGTGACCTTGATGCCGAAGCCGGCGACCTCTTGGGCGAGCACCTCGCTCAGTCCTTCGAGGGCCCACTTCGACGCGCAGTACGCACCGCCCATCGGGAGCCCCGTCAGGCCGGCTACCGAGGAGATCTGGATGATGCGACCGTCGCCCTGGTCGCGGAGATACGGCAGCGCGGCCTGGACGACCCAGAGCGGACCGAAGAAGTTCGTCTCGAACTGATCGCGCAACTGCGTCTCTTCGAGTTCCTCGACCGCTCCGGACAGGCCGTACCCAGCGTTGTTGACGATCACGTCCAGGTGTCCGAAGTACACGTGCGCTTGTTCGACGGCCGCGAAGACAGCTGCCTTGTCGGTGACGTCGAGGGTGAGTGGGAGTACTGCGTCGCCGTACGTCGTCGTCAACTCGGTGAGGCTCGTGCGCGCCGTCGCGGCCACCCGGTCCCCGCGGGACAGGGCGGCCTCGACGAAGCTCCGGCCGAGGCCGCGAGAGGAGCCGGTGACGAACCAGACCTTGCTCTCTTCTGGCCTCATGGCTTGACGTTGTGGTTGCCGGCGAAAACGTTTTCTGGATCGAGTTCGCGCTTCACCGCCGCGAGCCGCTCGTAGGTCTTGGCGGGGTAGACCGCGGCGACATCAGCGTCCTCGGCCTCGGACAGGAAGTTCGCGTACGCGCCGCTGACCAGCGGGCTCAGGCGATCCCACAGTTGCTGCCGCGCCGGACGCGTCGCCTCGATCACCGGCGGCGGACCGACGGTCATGGTGACGAACATCAGCTCCGCCTGGCGGTGTGCGTACGCCGTCGCGTCGTCGGCGACCTGCGCCACCGCCCCGCCGACGCTGCGGACGGCGATGATCGGAGAGCCCTGCGAGGTGCCGGCCTCGGCGAGGATCCGCAGTACCTCGGGCACGGAATCCTTGTCGACAAAGGCACTTCGGGTGGCGAACTGGATGCCGGGCGGCGGTACGGCGCCGTCCACGAGCACCTCGGCGTACGGCGTCAGCGTGACATCGTCGGCGATCACGGTGCCGAGTGCGCGGATCGGATCGATCGCCTGCGCGGCGAGTTCCGCGTCGTCACCGTCGTACGCAACCTGGATCTCCAGCGGCGCTTCGGGACCGCCGAGGAACGGGTTCGCGAACGCCGCGATCGAGGTCAGCTCCGGGGGCGCGGTCCGCACGTACTCCGCCCAGCGGGGCAGGACGTCGGCGATCTCGTTCGCACCGAAGACCACCTTGCCGAAGTGGATGTCGGTCGTCGGGTGCGCCGCGAACTCGAACGCGGTCACGATCCCGAAGTTCCCGCCGCCGCCGCGGATCGCCCAGAACAGCTCCTGGTTCTCGTCGGCGGACGCCCGTACGACGTCACCTGCGGCGGTCACGACCTCGGCGGCGACCAGACTGTCCAGCGCGAGACCGTACTTGCGGACCTTCCACCCGATGCCGCCGCTCAGCGTCAACCCGCCGACGCCGACGCTCTTGGTGTCACCCGACGAGATCGCCAGCCCGTGCGGCGCCAGCGCGGCCGCGACCTGCCCCCAGGTGGCGCCGCCGCCGATCCGGACGATGTGCTTGTCCTTGTCCACGACCTCGATGCCCGCCAGGTTGACGAGATCGATCACCACCCCGCCGTCGTTCGTCCCGAATCCTGGGAACGCGTGTCCACCGCCGCGCACCGCGAGCGGCAGCCCGCTGCCCGCGGCGTACCGGACGGCCTTCTGGGCGTCCTCGACGGTCGTCGGCCTGAGGACGTACGCCGGACTGCCCCCGACCAGCACGGTCTTGCTCGCGGCGTCGTACCCGGGGTCCTCCGGCCCGACGATCTCTCCAGCGAATCCTTCGACTGTTGCGCTCATGACGTTCCTTTGCGTTTGCCCTCATCGAACAAACACCTGACGCCTGCCGAGCGGCCCATGTGACGTGAACAACGCCACATCACAAAACGCGCGGCTATTTCGTCTGTGCGTCGGTCTTGTGGCTGAACGCGCACCGCCAGCCCGTCGGCGTCTGCACCCAGACCTGGCTGATCCACTCGTCCGCGAAGTACGACGTACCTTCCCAGGAGCCTGTACTGGTCTTGCGTGCCGTGAGCACGACGGCATCCCCGGTGCGCGCCGTCCGCTGTTCGCTCACCAGTTGCATGCTGTGATGGGCGAGCCGCCCGCTCGCGATCCAGCCGAGGATGTCGGCTCTGGTGACCGGCCCGGTCGAGTCGACGTACACCCAGTCGTCCGTCATGAAGGATCCGACCTCGTCGGCGTCGTTGCCGACAACGATCCGATCCCACTCGGCCGCCGCCGCGCGTACCTGCTCTTCGATCGTCATCCGCCCATCGTCGCCTAGCGGAGGCTCCCGTCGCTCATCCGCGCGGCCAGGTGGGAGGGTGGGGTGATGATCTATCGGTTCTCGGTGGGGCGGTTGGAGTGTGTGGTGGTAAGCGACGGCCAGCCGGGGCCGCCGTTCGAGCCGCGGCTGGAGGATTTCTTCACACCTGAGTCGGGTGTGCCGGACGACGTACTGCGGGACTCGTGTCAGGGGCGTTCGACGCTGACCTGCGGGTACAACTGTCTGTTCGTGAGCACCCCGGACGGTACAGCGGTGATCGACACGGGGCTGGGGGCGAGCTTCCTCGGGTACGGCGAGTACATCGAGCCGCTCGTCGGACAGTTGGACAGCGGAATGAGCAGCGCCGGACTGGCACGGTCGGAGTTGGCTGCGGTCGTGTTCACACATCTCCACCAGGATCATGCGCGCGGCGCGATCTGGTCGGGCGAGCTGACCTTCCCCGCGGCGAGCGCGTTCGCGCATGCGTCGGAGGTCGCGTTCTGGACAGGCTCCGTCGACCTCCCGTCGGCGCAGCCGCACCTCGATGCTGCTCGAGAAACCATCCGGCTGTTCGGCGAGAAGCTGCAGCCGTTCGAGTACGACGCCGAGATCCTGCCCGGCGTACACACGCTCTCCGCCCCCGGCCACACACCTGGCCACTCCGCCATCCTCCTGCAGTCCCAAGGCGAACGCCTGCTCTGCGTCGGCGACACCTTCTACGACCCGCTCCAACTCATCAACCCGGCCTGGGCCACCCCGTGGGACCTGGACGCACCGGCCTCGATCACCACCCGCCGCCAACTCCTGTCCCGCGCCGCCGACGAACACCTCCTGATCCACGCCTACCACCTCCCGTTCCCAGGCCTGGGCCACGTCCAACGCAACGGCCCCACCTACACCTGGCACCCCCTCGATGGACGATAGGTCCCACAGGCGATCGAATTACGGGAAGGTCCACTTCTGGTTGAGGCCGTTGTTGCAGGTGTAGAGGATGAGTTTGGTGCCGTTGGCGGAGGAGGCGCCGGTGGCGTCGAGACAGAGGGGTACGGCGGCGTTGACGAGGGACCCGTTCGGTTGGGGGATCCAACGTTGGCCGGGGGAGTTGTCGCAGGTCCACAGCACGGCGGGGGTCTTGAGAGCGGTGCCGCGCGCGGACAGGCACTTGCCCATCGTGCGCACGGTTCCGTCCTCCGTGGACGGTGTCCACTGCTGGTTGACCGCGCCCTTGCACGTGTAGAGCGTGGTCGGCGTACCGTCCGTGGTCGAGGCCTGGTAGACGTCGATGCACTGGCCCGCGATCCCGGTGGCCGGCCCGGTGTCCTGATAAACCCCGAACTCCCAGAACGAGTAGTAGCTCCCGGCAACGGCTCGCTGCGTCGCGACCAGCCGGACGAACCTCGCGTAGTTCGGTGCGAACGTGACGACGTCCGTCCCGCCGTCCCCCCTCACCGTCGACGCCACAGTCCTCCAGGTGCGCCCGCTCGCCAACACCTGGACCTGGTACGACTTCGCGTACGCAGTCGACAACCAGTTCATCATCACCCGGTTGACCACCTGGACCGACCCGAGATCGACCTGGAACCACTGCGGATCCGTACGCGCACTCGACCACGCGGTGCTCATCGAACCGTCCACGGCCTTCGCCGCCTCGCGCCCGGCAAGATAGGTGCTAGAGGCAACCGCGGGACGACCGCGGGCAAGGTTTCGCTTCGTAGCAAAAGCGGCCGTGTACGTCGTCGGTGTCGCCGGCGCAACCAGGTTGTGGTCACGCGCCCCACCGTCCGACCACAACCCGAACCGGTAGAGCTGGTTGACCACGTTCTGCACCGGATCCGTCGCCACCGAAACGCTCGATCCGACGATCGTCGTGACCGGGAGCGGACTCTTCCCGCTCTTGTCGAGGACTGTCACCGGCAACCCGGTCGGTGTGGTCGCGAACGTCGTACCGACCGTCTTCGGATCGAGCCGCACGCTCTTCACATCCGTCAGCCCCTGAGCATCCCGCGCCGTCAGCTTCAGCTCGAGGTACGACGGATATTCGTGATCCGGTGCCGTGAACGAGCTGCTCGCCCCGGTCACCGTCGTGATCGTATGCGTGTGGCAGTCACTCGGACAGTGATGCATGATCAGCGACCACGTCAACGCGGATGCCGGCAACGTCCCCTGCTCGGGGTCCGTCGCCGAACCCGAGAAGTTGATGGTGTCACCAACCTTCCACGTCGTCGCCGGACCGGGAGAGGTGATCGTCGCGGTCGGTGCGGTGTTCGCGACGTTGATCTGCGTGCTCGTCGTACTGCTCGCCGTCCCGTCGGACACCCGCAGTCGCACGGTCACGGTGTCACTGACCGTGTACGTGTGCTGCACAACGGCTGCTGTCGAGTCGTCGTACGCCCCGTCGCCGTCGAGGTCCCACGCGTACGTGAGCGGATCGCCGTCGGCGTCGTCGGACGCGGTCCCGTCGAGCGTCACCGTCAACGGCGTCGGCCCGCTCGACGGGTCGGCGTGGATCACGGCCGTCGGCGGATTGTTCGTGCCGTTGTAGACGTAGCGCAGGATCCGGCCGTTGTCGTAGTCGACCGTGAAGAGGTCGCCGCCGGGACCCGTCTGCAGGCGAGTGGCGCCGTACCCGGAGGCGAAGAGCTGGATCTTCGCCGGGTCGGGCAGACCGTTGCTCCCGGGCATCATCGCCCACACGCATCTGCGGCTGTAGTCGGTGAAGAACAGCGAGCCGTCGTACGCCGCCGGGTAGTTCCCGCCCTTGTAGAACGAGAGCCCGGAGATGGACGAACTGCCGGTGGAGCACGTCCCGGCGATCTGGTCTGTGTGCTTGTAGGTGTAGTACGGCGACGCGACCGCGGACGAGCCTGCCGCGTAGAGGTTCTCGCAGATGTTGACGTTCGCGCCGTCGTACCCGGGCTGGCGGCCGGTGCCCTCGTAGCACGGCCAGCCGAAGTTCGTGACGCCCGCCGTCGGGGCGACGACGCGGTCGATCTCTTCCCAGGTCTGGTAGCCGACGTCACCGATCCACAGCTCGCTCGTCCCCGGCCGGAACGTGAACCGCATCGGGTTGCGCAGACCTTCCGCGACGATCCGGCGGGCGTTCAGGTCGGGGCTGCTGACCAACGGGTTGTTCGGCGCGGCCTGCCCGGTGTCGGGGTCGATGCGGATGATCGAGCCGTCCAGACCGGTCGGATCGCCTGCGGTTCTCAGGTCCTGCGCACGCAGCGCGCCGCCTTCGGCAGTCGGCGGAGTGAGCGTCGCACCGACCGGAGCCGGCCCGTCACCACACGGGTTGTCGGGCGTCAGATCAGAAGCGGGGAGGCTGTCCTGCCCGTAGTCGACGTAGTTGAAGCTGGCGCCGTCACCGCCGCCGGCGTACAGGAACCCGTCCGGGCCGAACTCGATCGAGCCGATCGAGTGGCTCGGGTACACCTGGCACCAGTCCTCGACGAGCACCTGCTCGGCGCCGTTCGCGTTGAGCACCGAGAGTCGCGCACTGGCCTGGCATCCGTCACCGGTCGGCCCGGGCGGCGACGGACACGGGTCGCCGTCGATGCCCGGCGTACCCCACTTCGGCGTCGGCCCGCCGATCAGCCCGTCGTGCGTGTACAGCACGTAGATCCGTGGATCTGCAGGGAAATCGGGATGCAGCGCCAGCCCGAGCAGGCCGCGGTCCCAGTAGTTGTAGACCTCGGTCCGCAGGTCGGCGTACACGCTGGGCGTCGGATCGTCGAGCGAGTCGAACACCTTGATCAGGCCGCTCTTCTCGGCGACGAACACCCGGCCGTCCGGCGAGAACGCGACGTTCGTCGGATTGGTCAGTCCGCTGAACGCCACTTGCTCACTGAAACCGGTGGGCGTGACAGCAGCCTGTGCCGGACCGATCGTGACGAACGGCGACAGCAGTACGACGCACAGTGCGGGCAGCGCAGCGCGCAGCCAACGGGCAGAAATCCTCACGAATCCCCCAGGACCAAGGTCCGGTGCCCGGCCCCTCACAACCCCCTGCGGGCACTCGGATCGCGCCAGCATGACCGTCGCTCCTGGTGCGCGCAAGCCCCGGCCTGTATTCGTTTCAAACAATCAACCGGGCGGTCACTCCGCCGGTCTGGTCGGGCACACTGGGCTGATGATTCGCAGCGTTCGGGAGTTGCCGGCCGGGCCGGGTGTCTATCGCTTCCGCGACGACTCCGGGAAGGTTCTGTACATCGGACGCGCCCGTAATCTGCGGCGGCGCGTGCAGTCGTACTGGGTGAATCTCGGCGACCGGCCGCATCTGCAGCGGATGGTACGGCGGATCGCCCGGGTAGAAGGTGTTTGGTGCGATTCCGAACACGAAGCGGCGTGGCTCGAACGCAATCTGCTCGAACATTCCAAGCCGCGCTGGAACCGTACCGAGGGCGGCGCGGAGGTCGTCGGTTACATCCGGCTCGCCGACGGATCCAAGCCAGGCTTGCGTTTCGAGCACACGGTCAACGGTGGCGGCCCGCATTTCGGGCCGTACCTCGGTGGGTTGCGGATCCGGCAGGCGATCTCGGGGCTGCATCGGGTGCTGCCGTTGCAGTACACCGTGGCGGGTGACGGCTCGGCGGAGGAGTTCGGTCGGCTGTTCGGGATCGGGCCCGCGGATCGGGACGCGTTGGCGCGGACAGCGATCGCCGTACTTTTGAAGAAACCAGCCGCGGTAGAGGCGTTGCGCAGCGAGCTGGTACGACGACGTGACCGAGCCGCGGGTGAATTGCGGTACGAGTTCGCGGCGAAGGTACAGGGAGAGCTCGAGGCGCTCGAGTGGATCTGTTCCGAGCAGAAGGTTGCGTGGATGGAGCCGCGGGACGCGGACGTGTACGGGTGGGCGGACGGCGTACTCGTGCGGTTCGAGCTGAGGAGCGGGCGGATGTGCACGTGGACGCAGCGCGCGGTGGGCGAGGCGACTGCCCGGGAGCGGGTCGCGGCAACGCCTGCGTTGTGGCAGCCGTTCGCCCGGCGCAACGCCGAGCTCGCCGCACGAATGCTCAAGGTGACTTCCTGATTACCTAGCATGGTGTCCCATGACGCAGCCGCCTGGTCCTTATCCACCCGGACCACCGCCGTACGCGCAGATTCCTCCCAAGCGGTCGAAAGGCCCGCTGCTCATCGTCGCCGGTCTCATCCTGTTTCTCGTCGTACTGATCGTCACCGGCCTCGTACTGTTCTTGGGGAACCGCGGCGAAGACAAACCGATCGGCCACGAGTCAACCCCGCCGGCCCGCACCAAACCGTCCGATCCGAAGGCGGTCGAGTTCCGCCGCGTGCTCACCTCGAAGCCCGGCCACTGCGCGACCCCCTCACCGGCCGGTACGGCGTGTGACGACCGGGGCAATCTCTACACGCTGGGCAAGGTCGAGCTCGACGGCAGCAACGTGTCCGAGGTGAAGGCCGGATTCGACCCGGCGCAAGGCACCTCCTGGTACGTGAACCTCAACCTCGATCCGGAAGGCACCAAGCTGTTCGGTGAGTTGACCGCCAGCATCGCCAAGCAGGAGCCGCCGGCCAACCTGCTGGCGATCGTCGTCCACGGCGAGGTGGCCGCGGCACCAGCCGTGCAGTCCGCGATCACCGGCGGCCAGGTCCAGATCTCCGGTGGTTACACCCGCGACACCGCCGAGGCCCTCGCCAAGAAGATCACCGGCTAGGCGCTGTCTGGCCTCAGCGGTTGGTGACCTCGAAGGCGACCACTGCCGCGGCGACGGCGACGTTCAGCGACTCGACGCCGGAGTGCAGCGGGATCTGCAGGTCGGAGTCGGTGGCGACCGTGATCCCGTTGGTCTCGCCGCCGAGCACATACACCGCGCGCGGTGCGAGCTCGGTCTTGAACAGCGAGTCCTGCGAACGCGCCGACAGCCCGTAGACGTGATACCCGGCGGTCCGCAGTACGTCGACCGCTGCCTTCGCCGTCGATGTGTTCACGATCGGCGCCTGGAACGCGACGCCGGCCGACGCCTTGATCACGAGCGGCCCGACATGCGGCGTACCGGCCCGAGGGAGGATGACACCGTCGAACCCGGCGCCGGTCGCGGTCCGCAGAATCATTCCGACGTTTCCGGGATTGGTCACGCCGTCGAGCAGGAAAACGTTGGTCGGCCGTTTTCCGCGGGCCCGCACGAACTCCTCCAGCGGCGTCATCCGGGGCGCGTCCACGTCCGCGACCACGCCCTGGTCGTGCTTACCGTTTCCAGCGAGCCACTTCACCCGGCTGGCGGTCGCGCGCTCGACCGGCGTCCCGTACCGCTCCGCGGCGCGCAGGATCTCCTGCATCGAGTTGCCGGTCGCGTTGTCGGCGAGCACGACCTTCGCGACCGACAGGTTCGGATCGTGCAGCGCCTCCAGCACGGGCTTGCGCCCGTAGACCGTGATCCACTTGTCGCGCGGCGATTTCTTCGAATCCACCCGCCTACCGTAGCGCCGGGTTCGACCTCTTACCGTCCAGCCAGAGCATGTTGCTCGGGTCCGAGTGCGTGCCCGTGGTGCCGACGTGCTTGTCGCTGATCTGCGCGCCGTTCTTGATCACGTGCACCAGCGCCATCCCGTGGCCGCGGCCGAGTTCGTAGTCCGCCTTCAGCCAGTCGAGGATCGTGCCGGCCTTCACGTCCGCGGCACCGTACCCGCGCTGATGAGCCTCGTCGACCAGTTCCCGCGGGGTCTTTCCGGTCTTTTCCTCGATCTTGTCCAAGTACGCCTGGAACGACATCGTTTTCCTCCTGGGGTGGTGGTCCTACACCCCTGCGTCGGGTGACCACCGCGGAAATCGACACCGACGATCAGGAAACTTTCCGCAACACCGCGAGCACAGTTTCCGCCGAAAGGTCGATGTCGGCCGGCCCGGTGGTCCAGTTGGAGACCGAGATGCGCATCGCGGCCCGGCCCTGCCAGGTGGTGCCCGACATCCAGCAGGTGCCCTCGTCCTGGACCTCGGCGACCACCCGCCGGGTGACCGCGTCGTCGTCGCTGAAGCGGACCAGGACCTGGTTGAGGACCACGTCGTTCAGCACCTGCACGTCGTTGGCGGCGAGGATGCCTGCGAACCGCTGCGCCATCGCGTGGCAGCGGTCGACGATCTCGGCGATCCCGGTGCGACCGAGCGCCCGAATCGCGGCGTACACGGGGATGCCCCGAGCCCGTCGCGAGAACTCCGGGTTGAAGTCGAGCGAGTCGCGTTCGCCGTCCTCGTCCTGGATCAGGTAGGCGGCGCGGATCGACATCGCCGCGCGGTGGGCGTCGGGGTGCGCGCACAGGACGAGGCCGGAGTCGTACGGCACGTTCAGCCACTTGTGCGCATCGGTCGCCCACGAGTCGGCCAGCTCGATCCCGTCGACGAGTCCGCGCAGTTGCGAGCTGACCGCTGCCCAGAGGCCGAAGGCGCCGTCGACGTGCACCCAGGCCAGGTGTGCATGCGCCAGGTCGCAGATCTCGGCTATTGGGTCAGATGCCCCTGTGTTCACGTTGCCGACCTGCGCACAGACAATCTGTGGGCCATCGTCGTTCAGCGCCTCGGCGAGAGCGTCCGGGCGCATCCGCCCTTGGCTGTCGACCGCGACCGGCACGATGCAGCTCGTCCCCAGCCCCAGGAACCGCAGTGCGCGATCGATCGTGTCGTGACGCTCCGCGCCGGCCAGCACGCGGATCGGCGGCGCGCCGATCAGGCCGTCGCGTTCGACGTCCCACCCGGCTCGCCGCAGTACCTCGTGCCGCGCGGCCGCCAACCCGGTGAAGTTCGCCATCTGCGCGCCGGTCACGAAACCCACCGACGTACCGCGTGGGAGCCCGAAGAGCTCGACGAGCCAGCCCGCGGTGATGTCCTCGACCACGGCGGCCGCCGGCGAGGCGGCGTACAGACCGGCGTTCTGATCCCACGTGGTCGTGAGCCAGTCCGCGGCGAGCGACGCCGGTGTGGCGCCGCCGAACACGAACCCGAAGAACCGGCCGCTCCCGCTCGGCAGCAGCCCGTCCTCGACCCCCTCCGCGAGCCGCGCGACCACTTCGCGCGGATCCGACGGCCCGCTCGGCAGCGGTCCACCGAGCGTCTCGTGAAGCTCCCCGGCACTCGCCCGAGGCCCGACCCGCCGCCCCGGAAGCCCCTCCAGGTACGCCGTCGCCCGCCCATACGCCTCTCCGAGCGGCCCCTCCCAATCAACCATGTCTCATTTCTACGCCTAGGCCGTAAAGTGCGCCCATGCAAATCCGGAGCCGGTGGTCGGCGATCGTCGGCTACTCCCTGGTCGGCGCGGCGACCCAGCTGGTCTGGCTGAACTTCGCAGGCGTCACCACCGTCGCCGCCTCCCGGTACGGCGTGTCCGAGAGCGCGATCGGCTGGCTCGCCCAGGTCTTCCCGCTGCTGTACGTCGTACTCGCGATCCCGTGCGGTCTGGCCCTGGACCGCTGGTTCCGGGGCGCGCTGATCGCGGGCGCCGTACTGACTGCTGTCGGCGCCGTGGTGCGGCTGATCGGTGACGACTTCGGCTGGCTGCTCGCGGGTCAGATCCTCGCGTCGATCGCGCAGCCGCTGGTCCTGAACGCCGTCACCGGCATCACCGGCCACTACTTGGAGGAGAAGGACCGGCCCACCGGCATCGCGATCGGCACCGCCAGCATCTTCGCCGGCATGGTGATCGCCTTCCTGCTCTCCGCCGTCTTCACCACGTCCTCGTCCATCCCTGCCATGCTCACCGTCAGCGCGGTCTTCTGCGTCCTGGCGGCAATCGTTCTGGCCGCCGCCATCCGCGGCCCCGTCGAATCCCACACCACCGCAGCTCGACGCCCCGACCGCGGTGCGTTGGCGGCCGCCTGGGGCGACCCGTTGATCCGCCGCCTGTGCGTGCTCGCGATCTTCCCGTTCGGCGTTTTCGTTGCCATGAGCACCTTCGCCCAAGCGCTCCTCGAACCGGCCGGCGTCAGCGGCGGCACCGCAAGCACGATCCTCCTGCTGCAGGTCATCGCCGGCGTCGTGGGCAGCGCCACCATCCCGATCCTCGTCGTACGCCGCCGCGCAGAATCCGGCCTCCTCGTCGTCAGCCTCGCCGTGACCGCCGCAGCCTGCGTACTACTCGCCCTCGCCCCCGGGGCGGTCACTGGCTTCGTGGCGATCACCGTGATCGGCCTGCTCCTTCTCCCGGCGTTGCCGATCGTGCTCGAGCTCGTCGAGCGCCGTACCGGAGAAGCCGAAGGGACCGCCGCCGGCCTGATCTGGATGGCCGGCAACCTCGGTGGCCTGGTCGTCGCGGTCGTTGTCGGCCTGCTGGTCGGTCACCCGTTGGCGGCGTTCCTCGTGATGGCCGTGATCGCGCTCATCGCCGTACCGGGCGCTCGCGCTCTTCGTCGCCCGATCGCCGAACTCCGAGCGCAGTCGCAACCGTAGCGATCAACCCGCCGGCGCCCGCGACGACGAACGTCGTACGGGCGTCCGTGTGCTGCAGGAGCAGCCCGCCGCACACGTACGAGATCCCGGCCGCCAGACCGATCGCGCCGTACAGATTGCCGAAGACGCGGCTGCGCAACTGGGGCGGCACGACGCGTTGCAGGTGGGTGTTGACGCCGACGTCGATGCCCGCGATCCCGAGCCCGCGGATCACCTGCAGCGCGAGTGCCGCCCAGATCGCCCAGGCCAGCCCGGTGACCAGGTTGCCGACGCTGCTGACGGCGAACCCGAGGACAATGAGGACCGGCATCTTCAGCCGGCCCGCGTACCGCGCCAGGATCGCGAAGCCGATGATCAGCCCGATGCCCACCCCGGCGTACAACGTCGCCGACGCCGAGTCGCTCCCGTGCAACTCGTCCTTCGCGAGGAACACCATCGCGACGTCGTCCACCCCGTTGAACGCGACGATGGCGAAGAACCCGAGCCCGATGACGCGGATCGGGGCTGTTGTGAGGATGTATCCCAGCCCGTCACGCGCGTCCTTGAACACACTGTTCTTGGTCGGTTCGGGCGGTGAGATCTTCGGCAGCCTCGTGAGCAGGCCCGCGGAAAGGAAGAACGTCGCCGCGTCGATCAGCAGGATCCCGCGTACGTCGGTGACCAGGAACAACCCTGCCGCGATGATCGGACCGACCGCCTCCAGCCCGTTCGTCCCCGCCCCGAGCGCCGAGTTCGCTGCCTCGAGCTGATCGTCCCGCACCAGCGCCGGCATCGCACTCCGCGAAGCCGCCTGAAACACCTGCGCCGTGACACTCCTGACCGCGACCATCACCAGCAGCACCGCGAGCGGCGGAAGGATGAGGGCCATGGCGACCGTCAGCACGCCCTGGACGAGGTCGCAAGCCACCATCACCCGCTTCAGATCGAACCGATCGCCCACCACCCCCGCGAACGCCCCGAACAACCCCGGCACAAAGTCCCCCGCCAACAGCAGCAGCGCCACCGCGATCGCGGCCCCCGTCGACGCCTGCACATACAACAGCAACGCGACAAGCCCCAGCGAGTCCCCCAAGAAGGACACCGCCCGAGCCCCCCACAACGCCCGAAACGCCCCCGACCCCCGCAGCACGCCCCACACAATCCTCTAGTATGTATCCGCACACCGGCCGGTGTGGCGCAACTGGCAGCGCACCGCTCTTGTAAAGCGGGGGTTAGGGGTTCGAGTCCCCTCACCGGCTCTCTGACCTGGGGATATAAACCGGAAGTGATGAACTTCCGGGCCCAAACTCATGGTTTACTCACTACTTTGCCTAAGAGTTGGCCCGAGGATGTCACTCTGCGGGCAACCGTGAACGGCAATGCCACGGCTTGATGACAGCTATCGCGTGGGCTCAGCTTGCCGTCCCAAGGCCCATCCTCGTTTCTGCGGTAGGACCGCCGAGCGGATGGGCAGCCTGGTCACACGTCAGCGAGCGTGGCTGCCGAGACGAATCCGATTCGTGGCGTGGTGGTTCCGAGGGTTGAGCGCGGCCGCGCGAGGCGGCCGATGTCGAACGTGAGGCTCGTGTTGGCAGGCTCGCCATGCAGGATCCTGAGCGGTTCCGCGATTGCGAGGCAGGCTGCGACGACACCGACGAACGGCGCCGCGACAGCGGTCTCAGCGAGCTGGATGAGGCCACATGCGTCTGCTCCCGCTGCGCGGGCGTCTCGGTATGCCTTCTGTTCTTGGGCAGTCTCCGAGCGGCGACTCGACCCGTTCGTCTGCCAGGCGGCGACGTCTTTGGAGTGTTTCGTGGCGGGGAAGGTGTGGATGCTCACAGCGGTGAAGTCGATCGGCCCAGACCCGAGCCCGACGTCGATCGCAAGCTTCCAGCCGATATCGCTGATGAGGCGTCGAGGTTCGACTTTGTCGACACCGAGGAGCGCCAGCCCCGGCTCGGTGTCATGCCGCCGAGTCTCCGCCAGTAGGCGGCGTTCGATCATGCGCGTCGCGAAGCCGGCCTGTTCGAGGGCGTCGGCGACGACGCGGGTCTTCATGACTCCTTCGTCGCTCGCGCTGACGAACATCCCGGTCGTGTGATTGGCGCGGTTGACCTTGTCGAAGTCCTGCAGATAGATCTCGCACTCGGCAGCGTCGGCGTACGGGAGGAGCGTCCAGCACCACGCATTGGCCTGGCCGAGATGTCCGAGACCAACGAACCACACAGCTGAGGGCAAGTGCCGAAGATCAGGCCCCGCGGTGTCATCGTCAGCGGGAGCCATGCTGTCGGCGTGGTGGTCTTGTCCGGGCCGCCAGAGGTTCAGTGTTCGGTTCCGATGGCAGGCTTCGAGTGTGCCCAGTGTCCTCTTGAAGCATTCAGTCACCGCGAGCGCCGCCGCGGCGACCGCGGACAGTGTCATGTTGCCGCGCTCGGGCAAATGACGACCGCCATGGTCGACGTGTGCGACCCAGCGATCCCACGTCACCTGCAGAGTGATGTCGGCGACCCAGGCTGTGGTGCCAATCACGATGGTTGGGACGGTGGTGGCGAGGGCGTCGATCGTCACGAGGCGGCCGCCGGAATCGCGGACGACCTCGGCGACGGTGGAGTGGTTTTGACCGGGCATGGTGCACAGGGCGTCTGCGACCCGGCGTGGGAGGTGGACGTCGACCTCACCAAACGCCCGCCGGGTCGTCTCCACAGCGGTGAGGAGTGCCGCGTGGCGCGCCACGGTGACGCAATCAGGGCCAGTGATGATCTGCGGACGGGTCCTTGCCAGCAGCGTTTGTGCGTCGCCGAACGTTGCGACGGCGCCGCCGTCGACGAGGGCCTTGGCCGGCCTGGAGAACTCCCGAGGGCTCGGGATCTGTATGTTCACAGGCTGCCTCCGCGGAGCCGACTGAAACGTCGAGCGCCAGCAGCCTTCCACTCTTCGACCTGGGCGCGGGTGAAGATGCCGTAGACATTTACGACCGCCTTGACGTCGTCCTGTGTGACCTCGATCCACTGGTGGGATCCGACGTAGATGTGTACGCCACATTCGGTGACGGATTTGGCATGCCCATAGTTCGGCACGATGACGGCGACGTGTCCGCGGCGGGCGATCATCGGGTAGGTCGCGTCGATCTTGGACTGCATGACCCATTCGCCTGGGTGGGTGTGAATGTCGGCCACGACAGTGAGCCGCTGCTGTTCGCAGATACGCCACAGTTCAGTGAACCCGCTGCTGGCGAAGCTGATGCCACCGGTGAGGCAGTGGGCGTCGAGGTCGTCGTAGTAGGCGACCGCCCGCACTTGGGTGCCTTCGCGGTCCGCGAGAAGGAATGCGCCGGACTCCCGCCGGTCGTCCCCGCGTTCGGCCAGTTCAGCGAGGAGGCGGTTCCACTGGCACCGTGACACCTGGAACGGAGCCGCGGCGACCGCTGCGTCGATGACGCCGTTGCTCCCGGCGGCGCTCACGAGGCCTCCCCAGCCGCGAGTTCTTTCGGCGCGGGACCAGTGGCGCTGCGGAGGATCTCGCGGAGCAGGTAGAGCGCATCAACGACGGTCGTATCGACGGTCCACACGTGGCCGGTGTGGTCGTTCGCCCATCCGCCATGGCCCTCCAGAGCGCGGCGATCGTACGGGTAGTAGAACGCCCCGCCGTACCGCTGGCTCCAGTTTGGGTTGAACACCTGGCTCGCCCGTCCGCCTGTCGGCCATTCAGCGACAGGCAGCGGCTGATCGGCCTCGACCGACCACAGCTGACTGGTCGGTGGGACGGCCGGATATCCGGCGCAGTCCAGGCGGACGCCGAGTTGACGGCCCGTGCGGGCCGCCAACTCGAAGGTCACCAGGGTGTTGTCGCGCGCGACCAGCCGCCAGTAGCCGCGGTCGCTTGCAGCGAGGAACCGGATCGACTCAAGGTCATCGACGAGGGCCCTCTCATCGGGATCCATACTGTCCACTTCCCGATCTAGCCGGCGAACCGCTCGCCGGGGACCAGATCGAGCGCCAGGGTGTCGCCCTTGCCGGCCAAGGTCCCGATGTGGGTGTCCGGGTCCAGGTCCTCCGGGCTGCCGTGCTCGCGCAGTACCAAGTCGTCCTGGTCGCCCACCGGGATGTCAAAACCGTGCGAGCCGACGGCCCAGTCAAGCACCTTGTCGATCTTGGTGCCCGGCCCGAAGGCGTCGGACCTGGTCTGACCGTTGTACGTCACGGACACCGTGATCTGGCCCTTGCCGACGTGGATCGCGGCAACGGCACGGTCGGAGAGCACTCCGACCTTCGCGTCGACCGCAACCGGCTCGTCGGTGTCCTCGATCCAGATCCGGGCGTCACCACCATCGATGCCTGCCGCTTCCACGAGCGAGGAGTCCTCGTCGGCCTCGATCACCCGCTTACCCTCGGAGTCATGTACGTAGACCCGCATGATCTGTCCTCCTAAGTGGTGCTGCTGCACCGGTCGGCGATCGAACCGGCGGTATGCTTTACGAGATCAGTATAGACCAAATGGATTTACCGGAACGGTAAAGGTGGAACGCCTTGAAGATCCTTCCTCTTGGCGACGATGTCGCGGAGGCGATCAGGCCTTCGTCACTCACCTGCCTCGAGGTGACAGTCAGGAACGACCTGCGGATCACACTCACTGTGATCAAGTACGCCGAGACCATGGTCCAGTTGGCGGCCTTCCGGGGCATCAGCCTGACGAGGCTCGCGAACTCGGACGTGTCTGACTTCCACTACGGCACGGACATCACCGGCGTCGTCCTGCGGCCCATCGACGACCAAGGCATTCAGCTAGCGGTCGACCACAACTCAGCCAACCTCAGCGCCGTTTTCTCCGTCGCCATACTGGCGGTCGGCCTGTCACTGAAAGAGGCGATCCGTTCATGACCCCGCGCACCGCACACTCAGCGGCGACACCCCAGCCGCTCGAGCATGACTACGGCGTCACCCCCGGCGAGCTCCTCCGATTGGAAATCAGAGCACGCGGCCTCAGCCAAGCGGACCTCGCCGCGCGCGCCGGAGTTTCGGCCAAGCACCTCAATCAGGTCGTTCAGGATGCTGTCCCTTTGTCTGCAGACACTGCCTTGCGGCTGGAGCGTGCCCTTGGAATCCCGGCCGTGATCCTCACGCAGGCAGACGCGATCAATCAGGCGAACAAGCAACGAGCGAAGGCCCACGCGGCGCTTACCGAACACCGAACTTGGTTCGCAGAGTTCCCACGCAACGTTCTGTTGCAGCACCACATCATCACGGCCGGAAGCGCGATTGAGACCCAGATCGAGGAACTTCTCGAGTTCTTTGGGGTGGCCGAACCCAAGGCGTACGACACGGTCTACGCCGATACAGTGCTGTCGTTCCGCCGGGCGCAACAGTGGAGCGCAAATCCGCATGCGACCTCTCTGTGGCTCAGGCTCGCAGAACGGAAGGCCGACGGTCTCGATGTCGCGCCATATGACAAGGCACGGTTCTCCGCATTGCTCACGGAACTGCCAACGCTGACTGTTGCTCCGCTCAAAGAGTCGTTCCAGGTTCTTCAGACGCGCTGTGCGGGAGCGGGTGTAGCCGTCGTGTACACGCCGAGCATCGAGGGCACTCGTGCCTCGGCTGCGGTGCGTTGGCTAGGTCCCGAGCGCCCGCTCATCGCGCTCACCGACCGCGGTAAGTACGAAGACAGCCTGTGGTTCAGCTTCTTCCACGAATCCGGGCATATCGTCTTGCACCCGCGGCGCAAGAGCGTCATCGAACTCGAAGGCGCGGATGACGAGGATGGCGGCGAAACCGCGGCGAACAACTTTGCGAAGACAACCATTCTCCAGGGACGAATCAGGCAGCTGATCAAGCTTGAGAGTCGGGAAGAGGTGGTGGCGTTCGCAGCAGAAGTCGGAATACATCCTGGCCTTGCCGCCGCGATCCGCGCCTATGACGTTGATGAGAGTGCCGCATGGCGCCTGGCTGCAAAGGTGCGGCGCAAGCTGGACGACTCGGCAATGCGGTGAGTCTTGTCGCGAAACCGATGACGAGCCTGGCGCAGCCTGGTCGAACGCCTCTGTACCACAGGTAACCTCGCGCTGGTCGCGGCCGATCAGACCGACATGAACTCGTGGAAGCGGTTTGCGCTACAACTCGGGCTCGGCCGATGGTTGGCGATCCTGGTCGTGGATGTGTCTCATGGCGAACTCGAGGTGTTCGGCGGCCTCGGGGTTTCGGCGTCGTCGGCCGAAGTAGTCGTCGACCGTGGTTGAGGTTTGGGAGTGGCCGAGTTGGTCGGCGACCTGTCGGGGCGTCTGCCCGGCGTTCTCGAGGATCGTCGCGGTGGTCTTCCGGAACACGTGGGCCGTGACCCATTCGAGTTCGTCAGCCAGCGAGCGCATGCCGGCCAGTTCTGTGAGTTCGAGTAGGGCGGATCGGTCGATCCTGGTGAGACGGTAGGCATCGGCCAGGGTGACCGCCTCCTCGGCCGTCAGCCGCACACGTCCGGTCTCGAGCAGGCTGATCCGCGTCTTGCGCCAGCCGAGCATTGCAATGATCTGGTCCTGCGTGAAACCGGCTTTACGGCGGTGGTCGCGGAGAATCTTCCCCAGCTGCTGCCGCCGCTGGCCGCCGACCGGCCGGCGGGCGTTGCGCAGGGCCTTCTGGACGTTGTGTGGGTCCCGGAATCCGCCCTTGCTGTCCGGGAAGATCGGTGCGTCCAATGAACTTCCTGGTGTCCATCGGGCGAGTAGCATTTCCAGCGCCCAGGTTGGCAACCCGACGATGCGATCCCCGGCTGAGGACTTGACCCTACGCCGTACCAGGCCTTTGCCCTTGATTCGCTGGATCTGGTGGCTGCAGTCGATCTCACCGGTCTCGCGGTTCAGGTCCCGCCACGTGACGGCCAAGCTTTCGCCGATGCGCTCGCCGGTGGCAATCATGAACTTACTGAGATCGATCAGGTCGGCCTTGACTGCCTGCTCGTCCTGACGGAGCAGGTCGAACCACTGCTCCCGTTCATCGACCTCCAGCGCCCGCGGCAGCCGCTTCGTGGACGTGGCCCGGATCTTGATCTCTCGCACTGGATTCGCAGTCAACGCGCCGTGTGTGACCGCGAGCACGAACGTGCCGGTAAGGATGCTTTTGCAGGTCTTCGCGGTGGCGGCGCCAACTTCGTCTCTGATCGCCTTGATGACGTCACTGACGCGAGGTGTGCTCGCTTCGATCAGACGCAGCTCGCCGATGCGTGACTCGAGGTTCTTGTCGTACTGGTACCTGTAGGTCTGGTAAGTCCCGGGCGCGAGTACGTCCTGGTCAACGAGATCTTGGACCTCTGCCAGAAACAACTCCGCGGCGGTCGACACCCGATCGGTCGACTTCAGATGCCCTGCGCCCGCGATCCGCTGGCGAGCCTTCAGAGCTTCCCGAAGCCGGTTCTTGGCCTGGTCTGCGGTGTTTCCCCACCTCGCAACCAGCCGGGTCTGTCCATCCATATCACGGAAGTACGCACGCGCCTCGAACTTCCGCGCCTGACCCTTCTCGTCTCGGCTGACAACACGAGACGTGATCACACCCCACGTTCCGACGGGCAACGGTCCCCTTGCCATTCGCAGGCCTCCTGTCTTACGTACCGCCTCTCACGGCATGCCCAGAGGACTGCTCAACGTTTGAGCCGCAGTCGACCGCGTAGGTCGGCCCTTACCGATGCCTTCTCCAGGACTCCTGGATGTCGCTGTCTGGGTGTCGGTCACCCGGCGTTCCATCGAGCCTGACGTGAAGAAGTTGTCGTCGGCAATGAGTGACAGTGGAGGCGGCGATGCGGCCAGAGCCCCAGGCATCGAGTCGCGACATGGAACCACCGGGCGACCAACTGCCCGCCGATGCGGAGGCGTTGAGGTGGTCGATCCGGCACGCGATCGAGCTGTTGGACGAGGCGATCGACAAGATGGGCGGTCAGCTGGCCCGGTCGGCAGGTCTCTATGCCGACTCGCCAGAGGAGCGGTCGAGCCCGCGCCCAGACGCGAACGACGTACGACGGCGGGCGCGACGTGCGCCGGTCGATGAGCACGGCCCGCCGATCGATGGTGAGCGCCTTGAAGCTGTGCGTGGGCCAGAGCTGCCTTGAGAGCGCGCGCTCCACTGCTCGAGTCAGGGATCGCATGACCTCGCGAAACTGATCCAAGACTCCTTGACTTGGAGATCTGGGTTCCGCTGCCGACCGTCACCGCCGAGCTTCGAGGAGATGTCAGTGTCGGCTTGAGGCTGGGTGATGGCGCGGTGACCAGTGACGATCGTCGGTTGATGGAGGCGCACCTCGCGGCAGGGCTGTTCTTCCGTGAGCAGCTGCTGCGGTCCGGAATGGGATGGGCGGCCGCGCACTTGGCTCAGCGTGGGCTTGGGCACGTCCTGAGGTCCAGCTCGCCTTGGAAGATTGGGTATGCGCCGGATGGCTGGGCGCGGTTGGTCGACCATCTCAGGTCACACGGCTTCGATGACAAGACTCTGCTGTCCGCAGGTCTGGCGAGCGCGACCAAGAAGGGCTACCTGGTCGATCGCTTCCGGGACCGGATCATTTTTCCTGCCTGGGATGCAGCGGAGGAGCTAGTCGGATTCGTTGGGCGTTCTCGGGGTGGACGTGCGAAGTACTTGAACTCGCCGACGACGCGGATCTATCAGAAGTCTCACACGCTGGTCGGACTCGTCGAGCAGCGTGATCTCTTGGAGAGCGGTGCAACGCCCGTCTTTGTTGAGGGTCCGATGGATGCGGCGGCGGTGGATGAGTTGAGTCGGCTGACGTCTCGAGGATGGGCCGGTCTGGGGGTGTGCGGGACAGGGCTCTCGTTTCATCAGGCTTCGATGGTCTATCAGTGCTCCGGCAGCAAGACCGCGATCGTGGGAGTCGATGCAGACGGTGGCGGTCGCCTTGCTGCGGTGAGGTGGCTGGATGACTTGTCGTCCGTGTTCGAGCGGGTGCTTGTGGCGGAGTTCCCGTCGGGGCACGATCCTTCGTCGTTGCTTGAGACACCGGCTGGTGCGGATCGGCTGTTCGAGGCGCTGAGTTCTCCCAGGCCGCTTGCTGAGTTGGCGATTGAGGTCGAGCTGGCTCGGTGGTCGCGGGTACTAGATCACATCAGCGGCCGGGTGAATGCCTTGCGTCGAGTGGCTCCGCTCGTGGCGCGGCTGCCGCACGACAAGGTTGCTGGACAACTGGGGGAGCTCGCGAAGGTGTTGGAGCTCGATCAGGACATCGTCTCGCGCGAGGTTGTCGAGACCCTGGGGCGATCGACGCGAAGGGCTCTGCCGAACCGTCCGTTGGACTCGTTGACAGCATCCGATCCGCCTGACCCCGGGCCCTCCTTGTGACGTCGGAATCGCTGAATCCGGTGGTCCTTGATGTCGAAGTCCGGGTTCTTTGCCAGCCGTAGTGGGACGACCTTCGTAGCCATCGAGTTGTCGGCTTAACGGAGGTCCTGATGAATGCGGTGTCGTCTGATTCCGAGAGTGAGCTGGTCAGTGGTGAGCGTCAGCGGATGATGGTCGCTCACTTGGCGGCGAGGACGTTCTTCCGGATGGAGCTGCTCAAGCAAAATGTCGGTTGGCCTCCCGAGCAACTCCAGGACCGCGGCGCCAGTGCGGTTCTGAGCACAGAATCGACGTGGAAGATCGGCTACGCACCCGATTCGTACACACGGCTCACCGATCACCTGCTGCAGAAGGGATTCGACTTCCGCACCCTGATCAGAGCCGGATTGGCCGAGTGGACCGAAGAGGGGACAGCGGTCGACGTCTTCCGCGATCAGTTGATGATCCTGGCGCGGGATGAACGGCTGGACCCGGTCGGGTTTGTCGGCATCGGCCAGGGCGCGAAACCGGCCTTCGAGGCGTCGCCAACGACGTTGATCCACCGTCCGTCGAATGCGCTCGTCGGCGTCGAGGAGCAGCTGGAGATCCTCACGGAGGGCGCGTTGGTGGTTGTGGTCGACGATCCGCTTGATGCGATGGCGATCGAGAACCTCGGCCGAAAGGCCGGCGAGCGATGGGCCGGCATCCCGCTGTGCGGCTCACAGATGTCGTCGGCGCAGGCGAAAATCCTGTACCGCTACACGGTGACCGACACGGTGATCGTGGCCTTGGATGGCGATCAGGAGTGGCGGAGCAGGGCTCTCGCGTCCCATCCAGACCTGTCCTACTTCTACAAGCGCGTCCGCGCCGTAGAGATCCCGGACGGACACACGCCGTCGAGTCTGCTGCAGACCGAGGACGGCGCTCAGCGGCTGTACGACGCGATGGTGTCGACGCGGCCGCTGGAGGACTACAAGCCGCGGCGCCAGCACCTGCCGGAGCTGGACGACCCGAGTCCGTCGCCGGTCGGTCCGGCGCTGTGAAGAACTCCAGGAGTCCGGGACTTCGTGCTCCGGGTTCAGATCAGTCCGGCGTACGCCGAGATTGGTGCCGCAAGCAAACAAGAGGTCAATCTCGGGCCACGGTCCGAGACATCGGGATACGGAGTGAGCCAATGACTGAAGAACTTCAGGCGCTCCTGGTCGAAGCTGCGGACTCGGACTGGGCAGAGGGGCCGTCCACACGACTCGCCACGGCCATCGAGCGACGGATCGTTGCCGAGCTGCCCAGCCGGCTTCGCGCCGCGCTGGGCAACGATGAGGCGGCGCAGATGGCACGAGTTCTCGCGTGGGAACGCTGTCGCCGGCTGGCCGAGAAGCCTCCGACAGGTCGGGTGACCTGGGGCTATCTGGCGAACATGGTGCGGTGGCGGCTGGCCGACGTCGTACGTCAGGAAGCGAGGCGCCGTCAGCGGCATCCCCTGATCGACTTCATACCCGAGGCCGAGCAGCCGAGCATGCTCATGGAGCTGGGTACGCTGCTCGATCGGATCGGCGTCCGGTTGGAGCGTGCCGGGCTTGCGGTCGGCGAGGTACGGCGGCGCTTGGAGGTCGCGGCCGACGGACCCAGCTTCACAAGGCACGCGATCGCCGCGCGTGTCCGCGGCATCGGCGTACCCAAAGATCAAGCTGACGGACTGGCTTGGCTGCTTCACGCCGGAGAGATCCGGAAGTCCGCGCTCTCACGCCTCGCGTGCGGGCAGCCGCCCGACGTCGTCTTCGCGGATCTAGCCGTTCAGCGGTGGATCAACAAGGCCGCCGGGAGGTCGCCTCGGACGCCCGTCAGACGCGCTCGGTTCGGCCAGCCGCCGGGCACCGCGTGGCATGACCGCTGCGGACTGGGCCTCGCTCGAACTGCCTGATCCGAAGTTACTTAAGGGTCACGAAGGCTCAAACGTTGAGCTCCTATGAACAACATCGGCTCACGTCCACGCCGCCGCAGCTGGCTAGGCCGGTACTACCGCGCGCAGCTCCGGTTTTACCTGCGCCTGCAATCGGCGATCCGCATCATCCCGCCGCCGATCGCACATGCACTCATCGTCCGGCTCCGGCCGGTGAAGATACGGAGGGAACTCTGACATGCGTCGAGTCATGAACTCGAAGCTCGCCGTCCCACTCATCATCCTCGTCCTGCTCGTCGTCGTGATCTTCGCCCTCGTGATCCGCTGGGACGACACGCCGGACGTGGCACGCGGGACGCCCGACCGGCCTGGCGGTGGTGAGGTCATCGGAACCAGCACACCGGCAACGCCCGAAGGGCAGCTCGCTGCGTGGGTTCGCCCGGTGACCACGGACCCGCAGCGATACGCCGTTGCGTTCGGTACGACGATCTGGACCTACGACTCGACGGTCCACACCTACGCCCAGTGGCAAGACGCGGTCACCATCTTCGCGGACCCAGTGGACGCGCCGGACGCGGGCAGGGTTGCCCGCAGCATGCTTCCGTACGTCAGCCAGTGGGAGGAGCTGAAGGTCCACAACGCGCGCGCCATCGTGCGCGACGTGACCGCCGCGACAACTCCGGAGCTGCAAGCACTCGCTCGGGATCCCCGGGCACCCCTGGGCTGGCATGGGTTCGTGGTCCGCGGCACGCAGGACAGTGTGGTCGACGGCGAGACGACCAGGATGGCACGGCATCTGACGATCGGGGTGATCTGCCGTCCACGGTGCACATTCTGGTCCGCATCCAACGAACTGCCGCAGTGATCATCAAACTCGCGGCAGCCGGTGCCCTGCTGGTCACCGCCGCCACTCTGATGGCACCACTGGCCGTCGCAGGCGAAGGTGCCGATACCTGCAAGGCGGTCCAGACCTTGAACGCGGTCGGCCTTGATGCTGAGCAGGCTTCCAACTTGGCGGTGATCGTCGGCGTCGGCGACAGGTTTGAGGTAGGCGTTGCCGGCAAGGTCATCGCGGTCATGACGGCCATGACCGAGTCATCGCTTCGGAACATCGACCACGGCGACACGGCCGGGCCCGACTCACGTGGTCTGTTCCAGCAGCGCGACAGCTGGGGGCCTCTCTACGTTCGGATGGACCCAGCCGGCGCGGCAGAGCTGTTCTACGCCGCGCTGGCGAACGTGCCTGGCTGGACTTCGATGGAGCCGTGGATGGCCGCGCAGGCAGTCCAGAGGTCGGCGTTCGCGGACGGGGACAACTACCGCAGCAACTATGAGGCGGCGGTCCATCTTGTGGGCGCGACGCCAACGGTTGGTGCGTGCGGCAGCTGGGGCGCTGGTGACACCGGCCAGATCCCGGGTGCTGAGGCCGCCGTCGATCGGGCGCTGAAGCTGGTTGGACGTCAGGGCTATTACCAACTGTGCGCGCGGTTGGCGTCGAACATCTGGGGACGCTCACACTCCGGCTACACGTCTGCTGCCGAGCAATGGACCCAGATGGTCGACAGCGGGAACGCGCACCCTGACGACCGCCGGCCACCAGTCGGCGCGTTGCTGTTCTGGTCGACGGACGGGCCGTACGGGCATGTCGCCGTGTACGTCGGCAACGGCCGCATCGTGTCCAACGACATCGGCGACCGGGTTCCCGGCCAGGGAGGTGTGTACCTCGTCGACGTCGAGTCGATCGAACAACGCTGGGGTGCCACCTACCTGGGCTGGGCGCCACCCATCTACCCCACCATATGAAACCAACCCATTGGCGCTGTCCCGCGCCAGGAGGCAAACGCATGCTCAGCTTCTTCTACCTCCAAGACCCCGGGGTGACTCCGAACTCGAACGGGCTCCCCGGCCTGCCCGCTTTGCGCCAGATCGTCGGTGCGCTGCAGACCTTTGGCCTCGTCATCTGCGTGGCCGCATTCGTGATCGCCGCAGCCGCATGGGCGGTGGGTAGCTTCGGCAACAACTCCCACTACGCCGGCCGCGGCAAGCTCGGCTGCCTGATCGCAGCAGGCGCGGCGATTCTCATCGCCTCCGCCAACCCGATCATCCGCTTCTTCAGCGGCATCCAGATCGGCTAGGAGGACCAGCCAATGGCTTGGAGCGATTGCCTCCTTAACCCTGTCAGTTGCGTCGTCGGCAGTGTCGGCGAGAAGGCCGCGAACTCGGCATGGGACTCATTCCTCCGATGGTCGGCCAACGGACTGGCCGATCTCTCGGCGACGGTGTTTCACACCTTCGGCACGAGCACTTCGCCAAGGTTCGACCAACGGTGGTGGCAGGACAACCTTGATCTGATGGTCGGACTGTCGCTTCCGATTCTCGTTGCAGTCTTCACCCTGCAGTGCATCTCAGCCGCCATCCGCCGCGAACCCGGCCGCCTCGGGCAAGCAGCCCTCGGAGCGCTACTGGGAACAGCGGGTGTGCCGCTGGCAGTCGGCGTCATCGCGAGCTGCGGCAAGCTTGTCGACGAGATCTCCACCGGCATCCTCGGCAAGGCCGCTACAGCCGACGGCATCAAGAGGATGACCGACATTACGGGATTCCTGACCGCGGGGACGGCCGGCGGCATTCTGCTGTTGGCTGTCCAGCTCGGGCTGCTCGCGATGTTCTCGCTGTACTTCGTGATGCTGGTACGCGAGGTCGCACTGGTGGCGTTTGTTGTCTTCGCCCCGGTCGCGATGGCCAGCTGGACCTGGTCGGCGACCAGGCACTGGCTCCGCCGGTGGGTTGAAATCGTCGGCGCGCTGTTGTTCTCGAAGATCGCGATGGCTCTCGTGTTCACCTTGGGCCTGTCCGCCGTTGGGGTGTCCGGACAAGGAAATGCGTCGAACCTTGGCACGTTCTTCGCCGGGATCCTGCTGGTCGGCATGGCGGCGTTCGCCCCCTTGGCCACCTACTCGTTCATTCACTGGGCTGGCGATCAGGGACACGCGATGACCCGTGTGTTCCAGGAAGGGTCGGCTGGAGTCGAGAAGGGCAAGGAGGAGCTCGAACGCCTTCAAGAGTGGGTCGCCGCAGGCCTCACCGGCTCGGACGAGGACGAGCCGTCACCGGTCGTTGGCGACGGGGACACGCCTGATGACGAGTCGGCAAGCGGCGGACGTGATGAGTCGATCGAACGATCTGACTCCGTGACAAGCACGGTCGACGGCGAGGGCCAGTCAACGAGCACTCCAGATGTGGCGGTCCAACCCTCGGCAGCAACACCGGCGACGGCAGGCGAGGACTCTGGCCCGGCAGGTGGCGCAACAGGCAGCGCAGGCCAGGCCTCGGGACAAGGAGGCTGAGGATGCCGAGCGCGCTCTCCGCACGCTTTCCACGCCCGCAGCGTAACTCGCTGCTGCTCGGTCTCAGACCGATCCAGGTGATGCTTTTGGTCGTCGGCATCATCCTGGCCGCGCTGTCACTGCTTTCCGGTTGGCCAGCCCTGCCGCGATTGGTCGGCCTAGCCACGTCATTGCTTTGCGGCATGATCGCATTCGGACGGCTCGAGGGTCTGCCGGCGTACCGGTGGGTCGTCCTGCGTACGGCTCATGTCATGCGAAGTGGGCGCAAACAACAGTCGTACCGAGCCAACGTCCTCACGCCTCGACGGCACGGCTACCTGCAACTGCCCGGAGAAGCGAGTCCGCTGCGGATCCTGGACACGCGATCGTCTATCGGCGCGGTTCACGATCCGCGCCGCCGACGGCTAATCGCGGTCGCGAGGATCGAAGGGCCCGCACATCTGCTCCAGAACTCTGACGAGCAGGATCGACGTGTAGCGGCGTACGGACGCATGGTTGCTGGGCTGTGCCAGAGCAATCGGATCGCGCGAGCGCAGATTCTCGAGCGGACGATCCCGGACCCGGGTGATGGGCTGGGCGAGTGGGCTCGCAAGCGCAGTCTCGACACGACCAGTCCAGCCGGAGCGATCTACAGCGACTTGCTGCAGCATGCAGCTCCCGCGGCGGCCAGGCACGAGACCCTGTTCAGCTTCGCGTTGAACCTCGACGCAGTGTCCAAGGAGGTTCGCAAGTACGGCGGGGGACTGGCCGGAGCCATGGCAGTCCTCGACTCGGAATCGCGCGCCTTCCAGACCTCGTTCGCCGCCGCCGGCGTTGCCGGGGCCTGGCTCAACGCTGCCGACCTGGCATCAAGCCTGCGAGTTGCCTTTGATCCCGCGGCGACGCGAACTCTCTTCGATGACATCGACCCTGCCGACGCCGCACCGCTCGCCGTCGACGCCACCTGGGACCACCTGCGCACCGACTCGTCGTTTCATCGCGTTTACGTCGTGACCGAATGGCCGCGCCTACGGGCGACGGCGTCCTTCCTGAGTCCGCTCCTGCTCAAGCCCGGGATCCGGCGAACCTTCTCGCTCGTGTTACAGCCGGTGCCAGTCGGCAAGGCACTTCGTGACGCTCGTCGTCACCAGGTCGAGCGAGTGACGGACCGCGCAACCCGCAAGCGTGTAGGTCAACTGGAGACGGAGGAAGACCGTCAGCTCGACGCCGACGTTGCCCAACGGGAGAAGGATCTAGCCGCCGGGCATGGCGATGTGCGATGGCTCGGACTGATCGCCGTTTCAGCTGACACCGAGGACGCACTCGACGAAGCGTGCACCGAGATCGAGATCGCGGCATCCCAGGCGCTGCTCGACGTACGGCGTCTCGTCGGCCAGCAGGTCGAGGGGTTCCTGGCTGCGGCCCTGCCGTTTGGAGTTGGTCTCGGATGACGCCGAGTACCGGTTGGTTCGAGCCTAGTGAGACAGACCGCCGAACCAGACGTGCCAATCGTCGAGCGAGTCGCTCGGCTCAGCGTCGTGCGTCGTACGTCGTGCCCACTGAGGCTCCGCCCGAACAGGCGCCGGCTGAGACCGTCGGTCTACGCCGCCGACTACCGCTGCTGGTCGACGACCATCGCGCGACGACCCGAATCCTTCGGATCGCCTACCCGTTCCTCGCAGAAGGGGGGTTGGGGGCCGATGGCACCTACATCGGCAACGACGTCTTCAGCGGAGGATCATTCGTCTACGACCCCTGGGTCCTCTACCAGGCCCGCATCATTACGAACCCTAATGTGCTCCTGGCTGGGGTCATCGGCAGCGGCAAGTCCACTACCGCCAAGGCCCTGATCACGCGATCGATCGCGCTCGGCCACAAGGCCTACGTACCGTGCGACCCAAAAGGCGAGTGGACACCGGTTGCGGAGGCGTTCGGCGGATCGGTCATCAAACTTGGCCCAGGCCTGTCGACGAGGCTGAACCCACTCGACGCCGGAAGCCGCCCGGGAGAAGTGACTGACGACGACTGGAGCCGGATTGTCAGGTCGCGACGGCGCGCACTGCTTGGCACCCTCGCCGAATCCACGCTCGGCCGTCCGCTGACGCCGGTCGAGCACACAGCCCTCGACGTTGCCATCGACAGAGCATCTCAGCTCCCGGTCCCGACGATCCCTGACGTCGTCGGGGCCTTGTTCTCGCCGGAGAGCGGCAAGAGTACGTCGGAGGCCGACAGCCGAGAGCTCGCACATGCGGTCAGGCGACTCGTGCATGGCGACCTCGCGGGCATGTTCGACGGTCCGTCCACGACCCGATTCGATCCGTCGCTGCCGATGGTGACGCTCGATTCCTCATGGATCGGTGCTGGAGGCAATGACCAGGCGCTCCGCCTGACGCTGGCCTGTGCATCGTCCTGGCTGGAGGCGGCCGTTACAGATCCGGCCGGCGGTAAGAGGTTCATCGTATACGACGAGGGATGGCGGGTGATGCGGGATCCCGCACTGCTGCGTCGCATGCAGGAACAGTGGAAGCTCTCCCGCGCCTGGGGCGTCTCCAACGTCTTGATCGTCCACCGTTTGTCCGACCTTGCAGCTGTCGGCGATCTCGGCTCCGAGGCCCGCGCTCTCGCCGAAGGACTGTTGGCGGACTGCTCCACACGGATCATGCTTCGCCAAGAACCCGATCAGCTTGCCCGTACGGCAACACTGCTCGGACTCACGGACGTCGAGCTGTCCACGATCGCGAAACTCCCGAAGGGCCGTGCCCTGTGGCGGCTGCCCAGCCGATCGTTCGTCGTACAGCTCGTTCGCCATGCCCGCGAGGTTCGGCTGTTCGACACTGACGGAAGGATGTGACATGGACGTTCGTGGGCGATCGCCCCGAGATCTGTCGGACCTGATCATGATGGGCGGGGGAGTACTGCTCGCCTGCGCGGGGATCCTCTACGTCGCCGGCGGACTCAGTAGCCTGCTCACAACACACGAATGGGTCCGCACGTCGTGGCCTGATGCACTCCAGGTGGTGCTCGGCCCACGCGATCCGGCACGCGTTTTCGGGCTGCATCCCGGCGCGTTTCATCCGGCTGTTTACTGGATCGTGCTCGTGGTCATACTGATCGTTCCAGTTGCCGGCGCCGGCGTTGGCCGCTATCTATGGACCAAGCGAGATGCTGCCGCCGCACGCCGTATCAGGTCCCTTGCCAGGCGTCCTGGCCTCGCTACCGCTGCCGATGTCGATGCCTCGGTTGGACGAAGCCAGGTACTGCGGCGAGGTCAGTCCGCCCGCCCCGCCGTACGTCGACCGAAGCCGTCAGACGTCGGTCGGTACCTGGGACGATCCCGCGGACGAGAGTGTTGGTCCTCGGTCGAGGATTCCGAGATCGTGCTGGGACCGCCTCGCTCCGGCAAAGGTCTTCACCAGATCATCGGTGCGATCATCGACGCGCCCGGCGCCGTCGTGACGACGTCCACCCGGCCGGACAACCTCGTCGCCACCGTCGAACTGCGCCGAATCGCAGGACCAGTCGCGATCTTCGACCCACAAGGCCTCGGACAGGTCGAAGGCATCCGCTGGTCGCCCGTCCGCGGCTGCGAGAACCCCACCACTGCCATCGTTCGCGCCAGCGGCCTCGCGGCGGGAGCAGGGTTCACAAAGGGCGGTGTATCCGACGGCGCATTCTGGCACGGGCAGACGGAGATGGCGTTGCGGGGCTTGCTCCATGCCGCCGCCATCGACGGTGCTGGCGTCGCGCAGCTCTACCGATGGAGCCTCGAACCAGCCTCAGCAATCGAAGCAGTCACCATCCTGAACCGCTCCGACGATGCTGCGGAAGGCTGGGGCGACACGCTCGACGGCATCGTCCGAATGGACGGCCGAACCAGAGACGCCGTTTGGGCGGGCGTGCGCGCCGCGCTCTCGGCGCTCGCGGATCCCGCCGTACGCCGATCATTCGACCCTGCTGAAGGTGAGGGACTCGATCCCAAGACCTTCCTCGCTGACCGCGGCACCATCTACCTCCTCGGCACCGGCGTCGGAGCGAGCGCCACGTCAGCATTCATCGCGGCCCTTCTTGAAGACATCACCGAGACTGCCCGCGAACTAGCCGCCGGCAACCCCGGTGGCCGCCTCGAGCCGCCGCTCGCACTCATCCTCGATGAGATCGCCAACCTTTGCGCCGTGCCGTCGCTTCCCTCACTGATGGCCGACGGCGGCGGATCGGGTATCTCCACCCTCGTGGTCATCCAGTCCCTCGCCCAGGCCAGAGACAAATGGGGCGAGCAGGCTGCCGCCGCATTGTGGGACGCCGCAACTCTCCGCCTGATCCTCGGCGGCTCAGCCCAACCTCGAGACCTGCAAGACCTCGCCGCTGTCTGCGGCGACCGCGACGAGGAGATCCGCAACTGGAGCCGCGGCCCCGACGGCAACCGCACCATCTCCACCAGCACTCGCCGCATTCCGATCCTCCCGCCCGACGTCATCCGCACCCTCCCACTAGGCACCGGCATCCTGCTCGCGCGCACAGCACCACCGATCCTCCTGAACATGACGCCATGGCCGGCCAGACCGGACGCCGACCGAATCCGCGCCAGCATCGGCCACGCAGCTCTCCGCGGAAAGCCGACCGAATGAGCCCGCGCGACGACCTGCTCAAGTCATTCGACCTAGCCACCGACGATCCATTCATCATCTGCTGGCGCGACCTCGACTCGGCGACGGCCACCGAGGAGCTCGACCGCCTCACCGACTGGGTCGACTGGCTAGCCGGCCGCTACAACCTCGACCACAAACTCATCCCACCCTGCTGGTACTACCACGGCGCCCTCGTCGAAGAACTCTCCGCCCTACGCACCCTCTGGGAAGCCTCATACCTCGAAGACGCCGCCCCCTCCAGCCCTCTCGCCTTCCACCGAGAACTCGACCTAGCCCAGCGCCGCCTCCGAGAATGGACCTCCCGCCTCGGCTGCTCCAGAACCGAACACCGCCCCGAGGCCTGATCGACACGCGGGTCGAGCTTCCCGGACCTCTTCCATGCGCCCAACCGACTAAGAGCGGCCGCGGAAAGGCCCTGCCCCGGTTGCGCGAGGATGCGTCTGGCCGCACCGAACAGGCCCCTCGAGGTGGCCTGGCCACTCGCCGTCACCGTGTAACGGACACGGTTCCGGGGTCTCAGGAATGAGGCGCTGACGCCTGCACGACTAGCAGGGCTCCGACGGTCGGTTCCCGGCGCCCCATTCGACTGAGACCGTCACCTGCTTTCCGTCCAGGGTGGTCAGCCTGACCTCGTACCAGCGATTCCGGTCGGGATCTGCGATGAGAGCCTTGCGGCCGGGCTCGAGGTTCGGCTGGCATTCTGGGCCGCGGGTTGAAAGTGTCAAAGCTGCCCAACCGTCGAAAACGTACGTCACCCCGACCACCAATGCGCCACCGAAAAGCGATACGGAACTGCCTTCGCGGATCGCATATCGCCTCGGGGGTTCGGCCGGCTCCCAAGACGTCGGTGTAGCGATGGTGCGAGATGTCGTGCTAGAGGAACTCGGCGCGAGAGGCGTCGGTGTGGGGGGCTGCGTTGACGATGAGACAGCCGACGAGCTCGTCTGAGCATCCGTTGATCCGGTGACGACGAAGAGGACTACCGAGGCAACGAGAAAGATGAAGAAGCCGGCCTTCGCGATACTACGTTGCCACGCGACCGGCCTGTGGCCAGCGGCGAGCGCAAGGATCAGAGCAGTCAAGCACGTGGCCGATAGCAGTAGACCAGGCAACCCCTTGGCTACCTGAAACACGGCCACCACCAGGGCAATGGCTGCTAGCGCGCCCGCGACATCCCACACCGGCTTGCCATTGCCGCTCACTTTCATCTCATGGGGTGCGTCGTTCTCAAGCTGTTCCGGGATCGGCCCCTCGGCGGAGCCTGCTTGAGCACCGCCACGGGCGGCAAGCGCAGTAGCCAACTTTTCAATGTTCTCGGACTCTGGAGGCAGCTTCCCCTGCAGTTCATAGACGACACTGATCGGCATGTGAGTTCGTTCCGCGAGGTCCTCTGGGGACAACCCAGCACGCAACCGGTCAGCCTTCAGCGCCTCGCCAAATTGGCTTGATCGCTTCTCTGCCGCGATCCCACGATCCGCGTCAGCATCTGCCGCAGCCCGCAGTTCTTGCGCGACGCGCTCGGCGTCGCCGCGATCCTCGTCCACACAGACCCCCAGGCCACCGCTCTCCCCACCGCCATTTCCCTTACGCCACCATAGCGTGGACACAACGTTCGAGGGCTGCTCACGTGCCACCGCCCACGCCGATCATGAGTTCATGACCATGCCGACAGTTGAGTGTCGCGAGGCCGGTTTTGGGAACACCTACCCAGGATTCAGGAAAGCAGGGACGATTCCTGCCCGCCGCGTCGACTGCGCCTCCCTTCAACTTGGCCGTCGGCTCGGGTCATCTGTCCCTGCTCCCGAATATGGACCTGAGCCCACCGTCACCTCACTCGGATGCTGACGGTTGCTGATGAGCCGGCGGACAGGCCGGTCACGGCCGGCTTGTAGACGCGGTATGCGAACGTTCCGGCCGAGGAGAACTTGAGGCTGAAGAGGTAGCCCGTGGCCAAGGCGCCGTTCGGCATTCGTTGCCGGATCTGCTTTGCGCTCCCGGCGGTCCTCCAGGTCGAGCCGACCAGCCGCTGCAGGTAGACGACCTGGTTGGTGACGACCGGGGCCGCCGCTCCGTAGAGCTTGACTACGGTTCCCCGGGCCACCGACGACGCGGTTGCGCGGACAGACACGATCTGCATCACGGAGACCACCTGGATGCCCGAGCCGACGGCCGAGTGCGTCGCGTCGCCTGCGTACTGCCAGAGGAACTGCGTGTAGGCCTTTGGCACCTGGGTGCTTGTCGCGACGCCTGTCACGCTCGTGGTCAGCGTCGCGACCTTGACCCAGGCGGCGGTTGACGACGCTCGTTTGTACAGCACGACCGGGACCTTGGCCAGCACCGCACCCGTCGCGACGTCCTTCGCCTGCGTCGCCACGACCAGTGAGCCGCCGTACTTGATGGTGGCGGGCTTACCGATGGTTAGCAGTGTTGCGTCGCGGATCACCGTTGTCGCGTGTGGCGTCGGCGGTGGCAGCGACACGTTGCCCGCGACATCGCGGGCGATCGCCGAGATGCGGTACACGTGCCCGGATACGCCGGTGTATGTCGCGCTGCTGGCCGGAACGCCCTGTTTCCAGGTGGCGTAGGGACCGCCATCGGTCGCCACCAGTACGTCGTACGACGCGATGCCGGACGTCGCGTCCGATCCGCTCCAGGACACCGTGAACGTCTTGGTCGTCGCGGATGCCGGGGCGCTCGCCTTGGCGATCGGTGCCGTGTTGTCGACCAGGTTGGTCCAGGTGTTCGTGGCGATCGGCGGGTTCAGGTCGAAGACGACGTCCGCGCGGCTGCTCAGGACGGTGCCGTCGGCAACGGTCTTCGGTTGAACGGTGAAGTAGAGCACGCCCTGTCCCTCGGTGCCGTCGACGTTCGGTGGCAGGAACCCCTTCAGCGGATCCTCCGGAAGGGCGCCGGTGACGATGTCCTCTGTCTTCAGAGTCCAGTTCACAGCGCCTAGGGCGTCGTACGACGCCTGCATGTTCAGCTGCAATCCGTCGCCGAGCTCAAGGGCCTGTCCGATCGATGTGGACTCCGACGCCGGCGTCCACCGCGTGGTGCCGAACTGCACCGCACCGAATCTCAGGGTGCTCAGGTCGTACTGTGCTGGGTTCAGATGATCAGTGACGCGCACCTCCTGCGCCGGGGCGCTGGCTGTCTTCGCATTCTCGAAGTACACAGCGAACGTGTGCGCACCGCTCGTGGTCACCGCGTGTGCGGCGCCGCCACCAGCCGGCCCGACCAACTCGTTCGGGTCCAACGACGCGACCGACGTCTGCTGTGCGGACTGCCCGCCGAAACATCTCGAGCCGACGGCGACGATGTCCTTCGCCGCGCTGATCCCGTCGAGAACCTTGAAGACCAGGCCGAGCGGCCCGGTCACGTCCGCCACACATTCCACGGCACTGAGCGCCGACTCGAACATCTCCGAGGTCGAGGATGCCTGGAACGGAGGCGCGTTGTCCGCGATGTTCTCGACGATCGCCTTCTCGGCGTCCAGGGCGAACGTCACGCAGGAGCTCCCGGGGATCAGGCCGATGGCATCGATGCCGAGCGAGAAGACGGCATCCGCGCAGCTGTCCTTGGCAGAGTCCGCCGCGGCCGCGCGACTCGTCGTCGACGACACCATGCAGTCCGAGGTCAGCGCCGAGAGGTTGTAGTTCGACGCGGTCGGGACAGTGACCGTGAAGTCGTACTGGTGGCTGGCTCCAGCCGGGATCCGTCCGATGAAGAGCGGTACGCCGAGCTTGCCGTCCTTGCCGGTGTAGACGGAGTGTTCGGGCCGCCATGCCATCGTGCTGACCGAAGAGATCGGCCCGGTAGCTCCGACCAGGTCGAACTGCGGTGTGACGACGGATCCAGCCGGAAGGCCGTCGAGGATGATCGGTGCGCCCAGCGCGTCGACGTTGCCGGTGTTCTTCACCGTCACAGAGACCGTCTGCGGCCGGTTGGCGACGAATCGGCCGAGTGTGACCAGACCGGTCTCGATGTGCGCCGGACGGATACCTTCGACCGTCAGCGCACCGGTTGCACGCAGGGTCCCTTCGGAGGGCGAGGTGACCACGGCGTCGTACAGACCGAGCGCCGCGTTGGTCAAGTCGAACGAGACCTGCAATTCGCGGCCGTCGGCGGAAACGGCGATCGGCCGACCTGTGATCCGCGTCGTACCGCGGACCAGTTCGACCTGCTGCGAGGTCGCCAGTGCCTTGCCACGGACTGTGACCGTGGTGGCGGCTGCAGCTCCGACGCGTTGGGGTGTGACGCCGGCGAGCGTCAAAACCTCAGGCCCGCAGGCGGGGTTGACGCATGTCGAGCTGAAGAGGAACTTGCCTGGATAGCTGCCCGCAGACACGATCGCCGTGTGGTCGCCGGCTGTCGTGAAGGTGCATTGCGGAGAGGTGTACCAGGAGCGGGGGCTGCAGACCAGCTCGCCGTTCGGGCCGTGCACATCGACGTAGTGCGTCGGGTTGCCCGCGATCGCTGGGTTGACCGCCGTGAAGTTCATCTGGTCGCCGGCAGCCTCGCCGAATCGGACGCACGCCAACTGATCGACGGCGCCGACGTCTCCGCGCTGCTCGGCGATTCCGGACGCGACACCGTCCACGCGCTGACAGCCGACCGGACTGTTCGTCCGTCGTAACGCAACGCGGTAGCCGCTGTCGTCACCGGCCGGACCGGTGACGAGCAACTTGTACGGTCCTGCCTGCGTCAGCGCACAGTCGGCATGCGACGACGAACTGCCCAGCGAACACAGACTCTGTCCGGCGCCGTTGAACAGGTTTGCCCGCAACGTCGTGGAGGTCGTCGAGACAAGGCTCAACCAAGCCCGGTCGTCCCGCGCCAAGCCGACCGTCCAGCAGGCAGCAGCACTGCCAGGTGTCATCGTCCCGCCGGCCGCCGGAGCCGAGATCGGCGCAGTGGAGTCGATCGAGCTGCAGCCCGTTGTCGAACTGAAGTCGTTCGCCCAGAACGTGTAGGTACCGGCTCGCGAGCCGACGGGCCTGGTGATGATTCGGTACGGCGCGCTGCCGGACAGCGTGCAGCTCTCACCTGATGTTGTGTACGACGTGTCGCACACCTGGGAGCCCGCCGCGTTGAACACGAAACCGCGAAGGTACTGGCCGTCGGCGTTCGACGGCGACGTGATGCGGAACGTCGTACCGGGGGCGCCGGGCAGTTCGCGGCAGCCCAGCTCCGTTCCAGCGCTGAAGGTCTGTGACGTTGCCGTCGCGTTCCAGGTCACGTCAGACAGTACGGGGCAACTGCCGCTGCCCGTCAGCCGATACAGGCCGAAGTCGACGCCCGGCGGATAGCCGTTCGTGTCGCCGGTGAACAGCACCCGGTACGTCGTCGACGCCTTGAGCTGCAG
The DNA here is from genome assembly GCF_004362255.1 of Kribbella sp. VKM Ac-2571. Taxonomy (NCBI): domain Bacteria; kingdom Bacillati; phylum Actinomycetota; class Actinomycetes; order Propionibacteriales; family Kribbellaceae; genus Kribbella; species Kribbella sp. VKM Ac-2571. Next base: position 271,142 of record NZ_SNWS01000010.1, read on the forward strand.
CGTGGTGAAGTCGCTGCCGGACGCCGAGTAGATGCGGGCCCCGGTCGGTTCGTAGATCGTGACTCGGCCAGACCAGCTGCCGTTGTCCTGCGCGTACCGGAGCACGTAGTCACCGAAGGCATCGGTGGTGACCAGGGCGCAGTCCGCGGCGCGCTCCGACCGGTCGGCCGACACCGGCAGCGGCTGCTGCCAGGTCCCGAGCGAGTTGCTCGAGCATCCCGTCGTACTGGCGATGTTGTAGGTCCAGAGCGTGGCCGTGGCAGGGTCATGATTGCTGCCGTATCCCGACCGCGTGACGATTCTGTACGGCGCCGCGCCGGAGAGCCGGCAGTCGGTGTCGCTGCTCGAGGCCACCGAGCACAGCGAGGCGCCGGACGCGTTGTACACCTCGGCGTACAGCGCGCTCGCTCCGAGCCTGATGCGCACCATCGAGTTCTGGGCATCGCCGAACTGCCGGCAGTCCAGCTCCTCTCCGGTGGTCAGCGAGATCGCCGTGCCTGCGGAGTCCCAAGCCGCCGACGCGACCGCGGGGCAGCCCGCCGAGCCGTTGATCTGTGCGATCGCGACCGCATATCCGGCCGGGTAACCGCTCGGGTCTCCGTACACCACGACTCGATAGTTCAAGCCGGCTTTGAGCTCGACGGTGTTGTAGCCCGAGAAGCTGTCGAACACCCGCGCGCCGCCCGGCTCGTACATCGCGACACGCGCCGTCCAACTGGTGTTCTCCTGGGTCGATCGCACCACGTACTGGCCGAAGGTCGCGCTGGAGACGGTGTAGCAGTCAGCGGCGTTGGCCGATCGGCTACCGGTGATGCTCGGCGCGGAGTTCCAGCCCGTCAGCGTCGAGGCCTCACAGCCCGCTGCCGACGTGACGTTGTCGGCCCAGGTCTTGTAGCTGCCCGGTACCGCGGTGGTTCCGCTCGACGAGCGGGTAACGACCCGGTACGGCGCCGTGCCGGACAAGCGGCAGTCCATAGCGGACGAGCTCGCGGTCCAGCTACAGATCGAGTTGCCCGTCGAGTCGAGCACTACAGTCGACGTGCCCGATGTGGTCGCCTGCGTGTCGACGCGGAGCAACGAGCCAGACGGCTCGGTCAGCTCCCGACAGGTCAGCTCGGTCCCGTCGGTGAACATCCCGCTGAGCGGCGTCGTACCGAATGTTGTGCTGGCTGCGGTCGCGCAGGGCCCGCCCGCGGCGATCTCGAACAGACCTAGCTGATATCCGGCCGGGTTGGAACCGACGTTGCCAGAGATCTCCAGTGTGTACTGGCGTCCGGCGAGTAGTCGAACCGTGTCGAAACCGCTGCCCGCCCAGCCGTTGTACACCAACGTGCCGGAGCTGTCGTACATGCGCAGTGTCGCGCTCCAGTTGGAGGACGCCTGCACTAGCCGCCAGGCATACATGCCGAAGGCGCCGGTCGTCACCTGGAAGCACTCGGACGTCGTCGTACCACGCGTGCCGGAGAACGGCAGCGGCGCTCCCCACTGCGCGAGCGAACCTGTCTCGCAGGTGTCGTCAGCAGCCGCCTCCTGTTCCGCCGACTTCGCCGTCGGCTTCGGCGCCGGGGTAGCTGGCAGCTGTGTTGGTGTTGCCGACGGGCTCGGCGTCTCCGACTCTCGCGGCGTCACGGCGGGCGACGGCGTACTCGTCGGGGACGGCTTCGCGGGCGATGTCTCGATCGGGGACGGCGGATCGACGGGGGTCGGCGTACTGGTGACCCCCGGCGACTCGTCCGCATGTGCCGTTGGACCGGCCAACAAGCTGATCGTGAGCAGACAGGCCAGCGCGAGCGACAACCCGCGGACGAGCGCGAGCGTGCGCCTTCTGTACGGCATTTTCTGGTCCCCCCATAGGTGCCGCCGGCAAAACACGCCGCGGAGATTTGCGACGCCCGGCTGTGACATCGCCGCAGAACGTCGCTGCGTTACCACGTTGCCCGTTTGAAATTGAGTGCCTCTTCTGGATCAGACCGTGTGGCAAACAAACGGTAACCATTCGCCCCGGCGACACGATGTAGTCAGTACTCGGGGATGTCTGGGGGGACATGTGAGACGGATTGTGCTCGCTCTTGGTTTGCTGATCCTGATCGTCGGCGGATGCACGCAGCTGCCGCGCGCCGTGACTGATCAACCGTCGACGTCGAACACGCCCCAGCCGGCGACGCCATCAGCTGAGGTGCAGCCAGAGCTGACAGGCGACCCACGGTCGGTCGACGCTACCGGCGGCCGCGTCAACTGGCCTGGCGTTACTGTCGACGTACCGGCCGGCGCCGTAGCCGCGGGCCACACCATCGAGGTCCGCACCGGAAGCGCGATCGGAACTGTCAAAGGACCGTACGGCGAGGAACTCGTTGGACTCCCCGTGGCGGTGGATCATGACCAGCCCCTTCGGAATGCGCTCACCCTGTCGTGGAATTTGCCGGACCTCACCGCTACGCAGCGCGCGAGTGTCGTTCTGGGGCGCTGGAATCCCCAGGCCAATGCCTGGGCGTACACGCCTGAACGGCCGGTCTGGCGCGGCAACGTCCTGACCGCCGCCGTGCGCGAGTTCTCGATCCTGACCTGGTTCGCGGACATCGGCCAGACGACAGGGCAGATCACCGGAACCAGGGTCGACGAGCCGAAGTGCAGCACCAACAAGCTGCCTCCATGGGTAACTGGCACCGTCGATCCGGACAAGGACTTGGCGGCGTCGGCGATCCGGGTGTGCTTTGAGCCTGACAAGGACAGCAGAGTCACGGTTCGGATCGCGAACAACAGAACCTTCAGTCAGCAGATGTCAATGGTCCATGGCGGCCAGCCATGGGCCTGGGTATGGCGCGGTGATGACGAGTACGACCCGAAGTGGATCGTCTACTCGATCGCGCAGCAGGTTCTCGATACCTCGACGCGTCACCTGATCCCACCCTTGAAGACACACGCTGTCGGCATCGCGCGCCCGAAGACACCCGGCAGCTACCACATCGAGGCCAGGGCATCGGTCGATCTCCTGACGGTGCTCGCTGACGCTGTCGCCTTTGGTGCCAACGAATCGCGCGTCGCGGTCGACAGTCCTGCTGTGTCTGCTGCCATCCAGGCACTGTACGAGTGCGGCGGCAAGGAACTGCTCGACAAACCGAACCTCCGCGACGTCGCCGAGCTCGGGCGCACCGTTGCCAACGCTATCGGAGGCTGCGCCAAGGAACTGATGGAGCCTGACAGCGAGTTCGGCATCCGCTTCGAGAAACTCTCGCGGGCACTGATCGCCAAGGGTGGGCTGTCCCAAACCGCAGCGATCCAGTCGAACCGGGTCGCCCGGGAACTCGTGAGCGTCTTCCGCGTCATCACGGTCGGCAAGATCCTCTTCTACCTGTCCGACCAATTCGCCAATGCCCTCGTCGGACCGCTCGCCTGGTCGATCAACGGCCGCGGTACACCCGAGGTACTGGGCCATTGGAAGCCGACCTGCACCTCACTGTCCACGGACTCGAACCGCCTCTACCGGAACCTCGCGCTCCAGGATCGATTCGCCGACACCAGCAAGGAGCTATGGCAGTTCAAGGACTTCGAGGACGCAGCCGAGACCGCGGTGGAGCCACTCGAAGACTGCAGCCAGAGCCATCGATCCGGCTTGGCAAGCCTGCTGCCGACTGACTGGGCAGATCAGAAGGCGGCGAGCATCGTCGCCACCGCCATCATGAAGAGCCTGAGCGGCGTTACCCCCAAGTCGCTGCTGCGAGCCCAGGCGCCGGCGATGTGCACGCACCCGTCAGGTCGCCTGGTGAACGGGAGCCTACCGCTCGCCGATCCCCTGACACAGGGCTACGTCGCCATTCGACTCAAGGGCGTCCAGTACACCTCGCCACTGCCGCTGGCAACGACTGACCTCAACTCCGACGGCGTCCAGGAGACCGTTGCCGTCTACGACTGCTCAGCGGGCGGCGTGACCTGGCCCCAGACCATCGCCGTCTACGGCCCCGGTCCGACGCTCCTCGGGTCCGTTGACCTCGGGAAGTACGTCGAAGCCGAGCACAGCGACGTACGCTCCTTCAAGGTCCAGGGCAACCGCATCGCGATCCAATGGATCTCCTACCAAGGCGCCGATTTCGATCGGGAGGACTGGAGCGGGTATCTCAAGTTCGGCGACGGCAAGGTGACAGTCACAGACAGGAAGCGCAACTGATTCATGGGATTTGTTTCCGTACCCGAGAAGACACTCGAGCATTGGTCGAGCCAGCATTTGAACTACCGGTACAGGTCGAAGGCATCGCTCTGGTGGCCGGCCTACGGGGAGGACATCAACATCGGATGGCTACCACGCCGACCGGGCAAGGCCGTCCAAATCGAGCTCAAGACAACGACCGTCACCCGACCTGACCTGCACGACGTTCGGATCGATTTGGGACAGCTCTGGCAATACCTGCAACTTCCGCTGAGCCGACAGCCTTTCTACGCGTTCCCGCGCCCGACCTGGAAAGGTTTGCTCACCGAAGCCGCCGCACAGCACGGCATTGTCGCGGCAGAACTCGCATACCAGCGAAGTGGGCGCACTTGGTGGTTCGCCGAATGGATGGTCGTCATGCCGGCGGCCGACGTCGCCGACGTGCTAGGGCCCAAGTTCGACCCGCGGGTTCAGCCCGGCCGTAACGCCAGTGCACGTCTGGTGCGGTACGACATGTCCGTTCCCCACCCCCTCCGGCGGGAGACGTGGGCAACTCGGCCGCCAGTCCACATGCGTCCGCTGAAGTGGCGCCTCTTCTGGGACGAACTCGAGCACTGCGGCCGCCCTGGATGGCCTCAGCTCGTCCGGCTGCCATCCGGCATCCTTCCGTCTAGCCGGCGATTCAACGCGAGGACGGTTATGGAGATGCTCAGCGAGGTGCGCGGGGAGGGTGAGTACGAGGCTCGCGACTTGATCGAGCTCGTCCCTGACGGCGACGGCGGATTCCGTCGCAGCCCCACCGAGGAACTCGGGCGGTCGCTCACGATCGATGCCGGACCAGCCGGGACGGAAGAGCACCGACAACTCGTCTACCTCGACGCCAGCGAAATGGAGCCCCTGGTCTGAGGCAGGCCATTCCGAAGGGCTCTCCGGCACTTACATATCCACGACCGCGGCAGGCTCTCGGGGACATCGAAGCCCTCGCCGGTCGCGGCAGCCGGTCAGTGGAGGGGTTTACGTTTCACCTGAAGCAACTCGCGGCGAAAGAACATGTCCGCGCCACCGTTCACATCGAGGAGCCGACACTGCACGGCGGCCATTGGTACGTCGTCCATGAACCTGAGATTCGCGTCGGTCCTGCCGGTTCGGAACCTGGGCGCGCAGATCAGGACTCCGATTAGCTGAGCAGCTGCAACCCGCCGTGAAGGAACAACCGCACGAACGTGCGGGCTCGAGCTTCGCCCCATCCGGCGCGGTATCGTGCTTCCCTCACAGGGGGTGACTTCTTGGCTGCTGATGATCCTGCGGTTGGGCGCGGACAACTACAGATGCTCGTCAGATTTGCGTTGGCACAGCTTCTCAGCCGCAACGAGCACCACCGTTTCGAACATCTCTGCACTGCGCTGGCCAGACAGCGAATCACCCCCAACATCGTGGCAGGCACGGGTCCGGTTTCATCGGGAGGGGACCAAGGACGAGACTTCGAGACGTTCATCGGATACGTGCCGGGGCGGGTTCGCGATCTCGGAACTCGCCTTGGGATCGAACGCGATGACACCATCGTCTTCTGCTGCACCCTCGGGCGCACGGATCTGGCTGGCAAGATCAGGCGTGACATCGCTCGAGCGGTCTCGCTCGGATCAGCAGTCGACGCGGTCGTGTACTTCGCCGAGCCGGACATTCCTACTGCAACTCGGCACCAGCTCATCCAAGAGGCCGAAGACCTGCACCACGTTCGGCTGGAGATCCTCGATGGACAGACACTCACTGGCCTGCTCTGTGACCGAGACACGTTCTGGATCGCGGTGGAGTTTCTCGACATCCCTGCGTACCTTGCACCACCGAGTGCCGGACCCCAGTGGTACGCGGAAAGTCACGCAAGATGGCTATCCCGTGCGGCCCAAGCCACAACTGTCGGCGACCTGATCGAACTGACGGGGTGCCTGCGTTTCGCTACCTTCACCGAGGCTGTTCGCAGTGACGTTCCGACTTGGCTGTCCCGTATGTCTCCGCTGCTGGACAGTCAAGACCAGATTATTCGCCGTCGTGCGCGGTACGAAATCGCCGTAGCAACGTGGCGTGGCCTGGGTGACCTGCGTCCGGCTGATGACCTGGTACGGCTCACATTGACCGATGCCGTGGGCTCCGAGTCGGCCGAAGAGCTGGATTCGGCGGAACTCCTCGCTACCTATGCGCGAGGTGCGTGGATGTACGCGGCGACTGATCTGACGGCTGTCGAGCTCGAGGAGTTCGGCCACGGTTTGGAGCGACAAATCGCCTCTTTGGCGCTGGCAGCTACAGATCGCGACCGCGCCTGCCAGCTGTACGCGCTCCTCGGCCGAGCGCGTCTCCGCGTCGACCTGCATCGACTAGTCACTGATGAGTTCGCCCGCGGCCAGGTCCCACCGCCACCACCGATGTCTTCGACCGAGTGGGACGAGTTGCTGGCCCGCCAGATCACAGAACCGCGGTTCATCCTGCCAGTCCACGACCCAGGGGGCGCACTCGACGCGTGGTCGGAAGCGGTGCGACTCGCCGACCAGGCACCGCGCTTCCCTGTCGAGTCCTTTGCAATGACTGTCGCATGGCACGCCGCAAGCGTTGAGGAAGATCCGCGTTGGCCGACGGTTCGGACTCAACTGGATTCGATGGTTGCCGCAGCAGCTGGAAATCTCGCTGTCGCAGAACTGGCCCGCACACGGTCATCGAGTCTTCTGACGAGACGTAAGCCGTTCGCTGCACTTGCGGAGCTGCACGAGGCACGATCAGCGATGCTCTCAGGGCGCGACCATCGCGCGGGTGCGCAGGCGATGCTCGACGCTGCAGCGATCTACCAGGAGCTCGGCCTGCTGTACGCGGCAAAGTACTACGCACTGGCAGCAGGAGCGGTGGCCGCAATGGAGCGAGAGGAGCCGGAGCCACTCGTGGTCGACAGCCTGCTGCTCGCGGCCCGGTGCGATTTCCTTGCCGGCAACTGGCTCTCGTTCATCGCAATACTTCCGTTGGCGGCCGACGCACATACAGACCTTCGGATCGCCGCCGACGAGCCCATTCTGTGGGACGACACCGTCGAGATTGCCCGGTCACTGGCAACGGTCGCCGCAGTCGTCGACGAGGCGGGGGATCCCGACCTGACGCAGTGGATCTACGAGCGATTACCAGTTGATCAGGGAGATGAGGCACATCTGGATTTCAGCCAGCTGGCTACGGCGATCCCTGATGGTGGACTGATCGACCGCGTGGCGTCGGAGCTAGGCCAAGCGCCGTTTGCCGATGGCGGCCGTCATCGCTTGATGACGTTCACCACCCGCGAGGTTCAGTGGCGCATACGCACCAGAAACACGTACGACGACGTGAGAGCGGCCGAACGGCTCGCCGCCGTGATCCAGATCATCGTCGCGGCGCTCGGCGAGGACGACCTCGTACTCGCAACCGTGACGATGGACGTCGACGTCCGAACCGAGCGCCCAGCACCAGCAACTCAGCAAGGACTTGGACGGCATCTCAAGGACCGTGGGCGGGCCGAAGACGGTGCTCTGCTCTGGAGGGCGACGCTGACTCGCGACCTCGGACCGCATTCTGTCGAGTTCAAGGCAGCCATTGCCGAGGTGACAAGTGTTGCAGGGGCTCTCTGCGTGACAGCGTCGCTTCTACCCCAGGCCTCGATCGAAGACATCTTGTCGCGCATCGGGGCTGAAGGTGCTCTGGCGCGAGCGGTGATGCCGCACATCAGGTACGACAGGGCGTACGCGGTCTTACCACGCGATAGCTTTGCGGCGGCTAAGCGGCGGTCAACCACCCCACTCGCAACCACGGGATTCGGTGACGTACTCACATCGACCTATCTATCGCCCCGGATTACGCGCGGACCTGTGTTCACAGACGAGTCACCAGAGGAGCGAACCGCCAGAAGATATCCGCTGTTGACCCGCAGCCTGGAAGTCACGCTGCCTAGGCTCCTGGAGGACGGCCGGATCCGCGAGGTAGCCGCGGAGCTACGCGACGACGGCTGGAAGGACTGGCACGTCCTGATGGCCCTCTTCAGCCAGGTCCTCAACTATCGCCTGGCGAAACGCGGGCAAGACGGTAATGATCCCGCCCTGATGGAACGCATTGCTCGCTGGGAGCCCGAAGATCCCGCCGACTTGCAGATCGATGTTTCGGCTGTTACAGCACAGTCGCTTCGCGACCATCTGACAGTGTCATACTTCGCGACCGCAAATGGCTACGGATTGGATCCCGGTGGGCTGCGCGCCCACGAGGTTCTCGGTGTGCTCGAGACCCGCTACGACTACTGGACGCTCGACGCTGACCACGAGGACCCGTTCGCGCCGATGCACTGAGGACCCAGTGACCTCCGAGCTGAGGCCACATTTGCTTTCACGGCGGTCGAACGTGGGTGAGTGATGGCGGGACCAGGCAACGTCGGTCCTGTCCCAGGAGAACCGCAGCGGCCAAACGGGAGCGTCGCACCGATGGTGGGGTCGAGCAAGGGGTCGTTGACCACTGACACACCTCTTGCATGCGAGGCGTGGGCCGTGGGTGCGCTGAAACAGGGCGAATCCCCGCTTCCGGTCAATGATCTTCGCTTCAGACATGCCAGGCGCGAATGTGCGGCCGCTTCCATGGACCCTTGACAGCCCGCCCGGGGTGCCGACGGAGACCGACCATCAGACGCAGGCGTCGGCTATCTTGCAGCGGTCAGTGGTCGATCGTCGGCATCGCCTTGGAGGTGGTGGAACGAGTGGTTGAGGCTGGATCAGGTGTTGCCGGTGCTACCGGCACGCCGCCGGAGATCTCCTGCAACCTTCGCTTGAGGTGGCTGTGGTTGCGCTGTTGGCCGTGAGCTGTGAGTGGCGCTGGGCCGAGAGGATCCGGTGCGTGGACTTGATAGCGCTCGCGGTAGGCGGCGATGTCACGGATGAGTTGGTGCCGTAGCTCGGTCTGCTCTGGCACGGAGTCCGTGAGTTGTCGGTACCACGACTCGTTGGCCGAGGCAGCTTGTTCGATGAGCCAGTCCGCGCGTTGGGCGATCTGTGACTCGATCTCTTGGAGGGCGGCTTTGTAGGTGGGGTTGGAGACGTGTACGGCGGGCGTGAGAAGGGCGGCGATAAGCGCCGGTGCTGTCGAGCGCGTGCGTCGTTCCGCTCGGGCGATGATTCGTTCGACGCGGGCGTGGAGGACTGATGCGATGTCGTTGGCCGTCGTGAGGGAGGACTGGGTGACGGCCCTGTGGAGGATGGTGGGGACGTCGAGGCCTAGGAGTTCGGCTCGCCGGAGCGCGGCTATGAGGGGGCCGAAGGCGGGGGAAGACTGGAGGGCAGCTTGGTCGACGGGGTCGAGGCCGCTGTTGGTGATGGCAGGGCGGTAGCGTTCGCGGGCGTCTAATTGGCAGAGGTGTTCGTGGATGGGGATTAGGCGGTCGAGTCGGGTGGCGTTGTCGAGTTCTGTGCGCATGGTCTCGTGGGCGGAGCGATCGATTCCGTCCTGATCCAGGACGGCCTCGAGGACGTCCTGCATGGTTTGGGGGAATTGGGGTTCGTGCATCTCGGCCGTGGTCGTGTGGGTGGCGATGTACGCGCGGTTGCTGTGACGGCCGCGGGTCATGCCGACGTACATGAGGGCTCGGGTGAGCTTGTCGGTGACGAGCAGGTGTGCGGTGTCGACGGTTGCGCCTTGGGCGCGGTGGGCGGTGGTTGCGTAGGCGAGTTCGACGGATTCGCGGACATAGGCGCTCGGGAGGGTGACGGTTTGCAGGTCGTCGTTCTGGACTGTGAGCGAGCCGTCGTCCCAGCGGCGGATGACCGTCCAGCGATTGCCGTTCTGGACGAAGCCGCGTCGGCCGATGCGTAGCCGGCGGTTGTTGAGGCGTGTGACGATGTGGTCTCCGAGACCAGCACGGGTACCGTCGTGGAGGACGATTCCGTCTGGTTCAACCTCGCCGGTGGCAACTCGGTCGAGTCGGGCGCGGCCATTGAGGCGAGCGACGGTTGCGTTGTCGGCGGCGATGAGGAGACTGGTTTGGCCCGCAGCGGTGTCGGCCTGCCAGGCGCGGTAGGCGGCGGTCTCCATGTCTTCGAGGGATCCGTGTGAGAGCCGATTGTGCTCGTCGTAGAGATCGATGACATCGCGTTGTCCGTTGCGGAGTTGGAGGCTGGCTTCGCGCTCCCATTGGTTGGTGAAGCGCCAGACGTCGCCGAGTTCGGCCGCGTTGGTGTCGTTGGCGATGAGGCGGAAGGCGCCGCCGACGTCGGCGGCGCCGAGTTGGGCGTCGTCGCCGACGAGGAGGAGTTTGGCACCGGCCTTGTCGGCGAGCCGGCTCAGCATGCGGGTGACGTCGTGGCGGTCGAGCTGCTTCCGGGCGGTGTCGACGATCAGCGGGGCCGGGCCCGTACCGGTCCATGGCGGCCGGTGGGCGAGGTAGAGGTGGAGAAGTTCGGCGACGGTGGGTGGTGTCGAGCGGGACGAGCTTGGCCTTGCCGCCTTCACGGTGACCTTGAGCCGGGTCCGGCGCCCCTCGTCGTACCAGTCGGTGTCGTTGGCCGCGCAGATCGCGAAGACCCGGAGCGCGACAGTGAAGAGCAGCCCGACGACCAGGGCGTCGCGGACGTGCGGGCGGCCGCGAGCAGGGCCATGATCTCGTCGGCGGTCATGACGCGCGCCGATCCCGGTCGGCGGCCGCGCTAGATCTTGGGGCGATTGTCGTCGAGGGAGATGGGGGAGACGACCGGCAATCCCCAGCTGGCGGCGTACCGGTAGGGGCCCTGGCCGGCGCCGCGCCCCCGATCGCTGTCGCCGACTACACCTTCGCCCCCGTACCGAACCGTGCGCTGCCCAGGTCGTCTTGCCGTGGACGTCCGCGGTGGGTGGCGGCCGTACTCCTCGCCTTGCTTTGAGCGTGCGGCGAGCAGTCAGGACAGATCCCGCTGGATCCGCCAGAAGCTGAACCCGGTCAGTCCGAACCCCAGCAGCATGAACAGCCCGAACTCTCGCCACTGAAGATCCCAAAAGGTGCCCGCGGTGTAGTACCGCACATGTTGCCGGTAGCCCTCATCGGCGAGCCGCTGGAAGCACGCATCCCGCTTCGGGTTGGAGCTGGTTTCCTGTGGCGGTCCCGGCGGCACCGGCGCACATTTGATGGCCCAGTCGGGCAGCGTGGTCAGCTCCTTGCCCGACTTGTCCACAGTCTGGTCGGACAGCTTCCAGGCGCCGACGGCCCCGGGTGCGACCTCCATCTGCTTCACCTGAGGATTCGGTTCGGCACCGCTCAACCCGAAGCCAACGATGTTCTCCGCCGACGCGACGATGTACTGATCCGTCGGCGTCAGCAGATGCGGCCGGATGAGTGACGGCGCGAGCACCTGCACGAGGATCACCGCGGTGAGCGTGACCGCGAGCGCGACGAGCGTACGACGGATGACGAGACCGACCGCGACACCGAGGGCGAAGGCGAAGGCGGCGTACCCGATCGGGACCAGGCCGCGGGCGCCGAAAACACCCGGGAACATCCGCGGCAGGTAGCTATTCGAGTACTGACCGGCGTTGATCGCGCTGTCGATCGGATCGGCCCACCAGGTCACCGCGAGGCTGAGCAGCCCGGTGATGGCGATCGCGGCGCCACCCGTGACTCCGAACTTCGTCGCGAGCCAGCGACGGCGGCCGATGCTCTGACTCCACGCCAGCCGATGCGTCCCGGCCTCCAATTCGTGCGCGATCAGCGATGCGCCCCAGAACGCTCCGATCACCACGGGAGCGGCATACAGGAGGACTTGGCCGATCCGATACAGCAGCGGGTTCAGGCGTTGGAAGCCCAGGTTTTGGATGAACGAGTCGGCGAACCGTCGATAGTCGTCAGCGAGCCCCGGGCCGGTGAAGACGAGAGTGATGGCGGTGGCGGCGATCACCGAGGCGACCACAAGGAACTGAACGCGGAACTGCCGCCAGGTCAGCCAGATCATCACCGCACCTCCAGAACCGGATGCTCGGGCTTCAGCTCGCGGCGCATGTAGGCCAGCACCAGGTCCTCGAGCGTGAGTTGGGTGACGGTCCAGGTCGGGTCGAGGATCGCCCGCTCGATCCGGACCAGGTACGTCGACTGCCGGTCGGTGTGGCTCTCGATCACGATGTGCTGGTCGCTCGGCAGGTCCTTCGGATCGCGTCGCGGTCCGGTCAGCCGGACGTGCGTCGCCAGCAGGGTGTCGATCTCGCCACTGACCTGTACTCGTGAACCGACGAGCACGATCAGGTAGTCGCACGAGCGCTCGACGTCGGAGACCAGATGCGAGGACAGGACGACGCTGAGCTCCTGCTCGGCGACCGCCTCCATCAGATCCTGCAGGAACTCCCGACGGGCCAGTGGATCGAGCGCGGCGACGGGTTCGTCGAGGATCAGCAGTTCGGGGCGCTTGGCCAGGCCGAGCGTGAGCGCGAGCTGAGCGCGCTGACCACCGGACAACCTGCCGGCCCGCTGCTTCGGATCGAGCTGAAGGTGCTGAATCCGTTGCTGCGCAAGGAATTCGTCCCAAGCGGGGTTGAGCCTGGCGCCGAGTTTCAGATGGTCGGCGATGCTGAGTCGGCTGTACGTCGGAGTGTCCTGAGCGACGTACCCGACCTTCGCCAGCTGCGTCCCGGCCGGCGCTCCGAACACGTCGACCGCCCCAGTCGTCGGCCGGAGCATCCCGACCGACATGTTCAGCAACGTGCTCTTGCCGGCCCCGTTCGGCCCGACCAGCCCGACAACATGCCCGGCCGGCACTTCCAAATCACAGTCGGTCAACGCCCAGCGTCGACCGTACTTCTTGCCCAATCCCTGGGCCTGCAGAGCCGCGGTCACGTTTCCTCCTGACGCCCGCCGCCCGGCGATCGCCGAATGCGAGCCAGGCTGAGCAACCAGATCGCGAGCGTCGACCAACAAGCGTAGGTACGCAGCGACGGCCAGCACATCATCCTGCGAGGTGAATCTGCGTCCCCCCGCAGTGGTACAAACAGAATCGCCACGAGGCAAATCGTTGCCTTCGGCCCAATCGACCCGGAGAGTCCTTCGGTCCGGGCCGAAAACCGTTCGAGAAGCCGCCGCACCTCGCCCTCGCAGGCCACCCGGCGGTCCGGGGCGGCGCGGGAGCCGGCCGGGATCGCGTCGGCGAGCCGACAGTCATCCTCGGGTCGAGCGACGCAGAGGAGTTTTGGAACACCAACTGGATCCGCAGACGGTCTCGCGCCGATCGACCACGGGCTCGAGTCACGTCGTCGCCGATTAGCCGTGATCCCCCCGATATCCTCCACCGGCTACGGCGCCTGTCGCGGCGCGACCGCCCCCACCCCGCTACTGGCCCCGTCCCCGGCCGCTGAAGGACGCGGTGGGGCATGCCTGCCGATGAGATACGAGCCTCGAAGATCTCCGGGCGCTCCGAACTGCCTTTCGCGAGAACGGCAGCGTCACTGTGAGCACGTTGTGAAGCCGCGCGGCAAATGGAGGCACGCGGCGAGAGAATACTGGCGTTCGGTGCGGTTCTCGTGACCAGCGGATCGCCGTACGGAATCAGTCTGTTGAGCGGTTCGCCCAACGCCCGTAGACCTGGCGCCTTCTCCCCGAGCGCGTCCTCAAACTTCTTGACGCCGTCCTTCGGCGCGACACCTGGTGAGGAGCCCGTCCTCAAGTCGTGACGCGCCGCAGGAAGGCGACGACGGTGTCGGAGAGCGGCGGGCGTTTGCCGGACCCGTCGGTGGCGACCAGGTTCCATCCGTGACCAGCGCCGGCCGGCAGTTCGATCAGCCGCTTGTCCCGGGAGTTGATTCCGGCCACGAGCCGGCGCGTGTCGTGCACGGACACGTATCGGTCGGCCGCCTCGACCGCGAGCATTGCAGGCAGGCGCAGCTTGGGCGCGGCAGCTCGCGCGGTCGGTGGGTACGGGGGGGCGGTCAGTGGCAGCTCCAGCTCGTCGGCCGACAGTGCGACGACGCCGTCGATGCGTGGGCGCGGGATCGCGCCGGCGATCAAGGCCTCCGATGCGCCTTGCGAGGCGCCGATCAGCACGAGCTTTCGAGCGCCGTGCAGGCGCAGGAACCGACCAGCTGTGTCGATGTCGGACATGAGTCCGTTGCGGTCGTTGCCACCGGCGGGGCATCCGCTGTCGCCGACGCACCGGTGGTCGAACAGCAGCACGTGGAAGCCGCGAGTCGACAGGTAGGCGGCATAGTCCCACCATCCACACATACCTTGGCGACCGAGTTCGTGGACCAGTACGACACCTCGGGCTCCGGCTCCCGCTTCGGCGGCCGCGATCTGGACCCCGTCGGACGTGCGCAGGCCGATCGGTCGCATCGGCACCTGCGCCGGACCACATCGCCCCCCGGCCCGGGCCGGTGTGGTGGTGTCAACGGTCGGCGAGAGTGGCGTCGACGCGGTGACCGAGGAGGTCGCCGGGCTCTCGGGTGAACTGCCTCCCGCACCATCAGGATGCCGTTCGCATCCTGCCGTCAGGGCCAAGGCGGTCGCACAGACCAGGCTCATCAGGCGCTGCGTTGCGCTGTTGGTCATTTACCAGATCCATCCATGTCGGGTTGCCTGTTCGTGCGGAGCACGACTCCGTCAGATGCGTCCATATCGCATCCGCGGTGGTCGTGGCGCCGTGGTTACCCAGGCAACCGCTGACCGCCCTATTCGTCGTCCGGCATGAGAGTGACAGCGTCGGCACCTCGTCGGCAATCGTCCTGGGGAGGACCCGGTGTCCTCCGGTAGGGGTACAGGCGAGCGGGGCGACATGCTTCGCTTGTGGCGCGCACTTGCCAATGGCACATGCGGGCCCACGCACTCGGTGGACCTGGGCGATCAGCGATGGCCACGGTCGATCCGGCTGTTCTGCCGTCTCGCCCATCGGGGTCCACCCCCGGCCGTTCGACTCCGAGAGACCTGCGATGGTGCCTCCTCCGGCCCGTCGTCCTGGATCATCGACGAGATGGAACCGGCGGCGGCGACTGGGTATGCGGACGTCGTGGGGGTGGTCGCGACGGCACTGACCGTTGGAGCTGTTGACAAGCCGGACCTGCTGGCCGAGTTCGCCAGTCGAGGCATGCGGATCAGTGGCACGCTGAAGCCCGACATCAGCGCATCTGGAGTCGCCATTGTGCCTGGCATTTTTGCAGAGTGAGCCGGTATGTACGTCGACGTACCGGGCAACGCCTCGGAGTGAAGGCTCCGATCACGTACCACTGTGGGAGGACCCACTCCTCATCTCCGAAGGTGATTGCGTGCTGCTACTACTTGCCTAGGGTCGTCGGGTACCGCGAACATCGCGGTCATCAGGTTGCGCCGGGACGCTGCCCCAAGCCGTGATCCTCCCGGATATCCTCCACCGGCTACGGCGCCGTCCTGGCGCAACCGCCCACCCCGTTACCGGCAGCACCCAGCCCGCTGAAAGACCGCGGTGGAGCATGCCTGCTGATGACGACTGTCTTCGCGGTTCCGGTGCATCGGCGTTCAACCGCAGACTCGACAGGACCGTCTCCATTCCGGCTTTGCCGACAGGACCGGCGCGACGGCCGACGGGTAACGAGATAGTTGCATCGCTTGGAGAATCTCGGACCGGCCACGGCACCGTGGCCCAACGATTTTAGGAGCATCGGCGCGGATGCCGTGCGGAGATTCTGCTCTGCGACCGCCCGCCGTGTCTGAACCCGCCGGACAACTCACTCGAGGACACCGTACTGACGCGCGGAGGATCTTCTCGCCCTGATCACCGATCCCGACCGGCTCCTGATGGCCGGAGTGAAGACCGCGCTCCGCGACCTCGCCCGCCGCTGGAAGGCACTCGACGAAGAAATCAAGGCACTCAACAAACACATCGACGCCCTCGTCCGCGCCGCCCCAAGCTCCTCGACGGTGCCGGACTTTGCCTTCGAGACCGCGGTCGATGTCTGGCCGAGGACTGCTCGAGGTCGCCACCGAAGCGCGCGAATACAGCAAGGGTCCGGGCTCCGCCGCGTTCCTGCGCTGGGCGCTCAACATCCACCGCCAGTGCGCGGCACTGCGACTCGTACTCGTAGGGTACGACGAGGCCCGGGACGCGGGCGCTCCGGAGGCGCCGGTGCTGCGCGAGCAACTCTGCGATCTCGCGACAGCCTTCAAGGACAAACACTATTGGCGCGACGCGTGGGGCTGAGACGTACCGCTCGCGAGATCTTACCGCTGGGTTGCGAACGGAGCCCAGTCCTTCGGCTCGACATCTCGCCACCATGCATGAGACAGGTTCACGTCGCGCCCCAATCCGTCGATCCCGGAGCCAACGGTGGGTGACAGTGTGAATGGGACCACCGACAGTGGAGCTGGTAGAGCTCCGACACAGCGGCCTGCGCAGGCGGCGAGCGTCCGATGCTCACCATTCGTCACGCCCCAGAAGACGCGGCGATCAGAAACGCTGCATCCGCTCCCGCACCCAGTTGAGGTGGACGAGCGCCTGCTCTCGCTGCCACTCCCTGATGGTCGGCAGGCCCGGTGGCGCGGGCTGCGCCGCTCCCCACCACTGGCCACCGGCGATGGCCACGATGAATCCAGTGATCGCCTCGTCGTCGGGCAGCGCCGGAAGGTCCACCGACCCCCGCATGTCCGCGTGCAGGATCACGGTGTCGGCCCAGCGCGGCGCCAGTGCCGGGTGAGCCCAGTCGATGAACACGACCCGGTCGCCGGCCAGGATGATGTTGTCCGCCCGCAGGTCCCAGTGCGCCAGCGCCTTGCCCTCGGCCAGCACCCGCATCGCGGACCGGGACAGCTCCGCGAACTCCTCCACCCGGCCGTCCATCCAATCCGGCACGGCGAGGCCGTCCTCCAGCACGTTCTCCCAGCGGCTCAGGAAGTCATGACTGCGTATGGCGGCCACCGGTGCATCCGGCCAGGGTGACGGGTCCAGGGCGTCGGCCAGTTCATCCAGGGCGTGCAGCACCCGAGTCGCGTCGGACTGTTCCCACGGGTGGGCGGGCAGCCGGCCCTCGACGTCCTCGAAGAGCAGTCCGACCCAGTCGCCGTCGTCGTACACGTCGTACAGCCGGGGGGTCATCGGGAGCGGGCCGATCGCCTGCACGGCGGTGATCTCCAGGCGGAACAGCTCCGGCGTCTTGGGGTTCAGCGGCGTACCGACGGCCTTCAGGAAGGCCTGGCGGCCGGAGGCGGAGACCAGACGGGCGGCCACGCCGGGGGAGAAGCCGCCGTGCTGGGTGACGGCCGACACCACGGTTGAGCCGAGCGAGTGCTCCACCCAGGCCCGCACCGCGGCGGGCAGCTTCTCGAAGGGCAACCGGACCCCAGCAGCATGCGCCATACTTCACCACGCTAGCGGGCCGGTGTGACGTCATGGCTACTGATTTTCGAATCCGCTGGACGGCAAGTCGACGCTGGCCGACTCACTCACACAGATCCGTGAGTTGCCGACACCCGGATTGCAGGAGGCCGCCCCGGCTGGGTCTGACTACAGCGCAGCCCAAAGGCCTCGTTGAGGTGTGTCGAACACAATCTGTCGCCTGCGCTCGATCTCAGGCCAGACCGCCACGTGCGCGGCCACGTCGCCCGCGACGAGACAGCCGAGTGCTCCTCCAGGGGGGAGAACCAGGGGCGGATCCTCCCTCGGTAACGGTTCCGTCCCCCCGTGGAGGTACGCGTGGTTCGCCCTCGCGGGCGTTTCCGCTGAGCATCACCGCTACTTACCGTCACTGTGGTAACTCGTCGATTCGGAGGTTCAGTGATGCCCGCTTCACCCCGGGGCGAAGTCCGCGCCAGCAGGTTCGAGCGGTTGGCCGGATGGTCGCAACGCCATCGGTGGCTCGCTCTGCTCGTCTGGATCGCCGTTCTGGTTGCCGTGACCATCGGGGCTCGGACGGCCGGTACGGACTACCACAACGACTTCTCGCTACCCGGAACCGAGTCGCAGCAGGCCCTCGACACGCTCAAAGCGCAGGCGCCAGACCGTGCCGGTGCCACGGTGCAGATCGTCGTACAGGCCTCGGGCGGGTTACGCGATGCGGGCACACGCGAGCGGGTCGAGCGGATGCTTGCCGAGGTACGGCAGGTGCCGCACGTCGTCGACGTTCAGAGTCCTTACCAACAGCCTCATGCGCTGTCGTCGGACGGCACGATCGGCTACGCCGGCGTGATTCTGGACGGCCAGGCACAGGACGTGCCGACCGCGGACGTCCAAAAACTGATGGACACCGCACAAGGCGCCGAAGGCAACGGTCTGCGGGTCGAGCTCGGCGGCGAGGCGATCGCCGGCGCCGAGGAGGGCGGTGGCGGACCGGCCGAAGGCGTCGGCCTGCTGGCCGCCCTGATTATCCTGATCCTGCTGTTCGGCTCGTTCCTGGCCGCGAGCCTGCCGATCATCGTCGCCCTGTTCGCGGTCGGCAGCGCCATCGGTCTGCTCGTCCTCGCATCCCACCTGGCGACGGTGGCTGACTTCACCACGCCGTTGATGATCCTCGTCGGCCTCGGAGTCGGCATCGACTACGCGTTGCTGCTGTTCTCCCGTTACCGTAAGGAACTGCTGACCAGCGGAGATCACGCCGGTGCCGTACGTGCCGCGGTGGACACCGCCGGCCGGACCGTCTTCTTCGCGGCGTGCACCGTGATCATCGCCCTGCTGGGCCTCGTCGTCCTCGGGCTCGGCTCTCTGCAAGGGGTTGCAGTCGCAGTGGCGCTGACGGTCCTCGTCACCATGATCGCGTCGCTGACATTGCTGCCCGCCCTGCTCACCGTGATGCACCGCCGGATCGAACGCGGCATACGGCGGCGGGCGGACAAGCGCCGCGAAGAGGAAGGCACGCGGTGGCGGCGCTGGTCGGACTTCGTCCAGCGGCGACCGCTGCCGATCGCGATCGCCGGCGTACTCGCGCTGCTCGCGCTCGCGGCTCCGGTGCTGGGGATGCGGCTGGGATTCGCCGATGCCGGCAACAACAACGAGGACCGCACCAGCCGGCAGGCGTACGACCTGCTCGCGCAGGGATTCGGTCCCGGTTTCAACGGACCTCTGATCGTCGTGGTGAAGGGTTCGGCCGAGGCGGCGGGCCATGCACAACACGTGCTCTCGAGCACGGCCGGCGTCGCCGTGACCACACCACCGTCGTCGGCGGGTAAGCCGGATCTCAGTACTTTGATCGTCGTACCCACCGGGAAGCCGCAGGACTCCGCGACACGCGGACTCGTCACGCGGCTGCGGACCGACGTCCTGCCGCCCCTGGCTGCGCAAACCGGCGCGACATTCCTGGTAGGCGGACCTACCGCGGCCACCGAGGACTTCGCCGACGCAGTGGCGAACCGGCTGCCGGCCTTCGTACTGGTCGTGATCGGGCTGTCGGCCGTGTTGTTGATGCTGGTCTTCCGGTCCGTGCTCATCCCGGTGAAGGCGGCCGTCCTCAATCTGCTGAGCGTCGGCGCCGCGCTCGGCGCCATCACGCTGGTCTTCCAGCATGGCGTACTGGGCCACCTGATCGGCGTCGAACCGGGCCCGGTGGAGGCCTTCGTACCGGTCATGATCTTCGCGATCGCCTTCGGTCTGTCGATGGACTACGAGGTGTTCCTCCTATCGCGGATGCACGAGGAATGGGAGCACACCCGAGACGCCGGCCGCGCAGTCCGCGAGGGGCTGGCCGACACCGGCCGGATCGTCACCGCCGCGGCCGCGATCATGGTGGTCGTCTTCGCGTCGTTCTTGCTCGATCCGGGACGCATGCTGAAGCAGTTCGGGCTGGGACTGGCGATCGCCGTTCTGCTCGACGCACTGGTCATCCGCTGCCTGATCCTGCCGGCCGTGATGCGGCTCTTCGGTGCCAGAGCATGGTGGCTGCCCGGATCGCTGGCTCAGCGCCTGCCCCGGTTGGCGCTCGAGGGTCAGCACACGACTCAGGTTGCGGGTGCACCGATGGACGGTGCGTCATGAGCAAGGTCGTCAGCCGACGCGAACTCCTCAGCCTTGCGACAGGCGCCGGTCTGACCCTCGCGGTCCACGGCTGTGCTGCTCCGGGCAACGGCGGCAGCGAGGACAACGGAGGCAGCGAGGACAACGGAGGCAATGGCAAGAATGGGAAGGCGCCGGCCAGTGTCGCGTTCGAGCAGCGGTTGGCCGTACCGCCGCTGCTCCAGCCGAAGGTCGCAGCCGACGGGACCCTCGTCTTCGATCTGACCGCCCGGAGCGGCGAGCGGGAGTTCGTCGCAGGTCGCCGTACCGGGACCTGGGGTTTCAACGGCGATTACCTCGGTCCGACCCTGCGAGCGCGCCGCGGGCAGACCGTGCGCATCGACGTACACAACGAACTGGGCGAGACCACGACCGTGCACTGGCACGGGATGCATCTGCCGGCGGCGTACGACGGCGGCCCGCACCAGCCGATCGAGCCTGGCGCGACCTGGTCCCCGACGTGGCGCATCGACCAGCCTGCCACCGCGCTGTGGTACCACCCGCATCCGCACGGTCAGACCCAGAAACACACCTACCGCGGGCTCGCCGGACTGTTCGTCATCGACGACGAGGTCGAGGGGGCGCTCGACCTGCCCCGGCGGTACGGCATCGACGACGTCCCGATCATCGTCCAGGACAAGAACTTCGAGGACGACGGAAGCCTCGACGAGAAGGACCACGGGCCGACCGGATTCCTCGGCGACACGCTCGTCGTCAACGGCACCGTCGGGCCGTACCTGCCGGTCACGAGCCAGCGGGTCCGGCTGCGGCTACTGAACGCGTCGACGGCACGGATCTACAACTTCGGCTTCGCCGACGGCCGGAGCTTCGAGCTGATCGGTACCGACGGTGGCCTCCTGCCGACGCCGATCGAGGCGACCGGCATTCAGCTCTCACCCGCCGAGCGGGCCCAGATCGTTGTCGCGGTCAAACCCGGTGAACGTCTGGTCCTGCGTTCGTCACCTCCAGAGCTGGGCACCGAGCACGGCATCACCCGTCTGGCCGGCGGTCTTGACACGTTCGAAGTCCTCGAGCTCCGCGCTGGGCGACAGCTCACGCCGTCTGCGCAGGTGCCCAGGCGGCTGGTCGAGGTTCGGCATCCGTCCGAGTCCGACGCTGTCACCACACGGACATTCCGGATGGGCGACATGGAGATCAACGGCCACGATATGGACATGGACCGCGTCGACGTGGCAACGACCATCGACACGACCGAAATCTGGGAGATCACCAACCAGAACGAGCTGCCACACAGCTTCCACGTGCACGACGTGCAGTTCGCCGTACTCACGATCGACGGACAGAAGCCGTCCCCGCAGCTCGCCGGCTGGAAGGACACCGTCTATTTACCGCCGCAGCGCACGGTCCGGATCATCATGCACTTCCGCGACTACGCCGACCGCACGATGCCGTACATGTACCACTGCCACCTGATGATGCACGAGGACCTCGGCATGATGGGCCAGTTCGTCGTCCTCCGCCCCGGCGAATCACCCCAGCTCACCTGTAGCCACCACTGTTAGCTGATCTGGCCTCTCTGGTGAGCGCCATCCTCGATACACGGGCTGCGGCGGTACTGGCTGCGCCGCCGCGGATCCGGACTGTGCACCCGAGGGGGAACCGCATATGACGGACGTTCCGGCTGCCGGCGCACAGTCGGACAGTGAGGACTTCGGTCCGGCGAGCCCGGTCCGGCCGGGACTGCTGATGAACGTCGACGCTGGCCTAATTGATCTCGGCGGCGGGTACGCCGTACTGCGCATAGACCGCGCCGATCCCGCGCAATCGGCCGCACCTGTGGCGGAAAGTACGGCGACTGGCTACCCCTGGAGATCTCCCACCACACCGCCGAACCCGGCCCCAAGACCCGCACCGTCCTCGACTACTGCATCCCCGTCACCCCTTTCTGATCTCGTCGTACGGCGAACGTCACTGACCGATCAGGTCGCGACCCAGCTCGGTGCAGACGTAAACCACCTGCTTGCCCTGGCGGTGACGGGTCAGCAGACCAGCCTCGTGCAGCACCTTGAGGTGTGCCGAGACACCGCCGGGCGCTAGCTCCAACCGGGCCGCCAGCTGGCTGGTCGTCTGCGGCGCGTCCAAGATCGCAAGCATCCTGGCTCGGGTCTTTCCGAGCAACCGGATCAGCGGCAGCGCGGTGGGAGAGGGCGACCGCTCCCACAAAGTCCCGACCGCCCGAGCCGAGTAGTACATCGCCACCGTGGACTCGCGCCGGACGTTGAGCGCGGGACGACTGCCGAGGAACACGCTGGGAACAAGCGGCATCCCGTCGCCGCGCAGGTCGCGCTCGATGTCCCAGCGCAACTGCAACTCCAGGCTTCCTTGGTTCCACCTCAGAGCCGGGTGCAGTTCGGCGAACATCTGCTTCGGACCGTGGTCGGCAAGGGTTCGCGTGCGATAAGCGATGTCGGCCTCGAGCAGGGTCCGCATCCGGGGCCACACCGGCGCAATCGCCAGCTGCCACCAGGTCTCCAGGGCGTCGACGAGCAGTGGGACGTAGCGTTGGGGTTCCGCGTGGACGCGCAACCCGAGGTCTGTCAACGGCGTGTGGCTGTCGACCGCCTCCAAGTCGGCCCTCACAGTCTCCGGCGAGGTCGCGGCAAGCACGGCCAGTTCACTGTGCACGTCGGTCAGCGGCGTCTGCGGCGGCGGGGTGAGGAAGTCGGGGAGCCAAACGCCTGGACGGATCAGCGCGTCCATCAGCGCCCGGTGAGGACGAAACTCAGCTGACCGATCGACCCGCACCGCCGTCTTCAGCCAGGGCAGGTGGATCGCGTTCCTGGCCGGCTCGTGCACGCACCACCGGCTCGCCACCGTGTCACACAGCGGAGAAATGGCGAACCGCGTCGCGGCCAGGTCGTCCACCCCGAAGCGAGTGATCAACACGTGTCCATTATCGCCGACGATTCAGCGGAGAGTGAATCGTTTCCCCGATCGAGACCTAGTGGGATTCGATTCTGGGCATGAATGTTCACGCGTCCGCCTGGTGGCACCGGTTCCTACCCCCTCCCGGAATGGCCCGGCCGCTATGCCTACAGTCGGCCCTCTACGCCGTTGGCTCGGGCGTCTTCCTCTCCGGCAATGCCGTCTTCTTCACCCAGGTCGTCGGCCTCTCCGCCGCCCAGGTTGGCCTCGGCATCTCGATCGCCGGAATCCTCGGCTTCGTGGTCTCGGTTCCGCTCGGCTCTGCCGTCGACCACGTCGGTCCACGACGGGCCTGGCTCCTCGCCGCGCTGGTCGAAGGGAGCATCTATCTGGCCTACCCGTGGGCCCGAGGATTCGCCGCATTTCTCGGAATCGTCGTCGCGCTCGCTCTGGCCGAGTCCGCCGGCAACTCCGGTCGAGGCGCTTACACCCTCGACATTCTGGCGTCCAGCGAGCGCGTCAGGGTGCTCGCCTACACCCGGTCGGCCCTGAACCTGGGATTCACCCTCGGTGGGCTGCTCGGCGGCTTCGCGCTCGCGGCCGGCAGCCGGACGGTGATCACCGCGATTCCGCTCGTTGCCGGCATGCTCATGCTGCTGAACAGTTTGCTGATCTCGCGGCTGCCGAAAACCAATCACAAGCGACGAGGTGAACGGGTCTCTCGGTTCTCGGCACTGCGTGACCGACCCTTCCTCGCGGTCTCGCTCCTCAACGGCATCCTCGGTTCGCACCATGCACTGCTGATGGTCGTATTTCCGCTCTGGCTGGTCGAACGCACAGATGCCCCGAACGCGGTGGTTGCCTGGCTGTTCGGGCTCAATACCCTCCTTGCCGTCAGCCTTCAGGTCTGGGCAGCGCGGGGTGCCGAGACGGTTCGTGGCGCCGTTCGCGCCTCACGTCTGGCGGCCGTCGCACTCACGGTTTGGTGCCTGGCGATGCTGGCCAGTTCGGCAGCCAGCAGGTGGACGACGATCGCCCTACTCTTCGTCGGGTACGTCGCGATCACCTTCGGCGAACTCTTCC
Source organism: Kribbella sp. VKM Ac-2571 (assembly GCF_004362255.1). Taxonomy (NCBI): domain Bacteria; kingdom Bacillati; phylum Actinomycetota; class Actinomycetes; order Propionibacteriales; family Kribbellaceae; genus Kribbella; species Kribbella sp. VKM Ac-2571. The sequence goes on from NZ_SNWS01000010.1 coordinate 295,187, forward strand.
AGTCGGCCGGCGCCTGGGGACTGGCCAGCGAACTGTCACCGGCGGACCAGCGTGCCCAATACCAGGGCGCGTTCCGGCTCGGCCACCAGTTGCAGCTCATGCTCGCCCCGGCCGCCTTCACCGCGCTCACGGTGACCTGGAGCCCGATCGGTTGGCTGGTCATCGCAGCGGTAGTCGCGCTGGCGGCAGCAACATTAGGCCCCGCTGCCTCGGGAACGACCGGTGCCCGGCGCCGCTCGACGGCAGCGGCCGGCCGGTCCACCTGAACCCAAGGTCGTTGGTTGGACGACAGGAGAGCGCAGCGGCCGATCAGGCATGATGCCGTGCCGGACGGTGGCTCCGGGCCGAGAGGTCGCGCCGGCGAACAACTTCAAGCAGAGCGCAAGTAGACAGGTCCTGTCCGCGGCAGCACGGCCGGGCCATTCTTGTCGCTGGGGGGTCTCACGGCTGGTCGTCGGCATTGGGGAGGCCCACTCCGCCCAGGACGATGAGGTCGGTGCGGTGCGGTGCGGACGACAGCAGCGCGACAACATCTCCGGGAGTCGGACCGCCGGCGCGCGACGAAGCGGCGAGAGCTGCCTGTGCACTGGCGTCGTCCCGCCAGACCTCGGTGACATGCACCGTGTCCGGATCGGCCGCGTCCTGGCTGATCAGATAGATCTCACAGCCCGGGAAGCCGCGCAGCCTCTGCGCCACGCTCAGCAGAACGGCTGCGAGTTCGCCGCCCTTGCCTGGCTCCGCTGACATCGTCATCAGTCTGCCGATCATGGTCAGACCAAGGTGGAAATGCAGAACTGGTGACCTGCGGGGTCCAGTAGGACGCGCCACCGATCGGGCGCCGGCTGAGCGGCGGGCTCGACTGCCCCCAGGGCGAGCAGCCGGGCCTGGGCCGCATCCAAGTCATCGACGCCCAGTTCAAGGTGGGCATGCTTCTCCTGGGAAGGGTCAGGCCAGGTAGGGCGGCGGTAGCCGGCCAACCGGTTGAACCCCAGTCCGGCCGAGCCCTCCTGGCCAAGGAGGACGAAGTCGTCACTGGAGTAGGCGATCGGCAACTCAAGGGCGTCGCTGTAGAAACGAGCCAGTTCGGCGGGGTCCGAACAGTCGAAAGTGACAGCCGAGTAGCGAATCGCGGGTGCCGACGCATTTTCAGTGTGCATGGAAAGAGGCTATGACGTGATGAGGACAGATTCGGTCCTGGTCATGCGGGACACTTCGGAACGTGATCAGTACATCCGCCCGCCTGCTGCGCCCGGTCTCACTGCTGTCCGCCCGTCCGTCGTGGACCTGCGGCGAGCTGGCCGACCAGATGGGAGTCGCCGAGCGCACAGTGAGGCGGGACGTCGCCAGGCTCCGAGAACTCGGCTATGGAGTCGAGTCCGACGCCGGGCCGTGGGGCGGTTATCGCCTCCGTGCCGGAGCCCGGATGCCGCCGTTGAGTCTCGATGACGAAGAGGCACTCGCCGTGGCCGTCGGGCTGCGCGAAGCCGCACTGAGCGGCGTTCTCGGTGAAGACCAGGCCGCGCTGTCTGCTCTGCTGAAACTGCGCCAAGTTCTGCCACGCCAAATCTCGGACAGGCTGAGCGAAATGGACGCCGCCGTTGTTCACACCACAAGACTCGGTGAGCCCCAGATCGCGCCCGGCATGCTCCTGCGCCTGGCCGCCGCATGTCGCCGGGGCGAGCGCACCCGCGTGACGTACCGCGATCAGGACGGGAAGGCCTCGATACGGGAGGTCGACCCGTACCGCCTGGTGCACACGGGGCGCCGCTGGTACTTCGTCGCGCGGGACGTGGCGCGAGACGAGTGGCGTACCTTCCGGGCTGACCGTGTCGGCCAGATTCAGCCAGTCGGGGTCCCGGTGGAACTCACCGACCCACCCGACCCGGCGCTGCTTGTCTCCCGCTCCATCGCGACCGGCGCCTACCCGCTCTATGTGACGATCCGCCTCCCTTTGCCTGTACAGCAGGCTTTGAGGCTGGTCCCGCCAACGGTCGGTACTCACCGCCCCGAAGGCCCCAACTCCACAATTGTCCACATCGGCGGCCACGACCCCGACGGGCTCGCCAAGTATCTCCTCAGCCTGGCCACACCATTGCGGGTCCTGTCACCCGACGACGTACGGGCAGCGCTGCTACGCCGTACACGGGAACTGTTCGATCACAACGTGACCGACTAGCCCCCGTAGAGAGGCGTTGCATCTCGACGAAACCTGTCTGGTCGCCAGGGCTTGAGCGCACCGCCTACAACCCCTGAGAACGGGCATCACGGTTAGCTGACCCGAACTTAACGCCTTACGCCAAGTCGATCACCAGGTCCTCGTCCGCAGTGATGATCTCGCCGTCGAACACTGCGGCAGCCTCTCCGGCGGCGGCGGATCGATCGCTCCTCGGCCAGAAATGGGTCAGTAGCAGGCGCTTCGCCCCTGCGGCGCTCATGGCAGCTTCGGTGGCTGTCATCACGCTGCGAGACCTTCTCTGGGGCGCTACGCCCTGCAGAGTGGCGTCGGCGATATAGAGATCTGCTCCGTCGGCAAGGCCACTGAGGTTCTCCGAAGGACCGCTGTCGCCGGTATAAGCGACGACGAGATCTGGAGCTTCGAGCCGGACCCCTAGATTCGGCACGCCATGCGGCAGCCGGATCGCCGTCATCCGGAACGGTCCGACCTCCGCAGGGCCCAACTCTTGGACATCGAACACCTCCCCAGGATGGGGCTGTGGCTCGATGGCCTGCAGTACGTCGACGACGCCCGGGGCCGCGTACAACGGGATAGGCGGCGCGTCGGGAACCTCGTCCTGCCGGACCCGGGCCAGACCGCTGACATCGACACAGTGGTCCGGATGGCAGTGTGTCACGAAAATCGCGTCGACTTGACCGTCCGGACAGTATCTGAGGAGTCGAGGTAGAGCGGCATATCCAAGATCCAGCAGTCCTCGGAAGCCGTCATACTCCAGGAGGTAGCCCGCGCACGCCCGGCCCGGCTCCGGCCAGGCACCACAGCTGCCGAGAACGGTCAAGCGTCTCATCAGATCGCACCTCGTCATTCAGTTTCTCAGACGTGCGGCAAATCACTGCGAATGGAATCGACAAGAGCCGATCCGGACCGGGGTCGCCTTCCCAGCAACGATTGCGTTACGACGGCCGTCACTCGTGGCGTCCCGCGAAGAACAGCCGCTTTGTCGAGGCGAGCGGCGCGCATGGATGGTTAGTCGCGCTTCCCGACCACGACCCGGTGAAGCCGTCTGGCACGACATGTGAGTGCCCCGCCACCGCATCACCTCCGTTTGTTCCGCACCTGGTCCCAGGTGCGCTGGGGAGGACTCGGCCGCGCCGGTGATTGAACGGTCCCACCGGCGCGACCGATCCTGCTTCCGCTGGAGAGGAGATCCAACGGTTGAGCAGGTCTAGTGATGGTCGGAGTCGTGCGCCAGCTCGCTCGAATGGAGAGCCATGCCGTGTTCGTCAGGCGAGCCGGGGCCTCGCCGGGATGCACGACGACGGACCGGCCCATCATGCCGAGGTCCTCGTGCGTCATCCAGGGTCCGGCCTGGAGGGGCCAGATCCTCGAGCGAGGGCCTGTTTGATTCCGTCCCAGGTAACGAAAAGTCGTTGTGATGAGCCGTGCCGACGGTCCGTGCCCTGATCGTCACCGTCACCGTGATCCAGACGGTCAGCGCCAGCCAAGCGTGCCGTGCGACCAGGGCGAGCCGTTCGAATGCGCTGCCGCGAGCATCCTCCCGCAGTGAAACGGCCATCGCTGAACCTCCGAGTCGACGGGTACGCCAGTGACGGTATGTGACGGCGACGGCCGGCCGAAACGCCCGCCAGGGCGATCTCTGCGTCCCTCCATGGGAGGACCTCGGACCTCGCCCAGGGGGAGTTGCCCTGGTTCTCCCCCTGCGGGGGGACCAGGATGCCTCCCCGCGGGCGACGCGGCGGCGAATGTCGCAGGTCTACCCTGAGATCGTGCGTAGGCGACACATGGTGATCGATGTGGGTCCGGCGGCCTTTGCCCTGGCCGTGTCGGTGCTGCTCGTCGCTACGCACGGGTTCGGATCCCCCGATCCGAGCAGTCGCGGTTTGGATCTCCCTGGCATGATCCTTGCCGCGACCGCGGCTGTTCCGCTGCTCGTCCGCAGGCGGTTCCCTTGCACCGTCTACGTGGTCGTGGCCGCGGCAACCGTGACTCTCGTACGGTTCGACTATGCCCTCGACATACCCATAGGTGTCTTGCTGGCGATTCATCCCCTGGCTGCGGCGTTCGGCGGAGACGCGAAATTGTGGCGTCGATGGGCGGTCATCGGCTCGGTCGCATTGTTCGTCCCCGTCACCGTTGCGGCCTACGCGCTCCGCGGTGGCCATGTGGACACCATTCTGCCGGCGATGGCGTTCTGGGCGGCCGTGATCGCCGGGACCTGGATCGCGGGTGACCGTTCGCGACTGCAGGCCGAACGCCTCGGCAGCCTCGAGGAACGGGCGATCCGCGCCGAGCAGGCAGTCGAGCAGGACCGCCGCCTGGCGGCCGCCGAGGAGCGCACCCGGATCGCCCGGGAACTCCACGACTCGGCCGGGCACGCCATCAACGTGATCCTTGTCCAGGCCGGCGCCGCCCGCATGCTGTTCGACCGCGATCCAGCAGGATCGCGACGGTCGATAGGGACCATCGAAGATGTTGCCCGCGGCACCATAATCGAGATCGACCGGCTGGTCCGTGCCCTGCGCGAAGATCGCGGCATCGAGCCTCCCGCGCCGGTGGAGCCGACCGCATTGGATGAGTTGCTCGACCGGCACCGGGACGCTGGTCTCTCCGTCAGCTCCGCCGTCCATGGCAAGCCGCGTCTGCTCCAGCGCGGGGTCGCTCTCGCGGCTCACCGCATCCTCCAGGAAGCCCTGACCAACGCCGCCAGACACGGACAGGGCTGCGCTGAGGTCGTCCTCGCGTTCCGGCCGGACGAGCTCGAGATCACCGTCACGAATCCGATCGGCTCCAGGAGCGGCACGGCGTCCTGCGGAGGACACGGAATCGTCGGGATGCACGAGCGAGCTACTTTGCTCGGCGGCAAGCTGGACGCCGGCCCGCACGGTGGCACGTTCCGCCTGCATGCCCTGCTTCCCGAACGGAGGAGCAGCCCGTGAGCCGGCTGCGGCTGGTGATCGCGGACGACGACGACCTGATGCGTGCCGGTCTCCGTGCAGTCCTGTCGACCGATGAAGCGATCGAGGTGGTCGGCGAGGCCGCAGACGGCCGGACGGCGGTCGAGCTCAGCCAGCAACTCGTTCCCGATGTGATTTTGATGGACGTGCGGATGCCAGACCTCGACGGCATCGCCGCCACCTCCCTGATCACCGGTGGCGGGATGTCGTCACGGATCCTGATGCTGACCACGTTCGAGGACGAGGACTACATCTTCGGAGCGTTGACCGCCGGTGCCTCGGGTTTTCTGCTGAAGCGCACCCAACCGGAGGATCTGATCGCAGCCATCCACACGGTCGCGGCCGGGGATTCCTTGCTGTCGCCGTCGGTGACCCGCACGGTGATCGATCAGATGGTGCAGCAGCCGCAGCGGGACCCCGTCGCGGAACGGCGGGTTCGGAAGCTCACACCTCGCGAGCGCGACGTCTTGGAGCTGGTCGCCCAAGGGCTCTCGAACGCCGAGATCGGGCACGTGCTCGTCGTCGAGGAGTCCACAGTCAAGACACACATCAAACGCATCCTCGGCAAGCTCGATCTCCGCGATCGCGTCCAGGCCGTCATCCTGGCCTATGAGGCCGGCCTGGTTCAAGCCGGCCGCGCCTACGACCGAAACTGAGTCCCTGCGGCGCGGAGCGGACCAGGACAGAGCACCGGACACCGGGGGGCCGCTGTCCCTCACTTGCCAATGGCAACTTGCCGCCACTGTTGTCCATGGACGTTCGCCGGGTGCGATGCGATGGTCGTTCCGGCCCCTTCCGCCCGCGTAGCGAACTGCTGCCGGCGTTGACCCCAGGAGATCCTGTGATGGCTCGCTTCCGCCTTGCCGTGCTGACGTCTGTCTCGTTACTGGCGTCACTATTGGCCGTGCCGACATCAGCGGGTGGCGCAACAGCAGCCGCGGCACTTGAGCAAGACCCACCGATTCTGGGCAATGTCACAACGCGCAGCCGGACCGTGACTCTGATGACAGGTGACGTCGTCACGCTGACGCGCGGCGCAGGCAACCGTGATGCGGTCGCGATTGCGGTTGCTCCACGGTCGGACGGTTCACGACCGTCGGTATCGGTGTCCAACCGCGGCGACGGTGATGTCTACGCGATTCCTGACGACGTGGCATCGCTGGTCGACACCGGCCGCTTGGATGCGGGACTGTTCGACGTCACGTACCTTGCCGGTAACGGCTACGACGACACCGCGAGCTTGCCGGTGATCGTCGCCTACGCCCGGCAGTTGACTGCCTCGGACAGGCTTGGTTCGGCTCGCCTACTTCGGAGCGCGTCGGTGACCGCCGAGCTGGAGAGCATCGACGCTGTTGCCATGGCCGTCGACACGAAATCCGCAAACGTGTTCTGGGACAGCCTCAGTGACATCGGTCCAGGCACGAACGGCATCGGTTCGGCCGGCCTGAGGCCCTCGGTCGCCAAGGTCTGGCTGGATCGGCGGACGCGGATGGACCTGCACGAGAGCGTGCCGATGATCGGTGCGCCGCAGGTGTGGGCGTCCGGTTACGACGGAAGTGGGGTGAAGGTCGCCGTACTCGACACAGGAGCCGACGACACCCACCCCGATCTGGCCGGTCAGGTGACTGCCAGCGCGAGCTTCGTCCCGGGGCAGGGCGTTCGGGACCACAACGGACACGGCACGCATGTCGCGTCGATCCTCGCCGGCACCGGCCACGGAAGCGGCGGGAAGTACACCGGAGTCGCACCAGGTGCCGCGCTGGCGATCGGCAAGATCCTCGACGACGACGGTGCCGGGCTGTCCTCGTGGATGATCGACGGGATGGAGTGGGCAGCAACGACCGAACACGCTGACGTGGTCAACCTCAGCCTCGGTTCCGGACCGAGCGACGGAACCGACCCGGCCAGTCTCGCGGTCGATCGCCTGACCGAGCAGACAGGAGCCCTGTTCGTCGTTGCGGCAGGCAACGGCGGTCCGGGCGCGAGCACGGTCGGTGCGCCGGGCGTTGCCGACGCCGCGTTGACGGTGGGCGCCGTCGACAAGGCGGACCGGCTGGCTGACTTCTCCAGTCGCGGTCCCCGGACGGACTCTGCAATGAAACCGGACATCACGGCACCAGGTCTCGGCATCGTGGCCGCGCGAGCGGCTGGAACGAACCTCGGCACGCCGGTGGACGCCAGATACACGAGCCTCTCCGGAACCTCGATGGCCACGCCACACGTCGCAGGTGCCGCGGCTTTGTTGATTCAGCGGCACCCGGACTGGAAGCCGGCTGCCCTGAAAGCAGCTCTGATGAGCACGGCCAAGGACGACGGGTACTCCGCCGACGAGCAGGGCGCGGGGCGGGTCGATGTGGCGGCGGCCGCGCGTCAGCTTCTCGTGGCGGAGACCGGCAGCGCAGGATTCGGTGCCATCGCGTTCGACGAACGGCCGGTTGCCCGGCAAAGGGGTGTCTCGATCAGCAACGCAGGGGATCAGCCTGTCACGGTCCAGTTGACAGCGGACCTGCGCCGGGTCGAAGGCGGGCCGTCGGTCGACGGTGCCCTCAGTGTGCCAGAGCACCAAACCATGCCGGCACATCGATCATCCGAAGTCACCATTGCCCTGAACGCTGCAGGCCTGCCGTCAGGACGCTACACAGGAAGCGTCACGATCTCGTCCCCAGCGGGCGAGCGGCTCAGGATTCCGATCGGTTACACCATCGAGCCGCAGTTGTATGACGTAACGGTGACCATCAGCCGCCGATCGCTCGGAGTCGACCCGGTGCAACCCGGCCCACGGTGCGCCTCGGCAATCATGTTCGAGTTGAGTGGCAACGGAACCGCCTACCGGGACCATCGGGTGTGCTGGACTGAACCGGCGCCCAGGGACCACTCCGTCGTCTTCCGGGCGCCGGCCGGTGTCTACTTCATCCGCACACTGAGCGATTGGTCCGCGGGCGGTCGACTGCAGCAGGCGTTGCTGATCGAGCCCGGAGCCAGGGTCGACGGTGACACCGAAATCCGGCTGGACGCCGACCTGGCCCAGCACATCGCGCTGTCCACTCCTCGACCCGCCGAAGCCGACAGCCAGTGGCTGACGCTGACCGCACGGGCGCAGGGCGGCGGGAGCACCACGTTCACGAAGGAGTCGATGTTCGGTAGCGAGATCGGTTGGGTGACACCAGTCGAAGCCTCGACCGCCGGTTCCTTCACCTTGGCGCATCACTGGATGCTGGCGGCGCCCCGCCTGGAGCTGTCCGTCGAAGGCCCTGGGCGACCGGCGCTGCATCCGTTCGCTCCGTACTACGGAAACTCCTTGCCTTTCTCCGGTTCGCGAAAGCTGCCGATCGTGTCAGTTGGACACGGCAGCGCTGAGGACTTCGCGCGAGTCTCCGTGTCCGGGAGTCTCGTGCTGATGCGACTCGAGGATCCGAACCGTCCGATCGTATCGAATGCACAGTTGCAGCGCGCCCTCGATGCGGGCGCATCCGGCGTACTGTTCGACGCCGGCCACGCCGACGTCCAGCGCATCGGCGTGACGGATCCACACCTCGTTCCGCAAATTCCATGGGCGACTCTGCCTGGGAACGAGGCAGAATCCCTGGCGAAGCTGCTCAGCGCCGGGGGTGGCGAACTTGCGATGCAAGCGACGCCGCCCGGGAACAGCCCTTACCTGTACACGCTGAAGCCGTACGAGACCAACCGGATTCCGGAAGGGCTGGACTACCACTTCACGCCCGCCGATCTCGCGACCGTCACGATGACGTTGCCGGCCGCCGAGCCGAGCACCACGACGGTCGAATGGATGACAACCCGGGCCACCGACGAGCAACTCCGGGCCGTTGTGTACGGGCCGGTGCCGACACGGCGGACGATCGCCGTGGCGAGCGGGCCGTTGTATCGCGACGCCGTACATACCGTCTCCGCCAACGGCGAGGACGGCTATTACCTGCTGCCCGATCGAAGGCACATCGAGGCTTCCTGGGGTTCGGCTCCAGTCGCGCCGGGCGTCCCCGATCCCGGGATCGGTGCAGCACCGGCTGATATGCCCAGGACGCAGCTGGGATGTTCCGGCTGCCGGCAGCGCAATACGTTCTTCCCAGTCGTAGCTCTGACACAAGCCGACCGCCATGATGCCGGTGCACTCGGCGCGATGACGGGTGACGCCGATGTTCACCTCTATCGCGACGGCCTCGAAGTACCGAAGGCGGACCCCTGGATGGGCGACGTTGTCAACTACGAGTTGTCTCCTGAGCGAGCTCGGTATCACCTGACGATCGCCGACGAGAAGACCAGCACCGCCTGGGACTTCAGCTCGAGCGAGGTCACCGATGACGAGACTCCGCCCGGCTTCGCCTGCGTCAAGACATTGCTCGCGGGTTCTACGGCGCCCTGCCGGCCGGAACCGTTGATCTTCCTGCGATACGACGCCGGCCTGGGTCTCGACAACGCCGTACGCAATCCAGGGGTGCAGGACGTGCGGATAACAGCCCATCGTCAGGCAGGCCACGGTCCGCAGATCGAGGGCCTCACCCTTGAGGTCTCCTATGACGGAGGCCGCCAGTGGACACCCGTTGCGGTCACGGCGAAGCCTGCCGGCGGAGTTGATCGCGACTTCGTCGGACTCGTGCACAACCCGCGCCGGACTGGAGAAGTCAGCCTCAGAGCCGTCGCATGGGACGCGGAAGGCAACCGCATCGAGCAGACTCTCTACGACGCGTATCGACTGCGCTGATGGCTACGCCTAGGTGGACGCGCCGGCTAGACCCACCCGCGACGGGCTGCCTGCAGCCCGGCCTGGAACCGGGTGTCGGCATCGAGCGTCTGCAGCAATCGATGCATCCGGCGGTGAAGAGTTCGCAGACTGATACCCAGGGCCCGGGCGACCGCCTCGTCCTTGGTTCCGATCACCAGCAGATCGAGCAACCGGCGCTCGGTCTCGGGCAGCTCGGCCTGGGACGCCGCAATCGATTGATCCAGCGGCAGGGCACGGCTCCAGAAGACCTCGAACAGCGTGACCATCGAATCGAGCAAAGTCGACCGCTGAATGACGGCACTGTGCTCGATGCCGGTCTGCATCGCCAACGGCATCAAGGCAATCCGGCGGTCCACGACCATCAGTTTCATCGGCAGACCCGGCAGCAGGCGGGCCTGCTCACCACAAACCCGCAGGTGAGCGGCTCGCCCGAGTGCCGGTTCGGAGTCCAGGGACTCGGGCGCATAAATCGTGCGCCACTTCACGCCGCGCGCCAGCACCGCGTCCTGAAGCGGATTGCCCGGCGGATTGACGTACGGCGGCCGATCGCACAGCAGAATCTCCGTACGGCAGCCGCGCTGCAGCTCCTCGAACCGTTCTGCCACGGCATCGTGGCCGGTCAGGACTTCGACCAGCTGTCCAGGAATCTCCTGATGGCTCTCGCGATACGCCGTACTCAGTTCGGCTGTCACGCGCGCGGTCCGCAGCAGCTCCGATTGACGCTGGTGTACCAGCGCTTCGATTGCGACAGCCGGATCAGCAGCGACGAAACACATGGACGGTCCGTCGCGCCGGATGGCAAGGCCGAGCTTCTCCAGCCGGCGCAGCGATCTCGCCAGTCGGGCGGTCGTTGCGCCGGTCCTGCTCGCCAAGCCGGTCAGTGTCGAGCTCGGATCCTGCACGAGCCTGCGGTAGACGATCTCGTCGAACGGCGAGACCCCGATGCTACGCAGCCCGTCGTCATTACCCTGATGCATGATTGACCTCGCCGGTCCAGTGGGCATGTGTGCTTTGGCGACTGAGCGCGGGAGACGATCGCACCGGAGCCGACGCGCAGCCGGGAGGAGTGACGGGGGATCATGGCTGCGCGTCGGCGTTCCGGCGCGACCTGTGGCGATTGCGACGGTCCCAGCGAGACCGCCGGGCCGCCTTGACCGCGGCACAACGACGACGGTAGATCGGCGGTTGTACAAGGCAATCACCCTTCTGGGGTGAATGGTCCTCCTCCTACAGTGGTACGTCCGCCGACATCCGGGCTGACGGTCATGTCCAGTTCGCCCTGTAGGTAGGCGAGGGTGGCCGCCTCGAATCCTGTCGGCGAGTGGCCGGTATCCGCGGAGCACTGACGGATCGAAGGTGTCGGCCGGTGACAGACGACGTCGAGGTATGTCGACTCTGGTGTGATGGCGTAGCCGCCGACAATTCCGCGGATAGCCTGACCGCCGTCATCGTCCCTAGCCGGTCGATCAGGTCGGTCCGCACCAGCTCGTCGGTGATTAAGATGCGACCGCTTGGCGCCTCTCCTGGCCTGCTCCGGAAATTCGCCGCGGAGACAGCCGTGACAGATGATCTCGAACCGGTAGATCAGTTTGTTCATGGACTGGACCCCGTGCGAGCTAATCGGCGCCGCGGCGAATGATTGCCCACTGATAATGCATGGCGGCCCGATCGGTCCACGTCGTCCAGTGCTCGATGGTGCCGTGCCGCTGCAGCGCCGCCGGCAGGCCGTCGTCGGTACGGAAGCTGAAAAACCGGGACGGACCGAAACTCGTCTCGTCCTCCCAGGCCTGCCGGCCCCCACGACGGTCGCCCCACAAACCGACCGCCAGCGGTGCCTGTGGCCGCAAGACCCGCATGATCTCGGCGAGTGCCGAATCGAGGTCCTCGTCAGCGACATGAAGGAGCGTGCTCATCGTCCATCCGGGCGTCGAACGAGCGATCGTCGAACGGGAGGTCGAACACGGAAGCGACCTGGGCGTCGAGACCGAGCTTGCGGCACATCGCCACGCTGCGCGGCGCGATATCAACCCCGGTGTATGTCAGGCCTGTGGCAGCGAATGCCTGACCGTCGCGGCCTGGACCTGATCCGATCTCCAGGATCGACGTCAGGCCCTCGGTCCTCAGAAGCTCGATGTACGCCGCACGCCACGCGACACGTTCCGGCGACAGGTCGCGGTCGACCCTGGCCTGCACCTCGTTGTCGTAATACGCCGCCAGGTCCGCTTCGTTGCGTACCTGAGCCGGTGTCCGGCGGTGATCCTGGTGGTCCATCGTCGTCTCCACGTTCGGCCAGCGGCGGACTGGTCACGCCCTCGTTCGTGAGGGGTGCACTGCACCTGCCGCGGACCTCGAACTGCGCCTGCAGTTACTTCCTACAGCCTTCGCCTGATCTCGGCACGACGGGAAAGCATAGGTCTGTCATCTCGTCCCGCCATCACCTTGCTGGGTGAACCCACCTCCCCCTCCAGCGGTACACGCCACGTCGTCTCAGCGCAACCCGCCGGCTCCCATTTGCCACCGGCAACCACTGCCCTGGCAGACCCGGACGGCAAGGTCCGACCGTGAGCCCTCTCGAGCCCGAGGTCACCCCCGAGTGGCAGCGGTGGCATGGCGATATCAGCAATTTGTCAGCAGAGCTGCAGGATCCAGCCCGCAGGCTTGCTCCGAGCCCCGGTCTCAATCTGGCTGGACGCGGCAGCGCGTACCACTGGAGGGGGATCTCGATTCCCCCCTGAGGGTGAGTTCGAGTTGCCGCGAACGTTCCTACGCTCCCACAGCGGGTCGGGATCAGCCCGTTCTGCTGTCTAGATCTGGAGGGGCTAGTGACCTACGTCCGTTCCGGTACGTGGTTTCGGAGGGCACTGACCGCATTGACATCGGTCCTCATGATTTGGTGCCGATCGTGCCTGCGAACACCAACATCCACGGCCAGCCGGCCGACCAGATCATGGCCCTGCTGCTCTTCTCGGCGCTCAGTGTCAGATCTGTCGGGGTGAAGGTCGCGGCGAACTGGGCCGCGCGTGGCTATGAGCGGATCACGGTTCGTGACGCGCGACACGGAACGGGGCGCACAAGCGGAAAGGGGATCCGAGGATTGAGCAGTCGACGAGTACCGGCATCGCGAGCGGTTGCGCGGCTCAGTGGCTGGCTGATGCATAGGCGTGTCCGAGAGACAACCGAATGGGTACGCCGCGAAGACCGGCGCCGTTGTGAAGGAGCATTATGAAGCCCCCGAAATTCTCGGTCGCCCTGGTGGGCGCCACAACCGTGGCGGTCGCCGTGGTGATCGCCAGCGGTGGCGCCGCGAGTGCGGCGGTGACCGGAACGCTGAACCTCGCGACACTCGACTCACCAGACAGGTCGAACTTCTCGTGGAGCTGTGACATCGATCCGGGCGGGGCCACGATCTACGTGCTGGGCCGGTCCTGGCGGGTCCGTCCAGGCGGTACGGACACTGCTGAGACGCCACGTCAAATGATCTCCGGAACGACTGTGCGACGGGTGACGTTCCAACGCGACGGCGATCCCTACTCCAGTTACGGCTACCGATGTCTGTGGTACTCGTCGCCTACGTCGACGTCCGAGCTCGGCAAGACCGCGAACTCGCTGATCGTCGACACTTCCGGGCGGTTCCCGGGCGACCCCGGCACAAACAAGCTCGCGACGGGTATCAACGACAATCCGACGTTCGGCACCGTCCAGGCACACATGTCTCATCCGTTCATGCTCCGTCGGTCCTACAACCTGACCAACTGGGGAGTGAATCTGGCGGCGGTGCAGAACGACGTCGCTGCCGGCCGGATCCCGGTCACCTCATGGAAGCTCAGTCCGTACAGGCTGACCACCGTGCCGAACTCGGCCGTCGACAAGGTCTGCTCGGATCTGAAGTCAGTCGCGCCGCACCCGGTTTGGGCGTCGATCTATCACGAGCCGGAGGAAAACATCAGCACCGCCACTGCCGCGGCCGACTATCGTGCACTGTTTCGCCGTACCGTCAACCGGTGCCGGGCAATTGGCGGGACCAACGTCGCGTGGCTGTCGCCCTTCTTCATGGCCCCTTTCACCTTCAAGCCAGCGACGTCTGCCCGAGACTGGCGCTGGTGGCACCCGGACTGGAAGGGTGGCAACACTCACACGGTCGCCGACTGGTACACCGGCACGAGCTCGGTGATCGACGCGGATGCGTTCGACATCTACATCGGGACAAAGAATCCCAACCCATTCGCCGACCACTGGACGCCGGTGACATCGAAGATGGCAACCGACGGATACACACCGAAGAACCCGGTCGTCGGAGAGTTCGGCGTTCAAGCCGACCCGCCGGACGGCGATCCAGCCGCAACCGGCGCAACCCTGATGCGAGACGCGTGGCAGGGCATGCTCGGCCAGCACTTCGCAGGCGCCGTGTGGTGGAACAACGGCGGCAACTCGTTCTGCCATGGCCCGTATCCGGGCAATGACTCCGACTGTGCGCGCGAGCACGTCCTGGCCGACATCGTCGCCGATTCGCGCACTGTGCACCCGTAGCGCGGCCTACGCAAGGACAGCGAGCAACGATTCACGCTCTCAGTTGCCCTGGGCGAACGGCCCGGCCGACCGCCGATGATGGGTGCGGCCTTGCGCGAACGTTGCTCGCTCTCCGTGCGTATCCGGGGGTTGGTCAGTTTTGAAGAAGGTGTGGCCCGGCCGGCCGCAGAACTTGCACGCCTGGATGGTGAGTCGACGTGATTGAGGTAGTTGAGTACGACGAGCGATGGCCTCAGCGATTCGAGGAATTGCGGCAACTGTACGCGGACACACTGTCCGCCTCTGGCGTGCCCGTTATGGCGATCGAGCACATAGGTAGCACAGCGGTTCCGGGCCTCGCCGCAAAGCCAGTCATCGACTGCGACATCGTGGTCGCGGAACAGGATGTGCCTGCGGCAGCCGCCACGTTGGGCTGGCTCGGTTTCGACTCCCTCGGCGAGTCGGGGGTTCCGCTGCGGTGGGCATTCAAGGAGCCGAAGCGCCTGGCGGGAACGAACACGTATGTGGTCGTCGAAGGTTCGCTCCCGCTCCGCAACCACCTGGCCGTCCGCGACATCCTGCGCTCGGATCCGGTCCTTCGCGACGAGTACTCCGAAGTCAAGCGCCGGCTCGGCGCCTCGGAGAATATCGACGAGTACGGCCAGGGCAAGAACGTGATGATCCAAAAGCTCCTGGCGGCTGCTGGACTCTCAGACGAACGACGAGCATCCCACGACGCCGATGGGAAAGAACTCCCAGACGTTCGGATCGACCAGTAACGTGATCGGATTCGAGGCAAGCCCATTGGGCGCAGAGCAGCCGGCGGCTTTCTCCCGAGCTAGGCCCTCCCTGTCCCGGTGTTCGGTTGCGAGTTTCAATGGAAGCGGAAAGAGGATCCAATGAGTCAAGAAACAGACCGTACAGCCGTTGCGAACGCAGGGGAGTCGAAGCGGGGAACCTTTCGGCTGGCGGCGTACGCGGTGTGCATCGAGGACGGGCGAGTCCTGCTCGCCCTTGCCGCGTCAAATTGCTGGACTCTTCCGGGCGGTCGGGTTGAGCACGCTGAGGATCCATTCGACGCGGTGATCCGTGAGTTGGCTGAGGAGACGGGCTGCGACGCAGTGGTCGAACGACTGCTGGGCGTGGACTCACGAGTGATCCCTGCGGCCGAGGCGCATGCAGGAGTCGAACATCAGAATCTGGGCATCTTCTACCAAGTTCGTGTCACTGGCGGTCAACTCCGGCCCGAGCCGAACGGCGACACCATCGAGTCGGTCTGGACTCCGATCCCCGAGGTCATTCGCCTCCGCCGATCATCGCTGGTCGACGTCGGCCTTGCCCTGGCGCAGACCCTTCCGGCAACTGGCCACGTCCCTCCCGTCCCGGTCGTGGGCCTGATCCAACACTGAGGCACAAGGGTCTGGATGGGGAGGCTGACCGCGACTGCGAGGACGGAGTGCATAATGTGCTGCCCAACGGTGTAGCCCGGTCACACTTGCATCCGGTGGCGAGAGGCCGCGTGTCGATGCCTTCGGCCCACATCTCCGGGGTGACGTCCACACGGCCGATGCATCCCCAGATGCCCGCAGGGGCGGCGCCGCTATCAGGTCCTGTGGGATGCCAGGACCGGAAACCGCGCACTCACGTGAGTAGGGAGTGGCCGTCGGCCCAGGCGAGGATGGATTCGACAGAAGCCGCTCGCACACCGCACAAATCGGCGAGGTCGGCCGGCTTGCGCGAGCCGGTGCATGCTTCGAGCACGAGGGCAATCGGGGCGGATACCTCGTGGACGACTACCCGACCAGATCGGCAGGCGAAGACGTAGCGAGTCACCCGGGCCGGCAACTCGTCGATCGGCTCGCCCTGCCGTATCCGGTCATATCCGTCGGCCGCTTTGTGGCCGAATCTTGCGACCTCGGCAAGTGTGGAGAGCCGCGGACACTGCCCTACCGCCTTCTCTCCGCGGGAGAGGAGAAAACGTCCGGCGACATCCCGAAGGAGCGCCTCGAAGCGACAGACGTCACCATACGACACCGCGACGCCGGGCAGACGCTGTAGATGCGCCGCAAATCGCAGCGCATCATTGGTAGCGCGGTTCGCACGGTCCCCGGCTTCGAGGGGCACGTCGAGGTACTCCTCAATGATTGGCTCACCTACGTCTCCGAGAGACGCGATGCTGAGCGGTACGATCCGCAGCAGCCGATGCTTCCGGCCGGCGCGCACCTGATGGCTGGCGATCCGCAAGTGATTTTCGTTGAGGCCTTCGATCAGCTGTGCCGCCGCAGCGTCGCAGTTGAGGCGTACCGCTGCGGTCGCATCCTGTGTCACTTCACGGTGGAGCGGCTGCGTCAGGAGGTGGGCGAACAGGGCCTGCACGGCCTCAGCACTATCCTGACGCATTGGCGGTCCGTCCATGAAAGGCGGCTCTGACTCGATTCAGGTCATCCAGGATCTCGGTGAAGTCCTCCGGAAAGCTGCTGTCTCGTTCGACCATCGCGGCCCGCACAGAGGCTCGGTCGACGAGATGTGTCAGAAGACGCAGACATTCGGCGGACACGCGCCCGTCATGACTGTCGATGCGCATACCGGCGCCCTGGGAATCACGGCCTTCCCCGGCGACGTGTACCTGCACGACTCGCTGGAGCGGCAACGCATCGACGAATTCCCAAGCGTCGAACTGGTGGTTGACACTGTTGATGACGACGTTCTCCAGGTCCAGCAGCAGGCCGGCATCGCAATGATCGAGCACCTCGGTAATGAACTGTGCTTCCGTCATGGTTCCCGGCAGGTCTACGTAGTAGGTGATGTTTTCGAGTAGGAATGGCCTGCCCAAGCGATCCTGCACCTGCTGTGCTTTCCGGCCGATGGCCTTTGCTCGGTCCCGGGTGCGGTGGACCGGCGTGAGAGTGCCCAGATCTACACCTGCCTCCGCGGTGAAGCACAGATGATCGCTGACCCACGGTGCGTCGACCTCCGCGGCAACCGCGGCGACACGTTCCACGTAGGCCATGTCGAGGGGATCCGTCGAGCCGATGGACATGTCCACGCCGTGGGTCACCACGGGGAAGTTCGCAGCCAGGTCGGCGAGTGAGGCGAACCCTTGCGGATCGTCGATGAAGTCGTCGGTAATGATCTCCAGCCAGTCGATGTGTTGCTTGTTGGCTGTGATTTGCTCCGCGAGCTCCCTTCGATACCCGAGGCCAACGCCGAGAGCCGGGAGGCCGTCAAGTTGTCTGCGCACCGGACGCACCTTCCCCGAGCTTTGCATCGACACTGGTTCGGCCGACCAGCACGGCATTCACGAAGGACTCATCGACTCCGTCGATGCGCAGCAAGTCCTCGACCGCATCATCGAGGAGTCCGGCGAACGCAACGGAACCCAGGCCCAGCGCCTGCGCCACGAGTTGCAGCTGCTGAATAAGCGACCCGGCCTCCATCAAACAGAATCGATAGCCACGGGGTCCGTACTTGAATCGGGAGCGGTTGAACACTGCTGTGATGATGACGATCAGCGCCGCATTCTCTAGTAGATCTTGCTGAATCCCGAGCCCTCGCACAGCTTCGGCGGGCAGACCACGCTGAACCTCCTCGAGTGCATGGTCCAGGACGTTGTAGTGGTAGGCGCCCTTGTTCCCACTGCCGTCGACGTCGCCGACGACATAGATCTCCAGCGGGTACAGCGCACCGCCGGACGGAAGCGGGCGGCGACGACGACCCGTGGCGGCCTTCTGCGGGTAGGCGCCATAGCTGAGTCCGAGAAGGCGGCTGAGAACTTGCGGCGGGAGCGCTTCGCCGGTGAATGTGCGGCACGAGGGTGCGCGCACGAGCGAGGCGAAACGCGGGTCCCGTGATGCCGCCTCGAAATCGTCGCGGTCGAGCGGCCGCTGCGGCAAGTGCGACAGGGTCCGCGCTCCCAGCCGGGCGCCGGCCGCGACGTCGGGGTCGACAGACAACCGCTGGTGATGGACCATCCTGCCGAACGTTGCCCGATGGAACTTCGAGGCTTCGTGGAATTCTTCCGCTCGGTCGGCCGGATCGGGTGTCTCGTCTCGTAGCCTCCGCAGGCCCTTGACCGTGGCAACATGGTGCACGAGATCCTCCTTCTTCACGGGAACGGATGTGGCTCGTGGTTGAGCTCTTGCCATTCGGGCAGCCCCGTGCGCCAGCCTCGTCGAGTCGGCTCACAGCGCAGCCGCTCGTGGCCCAATGAACGACGGTTGTGATCCGACTCGAGCGGAACCAGGTGCGGCGAAACGACCTTGTACGTAACCAAACCGACACTCGGACCTTCGACGGGTGTGACGTCGACGGCCACGGTTTGGATCTCGCGAGCCTGCAATTGCCGGCCAAGGGTGCGGAGTCTGTGGACCGGAGAACCCTGGGGGCCGCGTGGAAGCTCCGCGATCGATCGCCGGGCGGGCGGCTCGAGCATGAACTCGAGCGCGTCGTGGTGAGCCGGATCTGCGTAGTAGTACGTGTGTTTGAGGAAGTCACGCACGTCACCAGCCGTCATTGTCGGGACGTTGTCGGCCTCCGTCATCATGCGGAGGAAATCGAACCCGGCTGCGGCTTCTGTCAGGGCCTTGACGGCGGTGGCTTCAGGGTCCCCGCCGGCGGCACCGCCGAATCCGTACACCATGCGGTCGAGAACTCTTCGGGAGGCGATCGCGATCAGCGTCGGGATGCCGTGCACGAAACTGAGGTCGATCAACCGGTACTCGATCCGTGCCGGGGCCAGCATTCGTTCTGCGACGCGACCGGCCCTGCTGTGTGGATCAAGGACGACATGGGGCAAGCTGAGTCGGTGGTACCACATCAGCATGAATGCGTCGCGTTCGAGGAGTTCGTAGAGTCCCGACAGACATGCGGTAAATGCGTCGGCTGCGCAGGCAGCGCCGTTGCTGGTGGTCGCCATCCAAAACGGCCAGCTACGTTCCTGGGACCGTGCGTCATACGGCCGGTTGTTGCGAGTCCGGAAGAGGCATGTGTCTGCCGGAACAAGAACCTCTTGTCCCTGAGCCAGGTCGAAGCCAGGCAACCATGCGATCGTCTCCTCCTCGTCGGGCGGCGGGCCGAGGCCGAACCCGTCCCGGTACTGCTTCTCGGAGTACCATTTCCACGCTTGCGGTGCGATCGGGCGTTGCCCGCGCTGGCGTAGTTCAGCAGTCGACCCAAAGCTGATCCTCGACGGGTCGCCGATCTTGAGGCTGTACCTCTCGAAGACCTCGCCGAGCGCGGCCAGACGCGCCTGCTCGCGGTCCATGGCACGGCCCCAGCCCTTCGCGACGGTGTGACGACCCAACGTCGGTTCTGGGTGGTGCAGCTGTGTACCCATCGCGCTCATCCGCGGCCCACCGGCCGAGTACATCATCTCGTGGGGCGCAGGGCAGAGGCCGACGAACTGACCTGCCAGTCGCTCGATTCCGATCATCGTTCGTTCACCGCGTAGTCCGACCACGGCGCAGTACGGGACGTGGCGGCGGTCGGCCGGCACACAGGGCAGCGCGGCACACGGAGCACGAATTCCGTCCCGACCTGCACCCCGTGGCCAGGGATCACGGTCCACACCGCGCCTGGCACGTATGGGTCCGCACGAGTCACCCAGCGATGCACCAGCAGCATCGCCAACCCGGCTAGGAACGGCATCGCGACATCGTCTGCCGGATGGGTGCTCGCGACCGAACTCACCTCCAGACCCGTCAGGCCGAGGCCCAGTGCAGCGGCACGGCGACGGCGGTAACACTCGAAGCACGCGGTGTCCGGGGGAACGATGAGCGGACCTACCGCGGCCATCTGGCCGTCGAAATGGCTGATCGGCAACCACGGCAGCCGCTTGGCGCACGCGACCTCGTTCCACTCCGCGACGTCGCGGCTGTTGCGATCCGCGACCCAGACGATGCCAATCGCGCCGCTGTCGTTGTCCGCATCCGCAAGCTTGTCGATGTGAACGTGCTCAGGCGACCACCCAGCGGGCGCCGCCGCGGCGAACGCCCGGTACTCGTCCGACGTACCAACGACATGGAGCGGACGCGTGGATGCGGGAACGTCAGAGGCAGCCCACGGTGCCCAGCCTTGAGCCGCGCCGTCGTTGACATCCACGGCGAACCCGTCCGCCACCATCCGGCGGCACATTCTGGCGATCGGTTCGGCCAGGTGCGGCGCACCTACCGACTCCGCGATGTCCACGGCTGTCCGCTGTCCGTCAAGCAGGGGAAGGACGTACTTCAGCAACCGCGCTGCGCCGCCCCGATAGCTAAGAGCTCGAACCCCCGCCATCAGCGTTACTGAGTCGGCGTCGGCCTTGGCCATCAGCCAAGGCAGTGTTCGGACGAAGGTCGGCTGTCCTTCACGACTCATGTGGTCCGCTCCTTTCCTGGATTGAAGATCTGACTCCGCCGACTCGCGGCTCCCGAGCCCGACCTGAACGTCCGATTCGGACATCGAAGCGCTCAATTGCACGACAAGGCATCGAGCGCAGCATGAGAAGTCCCAAGCGATGGCGACGATCTCGCGGCCCAGGGGCGCGAAGCATTCCGCGCTGCGATCCTCTGCGGCCGCTTGCCGTTGAACGACCGCAGAGGACCTTTGTTCACATGCTGAACTCGCAGCAAGAAGCGCCCGGATCGCACGAAGTGCCGCCGCACTGCGGCATCAGGCTCGCACGCGGCAATTCGTAGGACTGCGCTTCGCTTACCTCGAGGTCGTTCGGGTCCAGTAGGCGAAGTGCCTCCAGATCCTCGAGATCGAGCGTCATTGTCGGGTTGGTCGACATCGTCGTTCACCTCCTCTCATTCGGGATCTCCTGCGTGGGCAGGTGCAGAGCGAGCGTCTGACGTGCGCGGATCGTGCTCCAGCAACGTCCTCCCGCGATGGCCGGCGGAACTCGCAGCCACGCCGGTCACGGAAGCGCTCGGGGTCAGAGGCCTGTGGCGCCTGCGGTTGAGGGCGTCAGCAGGTGCCACCCAGCCGGAGTGTCGTCGTGGGCGAGTACAGCGTCTGGACTCCTGGACTTCCATTGGAGTAGGTCCAACTCACCGACGCCTGGGTGATGTACCGGTAGCAGGCCGCGGTGGGCTGCGGATGTATCCACGCGTTGACATAGCCGTAGCGCGACACCGAGACCGTTCCCCATGATGCGCTGCTGCTCGCGGCGGTGATCCAGGCGAGCTTGTACTGCAGCAGTTTCACAGACGTTCGAACGTTGTAGACCGGTCCGGTACAGGCCGTGCTGTTCGTTGCGACGACGCTGTAACCGCTCTCGACCCTCGGAGTGAACGGAACCACGGAGCATCCGGCGGTGGCCGCCGACGCCGACGTGATCGCGGTCGCGGTGCCGACCACTGCGAGCATGGTGGCGAGCACACCGCCGCGCAACCACTGCCGCGGCTTCAGTAAGGTCTTCAACTCAGGACCTCCTCGTCCCTTGGTTCTCCTTGGGAGAACGTTGAGGCGACGCTAGAGATCGTGAGAATCGACCGAAAACACCCCGTGGAGTGACGTCGTGTCCTCCCATAGGGGTATTCAGTGTTGCGGACGATACGGTGTAGTACAGCGAAGTGATCGCCCGACCCCTCGCAGTAAATCTGCTGGCTGCACGTCGCGACGCAACGGCTACCTGCTGTCCTTGCGCAAAACCGGCCGGGGGCAACGGTTGTCAGCCCTTTCAATCTTTGTGCGGACGGGTCGC
This sequence comes from Kribbella sp. VKM Ac-2571, assembly GCF_004362255.1. Lineage (NCBI taxonomy): Bacteria > Bacillati > Actinomycetota > Actinomycetes > Propionibacteriales > Kribbellaceae > Kribbella > Kribbella sp. VKM Ac-2571. The sequence continues at coordinate 317,269 of NZ_SNWS01000010.1, forward strand.
CTAGTACGCTGTTCTCGGCTCACGCGAAGAGACGCACTGGGGTGACGCAATGAGACTGTTCCTGAAGCCCGTCGTGCGGTACCAGTTGGGTCATGTCCGGAGCCAGGCGGCCGAGTGGCGGGTGACCGAGGTGAAGTACACCACCAAATACGTGATAAGCCCGGTCGAATTCACCACACCACAGGAAGGCTCGGCCGTCGAAACCAGGACCTGCCCTGGTTGCCGAACCCTGATTCTTGTCGAGGTCGCCAGCGTGCAGGAGGTCCGCAGGGACAGGCTGCGGTCCTTCGGATGGGGCATCGTCGTACTGCTGATCGCTGCACTGGTTGCGAGTCTGTTGTTGGTTGTGCCGGAAGGCGCCTACATCCCGATCGTGATCGTCGACATCTTCGTTTGTTTTTCGTCATTGCGTTCTTGCACGGCGCACTCACCCACAGCGGCGTGGGCTGGGCACCAGATCTTCCGCGCAAGGTCCAGGTGGAAGACGCTCTGCTGAGAGATCCGAAACTGGACAAGTAACAGCTAGGGCTTGGTCGGCCCCGAGCTCCTGGAGCCATTGCCGATCGAGACCTGACGCCCTGGCCTCTCCGTGGGAACTCAGCCTTGCCGACTTACGTTCCCTTGGCTGCTTCACGTGGCCACCTGGGCGCGACGATTGGGCGATGAGCCCACCTGCCGATCACGTCCGCGGAGTCAGCAGACAATCCCTTTGGCCGGGTCGGCTCAAGGGCGGGCGAAGCTGGTCGGGCACGAGCCGTACTCCTCCCGCGCTCAGTGAGTGAGAGGGAAGTGCCCTTTCAGCTGACGGCGGTCAGCCTCAGCACGACTGGGACGGGGAGAGCCTTGCAGCCAGCGGAGGACTCGATCGACACCACGACCTCCAACCGACCAGCATCCGGCGGGATCCGGACACGGGTGCTCCAGTCGGTCACAAATATGCTGCTGGCGACCTGCCGGCCGTCCGCCAGGACCTTGATGTACACCCGTTGAGAGCGCGTTACGACGCCCACGACTGTTTGGATCTGGACGGCGTTTGCGTTCGGCGCCTCGAAATACATCGACTGGGCTCCGACAGCACTGCACGAAGTGATCGAACCACCAACACCGTTAATCCGTACTACGGGAGGCGGTGTCGCTACCGTCGCATCCGGGTGCTTGACGGCGACCCGGAAGTCGTCCCATTTCCATCCAGTCGGGAGCTTGATTGGGCGCAACGGATGCCATTCAGGTACCGGCCTAGGAACCGGGGCCCTCGAGTACGTCGGAGTTGGGGTCGAGATAGGACCTTGCATAGCGCAGCAGCCGTCGCCGCCCGATTGCCAAACCTGCACGCCCTGCCAGCCGTTGAGCGAGAACGTGACTAGAAAAGCGATGCATGCGGCGGCGGCCGTCAGCGGGCTCAGCAGTATGTGCGACCAGTGCCATGGTCGCTTCTGATCGCGGTCGTGGTTCGTATCCTGCGTTCTCGAGCTTGATGTTGCGGGACGTCCGTTCAGCGAGCTGGGTTTTGGCGCCGCTGGCGTGGGTGCCGGTGCGCTGCGAAAACTCGCATCACGACCGGGATCGTCAACTCTGACCGAGTGGGTTTCGTCAGTCTGGGTCTGGGTCTGGCCGGACGCAACGATGCCTTCGGCAGCAAGGCGTGCCCAGAGCCGGTCAGTGGCCCGCGAGTCGAAGGGAGTTTCGCGCTCAAAGTCTCGGGCTGTTTTGTTGATTCGCTTCCAGAAGGCCGTTTCGGAGCGCCGCCGGAGCCATTGAGCTAGGTGCGTGCGCTTCATCGTCGTCCCTCCTTGAAATGCTCGATCAGTCGTCGAAGCTCCGGCGCTTCTCTCAGCTTCTTCATGGCTCTGTGCAGGTCTGACCGGATCGTGCCCGCACGTTCGCCGAGCATGCCGGCGATCTCGACTCGCGGGAAGCCGTCGATATGGGTCATGACGACCACCAAGAACTCCCTTTCGCTCAGCACCTTGGGCGCCAGCGCTAGAACCTGCTGATAGGTGACACGATCAAGGACCACGTCGTCCACAGGACGCTGCCGTACCCCGATGTCGTTGCGCGCGACGGGATCTGACTCGAGGTCATAGTCATCGCCGGCTGGACACTCGCGCCCCAGCCGCGTGAGCTGCTTTGCGTACTCGTGTCTGACGATGTTCCCGAGAGAGGTGAAGAGCCAGCCCTGCTGCCGCGCCGGCTTCATGCCCTGGACCTCGCGCCACTTCCGGCCGACCAGGACGAAGACCTCCTGGAAGACTGTGTCGGCAAGTTCCCGTTCACCGGCACTTCGTCGGACGCTTACAGCCCAAACCTTCTTCCAGTTCTTCCTGTAGAACGCGTCAAATGCGGCCTCTTCGGCAGGCGTCAGCATCGCCTGTTGGGCACGATCCACCACAATCGTCTCCGGTGCGCGTGGCTCATCCATGACGTCGCCAGTCCATGCGCTTCGCCTGGTTCCCCCCAGGCCTTCGTAACCGCCGTCGAACCGGCAGCACGAAGACCACACAGAGCTGGTCCAGACAACCCATCACGCGGCTCACCTCCTACACAAGACTTGGACGCTGCCACCTACTACTGCCGCGCTCGCGCCAAAACGTTGCAGGGCCGGCCCGCGCGGGAAGACCTCCCGGCGGACCGGCCCACGACCTACAGGTCGAAGAAGTCCTTGATGAATCTGGCAATGTTCACGACCGCCGAGACCGTCTGCACGATCGGCAGCGCGTACTTGCGTACCTTTTCGGTGATCTGCTCCCACTTAGTTCCCATGCCGACCTTCCCTCAGGCTGACCGACTCCTTGCCGGTGCAACTCGCTGCGCGCACCCACTACTGCCGCTGACAGGGGAAAACGTTGCAGGGGCCTGGGTCGCAGCACTGAGGGTCCCGCCCCAGTGTGGTGTGGAGCACGCGCCGAAGCTCCGAGGAGTGCGCGTGCAAGTATGCGAGTGGCGCACACCCGGAAGGGCAGAACACCTAGGGGTGTCCTTAATCTGGACGGCGAAGGTGCTGAGGTACGGCGGTCATGACGCGGCCGAGGTCGTCGGTGATGGCGGCGACGCGTTCGTTCCGGCCGTCGTTGTCGAGGTAGATCATGACGGTGCGGACGTCGGCGTGCATGGTGAGTTCCTGGATGTCTTCGGCGGCAAGACCGCGGCGCTTCTGGTCGGTGGCGGCCGAGGCGCGCATTGAGTGCGGGGTGACCTTCTCCGGGCGGGGGATGCCCGCGGCGCGCGCGAGCCGGCGCAGCATGCGGGTGACGTCGTGGCGGTCGAGCCGTTTCCCGCTGGCGTCGACGATCAGCGGTGCCGGCCCGGGGCCGGTCCACGCCGGGCGAGTCACGATGTAGAGGTCGAGGAGCTCGGCGACCGTGGTGTCGAGGGGCACGAGCTTGGTCGTGCCGCCCTTCACGGTGACCTTGAGCCAGGTACGCCGGCCTTCATCGCGGCGGTCTTCGTCGTTGGCTGCGCAGATCCCGGACACGCGCAGGGCGTCGGTGAACAGCAGGCCGACGACGAGCGCGTCGCGGACGTCGCGTGCTGCGGCGAGCATGGCCATGATCTGGCCGGGTTCCAGCACGCGGGCCGAGGTGGCGCGGCGGCCACGTTCGATCCTGGGCCGGTGGTCGTCGACGGAGATGGGAGAGACGACCGGGAGTCCCCAGCTGGCGGCGTAGCTGTAGAGGCTTGAGAGCGTCGACAGCCTCCGGGAGATCGAGGAGACGGCGGCGCCGGCGTCTTGCTGGCGCGTGAGCCAGATCGTGACCTCGCCCCGGTGCAGGTCGAGGCTGAAGGGTTCTCGGCCGAGATCGTGGCGGGCCCAGTCGGCCCACAGCAGCAAGTCGTCGGCGTAGGCGATCCGGGTGTCCCGACTGCCGCGCCGGGTGCCACCGAGCCACAGCACGACCAGCGCAGTCAGCTCCGGTGTCAGCGCGCTGGCGAGCAGGTCGAGCCGGTCGACCATGGGCGAGCCATGCGGAGCCCGTAGCGGTCGACGTTGCCCGAGGGTCCGCCGTACCGCGGCCTCGGTCGTCCCGTCGGGCCGTGGCAGCTCGACCGCTGCTTCGGCGGGGCGGAACGCCAGGGGGCCGGGTGTGTCGTCGGCTGAGTCATCCACAGCCATAGTCTAGCGCATAACCGGAATTATGCGCTGCTTTCATTTAGTCTATAAAGTGGAAATTCAACGCAGATCTCGTCCGTGCCGAACTGAACGCCGCCGACCTCACCGACGAGCAGCGGAGGTCGCGCGTCCGGGCCAGCCACGGGCCTCTGACTCTCAACTCGTCGATTCTCGACAGCCGCATTAGCTCAGACCGTCGACCGCATCAGCGATCTCTAAAGTGTGGTTTCCACTGGTCGACCACTGCATGCAGTTGGGCCAACGACACTAGCGGCCGCCCTTGCGAAAGCGACCGGCCCAGCCTCGTCAGGTTCCAGCGAGCGCTTCACGGCAACTCACCGTTTTACTCACCGGATTGAACGAAATATGTCGAGCACGGTGGTCAACAGTTGCATACTCTCCATTGGAGAGTAAGCAGGTCAACGGCTATTTTCGGGTAGTGCTGCGGCACGACGAGAGGTATGGCCTGGTAAAGCGGGGGTTAGGGGTTCGAGTCCCCTCACCGGCTCTCCGACCTGGCCATATAACCCGGAACTGATGAACTTCCGGGTCCGAACTCGCCGCTTACTCGCCGCTTTGCGATTATCGGTCGCTCCGCGGTGCCACTAGATCGCAGGTCCTTCCGGCGTTAGACGCCCTTGCTCGTGGATGTCGCGGAGAGCCTGTTCGAGATGGCGAGCCGCCTCCGGGTTTCGGGCCCGTCGACCGACGTAGTCGTCCACCGTCGTTGTCGTCTGCGCGTGACCCAGCTGGTCTGCGATCTGTCGCGGTGACTGGCCCGACTCCTCCAGAATGGTCGCTGTGGTTTTCCGGAAGACGTGTGCGGTGACCCAGCCGAGTTCGTCAGCCAGCGAGCGCATGCCGGCGAGTTCGGTCAGTTCCAGCAGCGAGGTCCGGTCGGCCCGGGACAGCCTGTAGAGGTCAGCAAGCTAGGTAGCCTCGCCGGGGTCGAGCCGAACCCGACCAGTCTCAATGAGGCTGCGTTGACAATTCGCGCTCCATGCCGGACATGGCGGCCAGCACGACGAGGGCGACCCGGCCGGTGGATCTGCGGATGTCGTGGGCGCGCTGGACCTCTCGGGGGGATGCGGTGACGCCCGGCTGCGGCGGGCGCGGAAGGCCGCGTCGGCGTTCTCGATGGAGTCGCCGGGCGACGTGAACGGTCAGGTAGCGGCGCCGTACGTAGCGGGGGACCCGGTGGTCCCGATCAGTGGCTGCTGACCGCCACGCGTAGGCCGAGCGCGACCAGCACGCTGCCGCTCACCGTCTCGAGCCGGCGCCGGATCTTCGGCCGCCGGAACCACCTGCCGGCGCGGGCAACCGCGCGGCGAGCCCCGAGGTGGAGGGCCGTCTCCAGCGTCACCTGGACTGTGCCGAGAAGGGCCGTGGTGGGCATCAGCGGCCGGTCGGCCGGCCCGAAATGTGGATAGAACGCGATCATGAACACCAGCCGCCTTCGGGTTGGACATGGAGACCAGGAGTGCCATGCGGAACGAGCGCCGCCAGCCTCCACCCGTACCGGCCGGGACTCGGTCGGCGTCACCTCAGCCCCGCAGCTCCGCCACGCCTTCACCCCAAGGATGATCAGCACAGCCGCGCCGACCACGCGCTCGAGCGCGCCCTCGGCGAGGCGAGCGCCGGTACGGCGCAGCGCCTGGCGGAGTCCGACGACCTGCGCGCCGCGCTCAAGTGGACCGCGGCGGCGTGGGTGGCCAGCATGATCCAACCCGAGGTGCTGGCTCTGCGCAGGCTCGTGACGAGCGAGGTGCGGCGCTTCCCTGAGCTCGGCACGGCTTGGCGGGAGCACGGCCCCGACCGTGCCCGCCCCACCCTCGCGGCGCCTTCGAGCGTCTGATCGCGGCCGGCCGTCTGACCATGCCTGACGTGGACACCGCGATCCTCCAGTTGTACGCACTGGTCCTCTACCCGCACCTGGTCGCCAGCACCTGTAGCGACACTCTGGACCCGCACACAACGCAGCGGCTGATCGACACCGGCGTGGACATGTTCCTGCAGTACTACGACTACCGCGATCAGGACTGCAGCGATCAGGTCCTCGACCGCCTTGGTTGGGGTGGTCTCGAAATCGAGCAGCTTGACCCAGGCCGGCTCGTGACTTCGTGCTCTTGTGGATCAGACCTTCGCCTTTGAAGCGGACGTGCGCGGCAGTAGTTGGAGGGCGCGCCATTCCTCGGTCTGAGAGGCTCTCCGGATGCATCTGACACACGACGAGGCTGGTGCCATGGAGGGCTGGGCCGAGTAGCGGTTGTTGTGGTCGGGCCGCCGCGAGCGAACTCGTGCTCCGAAGACAAGCCGGTCGCGGCGCGCAGCTCCTGCAACCTAGTCGTTGGTCGAGCAGACGGGTAGTGATGGAGGGATCAGAGTCGCGACGGACCCACTCCTCGCTCGATCGGCAGCGTGTCCGTTCCGTACGAGGGTGCCCAGGTGGCGCGAATCTTCTGCTGCGCGGTGAGTAGTGCCGAGACAGGGGACCGGCGCTGCCATCGAGGCGTTGGTCGGCCCGCGATCATCCACAGCCGGACGAACATCCAGATTCGGCCGCTGGTGGTGAACTCTCAGGAGGTTGGGACGACCACGTCCGGCCTGGAGGACAGCGTCCGGCGCCCTCGGGCGTGTTCGGCCGGGGTGACGTGATGGGCGACGATGGCGACCGGGCAGGTCATCTCTGCGATGGTTTGGCGGGCGACGGGATCGCCGATGGGCAACGGGCCGGCGTGAGCGCCGACGACGACCAGAGCGGCCTGAAGGCTCTCGTGCGCCAGCGCAGCGACGACCGGGCGGGTCGTGAGCAGCCGGGTCACCTTCACCTCTGGATACTCCTCGTGCCATCCGGCGAGCGTTTCGGAGACGGTCAGGGCGCCGCGCTCCTGCCAGGTGCCGTCGTCCGCGGTGAGATGCCGGTACGGATGGTGGTGGGCGTGCACCACGGTCAGGTTGACACTGCGCTCGGCCGCGGTCCGGAAGGCGAACTCGACAGCTTCCAGCGACAACGGCGTACCGTCGATCCCGACCACGACGCCGCTCTCGGCCGAGCGCGGCGTCCCGCCTGCCGGGACCACGATGACGGGACACCAGGTGCGCCCGGCCAGGGCGAGGTTGCCCTGTGCCGAGACGATTCCTGCCGGACCGCTGTCATGCTCACGTGCGACGACGAGGACCCGTGCGTCGCGGCCGGCTGTCTGCATGGCCCTGAGCCGCGAGCCTTCCCTCGCCGTCGTGCTGACTTCCAGGTCGTCACCGTATGAGTGCCGCACGAACTCGACCGCCTGCCGGAGAATCTCTTCCGCCGCTGCCGCCGGCCCCTGCGGGTCGCAGAGCGGCATCATCGGGGCGTACGGCGAGTAATTGTGGTGGGGCGCAACGAGCACCAGCTCAGCCCCGGCGCGGAGTGCTTCCCGGGCGGCATAGCCGACGATCCGCGGCCCGTCGGTACTGCCGTCGACCTCGACGACGACGGGTCCTGTACGTGTCCAGGTGTTCATTCGTTGCCTCCTCTTACCTACTTTCAGCATGTGGCCGAGGTGGGTCCCGCCGAAGGGTCGCCTGACCCCTGACCGAAGGGCCTGGCGGCCCCCTCGTTCAGCCGGGTGGCATGGGTCCCGCCGGGTGGGGACCTCTGGGAGCTCGGCCAGCGTCCATGGGCCCTGCCGCCTCCTGAGTTCCGACGACACGATTGACGGCATCAATCAGGCGCGTGTCTGGCTGAAGGCGCGTCTCGTATCTGCGTGGTTGCGCGGTCACGTGCAGGAGCGGTGCAAGCCACGTGGTCCGGGGCGAGCATCGAACTCGCTGAGTCCGGCTCTGGGCGTGCGGAGGTCGGCGTAGGACCATGGGGCTGGGTGCTGAGTGCAACGGACGGCATATGCCTGGGCATCGTGTGCCTGACGCGATGACCGCCACCGTCCCGGCCAGGCGCAATGCTGCTTGTCCGGCGCAAGCGCATCTCAGCGGGCGCTGGTTCGGGTCGAGCCTGGTCATCCGCGCCTGCTGACCTCCCGGAGCGAGGGAAGCCCATCGCCGCTACTGCAGCGAGCCGAGTTGTACGGTGCGCGGATGGTTCCCGCTTCTCCGTACCCTTGTGCCTGGCTTCCCTCGCCCACTGCCATTACAGCCCGCCGACGCATGCCGGATGAGGGCCGAAGGGGCCAGATCCATGGGCCACAAGGCCCTTTGCGTCGGTAGACGTCGCGGCAGACCGTCAGCTCGATTGCCGGGTGCTCGCGACGACGTTCCGTGGATGCAGCCGCGCACCACTCCCGTGAGCTCACCCTAGGAGAACGGCATTGCACCCGCTCGCCGCAGACAGCACGCACCCGACCGCGCTGCCGGGACCGTTCGCGCATTCCGTCGTACCGATCGTTCTCGGCTACGTGATCGCCCACTACGCAACGATGTTCCTGCTCGAGGGCCAGCACACGCTGATCCTGCTGAGCGATCCGCTCAGCAGGGGGTGGAACGTGTTCAGAACGGCTCACCGTGAGGTGAACACCGGGATCACCGCTCACGTCACCGTCATCGCCACTGTTCAGATGGCCGCTGTTGTCGGTGGTCACCTCCTCGGTGTCATGTCAGCGTACGACCGCTGTCAGGCTGTTTCCCCGGCGTGGAGCGCTGAGCGGCCAGCTGCCACTGCTGCTGGTGATGGTCTGCTACACCGTTGGCGGTCTTCTGCTCCTGTTCGGTGACTGGGGCCCGTCGGCGCGGTCGTGGCTCACACTCGTCGAGGGGTCGTGCCGGAGAGGGTGAGGACGGCACGCATCGCCTTGTGGCCGACGTCCGCCGTCGGATCGAACAGGCAGAGGCAGCCGCCGTCGATCACGGACACGCCGTGCCGGCGGCCGTGCTCGGTGGCACCGGCGGACACACTGCCAGATCGACGTTCAGGCTGCTGTCGAGACTGCTGCGGCGCAGACGGACTCATCAGGGCCACACGTCCGCACGATTGGGGACGAAATCCTCGAGTGGTGGCCGACGGCACTAGCGCTGGAGGACGCGTCGACCGGTCAGACGAGTTGGTGTGATCCGCACGAACTGCGTGCGTAGACCGACCGCCCATGGTTTGGGGCCTTGGTCTCCCCAGAGCTCAACGAGGAGGTCGGGGTCATCGATGAGGTCGGCGTCGCCGACGGCTACGACGCTCCACCCGCTTTGGAGGAATTCGTCGATGTCGTCGATTTCGAAGGCGACGCGGCTGTTGCGCATCGCGTCGGCCAGCCTGCTGCCCTTCGCGGTCCGAAAGACGATGTTGCGGCGGTGGACCACATAGTTGACGGGCAGTACTTGTGGTCCGTCCGGGCCGTTGAAGGCGACTCGTCCTACTGACTTGGCGGCTAGGAGGTCTCGGCACTCCTCGGGCGGCAGGTGCTGGAAGAGTGCCGGCTCGAACCATCGGTGTTCTGGGTCGTGCGTGCTCATCTCTCATTGGTACAGCGGCTGGTCGTGTCGGTGCAAAGGTCGTAGGTCCCGATCGCGAGGGCCGAATGTGATCGCTGCTCCCGCCGGCGACGAGTGAGTCAGTTCACGCGGTCCCAGCCGCGGCGGGAGCGGTGGGTGCCGAGTTGTGGGTCGCGGCTGCGGTAGACGATGTAGGGGCGGGTGAGGTAGCCGAGTGGGGCGCTGAAGACGTGGACCAGGCGGGTGAACGGCCACAGCGCGAACAGGAGCATCGCGGCGAGGCCGTGCAGCTGGAACGTGAGCGGCGCATCGGCCATCAGCTCAGGATGCAGCTGGAAGCGGAAGACACCGCGGAACCAGATCGAGACGCCTTCCCGGTAGTCGTAGTGGCCGAAGATGTTGGCGAAGACGGTGTTGGCCAGCCCAAGCAGGATGACCGTTGCGAGGACGGCGTACATGGCCTTGTCCATCTTGGTGGTGGCGGAGAAGACGGGGCCGACGGTACGGCGGCGGTAGATGAGGATCGCCATACCGACCACGGTGCCGATGCCGGCGACAGCGCCGATCGAGACCGCCATGAAGTGGTAGAGGCCTTCGGAGATCCCGACGGCCTCGGTCCACGACTTCGGTACGCCGAGGCCCATGACGTGGCCGAGGAACACCGCGAGGAGCCCGAAGTGGAACAGTGGGCTGCCGAGCCGCAGGAGCTTGTCCTCGTAGAGCTGTGAGGACCGGGTGGTCCAACCGAACTTGTCGTAGCGGTATCGCCAGATGTGGCCGACGACGAACGTCGTGAGGCAGATGTAGGGGACGATTACCCACCAGAAGGTGTCCATGGTCAGCGCGCTCCGGGGAAGGTCGGCATCGGCAGCGGGGTCGGTGCGCCGGGGTTCGGCATGGCAGGGCCGGTGTCGAAGGCCGGCGTTGCGTATGGAGTGAGTCCGACTTCTTCCGCGGGTGGTCCTTCGGCCGCGAGCCGTCGGATCGCCTCGACCTCGTTGCCCTGCAACGGGGGCAGCGTCGCGGTGACGGCCTCGACCGCCCCGGCCCAGCGGGATCCGGTGTCGGTCAGTGCCAGGCGCAGTAGTTCGAGGCCGGCCCGGTGGTCCAGGAGCAGTTGGCGGCCACGGGTGTGGTCGATGGTCGCGGCGTATTCCAGTACGACGCACAGGTGGTCGGGCAGTTCGTTGTCGGTGAGTTCGTAGCCGGAGGCGAGGTAGGTCTGCTTGAACCGCAGCAGGGCGACTCCGCGTTTGCGGGTGTCGCCGTGCGCGAAGTAGGTCAGGAACAGGTTGTGCCTGCGGCGGCTGTCGAACGTTTCGACGTAGTCGGCCTCGAGCTCAGCGATCGGGGTGTCGGCAAGGCGGCCAACGGTCGCGCCCAACGGTTCGCCGACCCGGTCCGGAAGCTGACGGGACGCGCGATGGATCAGATCGAGGTGGTCGGGGAGCTGGTGGTCGGGGTAGGCGAGGAGGAGGGACGCGGATTGCCAGGCCGTCGTCAGTTGCTCCTCGGTGAGCCCGCCCTGGAAGCGAGGCTTGCGCTTCATCGGTGGTCAGCCCCTCCGGTGAGTCCGCCGGTCCCGCCGGGTTCGGTCTGCCCGTCGTGGCTGGTGTCCGGCGGCCCGGCGTCGGTTATTGCTGCGGGGCCGTCGGACTTGGGTGGGAACAGACCGGTGGGGCTGCCTTTTCCGTCCCAGTTGAGCAGGTTCACCCGGGCGGCCTTGTCGTTCGGTGCCGCGAGGGTGTCCGAGGTCTGACGGTCCTGCAGCATCTGGAAGTTCTCGACGGCGATCGGTGTCGGTGTGCCGGATCCCTCGCCGAACGGACCGGAGCCGCCCATGCCGGGGCCGCCTTCGTAGTCCAGTGAACACGCGATCTCTTCGAGGTCGTGTGCCTGCTCGGCGTGTGCGGGTGGGATGACGTAGCGCTCGTCGTACTTGGCCAGCGCGAGCAGCCGGTACATGTCGTACATCTGCTCCTCACTCATGTCGACCGACGCCGGGATGGAGGCGTTGGGGTCGCGGCCCAGGTTGATGTCGCGCATGTAGGAGCGCATCGCGGCGAGCTTGCGCAGCACCCGGTCGACCGGGGCGACGTCGCCGGCGGTGAAGAGTTCGGCGAGGTATTCGATCGGGATCCGCAGTGCGTCGATCGCGGCGAACAGGTTCTCCGGTTTCTCGGCGTCTTCGCCGGTTTCCCGGACCACGTCGACGACGGGCGACAGTGGCGGGATGTACCAGACCATCGGCATGGTGCGGTACTCCGGATGCAGCGGTAGCGCGACCTTGTACGT